>JAJDZX010000128.1 GCA_022824395.1 Alphaproteobacteria bacterium
TCCACCGCCTCGGGCTGCTGCTGCGGCGCCGGGCGCTGAGCCGGGCGCGGCGACGAACCGCCGCCTGACGGCGCGGCCGTCGGACCCACCGGAGGGAACCCGCCGGCCGGCGGGACGAACCCGCATGCCCGGACTGCCGAACAGCCGGGCGACGGCATGCCGACACGGCCGAATCCGACCCGCCAGGGCGCTGGGGGAACTCGAATCTCCACCGATCACCGGGTCGCGCGGACTCGGCGTCGCCTGGGTCGGCGGTCAATGGGGGGTTCTCTGGCGAACACTATCTACACATAAGTGCAGAACGGTATTCGTCACGATTCCCCCTGCGCCTTTGCGATGAAACGGCGAGGTCAGCTTGCGGCAAGAGCTGCCTGATCGCAGCCGGCTTAGTATCCGGAACGGGGACGATGGTCGAGACGAAGGCGAGGACTTCGTGAATTCTGTTGTCGCATCCGGCTGCAATCGGATAGCGGGCGACGGTCCAGTCGACAGAGATCGTGACACCGCCGATGCGCACTATCGTGAAGTAGAGCTGGTCGAGCGGGCCGCCGAGGCCCGCGCCGAGCGATCCGGGGAACCCGGCGCAGGACCCCGGCCAGCTGTCATTCGACCCAATCCGGAGAGAATCCGGCGCATGCGCTACCGCAGATCGCGCATGGCGATCGCAATGCGGCGGAGCGGGCCGCGCATGACGCCGAGGACAGGCGGAGACGCCCGCCCCCGGGGCGATGACGATCCATGCATGGCGTTCGCTCCGACAACCCCGAGACGCCGATTGACCCCGAAAATCCCTGAAAGGGCAGCTCAAGGCGCAGCGGGGACACTTAGCATCAACGATGCGTCAGATGTGAGACCCAAGGCGTGCCCCGGCGGGTCAGAGGCCTGGTTTGCGCTGAACGGGGGAGCGGGAAATCGACGCCGGGGAACCCGGCGGAGGGGAGCGGCCGCGGCGCTTGAGCGGGCGGCGTTGCGGAGCGCACTGCGCGACGAAGTGCCGAACGAAGTGCAGGCGGGCTCCGCAGGAGCACCTGCACGAGTGCCCTGAGCGATGCGAGCGGCGGCCGGTGGGCCCATGCGCGGCATGGTGCAGCGGCGCGTGACGCGACCGCCCCAGATCGTGGTCCGGGGCAACCGGGATGACCGCTTGCGCAAGCACCCGACATACCCGCCCGAGCACTTGGTCCTCGAAGGCCTCCGCGCGGCGCTCCGCCGCCGCGGCGCGACCTCGACACACCCGCAGGCGCGACGACGGCACAACGGCGGCCAGTGGCGCCGCCGCCACAGCTAAGATGCAGCCACGCCACATGCAACCCCGCGCCACACCTGACGGATTGCCCACGGCCACAGGCACCACATGTTCCTCTCCATCTACGTCTACCGTCGGCTGGGCCTGACCCTCGACCTCAGCCAGGATCTGCCGGTGCTCCCGCCAGCGGCCATCCGCGAGGGACCGGCATTCGAGCGACTGACGGCGGAACCGGAGCGGCTGCGCGACCCGGCGCAGCTGCGCCGCTGGCTTACCGCCTTCCTGCCGGAGAACGGCGCGATCGTCCCGTACCGGGAGCACGCGCTGCGGGAATGGAAGCGGCACCGGGTCGGAAGCGAGCGGGATTCCGCAGCATCCATCCTGTGGGGCAACGCGGACGCCGAGTACACAGGGGCAATCGACTTCCGCCAGACCACGGACGCGCCCGACGAAGCGCTGCCGCCCCGCGGCCCAGCCGAACTTGAGACGATCGGCGAACGCGAAATCGGGGCGAGGCTGGATCTCGCGACCCGGATCGCGGACGGCGCGCCGCGCACCCGGCCTGAAGAACTACTCGAGCTGCCGGGACGGCTGAGCGCCCTGTCGGGCATGCGCGGCAAGCTGGGGCTCACGCAGCGCGACGACGGCGGCTGGGCGGTCGCGCACGGCGACGCACTCAACACGTGGATCGTCAAGCACGAGCAACGCGAAGGCCTCGCGGGCGAAGCCGGCCTGGAAGCCATCTGCCAACGCGCCCTCGGGCTGGTCGGGATTCCGGCGGCCACCACCGGGGCCCGCGTCTTCGACGGCCGTCAGGCCGTGATCAGCGAGCGTACCGACCGGGCGCCGCGCGCGGGCGGCGGGATCGACGCACGGCACCAGGAGGAGTGGATCCAAGCCGCCTGCCACCGGCCCGACAACAAGTACGACGACGGCCGCTGCGAGGGCCCGCAATGGCCGGACGCATGCCGTCTGCTGCGCGAGCGCGCCAACGATCCCGACGCGGAAACCGCCCGTCTCACACGAGTGGTGGCGGCCGCCTGGATGCTCGGCAACGGTGATCTGCACCGGCGCAACCTGGGCTTCCTGCACAGCCCGGCGCACAGCATACCTGCGCTCATGCTGGCACCGCTTTACGACGCGAGCAGCGCCGCCGGCACCCAATACAACAAGGGACTCGCGGTGGGAATGGAAGGCACCACGCAAGCCGACAGGGTCACCCCGATCCGATGGCTACGCCACAGCAATGTGTGCGGGATCCCACCCGACATCACCATGGCCGCCATCGACGGCCTGTTCCATCTCCTGCCGGACGCGCTGACCACCGCGCGCGCCGAAGCGCGCGATGTCGACCAGCACCTGTCGAGAACAGCGGTGGAGGACCGCGTCGAGGCGACGATCCGGCACGTGCAGGCCCGGGAGCGGACCTACCGGCAGCAGCAGGCAGGCGCCGAATGACGGCAGGTGAAGGACCTGCAGGAGGACACGAGCCGAATGGCCCGCACGCTGCGACAGGCAATCAACGCACAGCCGGGAGGCAAAGTGTTGCAACGGCCGCACCCGTCGGGAAACTCTCTGGAGTTGAGCTACATTCCGCCAGACGAGGGCACGACGGAAACGCCGATTGGCACCGCCGCGTCGCCGCGGCAGGCGGCGGCATTGGTGGCAAGCGCCGGGGCTGCACTACCGGAAGACATCCCGCTGCTTGAACGCACCATCGAAAAGGAACGGGCCCACGGACGGGCACGATCCGTATCGAGTTAGGGATGTGCGAATGACTTATCAGCGATGAGTTCTTCACGTCTTGTTTCTTCGAAACGTCCATAGCCTCTGCCGCGGACGGGCATAGCAGGACCGCAAACGGCCTGGGCATATTTTTCAGAATACTGTTTTCATTACCTTTCTCGTTCCATTCACAAGATCCTGGATGTCGCCCTCGGTGGGCTCACGATCTCTGTGATGGTCGCAAGCATTTCGAATGTCAGCGAGATGCTGAATAAACCGCCACTAAGGAACCGACACAACATCGCCTTTCCGAAGATAATCGTTGAGGTCGGAGATCGTGGGTCTTGCTTTTCGGATTTGGATGCCGTGTTGGCCGCAAACTTCCCTGAGATGTTTCTCGATGACGACACCACACATCGCGCCTGCCCCTCGTAGGAAACCGGCCTTGGCCAGAGCTTCGGCGCTTTCGATTTCAGAATCAAAAAGATCTGCTTGCAGAATCGATCTGATTTCAAACAGTGCACTGTTGAGAGACTTCTCCGCAGCCTTGACAATATTCAACTGCTGAACGAACTCAGGTATCGCAGCACTGGGGCCTACTATCTCTCTTTCATACTGGGTTCTGTGTAAGCTTTGGAGATAGTCCTTGATCATGTAATTTGCGAAAGTAATCTCTTTTCTGGCACGGGGGTATTCATAGTACGCTACAAAATCACTCAACCGGTCGGGCAGGACTTGCCTCACTACTGCCTTGGCCTCCGAATACCAAGCTTGATAGTCCGATTTGAAGTCTGGAAGTGATTTCAAATATTCATCAGCCTTTTCCTTCCCCGTAATTTCCTGGATCTGTTCTTCGAATCGTTTGGGGAAACAGTCGTATTGCATTGCCATTTCGAGTAGATTTCCTTGATCAATCAGTCGCTTTAGTCGGCTAGCGAACTTCTCTCGCTTTTCTGACATAGTGATCTTCCCGGCTCTCAGAAAGAGGATCTCTAGCGTCACACACAACACAACCTGGTGCCCCTGTCAACCGAACGCCGTCGGCCCGACAGGTCGATCATTGGGGCGTTTGCGGGCCGCCGTCAGGCCTTCCCTAGTGGCTCCAGGCGGCCAAGTTCCCGCTCCTCCCATTCTGCGCACGGGTCCACGTCCGGGCGTACCTCAGGCCCACTGAATCGAAGCACGTGTATGAGGACACTGACTTTGCACAGGAGCCCAAGTGCCCGTCACGATGGGTATACCCGTAGCGACGGTGCGCTTGAACACCCGGGAGGCCCGTTGACGTGTTCATTTCGCATGGGTTCCGCGTTTACGTACGGGTCCCCCCGAGGGCACACGCAAAAAGAACAGTATCTGCTCACGCCTGGCTGGCGGCGGGTTCGGGGTCGTGCGTCTTGACGATGTCGGCGGTGTTGCCGGCGAGCGCGATCTGGATGGCGACGAGTGGGTTGTAGCCGAGCGCGGCCAGCCAGGCGTGAGCAGATACCCGCGCAGTATGAAAGACACCGACGGAGTGAGCGAAGCGAGTGTGGACCGCACCGGGGAAAATGAATTCTGAGACCCCAAGCTGCTTGATCCGCCGAAGCCGTTGGAACTCTGGTGTATCGATCAGCTTCCAAGCCAACTGCGCCAGCTTGTCGTTCGCCTCGAAAACGATCAGTCCGTGGACTGGATCCCTGAGCAGGTGGGTGCGAGGGGTCATGACCGCATGTTCTGCAGCCACCATCAGCGTGCTGTCAGCCCTTCACGGGCCCTGAGCCTGCGGCCCCTGCTGCACACGCTGACCTGATGGTCATCCTCCCCGAAATTGTGGAGCGCTTCGACCGGAGCTTTGATCCAGCACTCACTTGGCACGACGATACCAAGATGCACTTGTGGCGCCCTCACTGAGAATCCTGGCGGATCACCTATACGGACATGCGGCGCCAGACGGGGGCGGCACGCTGCCGCGCCCATCCCGGATGGGGCGGCGACCGGCCAGTCCGTTGCCAACAGCTTGCTGGTCGGTCGGACTCGCCCGTCGTGTCCGACGGTTGCGCTTCGGCTGCAATGTCGTGGTTGCCGTCGCCCGGCACCGGCCTCGCAGCGGCGGCTCCGACCCCCGGCCCATACCCTGCCGCCGAGATCCGGCGGTGAATGTCCGCCATGCCGGCCGCAATGCGCCGCCTCGGCTGGAGCCGGCTCTCGCCCTTGGCGATCGGGGCGGTGGGGGCTTCTTCCCCCGGTCCGTGCGTGATGGAAACCCCTCCGCTGGCAAACGAGGTGGAACGAGCAGTGCCATGTCCTCGATCGCGGTCGTTCTTGCTCACGAACGTGCTGCAAGTGGCACCAAGGTTGCGATCGGGACCCCGGAACTGCGGCAGCGAGCAGCTACCTGAGGCGGGTAGCGGCGGGCGGAACCTTCGAGGTTGACCGATCGCGGACGTCCGGTCGCCCTGCACCAGGCAATCATTCCTGGAGGCGCTCACATGTTCATGACGCGCGGCGACCATAAGGGGCGCGAGAACCGCTGATGGGGAGGTCAAGCAGCCATAACCCAGTCCGGGATGACCGTGCGACCCACGATCCCCGGATGCCGGAAAGTACCTCGCGATCTGTTGAGCGGCGAGCCATGTCTCCCGGTCCGGGGACGGCGGCAGTTCTTTTGGAGCCGCTCCACGGCATCGGGCGGGAACCGTTGACGTGCGAGGGCGGCCCGTAACGGATCTCCGGCAATCGTGCTGTCGCGGTGCCTGCGGGCCGCCCGATAACGCTTGCCGGACATCCGGTTTGGTCGAGAATGCGCCAATGCACTAACATTTGAGCCGGATCAGCTGCTGGCCACAGGTCCATTGCGGTCGCGGCGAAACCGAACGGCTGACTTGCGGGCGGCGTCAAGGTGCATGAGCGAATCAGGGTGGCCCGGATCGGACCCGTCGTCGAAGCTGATATCAGTTTCGGAGACGTAACGATCTTTGTCGGTCCGCAGGCGACCGGCAAGAGCATTTTTTTGCAACTTCTGAAATTGGTTGTCGACAAGGCGGCGATACACCAGACGATGCGGCGCTTCGGAATGGTGCAGCGGGGTGACGTCGAGAGCTTTTTCGATCGGTATTTCGGTGAGGGTATGGCGTCGATCTGGTCGCCAGAGAACAGCAGGCTCGTGTTGGGAAGATCACGCAATGCGACGGATCTTGCGACCTATGCGCGCCCCAGTCGAGGCCATGATTCGGAGAAGCTGTTCTACATTCCCGCTCAACGGGTAATGAGCCTGCGCGACGGCATGACCCGCCCATTTAACGACTACAGGGCGGGCGATCCCTTTGTTCTTCGGGATTTCAGCGAGAAGCTGCATGGGATCGTGCAGAACGAAATCGGTTTGGATCAGGATGTCTTCCCTCGGCCACGACGTCTGGCCGCTGCCCTGCGAAGACCCTTGGAACAACATATTTTCGGCCGCTTCGGCCTGCGTACCGACACATCCGGGCATCAGGGCCGCCTTACCCTCAATCAGCGTGACGGCGGTTCGTTGCCGTACCTCGTCTGGTCAGCCGGCCAGCGGGAGTTCGTGCCGCTGCTGCTCGGTCTCTATTGGCTTCTTCCGCCGTCGAGAGTACCAACGCGCAACGACCTTGAGTGGGTCGTTATCGAGGAGCCGGAAATGGGGCTGCATCCAAATGGCATTGGCGCAGTTCTAAATTTGGTGCTGGAGTTGCGGCTGCGCGGATATCGCGTCTGTATGTCCACGCATTCACCTCATGTCCTTGACGTGGTGTGGGCGTTGCAGTTCTTTCAAGGACACGGCGGGGAGGTCAGGGATGTCCTTAGGCTCCTTGGTCTGACGTACAGCCGGAAAACCCGGAACCTGGCTGAATCCGCCCTCGCGAGCGACTTCCGAACCTATTACTTCAAACGTGATGGTGTCGTCGACGACATATCCGGACTGGATCCTGGGGCGGACAGTATTGCTGAAGGAGGATGGGGTGGCCTCACGGAATTCTCCGGTCAGGTCGGGGACGTCGTTGCCACGGTGGCGAACCGCGCAGCAGTCGGGTCTTCCCACTAGTGGGGTTCAGGGAGGCTGTCAGGGACGCGCAGCCCCCCGTGGACGGCGCATATCGTGAAGGGAAACAGGCCTTAGAGGAGCAGCATCGCGGCCGCGTGACATGTGTAAATCCCGGCCGATTGACCGGGAGTATCTTCTTGGATTTGGCGCTGGCAAGGGAGCCTGGACACGCCAATGAGTCACGCTGGGATTACGGCTTGGGTTACAGGCCGCCGACCGGACCGGAGCAGGCGGTGTGGATAGAAGTACATCCTGCGACGACACGTGAAGTTGGTAGGGTCCTGGAGAAACTGAGGTGGCTGAAGGATTGGCTAAATGGTGAGGCCGATCAGCTCCTGCGGATGACGAACAATGCCACTGTTCGTGATAAACGGTTTGTCTGGATGGCGAGCAACGGCGTCAAGATACCAACAGGATCGCGACAAGCTCGACTACTCAACAAGAACGGAATCGGGCGAGTGAGGAGACACCTCTCGCTGCCCTGAAACTAAGGAAGAGCAGTCTCGCCGGAAGTGTCGCCGACGGCTTTCCAGGACTTCTGTCGGTTGCGCTTCCCCGGAGCGGCGACGGTGATTCGGCCGACCGGGAGGGCTCGGTCATAAGGCAACTTGCCTCTTTATTTGCATGACAAGGTCCCTGAGACGCGTGTCCGCCGCCATCGTGAGAAAGAAGGCCAGTGTTTCGGCCGGGTGGCGCCTCGGTATTCCGAATACGGGTCGGACACGGTGAACGCTCGCGACCGCGGCGGACGATATCCTCGCCACCATCAAACGCTTCTGCTACGCACCCTCGACACCGCCCAGCGCCAGCACGAACTCATCAAAACTTCAGAATCCGGACACTAGACCGAGGCCCGCCAGCCGGTCATGATCGTGAGCCACGGCCGGGCCTTCGCGTCGTGCCCGGCATGGCGGGTCGCAACCGCCCCGAGCCGGAATTCGCCGCGGGCGAACGGCTGCTCCCATCGCACGGACAGGTCGAGCTGCCGGCCCGCGGGGGCAAGGTTGGCCAACAGTTCTCGGCGCACGACCGTGCGGTCGAGGGTACGGCCGACCGGCACGGACAGCAGGGCGACGCCATCCTCCACGCGGAGCGGCTGGGCGAGTGCCAGTTGGAGCGTTCCGTTGCCGGCGGTCGGTCGGGCGGCGCGCAGCGAGAACGCGCTGGTCACGAGGGGCTCGATGCCCGCGATGATGCCGCCTTGCGCGCTGGCCCGGACGAACCCGAGTTCAGGGCCGCCGCCCAGTCGCCAGCTGCCCCATTCGTGATCGAGGTCCACGCCGACGAAGAGGGAGCGGGCGGCGAGGTCGCCGAATGCGCCCGCCGCGGTGGCGGCAAGCAGGCTGCGGCGCTCGCCGAGCCAGCCCGCGTGCATACCCAGCGGCGCGTGCGCGGGACGCCAGGACACCAGCGCGCCGGATACGGGGGTCGGGTTCCCGTCGCCCGCGGTCGTGAAGGCGGTAGCCAGGATGCCGTCGGGCCGGCCGATCGTCACGGTGACCGCGTCCTGCGCGAGCCGGGCATGGCCGATGCCAGCGCCGCCCGGCGTCTCCCCGAACCCGCGCCTCGGCCCGACCACCACGGTGCCGCCCTCGGAGGTTTCGCTTCGCAGCCGGGAAGCCGTAGGCGCTGCCGCCATGAAGTCGCGCAACTGCGCGGAAGGGGTCAGAGGGATGCGGGGTCCGACGAACTGACCGAGGTCGAACCAGAACGGTGCCCCGAGCGCGTCGAAACCGGTGATTTCCTGGCCGGCGAACGCGTTCGCGGGACCGTCGCCGAACGCCTGGCCCAGCCGCAGGCGGGCCGCCTGCACAGGAGTCCCGGTCCCGACGGCCGCCGTGCCCGTCGCGACCCTCGGCACGCCGACCGGCGACAACGCTGCGCCCAGGTCCATCAGGCCGTGTCCGTACGTGGTCCGGTCGGCATAGCGGCCGGTGCGATCGGCCGTGGCGAAGAGACGCGCCACCAGTTCCTCGCCGGGGAGCTGGTCGCGGAAGAACTGATCCATCAACGCGAGCCCGCCGGAAACCATCGGTGTTGCGGCCGAAGTCCCCGAGAAGGGTATGTAGCCTTGGATGACGCCACTTCGATACGGCCCGAAATAGGCCGCCCGCAGACGGACTCCCGGGGCGGCGATGCACCAGTTCGCCGCGATGCCGCAGCGGTTGGAAAACGCGGCGATCTCCCCGTCCTCGCCGGTCGCGACGGCGGTGACGGAGTGGCCCCGGAGCTCCTCGATTCGCGCCATCAGGCCCGCGAGCAGATTGGGGGAACTGGCGTCGAGCAGGCCCGCAGGCAGCCCCTGGTGGTCGGCTTCCGTGTCGCCCCCGCAATTGTCGGTGCCCGGCTGGCAGAGGTGTTCGTTGGAATTCCCGGCCGCCCATACGACGATCGTCTTGTCCCTCCGGCCAGACTGGGCCAGCGCTTCGATCAGGTTCGGCAGCGCGTCGCGCAAGCCCGGCTCATCGTCGTAGTTCTCGATCAATCCATGGAAGCCAAGACTCAGGTTCAGGACATCCAGGTCCTCGGCGGCAATTTCCCGGTAGAAATCCGCGTAGTTCTCGTCGTACGTGGTCAGCCTCGACAGCGTGACCGGCGTGATCGTCGTGTCCGGAGGGGTGGGATCGCCAAGCGGGATCGCGAACATCTTGAGCGCGGCGTAGGGAGCGATGCCGGTAAACGGGACGGTGGACTCAGGGTTCGTTCGGCCCGCGATGATGCTGGCCACGCTGGTCCCGTGCGAGGATTTCACACCGGTTTCCTCGACCGCCCCGAGCCGAAGGGTTTCGGTGACCGTGCCTGCGGCCGATCCCTCCCGGAACGCGGGATGCGAGAGGTCGATGCCTGTATCAATCACGCCCACGGTGACGCCGAGGCCGGGTTGCTCCGTTCCCCGGACCACCTGCAGGTGGCCCCAGGCCTCCGCCACGTTGACAGCCTCCAGGCCCCACCGGTCTTCCAGTCCCGGGGACGAACGGATGTCCTGCGTGGTGTTCGTCAGCAGCGAGCCGTACTCGGCCTCGGTCAGGCAGCCCTCCACGGTGGCGACAGGACAGCCGCTGCCGCCACCACCGCATCCCGACAGGCTCAAGCAGGCCAAGAGAAGAACCGGAGCCGCTCGAAGACGCAGTGTCCCGACGTTCGCCCGGGACAAAGCTGCCTGAAAAGTGGGCCGGATCGTGATCGGGGAAGTCATGTAGCCCTCCGGGATCCGGAGCTTACCGTCAGGCGAACCGCTTCGGACGACGCTTTCCATCCTTGCAAAAGTTCCGAGGTCGCGCAGCTTCCGAGCCCGTCCGGCGGTCACGGTGAACGGGTCGTGGGCGGAGGCGGCCTCTTCGTCCGCCTCAGCTGGTGCGCTTCTGCTCCTGTGTCGGCAGAGGAGGGTCTGTCAAGCGTTGCGTGGATTTGCTGTCGGGCCTGATGCTGGTGCGCCGCCTGCCGGCGTACTTTGCCGACGTCGGCAAGCGCCTCATCAAGAGCCCCAAGGTCTACATCCGCGACAGCGGGGTCCTGCACTCGCTGCTGGGCCTCGGCACCCTCGACGACGTGCTCTCGCATCCGGTGGCGGGGGCGAGCTGGGAAGGGTTCGTGATCGAGAACCTGATCGCCGCCGCCCCCTTCGGGACGGACGCCTGGTTTTATCGCACGCGGGCCGGGGCGGAAATCGACTTGCTGCTGCAACTGCCGGACCGCTGGCTGTGGGCAATCGAAGTCAAGCGAAGCATGGCACCCAGGGCGGCCAGAGGCTTTGAGCTCGGCGCCTCCGATCTTGGGGCGGTGGAGCAGTTCGTGGTCCATCCCGGCCGCGAGCCGTTTCCACTATCCGGGACCACGACTGCGATCCCGCTGACGGACCTGATGGAGCGGCTCGAAGCGCTCGCCTGAGCGCCGTGGCGGGCCGCCACCGGCTCCAGGCTCGACCACGCCGCGCGGGCACCCGCCGCCGCCATCGCGAGGTGCGTGCCGGTCTCCGTGCGCGTGCCGCTCTCACCGTCCCCCAATGGCCTGCGCCACGTTCTCTACGTCAGTCTTCGGCCGCCCTGCATCGTCCAGGAATGGGAACATGCGCGGATAGCGTGACCCTTCCAGCCGTCGGTTGTAAACAAATCGACAAAGTGTTTACAACGAAAAAAGGGGCACGCCCTTGCGGGCCATCCAACGCCTGCCCGTCGCGTTGCAGACGGTGTACGCGGAACTGGCCGACCGAGCCTGGACCGGCAGTTTCCGGGACATCATGGGTGCGGGAGGAACGCCGCACAAGCGCGTCGTCAAGGGGCGGCACTACTGGTACTGGCATCCCGCAACGCGCAACGGGCATCGCCCCCCGGCGAAGTATCTCGGTCCCGACACGCCTGAAATCCGTCGCCGGATCGAGGCCCGGGTGGAACGGGCCGAGGCCCGGAAGGACCGGATCGGCAGGGTCCGGGCCCTGCGCGCCGGGAGAATGCCCGCTCCGGACGGCCTCAGCGGCAACGTGCTGGCCGCTCTGGCCGAGGCCGGCGCCTTCCGCTGCCGCATCGTCCGACTGGAGGCGCGCGGAGCAACGCTTGCGGGAAGTGTATCCGAGCCCCGTTGGAGGCATCACCGCGGCGGAGACCATCGCAGGCGGCCGCGGCGAACGGTGAGCGTCTATTACGACTCCGGCGTACTGGTCAAGTTCCATGGGCGCGAGGGGCGGAGCGACGACGTCGCTCGATTCGTCGCCGATCGGGCTGAAGCGATCATCTTGAACGGCCTGCACGCGTTGGCGGTCGGAAACGCGCCGCGCCGCAAGCGGTTTTGCGAAGAGATCGACGATGAGCAACTGTCCGCATCGATGTCCATGGTCACGGGCGATCTGGCGTCCGGCCGGTTGATCCGCAGTGGCCTCGATTGGCAATCGGCGTATGCGGAAGCGCTCGTTCGGGGGGCTTCCGGGCTGTCTCTGGACCGCCGGCAACGCGCGGCGGCTGACCTCGCGGGACTCGCGGTGGTTGAGATCACGGGCTGACGCCGGGACACGAGCCGTGTCCGTCGCCTGATACCGAGTGCCAGGCGTAATGTGTGGAGGTCGGGACTTGGTCGGACAGTGCGGCCGTGTGGGCCTGGCGGGCGTCGGTCAAATGGCAGCTGTCGCCGTGCTCGGCTTTGTCCCGCTGACCGGCGTTTCCGGCCATTTCCGAGGCTGTCCGATCGAAGCTACCGTATGCGGACCTACCTCGACGACCTGGTCGCAGACCGCACGTTGGCGGGCGCCTGGGTCGTGAGGTCGACGTTCCACGGAGTGCGCGACACCAACGCGCAGCCCTACGACTACGAGCGTACCGGCGGCGAACTCAGCTTCGTGCGGGTGTTCTGACGGTTCTCTGACGGGCTGGTTGCGGCGCGTCAATCAGGGTGAGACGGTGACCGCGGGGCCGGCACGGAGCATCCGGGTTCTCGTCGATCCCGGACAGCTCCCGGAACTGAAATGAACGCGCCTCAGAGTACGATTCAAAACTCTGCGTAGTCAGCATGCTACGGTTTGATTGAGTGTTTCGGCCCGTCCGAGGCGCCGTAGCAGTAGCCGGACCACGGCCAGTTGCAGCCATGCCAAAGCACTGGCGATCGTGCGCTCGA
>JAJDZX010000062.1 GCA_022824395.1 Alphaproteobacteria bacterium
AATTCCCCGAAGATGGCCCGGAATCGCCACTCAGACGGCCGATTCCGCCCTCAGACTACCATCAGCGGGGAATCTTCACCAGGAAATAGCGCTGGAAACATCAGTAGAATCAGCACTATGCCTGTTTTCTGGCAAGCACTAGTTAATCATTTAAGCCTGCAGTTCCGTTTTTCTTCAATTTGTGATATTGTGCACGATCCAACACAGCATTCTTGAGTTGCGTGCTGCGCTCGGGGGTCACCATGTCGATTTATTCTTTTGGTTATATTTCGCGACGCCATTTACTTACATTCGTCATTGCATTGATAGCGGGTTTGGCCGCTGCGATAATGCCTCGACTGTCGGCGGAACTAGTAATATATCAGCAATTCGGCGAGAACGTTCGAGTTAGTCTTTTTAGATCCAATGCGATATGGATGATTCTAGTCTTCTCTTTATTTGTAGGTCTCTGTGCGACGATTTTGATGTCGAGACACGCGGTATTGGACCCTCCGAAGATTTTTCTGACTGCGCTTGGTATTCCGGCTCTTCTAGCCGGCAGCGCGAGCACCATTCAGAGTACTGCGGTCTTAGAGTTGCAACAACATTCACAACACAGTGTGCTTGAAAGGTTACTGGCGATGCCGCCGGCTAGGCCGATTTTAACTGTGCCCCTCAATGAACTTCAACCGCTTTCCATTGATCCAACAAGTGACGCCAGCGATCTTTTGAACGAGTTGAGAACACCCAGTGAAGTAAGCCTAGTGAAACGAGCTAACGCACAAGAAAACCCGAATGTCACTACAACGCCGGGGGAAGAACAACCGAGCTCGAACACCGAAGACCTTGGTTTAGAGGGACAACGTTTGCCTATGCTCCCAGATGGTAGTATTTCTGGAGGATGGAATGTGCCGTCGAGCCCCGGGATTCTTGAATTCGACAATATCCTTGACGAGCAGCAATATCGAGTGGGCTTAGGCGGTATTTCGTCTACGAAAGACGCAAGTGAAATTCGAGAGTTACTTTCCAAGAATCATGATCTGGATTTCGATATTTTCCAATCTACAACAGGCGAGGAATTCTACCTAATTTCTCCGGAACCCGGCCCTCTATGGATGATAACATGGAAAGCTCTGTCGCTAGAAGAAATGATTACGGTTCCGTCAAATGCTACTGACATGTCTGTTGTGGATCAGTTTACGAATGAGCAAAACAAAAACGCACAGCCAATAAACGTGATCATCACTCCAGTTGGAGAAAACTAGTGCGATTGTTTCCAACGTTAAATCGAGGGGCCGTATGCTAGATTGTGTTGTGATCGCGAGTAAGATTATGTGGTGATGGCCAATAATGCCTTAAGGGCCATTGTTATGGCTTGTGCTCAGTAAACTTGGGATGGTGGCTCCAATTATTTGTTGGAGATGTCGTCAACCACGCATACTTGGATATACTTAATGCGAGTTTTGCTGTTGCACTTGCATCCTTATCAAACACGCACGTCTAGATTGCATCGAGAAGTAAAGAAACAGCATGCGACAAACCAATGAAATAGCCCAAAAAGTCTGCCAACTAAAAGAACTCCTCGACGTGGACGTGTCGTTTGCTGTGTGATTCGATAGACGGGCGGGCATGAGGGAGTAGCAATGGCGGTGCAGCCCGGGTTGTTTGACGTGGAGGAGTGCCCGTAGATCCGATGAGGCCTCGTCTGGGGGCGGCGCTACGGTCTCGTCCTTTCACTCCTGACGAGGAGACCTCGCGATGTCTCCACACACAAGTCACGAACCCCTAGTGCGGTGCCGACCGGTGCAGGGGCAACCACGCTGTAGGTTGTGATCGAGATCAGCCGGAAGAGTTGGGCGGCCGGGCTCAAGAACTCATCGGGGGAGAAGATCGGGCTGCGCACGCTGGGCGCGACGGATGTCGTGGGCCTCAAGGGCCTGCTCGAGTACCACCGCTCCCGTGCTGAGCAGGCGCTGGGTCGGGGGGTAGAGGTGCGGGTGTGCCGCGAGGCCGGCTACTGTCAGTACCGGATGAAAACTTCCCACTAGCGCCGAAATAAAATCCCCAGTTTGCAGGCTGGCACACGGGCCCGGGGGCATGTCCGCGGGCCCGTGGCGGCCGACACTCGCCACCTGCACCGAGCTCTAAGAGGCGCGCGCCAGGTGGCCACACTGAGGATGATCGTGGAGATTCATGATTTGCTGCGACAGGGCCTGTCGATCAGCGCCATCGCGCGCGGCGCACTGCCCACCACAAGCCCTTCCAGCCTTGCTCGGCCTGGGTCGTGCTCCGCGTAGCGACTCTGAGGAGCGTGCTGTCGGCCACGACGCCGCCTTGGCTATCGCTCCGGCGTCAGCCATATTGTTCTTCTGACGCTTGACGTAAGGCTTCATATACTGCACCGGATATGCTGCACCGCGGTCAACCTCACCGTGTGCCGCAGTCCTCCTTCCACCGATCCCAGCCATGCGCCCTCGAGCAAGCCTCTATGACCATCATGTGAGGCGAATGGTCCGTGGGCAAGGTCACAAATCGATCCTGCATAAGCTGCGTGCTGCAAGCGACAGACTCGTCCGCCCGGCCGCCGTGCGGCGGGGATATACGCTTGGTTAGATCCGTCAAACCCACAGGAAGCTGCAATCTGACAATCGAACATCAGTTGTAGGCGTACCATTGCGACGGATCGAGCACCTGCTCCGGCGTGAGTGCATTACCAATCACGGCGACCATTTGGCTGTCAATCCGGTGGCCTTGAGGTCCACGATTGCGCCCTGGTTCATAGATTCTTCCATGGCGCCCCATCCACTCTTCCCAAATCCGGTCAACATTGCAGTGATTCAGGAAAAAGGCTGGATCGTTTGGAGAACTCCCCGGTCCCATATCGCCGCCGATCCAAACATGCACTCGATTGTGCAATTGCGGCCCCTGAATCCATCCTTCAAGCTCGTTTCGGTGACCAATGGCGTTCTCGTTCCACGGCTGCCGATCATAGATTGTCTGATCAAGTGCCGCCGCCACACGCGCCTCGCTCGGTAACGTGGGCGCAAGAGAACTTCGGCCGGAGTCACGAATGACCGGCCGAGGCTCCACCGACAACAGAACACCGGTTTGCGGATTCTGCACAAGTCGCACCTGGATTTGCCCAATCTTCCCAGATCTGACTGCACCACGTGCCTCTCCGAGATAGGCAGAGCTCCACAAATCCGTGCGCCACTGATTCTGGCGAGGCAACTCCCCATCGGCGGCCCAGTCCCAATAGGGAAGACCGAAATTGGCATCCTCCAACACTTCCTGGCACATCTCTTCAAGGCGGATCAAATACATTCTGTGCCATGGCAGGAAAATCGGTCCGCTATGGGCCGCGTTGCCGACCGCAAGAGGCATTGACATGGCAAGGACGTGCCAGAAGATAAACAGGTCATATGATGACAGTTCCTGCTCTCGGCCGCTCATCTGCAGGGGAAGATTGTTCGTCTGAAGGAACTGCGCCAAATCGCTAGCCATCACACCGGAGTTTGGCTCGTCGAGAGCGATCATGGCATCCAAGAATTTGTCCCGTACTTGCAAACTTGCCAGAATGTTTTCTCGGATTGCGGCCATTATTGATCCTCCTCCTTATCGCCATCTCGGGACCCTCGTTGATCTGCTTCATGGTGATCAACGCCCGTGCTATCACCGATTTCATCGACCTCGTTTGAAGCGAGGCTCGCCGCATCGATGATCGACTTGGCTAGATCAATCGCCGAGGGAAAGGAGTAGTTCGGCAGCCCGTGGCAATGAACGTTACCGTTATCCAACACCATTGTGTGCAGCGCCAACGGCTCGTCGTCAATTTCGATGCGATAGGTGGTTTTGATCTTGATCCTGTGGCCTCGGTGCAGAGCCGTTCGTGTCGAAGTGAAACTCTTCTGGTGCTGGCGGTGTCCGGACTCTGGCTTGTAGCCATCTGGCAGCCGAAAATTCCCTGGGTTCAAGATGACAGCAGTGTGCGCGTCGCCACCCTCTGATTCTCTCATCTGGGTTCCTTCCTCGTTTCGCAGCCAACCCTGCCTGCGTGTACTAGCTGAGTGTTTATCTTACCATCAGCTCTAACCCGTGGCCGACCAGCCGGGGGCGTTGCCGCGCCCCGCGTACTCGGCAGGGCCATCGAGAGCCAACGGCGCCCCAGTCGGGTGATTCAACCCCCATTCCTTTTGATTACATCGCCATCTACTGGGCTATCCGGGTTTTCGGCACCTGTGTCTTCTACGGAAGGAACCCGAAGCCCCATATTCTGGAGAAGGACAAGATGCCCGATTGCTGCGGGCATGAGCCTGCGGAAGTCCCGTCGAATTGAATTGGCTCCATCTACGGCCCTTCATGGGCCGGTTGCCGTCGGCGAAGCTCTATGGAAGATCGTCAGGGTCTGAGCTGCGCCTCCAGCGATTCGCACGAACTTCTGGCCAAAGTCCCGTCCCGATACGGGGTCGGTATCTCCGTTCCCCGGGCTCGGTCCCGGCCTTCGACCCCACGGCATGCCCTTTTTCGGACGGGCCTGTATCCGTTGGCCAGCGCTTTCGACTAACTTGGACAATTCTGCCTTGGGCTGTGTCTCCAGCTGCGCTCTCCCCGAACTGCCGCAAGTCGGGTTTCGCCGGTACGTCTCCAACCTTCCGAGACCTCGCAGTTCGGCGCAAATTCTTTCGCAGGGGCATCGAAGACAAGACGACCCATCCGGCCACACCCATGATCGGACAGGTCAATACCGAAGCAGGTTTCCCCGGTTGCGGGTATTGGTCACGAACCGGTTCGGGCAGTTCGAAGGCGGTATCCGCGACTGATGGTTGCTGTTGAGTTTGGTGTTCGGTTCGCCGCCGCCGATGAGGGCGACGTGGGAAATCGAGTCTCGACCGATCTGGAACAAACCGGGAATGCCTTTACGAAGCCACGTGCGATGCAACAGCGGCAGCGGGAAACCACGCCGCAGACTCAAGCCTTCCACCTTGCCTTCAAGCGCGTTCAAGACCACGCATTAACGGTCCTTGTAGTCTTTCAGCTCGCCGTTGACATAGGTTTCCTCCGACCCGCTCCCGTCGTAGCAGCGACTCACCCACTTCCCGCTCTTTTTTCCATCAACATATTGGCCTTCGCCGATGCAAATGCCCTCAGGATCCCGATGGTCGTCAATTTGGTTGTAAGTCCAACGGTCCACCCAATGTCCCTGCCTGTTTCCCTGAACCATCTCTCCCGTGTCCCTGTTTCCGTCAAATTGGCTGCCATCTAGGTCATGGCGCATCGAATCGAGTGTCCCCCGTCCGTGAGCGGTATCACCGAGACAGGCACCGGACCAAGTAAACGTATGCGGTAAATGCACGAACTTGTAATTGCGGGGGTCCCCGTAGTCATCAGATTCGTCGCCCACGAATACAGGAGGAGTCATATACCTGTCGGTCAATAGAAAACACTCTGGTTGGTTGGCAATCTCATGCCAGCACAAACCTTCATCGGTGTACTCCCCTTCGATACATCGTGGTCCCGTCGCCGGGCCGAAAATCAACACGTTCCCGGACGGATGGTCAGCAGTTTCCTGGGAAGGCTCCTGCTCCTCGTCCGGCGACGCAGCGACCGCCGCAAGCGATGCGGCCTGTTCGCCCGTCACGTAGCCCGTTGCTTCATGGCCATTGGCTTCCTGCCAGTCCCGGATCGCCGCGCGTGCCTTCGATCCGAAGACGCCGTCGGCGGGACCGGCATCGAATCCCAGGGCGGTTAGCGCCTGCTGCAACCGGACGCGTTCTGCACGGGTAAGCGATTCGTCTGCCGGTCCCGCGGCCGTCGTTTCGGCGTCAGGCGCCGGGAGAACGCTTTCGCTGCCCGACCAGGTGCGTGGTTCGCCGCCCGCGGCGGCGCACAGGGAACCCACGATGTCGCATTCGGCGCCGGCAGCCGCCTTGCACGCCCGCAACGCCCGCGCTTCCGCCTGTTCGAGAGTCATCCCTGGCTTTCCCTGTGCATTGCCGTGCTGGTCCATCGCCAGCGCCCCGCATCCGTCCTGGAACCAGGCGAGCTGAATGCAGTTCGTCCCGCCACTCGCGGTGCAGGCATTCACCGCTTCTGCGAGCGCCGTCTCCTTGGCCGGGAAATTCCACGCGAAGCCGTAGGCCACGCCGTTGTCCTGACCGGTTTCGGTGCCGAAGGCAATGACGCCATGGGCCTCTTGCGCGGCAGCGGGGACAGAGATGAACAGCGCCGCCGCTGGCAGCGTTGCGGTAAAGAATCCTGCAGGCGCTCGGTGGCGGTCGAACATACGAATGCACCCCCACTGCATTATGATTGCATGTGATCCATGAGACTACTCGTATGACTGTCGTAAGGCATCCCATCGGATGGTAAGAAATGCAGCGACCGCAGTTCGGCCGGGAGGGCATCCTGCGGTGACGTCGCATCGCACGGGGACCATGGAGGAGGGCCGTCCTGGCAAAGCCCGGCGCGCAGTGCAGCCGATGACCCCGGCTGCTTGATTCAGATTCGGCTGGAGGACACGGCGATGACTGATGCCAGGTACCACGTGGCCGCACGCCTGCTTCACTGGGTCATGGCGCTGGGCTTCGTCTTCATGTGGGGCTGCGGCTATGCGATGACGACGCTGGTCGAGGAGGACTCGCCGCTGGAGGAACTGCTGTTCGACCTGCACATCTCCGTCGGGGTGACGCTGCTCGCCCTCCTCGCGGCACGCATCGGCGTCCGCATGGCCCACCGGCCGCCGCCGCTGCCCGACTCGATCCGGGGGCTGGAGCGCACCGCCGCGCACCTCGGCCACGCCGCCCTCTACGCGCTGCCTGCCGTGGTGATTGCGGTCGGCTGGGCGGAGACCAACTTCAGCGGCTACGCCGTTCAGTGGTTCGGCGTCGAGATGCCCACGGTCTTCCCGGAGACTGGGGAGGACCTCCAGGACCTGTCCGCGGAGGTTCACATGTGGCTCGCCTACACGATGCTGGCGGTCGCCGCAGGCCATGTCGCGGCCGCCTACAAGCATCGCTGGATCGATGGCCACGACGTCATCCGCCGCATGACCTTCGGCGGCAGATGAGGGGGGTTGCTGACCCGAGTGGGGGACACCGCGCCTGATGCGCCCCTGGGAGCGCTCCCCGGCCAACCCAGAGAACCCGCGATGGCAGCGGGACCGGAGAACAGATTTATGACGCCAAGAGTCAGGTGGACCGGTTTCACGTTCCCGCTCGAGGAGCGGTTTCTGACGTCGAAGGAGGCCGGCGACGTGCTGGGAATGTCCCCGCGAACGCTGGACCGATATCGGAGCAAGAAGGGCGGCCCCGCCTACTACAAGTTCGGGAGCAAGGTTCGGTACAAGACGGAAGACCTGCACGCCTGGGCAGCTGAGCGCCGGGTTGGCGAACCCACGAAGCGGGAAGTTCAAGCCGATTCGGTGAAAGATTGAGCGGACGCACGGTGCGTCGGTGCCTGCCGGGCCGCGCGTCCGGGCGGAAAGGTCCCCTCCTTGAGTGCTGACATGCGAACAGTCGGTTAGCCACCGTCTCGGTCAGGCGGGGCGGAAGCCCGCGCCCATCGGGGTCGCGGCCCCCCAACTGACTCCGCGTTCCGGCTTTCGCTTGCCGGCTGGACGGCCTTCTCTGCCGTGCAGTGATCCGGCGTCGAACTGCCGCGCGCCTTCCCCCAGCCAAGGGAGGGGCTCCGGGATCTCGGCGTGGCCGTGCACAGGTGGCTCGCCTACGGGATGCCGGCGGTCGACGCGGGCCCTGCCGCGGCGGCCTTCGAGCATCGCCGGTTCGACGGACATCACGTCGTCCGCCGCATGATCCTTGGCGGCAGACAGGGGATTCGTCTTCCCGCAGCCGGGGGCGCGGAGTGCCCGCGCGGTGCCTGGCTGGAGACCGTTGCCGGCCCGCCCATGACGAACGGGAGAACGAAACCATGATTGGCACGAATGCGGATTCCAGGGAGACGGCGGCCCGCGGCGCCCTGAGCCGGCGCGGGTTCCTCGGCCGCGCAGCGAGCCTCGGCGTCGCCGCGACGACGGCAGCGGGACCCTTCGGCGTCGACGGTGCCCGCCGCCGCACCATGCAAACGAATGCCGCAGTCTTCGATCCGGCCGAGAACGACTGATCGTCGTGGCGTTCGCGGCCGTCGACCATTGACGAGTCTGGCCCGCCGCCGTCTGGCTGGCATCCCGGTTGTGCACCGCCGTCACCTCCACGTCGAGCGGGTCCAGCCTGACCCTCCGGCGGTCCCGGTCGGGCGTTGACGGGGCTGCGCCCGACCGGCGTTCAGACGCCGCTGCCGTTCGGCAGCCGCCAGCCGCGCCCGTCCGGGGAGACGGTCAGCGTGTTGCGGATCGCGGGCAGGTCGGCGATCGGGACGACACGCGGCGGGCCGTCGTAGAGAAGCTGCCGCAGGTTGAAGGCGCGCATCGCGCGAACGTTGCGCGCCGCGTCTGCCTCGGGCGCGGGACCCGGCGGGGCCGCGCGCTCCAGGTTCAGCCCGTCCGTCACGCCGCAGTACAGGTCCTGTTCCATGTACACGCTGTTGCTGCAGTTCAGGATCTTCCGCAAGGGCTCGATGTAGCCGTCGCGCGGGAGCGTCATGTCGTACGCCCCGCTCAATCCCGCGTAGAAGATCGCGAACTCCTGCCTGGCCCGGCTCTCGTACTCGTCCATCGCAAGCTGCTCCGACACGCGACCGCGCAGCACCGCCTCGATCGAGCGGGCGGCCAGCAGCGCGCCGTAGGTGGCCAGGTGCACGCCGGACGACAGCAGCACATCGACGAAGCAGGCCGCATCGCCCACCCGCGCCAGTCCGGGCGCCCAGAACCTGTCGCTGGAGTAGGAGTAATCCCCGCACAGGCGCACGTTGTCATAGGGCGGTTCGGCACTCGGCCGCGCCCCGGCGATCAGCTCAGCGATCCGCGGGCATTGCGCCAGCCAGGCATGCAGCACGGCGCGCCGGTCGCCGCGCAACATGCGCGCACAGGCCTTGGGAGCGACCACGCCGACGCTGGTCAGCGTGTCGGAGAGCGGGATAAACCAGCTCCAGGCGGGGCCGTGCGCCGTCCCGAGCGATTCGAAGAATACGTTGCCCTCGATCGGGGGCGCGAGCCGCACCGCATCGTCCCAGTAGCCCCACACCGCCACCTTGCGGAAGAACTTCGAGTAGGTCCGCGCGCGGAGTTCGGGCAGGTTGAAACGCATCTGTCCACTCGCGTCGGCCACGTAGCGCGCCCGGATCCGATGACGGTCGCTGCGGTCGGGGCCGCCAACCTCGACCGCGCGCCCATGGACGGGATCAGCTTTCCCCACCGACAGCACAGCGTGTCCCCGCTGCACCTCGACCCCCCGGGCCGCGGCGTTGTCCAGAAGGATCGTGTCGAATCGCTGCCGATCCACGTTCAGCGCGACCGGGGCGTCCGGGCCGGGATCGGGGCCGCCGAACATCAGGTGCCAGGGCTCATCGCGCCGACCGCCCCAGCAGAACGTGCCGCCGGGTTTCACGACGAAGTTCGCCCGGGCGATCTCGTCGGCGATGCCAAGCAGGGGCAGGAGATTGCGCGGCGTGGCGGGCAGCAGCGATTCGCCGATGCGGTAGCGCGGGCCGCGTTCGCGTTCGTACAGCACCACATCGAGACCGTTCTGGGCGCAGAGCGTCGCCAGCGTCGCGCCCGCCGGTCCGCCGCCGATCACCGCGACGTCGACATCGCTCGTCCCGTCGCTGCTCCTGTGGCGCCGGGCGGGTTCCCGGGGGCGCACTGCGGCGGGGCCTTCCAGACCCACGGACCGTCGGAAGGCGGCGGCGACCCGGCGCACCGACCTGACGCTCACCGGCGGCCGCGCCCCGCCGGCCCGCACCTCGCCCGCATTGATGCGGTCTTCGGGGTCGAAGCGGGTCTTCAGCGCGCAGAAGCGGGCCCAGCGCTCCGGACCCCAGTAGCTCCGGAAATCGAGCGATCGGGTCAGGTTCTCCGCCTGGCAGTAGAGCGCCCAGCCGTGGTCGACGATGTGCTCGACGAAACCCCGCTCGGCCCGCGCGAGCGCCGCCTCGCCCGGGTCGGTCCCGACCCCGCCGCAAACGGCCATGACCCCCAGCGCGACGAAGTCCTCGTCGCGCGGATACAGGAACGGGGGGGTCGGCGCGGTGCGGCGGACGCGATAGCGAAAGCCGATCGGGGCACCGTCCTGACGCGGCCCGACCCAGCCGCCGGTGGGACGGAGCGCGTCGCGGTGCGCACGGGTCCAGTCCCCGACGACCTCCCAGGCCCTTGCTTCCTCGTCCACCGGCACCAGCGCGGTGAACCAGTACGTCCATGCGATGCCCTGCGCGGGGGGCAGCGCGTCGGTTTCACTCGGGTCGACCGGGTTCGACACCGGGATTCGGCCGGCGCTGCCCACCGGCAGTCCGTCGGCCGCGCCCGGCTGCGGGAGCAGCCGCAGCGTCACTTCGAGAATCAGGCCGAACTGCCCCATCGAGGCGAACATCCAGGGAAAGTCCGCGTCGCCGGGGCCGATGTCGTGCACGTCGCCGCGCCCGTCGATGAACGTGAGCCTCGCCACCTGCGCCCAGAACCCGCCGTGGCGCTCGGACAGTGAGACGGGATCGAGCGGCTCGTGTCCGCCGGGTATGCCCCGCGCGGCAGGGGATCCGCGCCCGCGTGCCGGCACCCGCAGCCCCAGCCCGCCCGCGCTCGCGAAGCCGCCCACGCTGGGACCCGCCCAGCCGCCGTTGAAGACCGGCAGCCGCCAGCCGTGCTCGGCCACGAAATCCCGAACGTCCCAGACGACCGCGCCGCTCCCCACCGTGAGCAGGCCGGGCTCCTCGACGCGATAGCCGTCGAGGCCGCGGGTACGCACCAGCGTCTCGCCCGCCCGGGGCAGGCTCGCGCCCGACAACCCGTGCCCGCTGCCCCGAACCCGCAGGGCCGCCCCCCGGGCCAGGGCGGCGCGCCACCCCTGCACCGCCGCATCGACGCTGTCGGGCCGCAATTCGCTGTAATCGTGACCGGAGACGTGGAGCTTGCCGTAGTCGGTCAGCATCGATCGCCTCGATCGAATCCGGATCGGGAAGCGGGGGCACGAACGCCGGAAGGGCCCGCCGCAATCCGGTTTCCGCTCCGCTTCCCGGGAACGGCTCCGGCCGCGTCGGAAAAAAGGCCAGCCGGGAACGCTGGCGGCACGGGGACACGGTGGAGCCTCATCGCAGCGCTGCCGGCGGGCGACGCCGCACGGTCGGACCTGGGCGGGTCGCGCGACGATGGGGCCCGCTCCGGCGGCGCGCATCGCGTACCGCCGGGCGTCCGGCCGGCGCCGCTTGGCGAGCCGCGCCGGCACGCGCGAGCGAAATCCGGCGCCGGACGCGATCCAGGGCCAGCCGAAGAGGGACCGCGCAACATCTCAGACGATCTGCCGGCGTGCCATTTCCGCCAGCACGCCGTCCTGGTTCAACAGGTCCCGGTATGCCCCGGTCTCGACGATCCTGCCGTCCCGCAGCACGTAGATCCGGTCGACGTCGACCACCGTGCTGAGGCGGTGGGCGATCAGCACGCGCGTGATGGCCAGGCCGCGCAGGGTGGTCCGGATCGTGTCCTGGGTCCGGTTGTCGAGCATGCTGGTCGCCTCGTCGAACAGCAGCACGCGCGGCTTGCGCGCCAGCGCGCGGGCGACCAGCAGCCGCTGCTTCTGTCCGCCGGACAGACCGGTGCCGCCCTCCGAGAGAATCGTGTTCATCCCCATCGGCAGGGCTTCGATGTCCGCGTCGAGCCCAACCGCGCGCGCCGCCTCCCAGACCTCTCGGTCGGTCAGCCGCGCTTCGCCGGCGATGATCCTGTTGAGGCTGTCCGGGACGAGCTGCCCGTTCTGGAGAACCACCCCGAAATGACGGCGCATGGCACCGAGATCGAGCGACTGCAGGTCGTGCCGGTCGAGCAGCACGCTCCCGGCGCTCGGCTGCTCGAAGCCGAGCAGCAGACGGTACAGCGTCGACTTGCCGGCTCCGGACGGGCCGAGAAAGGCCACGTACTCGCCCGGACGGATATGGAAGGACACGTCCTGGAGCGTGTCGCGCGCCGCCGACGGATAGCGGAAGGTGACGTGCTCGCACTCGATCCGCCCCGCGACGTCCGCCAGCACGGTACCGCCGACGCCTTCGGGTTGCGCCTCGATGATCGGCATGACGCGTTCGAACAGGGGCAGGATCGCGATGACCGTCGTCCAGGTGGCGGTCAGCCCGGTCACGCCCGCCACGAACTGTCCGAACGCGGCATTGAACGAGAGGAAATCGGCCAGTGTGAAGCCGCTCCCGGTCTCGCTCTCGATCAGCATGTACCAAATCATGGCCAGGAGCGCGAGCTGGGAGAGGGGCGTGAACAGCGCGTTGAACGTCAGCTGTCCGGCCGCCCACTTGCGCGCGGACAGTTGTTCGCGCCGCTGCCTGGCGTACTGCTCGGACCAGCGCTTGAGGGCATTCACCTCCACGTTGGCCTGCCGGATCTTGGGCAGCCCGAGGATCAGCTGGAAGATCAGGCCGTCGATCGCTCCTTGCGCGACGAAGACGGCCCGCTGGTGGCGGACCTGGCGGGTGGCGAAGAACCAGCTTCCGGCCGCCAGCAACGCCACCGCCACCCCCGCCCACAGCGCGAGAACCCAGCTGTAGTAGAACAGCAGCAGGTAACTGAACACCGAGAACACGCCGCCCACCAGGCTGTTGCCGGCCGCTCCGGTCAGCAGCTGCCGGATGACGCTCACGCCGTTCGCCCGGTCCGCCAGATCGCCGGCGAGGTATTGCCGGAAGAACGGCAGGGGCAAGGAGAGCAGCCGGTTCCAGATGGCGGCCTGCAGGGTCTCGTCGATTCGAGCCTCGATCCGCAGCATGCCGAACGCGCCGACGACGGAGGCGGCGAGGGTGGTGAACGCGCCGACCGCCAGCCCGGCGAGTGCGGCCACCCACATCGGGATGTCCACCCGGGGGATGATCTCCGCCAGCAGTTCCCCGGTCAGGATCGGGACCAGAAGAGCGATGAGGGCGCCCATCCCCCCCATCAGGCCCACCGCGAGAATGTCCCGGCCCCGGCCGCGCAGGGCCTGGAACACCGCCGCGAGGCCGCTGTCCACGCCGGGGGCGAGCGGCGGATAGAACATCACCCCGCGCGAATCGAGAGTGCGGGCCCGCGCCCGGTTCACCCGCGCGGTCTCGCCGGAGACGGGGTCGATCATCTCGAAGGCGCCGCCGCCGCGGTTGACGACCGCCACCGGGCGCGGATCGCCGCCCGAGACGACCCCCAGGAAGGACGGCCCGTCCCGCCGCTCCCATCCGGGGGACAGCTCGACCTGCCTCGTCCGGACGCCGGAGGGCGCCACCACCCGGCGCACCGCGTCGAGCGGGTCGCCGTCGCCGAATGCGGCGGGCGACGCCGCCAGCGTCACGCCCACCGCTTCGGCCACGACCGCTGCCGCCGCATGCACCGCGCTGCGGTATCCGTGTTCCGTCTCGGTATGCGGGCGCACATCGCTCAGAATGCCGCTCAGATCCCGGACCAGCCCCTCCCTGAGCCGGGTCTTGTGGCGCTGATTCCCGGCGTGCCGCGTCCCCTCCTTCTGGCGATGCTCCATCCAGACGCGCTCGGCGCACCGCAGGACCTGCAGGTGGTACCGGTCCAGCCCCGTCCACAGCTTCTCTCCGACCACGACGCTTGGCGTGTGGACCGCCGAGACGCGCGCCTCCTCGGGGAGGTTCAGCCAGACGTGCTCGGACAGCGGCAGCATCGCCTCCCGGGGCACCACGAACTCGGGGAGGCCGATGAATTCCGTGGGCCGGTCCGCCCGGACCCAAAGGACTTCGCGATGATGCGCGCTCAAGACGGAGCGAGCCTCGTAGGGCACGTCCGGATCGGCCGTGAGGAGTTGCGCCGTGCGCGGCACCGGGGGCTCGTGCCGGGCGACGAAGTCGGCAAGGTCCGTCACCCAGTCGTCGATCAGGGAGACGAAGGTGATTTCGAAGGCTTCCGGGGAGGCGAGGTGCTTGCGCTCGCCGCGCACGAGTACGGTTTGGCGCGATGGCACGGCCTGGAACATGAAGGAGCCGCGCTCGCCGCCGCGGGCGACCGGAAGAACGGGTGCGCCGAAGAACGCCTTCCCGGCCGGGATGCTGGCGATGAAGGGCCTGCGGGCCGCCACCGCGCCGTTCTCCTTGACCACGGCGGCGAACAGCTCCACCTGGCCGCTTTCGACAATGTGGAACGCGTCCGGGTCGTCCAGGAGGAAGGCGTCGCGCGCACCCGCCTCGATGCGTGACACCGGAATGTCGCGGATCAGGTCCTGCCAGGACATCGGAACCTATTCCGACCGGATCAGCTCGGCGTAGACACCGTCGAGCGCCAGCAGGTCCTCGTGCCCGCCCTGCTCCACGATTCGGCCGCGCTCGAGGACGACGATCTCGTCCGCGTCGCGGATCGTGCTCAGGCGGTGCGCGATGATCAGGCAGGCCACGCCGCGCCGGCGCAGGTGGTTGTCGACCAGGACCTCGGTGATCGGGTCGAGCGCCGCCGTTGCCTCGTCGAGCACCAGGACGTCCGGATTGCCGACGATCGAGCGGGCCAGCTCCAGGAGCTGGCGCTGTCCGCCGCTGAAGTTGCGGCCGTTCTCGCCCACCTGTGCGTCGTACTTGCCCGGCCGGGACATCACCTCCTCGAGAATCATGGCGTCGCGCAGCGCCTGCGTCACCTCCTGCTCGCCGATGTTCGCGTTCCACAGCGTGACGTTGTCGCGCACGGTCCCGTCGAACAGCACGATGTCCTGGTTCACGTAGGCAATCACCGAGTGCAGCCGGCTGGAGGGTATGTCCCCGATGTCCGTGCCGCCGACCAGCACCGACCCCGACCACGCGCTGAGCAGGCGGCAGGCCAGCTTGCCGACGGTCGTCTTGCCGCTGCCCGAGCTCCCGACCAGCGCCACCCGCTGCCCGGGCCGCACCTCGAGGTTGAAGTTCTCGAGCAGGGGCGGCTCCTTGGCGTTGTAGCCGAAGGTCACGTTCTCGAAGCGGATGTTCCGGCCCAGGACCGGCACCGGGGACGTTTGCGTCTCGGCCTCCGGCGCTTCGTCGACTTCGCGCAGATACGCGTCCTGCCCGTGATTGAGCACGTCGTCGAGACGCGCGATATCGGCCTTGACCGTCTGGAGGTTGGCGCTGAACTGCACGATCTGCTCGATCGGGCCCGAGACGCTGCGCGCCAGCAGCTGGAAGGCGAGCAGCCCGCCAAGGGTCAGCGCCCCCTCCAGCATCCGGTAGCCGCCGAAGCCCAGGATGACGATCGTGGTGAGCGATGCGAGCAGCGGCGGTACGGTGTTCAGCAAACCGGTCAGCACGCCGAGCGACTGCTGCGCATTCACGGCGTTGGCGTGCTGGCCGGACCACCGCGCAAAGAACCCGCCCTCCGAGCCGTCGGCCTTCAGGGTCTCGATCATGCTCAGGCCGTTGACGGAAGTGCTGGCCACCTTGGCCTGTTCCTTGAGCAGGCGGCGGCTGTGGTCCTCGCGCGCCCGCTGGACGATCCGCAAGGCCGCGATGTTGAGCGAGACCATTCCGCCCACCGCCAGCGTCAGGACCGGATCGTAGGCGAGCATGACCGCGCCGTAGGCCGCGATGGTGAGCGAGTTGACCGCGCCGGTGGCCAGGTCGCCCGAGATCATCTGCGCAACCCTGTCGTTCGACATCACCCGGTCGGCGATGTCGCCGGCGTAGCGCTGGTGGAAGAACGTCATGGGCAGCGTGAACAGGTGCATGAAGAAGCGGGCCGTGGCGACGACGGCGAGCTTGGTCTCCATGCGGGCGAGGCAGACCTGCTGGAGCCAGGTGAGGCCCGCCTGCGCGCTGGCGACCAGACCGAGGCCGATGAGCAGCGGAATCACCAGAGTTTCGCTCCGCGGGATCAGCACTTCGTCCACGAAGACCTTGAGGAGGGTCGGCAGGGCGAGGCCCGGGACAATCATCACCAGCGTCGCGAGGATGACGAAGAACAGCGGCGCGCGCGCGTGGCCCAGCCGGGCAAGAAGACCGCGCAGCGCGTTCGCCCGCCTGCCGCCCTTGGCGAACCCGGGACCCGGTTGGAACAGGAGGCAGACGTCGGAATAGTTCGCGTCGAATTCGCTCCGGCTCAGCGAGCGCGGCCCTTCGGCCGGGTCGTTGAAGTAGACGCGATTGCCACGGAACCCCTCGAGCACCACGAAGTGGTTGAAGTTCCAGTACACGATCATCGGAAGGCGGAGCCGGGGGAGGTGTTGCAGGCGGGCCTGCACGCCCCGGGCCGTCATGCCGAGCTCCTGCGCGGCCCTGATCACGTTGCTGGCCTTGGTCCCGTCGCGCGACACGCCGCACAACACCCGCAACTCCTCGAGCGGCATCCACCTGCCGTAATGGGCGAGGATCATTGCCAGGCAGGCGGCGCCGCATTCGGTTTTCTCCATTTGCAGCACGGTCGGCACCGCCCGTCGCCCCCCGCGTCGGGGCTGCATGCCGGACATCGGCGTCTTCCGCCTGCGGCGTCTCTCCTCCGCCTCGGCCAGGTCGAGAATGGACGTCATCGCAGGCCCAGCAGTTCCTTCAGCAGCGGGACGGCCAGCGTGATCGGGAGCTGGCGGCGGGTCTTGATCTCGATCGAGGCAATCGTCCCGGCCGTCAGCCTCTGGTCGGCCCCCTTGGGCGAGGTCCACGCGAAACCGCTGGCCGTGGCCGGGTCTGAGGTCAGGGCGATCCGTCCGGCGTAGGGCGGTCCGGTCTCGGAGAAGGTCCGGGCGAGGCTCTGGTTCTGCAGCACGGCGACCATGCCTTCGAAACTCACGGGAAAAGGCGAAACCGACTGGACGACGCCCCTGATCGCCCCGAATTCCTCCCGCCGCATGGTGACGGGCGATACCAGCGCCGGCATGCCCGCCTCGACCTGCTTGCCTTCCGCGGGGGGGACGTAGAGCAGCACCTCGAGCTCCTCGGTCCCCGTGCGGATGCTGGCCACCGCCGCGCCGGGGACCACGGCCGCGCCGGTCGACAGCTTGACCTCGGTCACATGGCCGCCGACCGGCGCCCGGACCTTCTCCGCCGCCGCGACAGCCCCGAGTTCGCTCGCCCGGCGTTTCGCGGCCTCCACCTCGGCCTCCGCTTCGCGGATACGGATTTCCCTCTCGTTTTCGTGCGCGATCTCGTTCGCCTCCAGGTTGCCCCGGTCCCGGCTCAGCTCGAGGAGGGCCCGGCGGGCATCGTTGAACGCCTGCTCGGCGCGCTGCAGGTAGCTGCGGGTGGCGACCCGCTCGTCGAAGAGCTGTCTGGCGTTCTCGAGGTCGGTTCGGGACAACTCGAGCGTGTCCTGCGCCGTGGCCTCGAGCTCGTCGAGATGGCCGCGCCGCCGGGCATTGTTCGCGCGCACCGTCGCGGACTCTTCGGCGATGGCCGTCTTCAGGGCGTCGAGCGCTCGCGTGCGTTCCTCGACGAGCGCGAGGGCGCCGGCGTGGCGCGTCGAGATCTCCTCGTTCCCGATCGACGCGACGACGGCGCCCTCCTCGATCTCATCGCCGACCGCGACAGCAATCTCGGTCAACCGGCCGTGTCCGCCCGCGGTCGCGTCCACCACCCTGCCGCCCCGATTGAGCAGGAATCCGTGGGCCTCGACATAGGTCGCGACTTCCCCGACGACCGACCATGCCACCACTGCGGACGCGGCCACGAAGATCGAGAGCAGCGCGATCCAGCCTCTCGCCGGGGTCACCGACAACGTCCTGTCCAGCCGTTCCGGCGTCGACCGTCGACGGCGCGCGGTCTCGAGAAACGTCGGCTTCCGCTCGCTGGATGGCGACCGGGCCTTGCCGTCTCCAGGCGCGGACACGCTCATGCGGCGATCGTGTCCCGGTTGCGACCGCCGCACCGCCCGCGCTCCCCCCTTGGGGCGCGCCCCCCGGCCGGCGCTTCAGCGCCGCCGGCTTCCCCGCCGCCACTGCGAATCGATACCGTCCCGCGGATGCTCCCGCCCTCAGATGCTCGCGGAAGCTGCACCGCGACCGTCCCGCCCCACGCGCCTCAAGCGGTGCAGCCCGCACGAACCTTCAACCATCGCCCTTCCCGATCCTTGACCCCGTCCAGTCCGAACCGGGCACGCTCCGGCACTCCCTGCAACGCCTGCCCGCGCCCCGCTTAATCAGGTCGTGCATTCAATTGTACTATCCTCGAAGGAATGTGATCTGCATAAGAAGTATGCATGGGATGGGCTGCATTGTGTATAGTATCATTGTGTTGCGGGAAGACAGGCTGGCATGTTGGAGTCGGGAATCCGAGGGGGTATGGGCGCGGAGGCAAGGATGGCTCCGTGCATGGCCAGCGCGGCTGCTGAGGTTGCGGGCGGGACCGGAAGTGCATCGGCTGCGGGTTCCGGTCCTGGGAAACGCTCTTTCTTAATCCGATCAGGAGGCCGGCGAGCATGAGTGTGGAGAACCTGAAGGAGTACGCGCGCCGCTGCGCCGCCGAACCGGAACTGCGCGACTCGGCGAAGGCGCTGGGGGCGTCGGATATCGGGGGCCATATCCAGCACGCCGCCGACCTCGGCCTCGACTGGACCGAGGACGACATGATCGCCTTCCGGAAGGAGGTGCTCGATGCCGAGGGCGACTTCGACAGCCTCACCGAAGAGGAGCTTGAGCAGATCGCGGGCGGTGCGGCGCTGGTCGGCATTGCGATCGCCGTAGCGGTCGCCGCCACCACCGGGGCCGTCGTCGGCGGACTTGCCGCGGGAGCGACCGCGGGTGGGGTTACGTCGACGACGGGGTCAAACCCGTGGTAAAGCGCGCTTGAACGGCGCCACGGTTGCAGTCCGGACAAGAGGAGGCCGACGACATGAGCGTAGCGAACCTGAAGGAGTATGCGCGCCGGTGCGCGACCGAGCCGGAATTGTGCGCCAGGGCCAAGGCGATCGGGACGACGGATATCGAGGAACACATGCGGCATGCCGACGGCCTGGGCCTTGACTGGACGATGGACGACATGGCCGCCTTCCGGAAGGAAGTGCTCGATGCCGAGGGCGACTTCGACAGCCTCAGCGAGGAGGAGCTGGAGCAGATCGCAGGCGGGGTCGTGGCGGCGCTCGTGGCTGTCACGATCGGTATCGTCGCCGGGGCCGCCGCCGGAGGCGCCGTCGGAGTCGCCGCGGGCGGCGCGGCGGCGGCGGGGGCCGGATCGGCCTGGTAGCGACGTCGGTCGATCCGGTTTCTGAAGCCTGGAGCAATGTGGAGGCTGCCGACATGAGCGTGGAAAACCTGAAGGAATACGCGCGCCGGTGCGCGACCGAACCCGAATTGCGCGCCGTGGCGAGGGAGTTGGGGGCTTCGGATGTCGACGGTCATGTCCGGCACGCCGCGGACCTGGGGCTCGACTGGACGATGACCGACATGATCGCCTTCCGGAAGGAAGTGATCGATGCCGAAGACGGCTTCGACGGCCTTACCGAAGAGGATATGGAGCAGATCGCGGGCGGCGCGGTCACCACCACCGCCGTGGCGGTCGGCGCCGCCGTGGGTGCCGTCGCGCTGGCCGGCGCGGTTTCGGCGGGCGTGGTCGGAGGCGCGGTCGGAGGAGGAATCGCGGCTACCACCGGTTCGGCCTGGTAGCGACATCCGTTCATCCGATTTTGGGGCTTGGGGGAATTCGGAGTCGAGCGCATGAGCGTTGAAGACTTGAAGGAGTACGCGCGCCGGTGCGCGACCGAGCCGGAGCTGCGCGCCGCGGCGAGGGAGTTGGGGGCTTCGGATATCGAGGGCCATGTCCGGCACGCCGCGGGCCTGGGCCTCGACTGGACGATGGACGACATGGCCGCCTTCCGGAAGGAAGTGCTCGATGCCGAGGGCGACTTCGACAGCCTCAGCGAGGAGGAGTTGGAGCAGGTCGCGGGCGGCGCGGTATCCACTACCGTCGCGATTGTCGCCGGAATCCTGGCAACGGTCGCGGGTGGCGCCGTGGTCGGCGCGGCCGCCGGCGGAGCCGTGGTCGGGGGGACGGTTGCGGCAACCGGCGGGTCGGGTTGGTAGAGGCGACTGGTCATCCGACTTCGAAAGCTCGGTGCAGCTGGCAATTCGAAGGAGGCCGACGACATGAGCGTTGAGAATTTGAAGGAGTACGCGCGCCGGTGCGCGACCGAACCCGAGTTGGGCGCCGTGGCGAAGGAGTTGGGGGCTTCGGATCTCGAGGGCCATGTCCGGCACGCCGCGGGCCTGGGCCTCGACTGGACGATCGACGACATGGTCGCCTTCCGCAAGGAAATGCTCGATGCCGAAGACGGCTGCGGCAGCCTCGCCGAAGAGGAGCTGGAGCAGACCGTGGGCGGCACGTCCACCATTTCCGCCGCGGCTGTCGTGGCCGGCAGCACGGCTGTGGCCACAACGGGGGGTGTCGTGGCGACCGTCGGCGACGCCTGGGGTTAGCGATCCGGAAGCAGACGCACGAGTTTGGAGAGCCTTGCGAGTATGTGCGCCTCTGCGCGGCCGGGCCCGGGTTCCGCCGGCGGCGGGCAGGACCGGTAAGACGCTGCCGCCGGCCGACAGCCTGACCGGGAGGCATGGCAACGCGGTCCGCGACACCGCCGCCGGGTGTCGGATGCCGTCGCGTCCATCCTCGGGGACGGTGGCCTTTCCGCGGAGTCTCCACCGGCGTCGCCCGGTCGTTGCGGCCGGCGGCGCGGAATCCGGGTTTATCGATTCGTGACCGAACTCCTCCTGCCGCTGGGTCTTGCCGTGGGCCTGCCGCTGCTGCTGTCGGGCGTGGTGGCCTTCCGCCGGCCGGTCAGCCTGCTGGATTGGCTGCTGTCCGCCCTGTTGTGCGGGGGAATCGCGGTTTACATGTATCTGGCGAGCCCCGTCTGGGCCTGGATCGGCGTCGGCTGGCGGGTTCTGCCGCCGACCGCCGCCGCTGCCGCGGTACTCTGGTCGGCCCGGCGCCTTCGGACGTATGCCTTCCTGCCGCCCGCAAGGCGCTGGCCGCTGGCGGGCACCGCGCTCCGTTGCGCGACGGTTGTGCTGGTAGCGGGACTGCTGGTCGAATTCCGCATGGCCGGCCTCGCCCCGGCCGGGGCGGTCGATCTGCAGTTCCCGCTGGAGGGCGGGCGTTTCGCGGTCCTGCACGGCGGCGGGGCCTTGGCGCTGAACCATCATCGCACCGTCCCGGCGCAGGCGTATGCCATCGACATCGTCGGGCTGAACGATCGGGGGCGCCGCGCGCGGGGCGTGCGGCCGGAGGCGCTCGACGCCTACGAGATCTTCGGTCGGGTCGTCGTCGCTCCCTGTCACGGCATCGTGTCGGGCATGTCGGACGGGATGCCCGACGCGCCCGTCGGCCTACGCGGCCCGCCGCCTGCGGCGCCTGCGGGCAATCACGTGCGGCTGGCCTGTCGCATCGGAGGCGACGAGATCACCGTTCTGTTCGCCCACTTTCAGCGCGGCGGCGTGGCCGTGGCCCGCGGCGACCGGGTCCGGCGCGGGGCGCCGCTTGGCCGGGTGGGGAATTCCGGCAACTCGACGGAGCCGCATCTTCACGTACACGCGGTGCGGGGCCGCGCCGTCGAGTTGAAGGCGGCGCTCGCCACCGCCGAGGCCGTGCCGCTGACTTTCGGCGGACGGTTTCTGACCCGCAATGACATCGTGCGCGTTCCTAGCCGGCCATGAAGCCGTTCGAACTCCTGCCCGACCTCGATCCCCTTGCCAATGTGCAGCCCGAGCCGTCGCTGCCGCCGCCGCCGTCATGCGCCCGCCTGTCGGACGTGCTGACGCTGGTGGAGCCGCGACTCGGTGCGGCCCTGCTGGATGCTCCGGGCCGGGCCGCCCTGCGCCATGTCGCGGACCGCCTTTCCGCCCATCTGTCCTGCTTCTGGGGGCTCGAGATACGGCTCGGCGATCCCGCCCCGCGCGCCGATTTCCTGTGGGAGGTGGCGCAGGGAAACGGCGGCATCCCGACGCTGGCGGGCCGCAATCCCCACGACCCGGCGGCCGATGCCACCGGCGCCCTGCGGGAGCGGTCGCCCTTCTGGCGGGAGCTCGGCCGCTTCGCGGGAGAATGGCTGGACGGCCCGGACTGGCGCCGGCGAGTGGCCAACATCTGGCTGGAGGTCGATGCAGCCGCGGCGGACGCGCGGCTCGATGCGCAACTGGACCGGCCGAGCCTGTTCTGGGGATGGAATCCTCAAGAAGCGGGCTCGGACCGCGAGCTGCTGGCCCATCTGGCGATGCTGGGCCGCCGCTTCTATGGGCTGGAGCTGGACCAGGCCCGGATCGATGCCGCCGCCGCCATCCCCGCGAGCGGCGTGGCATTCCAGGTGGGCGTCATGGGCGCGCGGGCGAATCCGGCCGTGCGGCTATGCGTGAAGAATCTCGATGCCGGGATGACGGACCGCTGGCTCGCCGCGATCGGTTGGCCGGGGAACCGGGCGCTCCTGCGCGACACCCTGGCCCGGCTGGCGCCCGTGTGCGGCGCGATCGCCTTGGACGTGGATATCCTGCCGGACCGCGTGGGCCCGAAGCTGGGGATCGAGGTCTACAGCGCCGAGCGCATGCTGTCCGTGGACACCTGGCGGCCACTCCATGACGAGTTGCTCGCGCAGGGGCTCGCGCGGGGGGACAAGCTGGCCGCGTTGGCGAACTTCCCGTGGCATCGCCGGTACCGGCAGTTGAATGCGTGGCGCCGTACCCCGCCCCTCGGGTACCCGATACTGGTCACGAACCTGCACCATCTGAAGCTCGTCTTCGTGGAGGATGCGGTGATCGAGGCCAAGGCGTATCTGGCCGTCTTCCGCCCCGTCATCGACTATTCCCCGACCCGGGGCCACCAGATGGATGGCGGGGGCGGTTGGCTCTGACCGCGCCCCCGCCTCAAGCGGCTCTCGCCAGCGGCTCGCGCAGCGAATGGTCCCTGGCTTCCTGCCGGGTGCGGTAGTCGCGGGCGATCGCCAGCTCGCACAGGTACCCCTTCTTGAACAGCAAATCGAGCATGGTCATCGCCGCCACCGGCCCGACCAGGGGGTTGTCCGACAGGGCGTCGAGCACCTGCTCGTAGGTGCGGTCGCCCCGACCGATCAGTTCGGCCGTGCGGAGATGCAACTCGCCCCGGCGGAAATCGCGCCGCACCGTCGGCGAGAGCAGGGTGAAGCCGTCCGGCTGCGGCACCATCTTCAGGTCGTCGCGCCACCGCACCGGCATCTCGGGGTAGGGCGTCACCGCCATGCTGCGCCCGACCATCCGCTTCATCGCCGCCTCGAAACCGTCCGGTCCCGGGTCGAAAGTGGCCTCGTCGAAGACCCGGTAGCCGTAGCGGTGCTCCATCGAGGTGTAGCAGGGGCTGATCAGCTTCACCGTGCGGTTCACCATGTTCACCAGCGGGCCCGAGATGCAGGCGATCGAGCCCTGCGGCGGCCGGAATCCTTCGGGCAGGTTCTCGAAATCCACATCCCGCAGGTCGTCCGCCTCGACGAGCTGCTGCAGCATCCGCTCGCGCCCGCCGGGCACCTTGGCGCGGAATACCTCCGCATCCTTCTGCTGCATCAGCAGCGTGGTGTCCCGCATCTCCATTGGCGTGAAGGTCTTGTGCAGGCGCTGCATGATCTTGCGCGACAGCACGCTGATCCGCGGCCATTGGGAGGGTATCGTGGAGTAGTAGCCGATCAGCTCTCCGACCCAGTCCGCGTCGGCCCGCGCGGTCGCGGTGCAGAGCACCGCGCCGGTCAACTCCTGCCAGAACCGCAGCAGCTTCACGTAATGCGGGTTGTCGTGCGGCTCGGTGCTCCAATACAGCATGCCGTGCGCCGCGGGCCAGCCCAGCACGTTGACCATGCCGGAGGCGACCGCCCGCACCTGCTCGCGGTTCTCGGGACGGGAAAGGTCGAAAACGGTCTGCAGCTTGCCCGCGTCGAAGGCGCAGAAGCCGCACTGGACCGAGCAACCCACCGCCATTTCCACGGCGTGACACGGATGATCGAGGGACCAGCCAAACCAGTCCAGTTCGTTGCGCACCGCCGCAACCCGGCGGGCGCGCCATGCATTGTACTCGGGGCTGAGCGTCGGTCTGGCGGTGACCAGCAGCTTCTGGATCAGCCGCATGCGCTCGCAACGGTGCCGCCACGCATACCAGATCCGGAGCTCGGGATAGGGCGCCACGGCGGCGCGAATGTCCTCCGGCACATCCTCGAAGCTGTCGTGATGGGCTATCAGCGCGGGGATGCGTTCGACCACATCGGGCCGGGTCCACAGCAGCTCCATCGCCTCGGGATCGAAGGTCACGCCGATATCCTTCAGCATCCGGCGCTGCTCGTCGGTGAACTGTCCCCCCGCATCCAGCGCCTCGCGGAAGCCGCGGTCGCCCTCGCAGCACTCCAGGAAACGCTTGACCTCGGCCATCGTGCGCACTTCGTCGGAACTCATGTCCGCGAAGGTGTCGGCGTAGCTGTAGCCGTAGCTGGCACGCATCTCGTCCACGGCGAAGACGCGCCGGACAGTCTCGCTTTCGTCACCAGTGGGGACTGAGGCGCGGCGGGCCTCCGTCTGGGTGACAGGGGCCTCGGATACGTGAGCGGTGACGGTTCCCATGTTTGTCTCCCGTATTCGCAGCCTCGAACCGCCAACCCCGGGGGCTCTCACGGTGCCCGGACCAGCCTGAAGCGAGCTACATATGCTGACACCGGGAATATACACGAAGAGCTTACGCCATATTCGCCAATCTGCATGTTTTGCAATGCACAGCATGTGACGCCCCTGGAGCAGAGCATCGCTGCGTTTGCGGGTTCCGGGAACCAATAGCTGACACCGGCTCTGATCGGAAAACCGGCGGCCTGATCGCCTTCCGGGAGGGTGGAGGTCATGAGCCTGGAGAACCAAGGGGCGCGCGCACCGCCGCACGGTCGAGCCGGAGTCGAGCGCGGCAGCCGGGAACCGGGGGGCCGGGGTATGGAGGGCCATGTGCGGCAATCCGAAAGCGTCGGGCTCGATTGGAAGGCCGGCGACATGATCACCTTCCAGAGGGGAGCTATCGGTTCGGAAGGAGATTTCGAGAGCCTCGACGAAGAGGGCCTGGAGCTGTTTGCGGGCATCGCGGCAACGGCCACTGTGGCGCCGGCTGGATCCGGAACGGCTGGTGTTCGTGGACGAGACCTGCATCAAGACCAACATGGCGCCGCTGCGGGGCTGGGCGCCGAAGGGGCATCGCCTGAAGGGCATCGCACGGCGAGGACGCCGGCATACCCTGACCTTCCTGGCCGGCCTGCGCCGGGACGGGCTGAGCGCACCGTGCGGGTTCGACGGGCTGATCAACCAGCGCGCCTTTCAGGCGCGGGTCGAGCAGCACCTGGTCCCGACGCTCCGGCCCGGTGACCTCGTCATCCTCGACGAATGTTGAGCAAACAGTAATGGAGAGTTGAGGTCGTCCGGCGTTGCGCTGGCAGCGGCAGGGCGCAAATCGCTTAACATTTCTATCGGGCTCTCCCTCCATCCTGTTTGATTGGAGAGAGCCAAATGAGCCGTCGCAACTACCCGACCGAGGGCGCGGAGGCCGCCTCCGGCCCGCCAGGTGATACTGTTCGCGCCTTCATCGAACATCTGCGTGCCACTGGCTTGTCCGCGAGCCCGATCCGCCATTTCCGTCCTGCGACGCAACACTTTCTAACCTGACTTGGCCTTTGCGGTATCACTGTCGAGACAATCGGCGACACCGTGCTGCGGTCGTTCCGCCGGCATGACAGCTTGAAATCCTGTCCGGCAACTCCCCACCTGCGATTACCAAAGGCGTGTTCTACGACGTCCCCGACCGGCTGCTTGCGATTCCGCAAGACGCGAGATCGCCACGGTAGTGTTGAGTGATCCCAGCCCTGTCGCCTGACAGCGCAAGGTCGGATGACCTCAACTCTCCATTACTGTTTGCACAACATTTCTCGACAACCTCGCCGTCCACAAGGGCAAGGACGTCCGCCGGGCGATCCGCAACGTGGGCGCCTGGGTGTGGTTCCTGTCTCCGTGCTCGCCGGATCTTAATTCGATCAAGCAGGCTTTCGCCAAAATCAAACACTCTTGTGAGGACCGTTATGCGGGCTGAAGCGGGGGCCGGTGTCCAGCGCGATAGCGCAGGCCGCGCCGGAGCACGACCCGTGGAACCGTTCATCGACCTGGGATGCCGCGCGCCGCCGCCTCACGCGTCCCATTACATTTAGTTATCGTGTGATATGAATATCTAGTCATAGGGTAAACATAAATTACGGCGTTATATTGGTCAGCGGCGCGTCCGGCTGTGCAGGGAGAGCGACGGTGCCTCGCATGGGCTGCAGGGGACCCGGCCCGGCTGCCGGCGGCCCGCAAATCATTGTCGTGGGCGCCGGTACGTCCGGCCTGGCCGCCGCCTGGACGTTGGTGTCGCGGAGTCCGGGCGACAGCAGCATCGTGGTGCTGGAAGCCTCCGACCGGATCGGTGGGCGCATGTTCTGCGAGGAGATTGACGGGTTTCAGGTGCATGGCGGCGCGAGCGTCATCCACGAGTCATTCGCCACCGCGAGAGACCTGGCCCGGGCGCTGAACGTGGAACTGCTGCCGAGTCCGGGAAGGAGGGGCGCCAACCTCTACGCCGGCGGCCGGTTCTGGGGAGCCTATGTGAAGGGCTCGGCTCGGCAAAAGCTGACGACGCTGCGCACCCTCCTCTTCTCGCCGCAGTTCACGCTCGCCGGGCTGTGGGAATTTGCGCGGCTGTTCCGGATCTTGCGCAAGCGCGCCGAAGACCTCGATTTCGAGGACCATACCCGGATGCTCGACCTGGATACCGGCGAGAGCTTCGCCGAGTTTGCGCGCGCCAACTCCCTGACGCGGTACCTGAAACAGGCCGGGGAGCTGGACCTCGACTGCTTCACCACGGGGAGCCCCACGCAGGTCGGGGCGGCCTTCGGCATGGCATTGCTGTGGCTGTGGAGCCTGAACCCGGCGACGCGCAGCCATTTTCCGAGGCGGGGCATGACCGCGCTTGCCGAGGCGCTGGCGGGCGCGGCGGGCGAGCACGTGCGCATATCCACGCCGGTCGAGCGCATCGTGATCGAGAACGGGGCGGCCACAGGCATCGTCACGGCAACCGGGGAATCGATCCCGGCCGATGCCGTCATTTGCGCAACCACGGCCCCGGTTGCCGCGCGGATCGTTCCAGATCTGCCGGAGGAAACGAGGGCGGCACTCCGGCGGGTGACCTACGGCGCCTGCTGCAATGTCGCGTTCGGGCTGGACGCCGGCATCCTGCCCGAGGACTCCCATGCCGGGCTGTTTCCGCCTGGCGCCCCGACGTTTCTGACCATGGTGACCGATCTGAAGGCCATGACCCCGGATGCCGCGCCTCCCGGCAAGTCCCTGGTGCACGCGCTGGTGACCGGCGACCGTGCCAGGGAGCTCTTCCCCCTGAAGGACGGGGAGATCGCGCGCCGGACGTTCGAGGAAATGCGCCGGTTCTTTCCGGCGATGCCGCAAGGCCCCCTGTTCGCCCGGGTCTACCGCTGGCCGGAAGCAATGTGCTTGGCGCCGGGCGGCATGCTGAGGGAAATGCACGATGTCCGCATCTCGCAACCCGGCGGTATCCGGGGGCTGTTCCTCGCTGGCGACTACACCCGCCTGCCTTCGCTCAACGGCGCCATGCAGAGCGGAGTGGAGGCTGCGGAGGCAAGCCTGTCCCACGTGGCCCTGGCGACTGCCTGAATATGCGGCAAATGCGGCGACGGGGGAATTTCGGCGGTTAGCAGGCCAGCGATCGACAACTCCTCCAGGAACGCCGGGAGCGAACTCGTCGTCGCCGGCCAGCCGCCGCGAAACTCCCGCCAGTCGCGCCGGGGCCGGGGGGAGCTGATCGTTCGAGCGTGCGGCTCGCCGTCCGTCGCCAGCCCCTCCTTGCAGTTCGGACAGGTAGCCCGGGGGCCGTGGATGCCGGAGGCTGCGCTCGATGAGCGTGCTCGCACTCTTTGATGGTACGGCGATCGGGCTTTTCGATGGGTTTGGGTTGGGGGGTTCGGCGGGCCGTGGGCAGATTGCCAGTCGCGTCGTCGAGGCGCTATGCGGTTTTTCTGCTCCGCTTCGTTCCTTTGGCTGACGGCTGGAGCCTGGCCACGAACCGTTTGATCCGGGCCGTCGTCGCAGGCCTTGAGCATGGCGTTGTGAGCCGCCGCGAAGAGGTCGTCGATTTCCTGGCAGTGCATATCCCTGGTGGCGAGCGTGCCCGGCAGGTGAACGGCGTGGCAGGTGGCCTCGACCAGCGCGATATGTCCTGGTGACAGCGAGGCCGGAGCGTGCTCGGGGAGCCGCTGCCGGCGAGGGCGCGCGCCCAGGAACGGATGAGCTCCGTGGGGGTCAGGCCCTGCCGGGGGGCACCCTCCCCAAAACCTCGATTAATCCGAGCCGATCAGCCCCAAATCACCGCTGAAAGCCTGCGCACGCTCATCAGCGTGGCTCTTGACCTCTGATAGCATGATTCGATAGCGTCGTGACCGTTATCGAACCGGAGGTGTCGGCATGAGCACGAGCATCGTCGTCCGTGACATCGACCCCGGAGACAAGTCCTGGCTGCGGCGCGAGGCGCGGCAGGCCGGCGTGTCGATGGAAGAACTGGTGCGCCGCCTGATTCGCGAAACGCGCGCGAAGCGCGAACGCCGGCCAAAACCGTCTGAAGCCTTCGCTCGGTATTTCGGGGAAAAGCACGGCATCGAGCGTCTGCCGCCGGCCCGCTTCGGCTACAGGCCGCTATCGTTCTCCGAAGCGAAGGAGGAATGACGGTTCGGCTGGCATGGCTGGTCGACGCGAATGCGGTCTCGGAAATGATGCGGCCGCGGCCCGACCCGAAGGTCGCCGCCTTCCTCGATTCCATCGCCGACGAGGGGCTGGGCATCGCTTCCATCACCGTCTGGGAGATTCTCAACGGTATCGGCCGGCTCGATCCCGGCCGGCGCCGACGCGATCTCGCCGAACGGTTCCGGGATATTGTCGACGATCTGTTCGAGGACCGGGTCGTCGCGTGGTCCGCGGCGGATGCACAGGCTTGCGCGCGGATCATGGAGGACAAGCGCCGGCGCGGCGAGTCGCTCGACGACCATGTTCCGGATGCCTTCCTCGCCGCCGCGGCGGCCGTGCGCGGCCTTGCCATCGTAACCCGCAACCCGGCGGAATTTCGGAACACCGGCGTCGAAACAGTGGATCCTTGGACCGGCCGCCAGTCTTGAGCATCGCGTCGAACGCCGAGCCTTTGCCCTTTCTCCAAGAGAACCGGGCAGATCCTTCGGCGGTTCATGGTTCACGAACGGGCGCGACCGAAATCCGCGCTCCCGGGAGGTCTTCTCGTTCCATCGCGCCGGAGACCCCACATGGCTGGACCCGCACTCGGCAGCCCTCCGGTCGGGCGTTTCCTCGCGTCGGCACACCGCGCAGCACAGGCTGAAGCGCCGGGCATCGCCCCGAAGATCCGGCACCAGACCGTGCGGCTTGCGCGGGCAGCTCGCGCTGTCCAGCGCCCCGCCACAGTTCGGGCACCCCGCCGCCTCGGCCGCGTCGAACTGCGTCAGAAAATCCCGGACCCGGGCGTTCGCGAGGGTGGAGTGGCGGAACAGCTTGTGCGACATTGGGGGCGTCGCCGTTGGTTTCACCGTCAACGAGACAAGCCCCCGGGGGCCTTCTTGCAAGATCGCCGGGGGCACCCTCCCCAAGACCTCGATTAATCCGAGCCGATCAGTTCCGAATCACCGCTGACAGCCTGCGCACGTTCACCCGTCTGGCCTCGGTTGTGCGGCCAGGCGCCGGGCAGGCGGCGCGTGTCCCCGTTCTGCCGCCTTCCGGCGTCAGGCGTACACCGCCCGGGGCGGGGTTTCGGAGCCAAGCGTTGCCGTCGCGGCCCTGCCTTCGCGCCCGCGACCTGATTCGCGAGACCGAAAGGACATCGCGCCTGCCCGCCTTTCCGGCGGCGTCCCGAATCGCAATCTCGATTCCGGCTGCGAAGAACGCGTTCCACGTCGAAGGCAGCGAGATCCAGCACCCGCTCGTCGAGACCATGGCAAGCACCAACTTCCAGGTCCTGCTGATGAACATCCGGAGGGCATCAAGCGGATCGATCGGCTTCGGCAGCGGCGCATGCCCTGGCTTGGCCACCTCGTGGATCACGATCTCGCCGCCCCCGGGCGGGCGAAGGCTTCGGCGGGACATCGTTCGACAATTCGCCCGTGGCGGAACGTGTCGCCGGCTGCCACCGCCACGGGGTCGACTATTCCTCCTCGAAGAGATCCAGGACGCCGGGCGCGAGCTTCGCGCGTACCTCCCGGGCCTCACGCTCGAGGTCCGGAAGGCCCTCGATCCCGAGCCGCCTCGCCGTCAGTCCGCCCGTCGCCTCCAGCAGCCGGTAAGCCTCAACGACCACATCACGCTCCGCCGAGAGGATCTGGATCTGCCGCTCCAGAAGGCGGCGCTGGGCATCCAGCACTTCCCGCGTCGTGCGTTCGCCGATGTCGGCGCCCCGCCGAACGCCGTCCAGCGCGACGCGCGATGCCTCCGCCGCTGCCTCGAACGCAACCAGCCGGTGACGGGCGGAGTCCAGGCGGTGCCATGCGTTCGTGGCCAGCTGCAATGCTTCGATCCGCGCCGCATCGAGGTCGGCCCGGAGCCTTGCAACCTCTTTCCTCGCCTCGCGCACCGGCGCCCCGCCCCCACGATAGAGCGGCATGGCGAACCGGACTCCAACCGTCACATCGTCCTGCTCGAACAGCAGAGCCGGGTCTGTTGTCGTACGCCGGGCACGGCCGATCAAGTCGACACGCGGGCCGAAACCGGCCTGTGCGGCACGCAACGCCTGCTCGGCGACCCGCACGGCGTGACCCGCCATCCGCACCCCCGGGCGGTCTTCCCGGGCCGACCGGCGGGCCGCTTCCAGTGTCGCCGGCAGGTCGGCCGGCTCGCCGGCCTCCTCCAGGCCGAGCGGCGGCACGCCGACCTGGAATTCGAACAGGGCGCGCTGGATCTCGAGGTTCGCCCTGGCCGACAGAACGTCGGCGTCGGCGACATCCCGCTCCGCGAGCGCCTGCGACAAGTCCGCCAACGTGGCGTCCCTGACCCGAAACCGGGCCTCGGCCTCGCGGACACGTTCCTCGAAAGCGGCGAGCGCACTTGTGCGCAAGGCCATGACGCGCTCGGCCAGGACGACATCGAGGTAGGCGGTCGCCACGTTCAGGAACACGGTCTGTTCCGTGTCCTCGACCGAAACATGACCGTGCCGCACAATCTCCTCGGCACGTCGCAGCGCTGCGGTATCGCCGCCGCTTCGGAAGAGATTCAGGCTGGTGTTGATCTCCGTCACCAGGCGCTCTTCCCTGGAGTCGCGCCGCCCGGTGGTGGTGATCGGGAACGGGTCGAGGCCGGGGAGCTCGAGCACGGTCGCGGTCGACGCAGTGTCGTGAGGAAAAGTCCGCGCGTGCGTGCCGTCGACGGTGAGCGTGACCGAGGGCAGCCACGCAGCGAACGCCTTCGGCACCCCTTCGTGGCGCACGCGGGCGGCGGCCCGCGCGGAGGTCATGGCCGGGTTGGTTCTGGCCGCCTGCGCCATCGCCTCCCGCAGCGTCAACGCGTCGCCCGGAGTCGCGACGGCAGAACAAAACAGCGTCGCCAGGACGACGGTGCCGACGCGGTGCCGCATGCCGGGGCTGGCACGTGGAAATGCAAATCCCATCGGCCAGGCTCCCGGCAACGTCTCAGGGCAAGCCCCTCAATCCAAACTGATCGTACGGATGGATGTCAAGCTTCCCGCGGCTGCGGGGAGGGGGCCTCGCCGACGGAGCCGCGTCCCGACGATGCTGCCACGGGCACCGCAGCGATCGGCGTCGTTCCCGACTCCGGTCAAAACAGCGAACTCCGGAACGCCAGATTTGGGGCAACGATGCGCGTGCAGTGCAGGCGGTTCTCGGGACTGCCGAGGTCGAAGTCGTACAGCGGGCCCTTGCCGACGCGCATCAGCTCTTCCACCAACCGCGGCACCGCGCCCTCGGGCGCGTCCGGCAGGTCGAGGCGGGGCTTGGCCTCGACCCGGGCCCAGTCGGTATCGGGGATCAGGCCTTCCAGCACGCGGTAGGGCCGGCTGTCCCTGGTGATCCCAAGCTTCAGCCGCTGGTCGTCGCGGGCGCCGTGAATCTTGGCCAGCCGGGACTGCGCCGCCTCGGTCAGGGCGCGCGTGAGGGCGACTTCCGGATCGACATGAGCGCCCCAGCCCATGGTGATCAACGTCCGGGTCGAGATCGTCCGTTCGGCGAGAAAGATCGCCCATACCGCCGACACGGCCACCGCCGCGGGCAATGCAATCAGCACCACCTTGGTGTCCCGCGCGGCGCAGCGGTCGAGGATCAGCCGGGCGAGCGGCAGGGTCACGGTGTCGGGGTCGATCACTTGCCCGCGCTCGCGCAGTTTCAGTCGTCCCTGCTCGCTCAGCGCGCACATCGCGTCGCGTTCGATCAGCTCGTAGATGGCGTGCAACCGGGCCTCGTCCTGCGTGTTGCCGGCGGCCAGCCCGTTGGAAGCGGTCTCGAAATACCCGGGGCGCCGAAAGAAATAGACCGCGCTCGACGGAACCCAGACCCGCCCGCCCGCGCCCAGGTCCGTGCCGGAGGTCCATTCGCTGGCGAAGTCGGGCGTGAAGTAGTGGCCAAGATTGCCCGGCAGCTCGGTCGGCACCACGATCCGCGCATCGGGCTCGGCCTTCGCGAGCGCCGCCATGGGGCCGTGCCAGAGCCGCGCGGGGCGCGGGTTCTCGGCCAGATGCAGCTCGGCCGCCTCCATCAGCGCGGAGACCTGCGCCGCCGCATCCGTCACCCCCTTGCCATTGCTGACCTGCAACGCCTGTCCGCCCGGCCGCACCGACACCCAGACCGGAATGCCGAGATCGTCGAGATGCGTGACGGAGGCGGCGCGGGTGATCCCGCAGGCAGGCAGCGCGGGCGCGACGGCGGCCAGCGTCTCTTCCGGGGTGCACGCGCGGAGCAATGGCAAGCGGGCCGCCTCGCGCGCCAGCGCATCGGCAAAGACGGCGTCGTTCACGACCCCGCCTCCGATGCGGGTCGGGCCGGTGGCGGGTGCCTCCAGCGCGCCAGCTGCCCGTTCGCCGCCAGGGTCCGGATCAACGCGATATCGGGATGGTAGTCGGGCGCACCGAAGAATTCCGGCCCGGCCTGTACCAGCCATGCGGCCATCTGGCCGGTGCTGGCGCGGTGTTCGGGCGGTGGCTCGACGCCTTGGTGGCGCATCCAGTCCACCAGCGCCAACGGCACCAGCGAGGGTTCCTTCCCGTGCAACGGATGCGCGATACCAAGCTCCCGGGCGGATTGCCCGGCCAGCCACAGTTCGACGGCGAGGCCCGCCATCCACGCCGGCAGTTCCTCGTCGCGCATCGCGGACGCAGCGCACCAGCGGGGAAGCGAGACGCCCTGGGCCGCGGCCAGCTCCGTCGCGTGCCGGACCGCAAGTGCGCGCCGTTCGGCGTCGTCCGGTCCCTTTGCGGTGATTCGGTTCCAGTCGCTGAGGAACCAGCGCCGCCGGCTCTCGCGCAGGGGCTGAGCCAGGGTTTCGGGTCGCCGCGCCAGCACGTCCAGCACGTCAGCCACCCGGATCGGCGGCCCGGTCAGCGGGTACATCCGGCGCTGAGTCAGGGCTTCGGGCTGTTCCGGCGGCGGAGTCGGATCCGGCCAGCGTGCCGTGGCCGCAGGCCGGGGCGACCGCCCCGCCAGGACCTGCAACGCCAGTCGCGCGTCCTGCGCCTTGAGGCTATGCGCCGGATCCGACAGTCGTGCGCGCACCGCCGCCACGTCCGCGGCCTGCGCCCGCACCAGCGCGAACAGGGCACTGCTCGTACGGGTCGCGTGCCCCATACGCTTGAATGCGCGGAGGATGCCGGACACCTGGGCCAGAGTCAGCGCTTTCTCCGCCTCGAGCCCGGCCAGGACATGGCGCACATCCACCAGCGGCAGGCTCAGCGCCCGGTAGTCCATCTCCGCGGTGCCGTGCATCAGGGCAACCTCGTCATCGCCCTCGATCCGGCCGGTCCGATACCACTCGAATACGGTGCCCAGCCCGATCATGCCGTACGGTTCCAGCTCAAGCGCCCGCAACGCACCCATCGAGGCAGCGCCGAGCACCTGCCAGCCCGCCTGCATCGCCTGCAGTATCTCGCGCTGCCACACCGGCGTGTCGTGATGGAACACGCCGTCGATGACCAGCACCTGTCCGGGAGGGTCGCAGCTCAGGGCGTAGAGATCACCGAAGCGAATCGGCGGGTGGAACTCGGCGTCGGGACAGATGCCGCGCGCTTCGGCAAGATTCAGGGAGGGGCCCAGAAATACCAGCTTGCGGCCGGTCCGCCGCTTCATGTTCACCCGGTGCAGCGCTCCAGTGCGCGGTCGTGGTTAGTGTCGCAGGTCTCGGTCGACACCCGCGCCAGCCGCCCGTCCGTCAGCCCATCCAGCGGGCTTGCACCGGGAGGGCCGGCGGTGCCGTGGGCCGCACCCGTCAGGGAGCCGGCCGGCTGATCGACAAAGGGCACTTGACAATCGCGCATCGGGCCGACCTCCTGCGTGCGCAGGCCAGGGGTTCCTTCCGGCGGCCGGCTAACGAGAATCCTCCCGGTGGCCCGAGCCCGGCGGGTCGGGAACCGGGCGGCTTGGCCACCAGGTGCGGAAGGCCGTGGCGTGCGCGCCAGGGCCCGTCCCCGCCCGAACCAACCAGAGGAGATCGGTACCGTTTGCTTCTACCCCGCCGCCATGTGACGCAGGCGGCGAATCTCGCTCCCCAACGCAGCGCCGACCAGTTCGATCTGTTCGGGGCTGAAGCTCAGGGCCGCATCGTCGGCGTTCCCGGATACCGGCACGACATCGCACCGATACCGCTCGGCCTCGGGCAGGCGCGCATTCACGCGCGCGAGCGTGGGGGCCAGACGGTCGCACATGGCCTGCTGGCAGGCAGGATCGGGATAGACGCGCTCCGGCGGTTGCTCCGGCAGTCCGACGCAGAGCGCGTCCGAGAGAATCCGGCCGGCCTTGCCGATCCTCCGGTTCAGGGCCGCCTGCAGGGCAAGCTCCGCCCGAGTCATGCCGCGGTTGATCTTGGGCGCCCGCGGCGGGATCAGGGGGGGAGGCGGGCGACCCAGCCAGGCGCGGAGGGGGGTCAGCAGGTCGTGGCGATGCCGCTCGTAGTTCAGACAAGTCAACCGGACCCCTTCCAGTGACCTGAACATGTCGAGAAACTGCGCGACCCGCTCCGGCACGCTGTATTTCTCGAAGAACGCCTCGATCGGCGCGCTGCCGCCGCCCCGTTTCAGGTACTGCTGCCACAGCGAAGCCGCGTGGCCCACCGGGTTGCGGATGAAGAGCAGGATCTCGACCCGCTCAAAACCGGCGCCCAGCACCGCCTGCGGCAGCGCGCCCGGGTCGTCGTACTCGCTGAGACGGGGAAAGAACTCTTCCGACGACAAGACCGCCCCCGCCGGGCGGGCGTTGCGGCGAATGGCGTGAAGGCCCGCCTGCAGCGCCTCGACCGGGCCGGCGGCCAACGCCAGACCGTTGCCCTGCCCGATCTCGGCCCCCTGTTCATCCCCGATACCGTCGAACGTTGGGTAGACCAGGCCGCACTCGGCCAGCGCTGCAGTGTTCTCGCGAAGCACCGCCTGGACCCACGATGTGCCGGTCTTGCTGTGCCCGGCATGCAGGTAGAGGACAGGCATGGCCGACAAGGCCCCTTTCGTGTCGGGCTGCCCGGGAAACATAGCAGGTTCCGTGGACCCCAACGCGAATTCAACCGCATAGCACCGGCCGGCCCGGCCGCGCAATCGAGACCCGCCTGCCGGAATCGCCTGACCATGCGCGCGCCGGGGTCTGCGTTCCGCGCCTTCGCAGCTCCGGGGCTGGAGCCTGTCGGCGTCGGAGTTGCGGGTTGAAGGAACGCTGGTTCCCGAGGCCGCCCCGGCAAGCGGGTCACCCACGCGTCCGGGAAGGCCGATGCGAAGTGGGTGCGGGGGCCTTTCGGATGGCCCGCGCAGCGATCTTGCGCCGTTTCTGACGAACGCTCGTGGACTGGACCCAGGCGACTGGCATCCTGCGTGGTACCGCGTCACGGCGAGAGGACACCGGAGATCGCTACCTTCAGGCGGAGCCCATCCTTCCTCTTCCGATCGACCGCTGCCTGAGCGGGCCCTGTTCCCCCTTGCGCGTGACGCAGTCAGTTCGTCTCGACGAAGCTGGTGTCCACGATCTGCTCCATCGTGACGGTCTCTGCCACCAGGCCTTGCGACTGGTGCCATTCAAGCTGGTGCTCGATGCTCTCGAGATCGAGCGATGCGCCCGGATTGAAGTACATGGCGCCTGCCTTGATGGACGGCGCCGCGTTCGCAAATGTGCGCGAGACATGGACGTACTTGTGGATGAGCTCGACCATGGCCTCGGTCGCCGCGGCGTCCCTGGATGGGTCCAGCATCACCCGGTTGAAGTCCGCCATTCCCCTCGAGTATGCGCGGAGAAACCGCTTCACCAGATCCGGCCTTTCCCTGATGTTCTCGGCCGAGCCCATCAGCACGGTGACCTGGTGGTCGGGTCGATAGTCGCGCATCCAGCCGATGATCTTGCCCGCGCCGATCTGGTCCAGAGGCTTGGCGACGTGCGGTATCATGAACATCGCGTCGACCTGGCCGGATCTGAAAGCGTCGATCATCGCGCTCACCTTGTGTAGCGGCCGCACCGCGATGTCCTCGATCGAATAACCGAACTGCTCCGCCAGCACGCCGCCCATGTAATGGAAGGTCGAGCCCAGCTGAGTCAACGCCAGCGACTTGCCCTTGAGTTGTTCGGGTGAGGTGAAACCCGCCTCCCAGGCCTTCATCGAAGCCATGATGGCCATGCCGTCGAAATCCTGGTGTTCGCGCAGGACTCCGCCGACGGCCTTGATCGCACCCTCGGCAGCAAGATTCATGTAGTCGCTGGTGACGCCCGCGACCGCGAAATCGATGTCGCCCGCGGCTAGGGCCGCAGCGGAATGCGCGGCCGCCTGGAAGAAGCGGAATTCCACGTCCAGGCCTTCCTCGCTGAAATAACCGTTCTCAAGGGCGATGAAGCCCCCGCTGTGCGAGGTGAAGCGGAGCGCTCCGACGGAGAGCTTGTCGGCGGCCACCGCAATATCCGCGACCCCGGCCGCAACGACCAGCGCCGCCACGGCAACGCACGAGAGCCCGCCCGGCATGTGGAGCGGGCACCGTCGCGGCGCTTGGGACTTGCCGACGTCTCTCATTTGACCGGTATCAACAGCCGTACGCCGCCGCGCGCCCGCGGCCTGCCCATCGCCTGCGAGGCCGAAGCGGGCGGAATACGCTGGAAGCGATCGTGCTTATCATCGCAATATGATTGCATCGGTGAATTATACGATAACTGCATGTAGCGGAGATTCATGGGGCGACACTCCGCGGCATCGTGCGGCGACGAACGAGTGCGTTCGGGAGCACCCGCCAGGAAGCATCACCAGCCCGAGCCGGCCGTGCCCGCATCCGATGCTCCCGGCCTACTGACATGTCCACGGTCAAGTACAGCTTCCCGGCCCGCGTTCTGCATTGGGTGATGGCGTTCGGCTTCGTGTTCATGTGGGGCTGTGGCTACGTGATGACGACGCTGGTCGCGGAGGACGGCCCGCTCGAGGAACTGCTGTTCGACCTGCACATCACGGTCGGCGTGACCCTGATCGTGGTGCTGGTCGTGCGCATCGCCGTCCGGACGTTCAGCCCGCCGCCGCCCCTGCCGCGCGGCATGCCGCCGTGGGAGCGCACGGGTGCCCACCTGGGGCATGCGGCGCTGTACGCGCTGCCGGCGATCGTGATGACGCTGGGCTGGGCGGAGGTGGAACTCTCCGGCCATACGATCAAGTGGTTCGGCTATGCGCTGCCGACGCTATCGGAGGCGGACGAGGCTTGGTCGGGGCGGGCGGAGTTCCTGCACCGTTGGCTGGCGTACCTGATGCTGGCGGTGGCGGTGGTGCATGTCGCGGCGGTCGCCAAGCACCGCTGGCTGGATCGGCGGGACGTGCTGGGGCGGATGCTGTGAGCCGTGGCCCGTGTTGGCTGCGCCCGCTGGCGACGCGCTTTCGGGATGTACGGCGGATGCCGGGGATCACGGCGCTGGTGCGCACCGGCATCGTCGTCGAGCGGACGGAACAGGTGCCCTGTTTCATCGCTGGCCTCCTGAATCCCGTCGTCGTCCGTCGTGACCACGGAGCGGCGGCATGCATTTGCGAGCTCGAACAGAACAGCTCAGTTCGGACGCTCCCCGCCTCGTCGGCATCGATCTCGGCCGCCACGGCGCCGGCGGTCCGGTTTGCCAGCGCGTGCCCGCAGGTCGAATGGTGGGAGCGTTTGATCTGGGCGGCCGGATCCTGGGGCCGTGCCCGAAGCTGCGCCTTCGCGCAGTGGAGGAGCGCTTCCTCCACTGTCACCTTGAGGACGGAAACAGGCCTGTGGCATCAAGCGGCGACGAACGATCCTGCACATCGGGATATGGCGCTTCCTGCGTATGTGATTGCGCCGAGGATTCGTGGAAGGCTTCGGAACTGAAGTGGCCAAGTCCTTTTCGATTGCAGGGCGCATGGCCAAACTGGGGTCGGGGACCGAGCGGCGCCTCAGGCCGAACAACCGCCACCTGGTAGAGACCTATTCCCTGGTGGCCTGCGGTCGGACGGCGACGGATGGAAGGTCAGCCCGCACATCCGGTTCATTCACGCGCGCACCAGGAAGTTGCTGGCGGAATTCGACGCTTGGGACTATGAGGCCGAGAGCACACCGCTCAGCGCGGCGCATGTCGGCGGCATATCGTCCTTTACCTTCTCCGTCTGCCGGTTCGCACACGCCTTGTCAGTGGGCTCGAAGACCACTGCCGGGGAGCGCGGCGGCGGTGCTTCAGCGGAAAGTCCATGTTCGTCCAGGACAGTTTCTCTCAGGATTCCGGCTCGGCCCACTACGACAACGAAGACGTCTGCTACAGGTTGCCGGACCCTGCGCGGGCAGCGCGGCAGAGTCCCTGGCAACTCGCGTAGCGAAGCTGGGCGCGCCGGTGTGCGGAGGTTCCTGACATGACGGACAGGAAGAAGGTCGTCGTCGTCGGAGGCGGCACGTCGGGGCTGGCCGCCGCGTATTCGCTGCTCTGTTCGAAGGAAGACGTCGAGGTAACCGTTCTCGAGGCGGCCGACCGGGCCGGCGGCCGCATTGCAGGCGAAGAGGCGGGAGGGTTCTTTATCGATACCGGGGCCGAGTTATTCATCGAGTCCTACGGCACGGTTCGGAAGTTGGCCGAGAGTCTCGGCATTCCATTGAAGCGCCCGCCCTACGTCAAGGGCGGCCTGATGTACAGCAACGGGCGCTTCCATGGAATTTATATGGGAGGAACCTGGAAGCAGAGACTGGAAACGCTCAAGACATTGCTTCTGTTCCGGGTGTTTTCACCGAAGGCGACTTTGCAGATGCTGCGGTTCATCAGGATGATGAGGAAACGCGGCAATGAGCTGAGCATCGAAGACCCGGCGAAGCTGGCGGCATTCGATAGCGAGGGAAGTTTCGCGGCATTCATGGACGACCATTCGCTGGGCGATTACGTGAACGAGGCGAGCCATGTGAACATTGCCGCCTATACCGGCGCCTATCCTGAAGAAGTCGGCGCTGCCTACGGCATGTCGGTGCTGTGGAATTTTCTGCTGAACCCGGCGGAAAGCGTCTGCTTGCCGGAAAGGGGCGTCGGGTCGTTCGCCACGGCACTCGTGCGCGCAACGGACGAGGTCACGAGGCTTTCGACGCCGGTGCAGCGGATCGTCGTTGAAGATGGTATCGCAAGGGGCGCCGTTACGGAGGCAGGGGAGAACATCGCGGCAGATGCGGTCATCTGCGCCACGCCGGCCACGACCGCAACCTGGATCGTTCCCGGCCTGCCGCCGGATGTCCGGGACGTATTGAGCCGGATCTCCTATTCGACCGTCGTAAAGGTGGTCATGGGGCTGGACGCCGAATTGTTCCCGCGGGGCACATTCGCCGCCGCCTTCCCGAAGCACTCCGGTTCGTTTCTCCTCGGGATCGCAAACGTCAAATGCGTGGCGCCGGGCGTTGCGCCGGAGGGCAAGAACCTGTTGCAAGCCGTCACGGTCGGGGACAATGCGTGCAGCCTTTTGCCCCTGACCGACGACGAGATCGAGACAAAGGTGATCGGGGAAGTTCGGAAGTACTTTCCCGCCATGCCGCAAACCCCGCACTTGGCGCGCGTCTACAGATGGAAGGAAGCACTTTGCATCGCGTCGGGGGGAATGTTGCGGGATGTCCTGAAGATAAGGACGAACGGCCTGGACGGCGTCGAGGGATTGTTCCTGGCCGGCGACTACATGCGGGTGCCGATATCCAATGGCGCGCTGGAAAGCGGCATCGACGCCGCGGGCGACAGCCTGTCCTTCCTCCGGCAGACGGCAGCGGGCGCGGACTGAGGGTCCGCCCTTCCTGCGCCGCAGCGGGGCGCGCCGCAGGGCCAGACGCGCGGGGCGCGAGCGCGACGTTGGCGGCTCTTCCCGCCGAGCACGGGCGGGGGCTGGCGTTTGCGCTCGGCCCCACCATTGTCGCGACGTTCAGCAGGGTCGCCTGCACCGCGCTCAGCTGTCGGCGGGCATGGCCAAGCAGTAGCCGACGGCGCGTTGGTTGACGATCCGGACCGGCGTCGCGGCGCAGTCGCCGAGCTTGCGGCGCAGATTGCTCACGAACATGCGCACCAGGCCCGAGTCGGCGCCTTCGTGCCGGTTCCAGACCTGGCGCAGCATCCGATCGTAGGTCACCACCTTGCCGGCGTTGAGCGTGAGCACACGCAGCAATTCGTACTCGGTGGCGGTCAGATCGATGATGCGGCCCGCCGCTTTCACACACCGTCTCCCGGGTTAGGCCGTGGCATTGCCGCCGGCGGGTCGCGCCTGGCGATTGCGCGGACGTGGACATTTTGTCCGCGACGTACTGCATTCCGCCTGTTGACTTGACCACGTGGTGATCCGTGTGCCCGGCGCGGGTACCGGAATTCCGACCGACCTGCGTTTGGCGCGGCCCTCAGTGCGCCCCCCTGGCTGCGCGTCGCCGGCAATACTGCGGCCGGTGGTGGTCGTCTACCTCGTAAATGACTCTTTGCGTGTGCATGAGGGACGGTCTCCGCCCGGGCAAGGGCGACGCGCCCGTCTATGCAAACCATGTGCGATACCCTGCTTTCATATGATTACAATAAAGGGCAGGTGCAGGGCTGTGCCGCAGGCGCCAGCGATCGCATGTGGCAGCCTGCCGGGTCCGATCGTCGGCTGGCCGGCCTGGTGCCGGTGATGCCCGAGGGAGGGAGCGACCCGTGATGCAGCACGATGCCGACCCGCAGGACGGACCTGAGCGGAAGGAGCCCGACAGTTCGCGCGACCGCGCGTCGACGCTGGCCGCGGCGATCCTGGAGATCAGCGAAAGCCTTGATCCGGACACGGTGGTGCGACGGATCGTCGAGGTCGCCCAGGGCCTGACGGGCGCGCGCCTGGGCATCATCGCCACGATCGACGAGTCGGGGGCGCCCGGGGAGTTCTTCTTCTCGGGGTACACGGACGAGGAGCAGCGCGAGATGCTCGCCTGGCCGCACAGCCTGCAGCTCTTCGAGCACTTCCGCGAGCTGCCCGGGCCGCTGCGCCAGGGGGATTTCGCGGAATACGCCCGGACGCTCGGCATGACGCCGCTGCCGAGTTTCGCCATGGCGTTCCAGGGCACGCCGATGCGCCACCGGGACGTGAACCTCGGCTACTTCTTCCTTGGCGGGAAGGCGGGCGGCGAGGCATTCACCGACGCGGACGAGGAGACGCTGGTGCTGTTCGCGTCGCAGGCCGCGGCGGCGGTCGCGAACGCCCGCACGCACCGGAGCGAGCAGCGCGCGCGGACGGATCTCGAGGCCCTGATCGAGACCTCGCCGGTGGGGGTGGTGGTCTTCGACGGGGAGAGCGGACGGATGGTGTCGTCCAACCGGGAGGCGCGGCGAATCGTCGAGAGCCTGCGCACGGCGGGGCGGCCGCTGGAGGAATTGCTCGAGGTCATCGTCTGCCGCCGCGCGGACGGGCGCGAGGTGTCGCTCGCGAAGCTGCCGCTGGGGGTGCAGTTCGCGAACGCCGAGACCGTGCGAGCCGAGGAGGTCGTGCTCTCGGTTCCCGACGGGCGTAGCGTGAGAACGTTGATCAACGCCACGCCGACCGATACCGAAGGTCCCGGCGCGGGGTCGGTGGTGGTCACCCTGCAGGACCTCGCGCCGCTCGACGAGATCGAGCGGATGCGCACGGAGTTCCTAGGCTTGGTGAGCCACGAGCTGCGCGCGCCGCTCACGTCGATCAAGGGATCGGCAGTCACGCTGCTGGAGCAGGCGGCCGGGCTGGACCCGGCCGAGATGCGCGAGTTCGTCCGCATCATCGTCGAACAGGCGGAACAGATGCGGAGCCTCATCACGGACCTCCTCGACACGGGGCGGATCGATTCGGGCACGCTCTCGGTCTCGCCCGAGCCCTCGGCGGCGGCAGACCTGGTGGAGCGGGCCCGGAGCACCTTCCTGACCGGCGATACCCGACGCGGCATCGTCGTTGACCTGGCGGATGACCTGCCCCCCGTCATGGCGGACCGGCGGCGCGTGGTGCAGGTGCTAAACAATCTCCTGGCCAACGCCGCCCGGCACACAGAGCCTGCCGCCGTGATCCGCGTGGCGGTCGTGCGCGAGGCCGAGCAGGTCGCGTTCTCGGTTGCCGACGACGGGGAGGGGGTCGCGCTTGAACTGCTGCCGCGCCTCTTCCAGAAGCATGTGGCCGGTGCTGGCGGCGCTGCCAGCCACGGCCTGGGGCTCGCCATCTGCAAGGGGCTCGTTGAGGCGCACGGCGGGCGCATCCGCGCGGCCAGCGACGGCCCGGGCCAGGGGACCACGATCACCTTCACGATCCCGGTGGCCGCGGAGGTCGCAGCCCGCGGCGCGCCGTCGGCCGCGGCGCCGGAGGAGCGGCAGCGCATCCTGGTGGTCGACGACGACCCGCGGACCCTCCGCTTCGTGCGCGACACGCTGACCGGGGCAGGCTACGCGCCGCTCGTGACCGGCGCACCGGACGACCTCGCGGGGCTGATCCGCGCGGAGCGGCCGGAGCTCGTGCTCCTTGACCTCATGCTGCCCGGGCGCGACGGGATCGAGCTGCTGCAGGAGATTCCGGAGCTCTCGGACCTGCCGGTGATCTTCATCTCGGGCTACGGCCGCGACGAGACGGTGGCGCGGGCGTTCGAGCTGGGCGCCGACGACTACATCGTGAAGCCCTTCTCGCCGACGGAACTGGTCGCGCGCATCCGCGCGGTCCTGCGCCGGCACCAGGAGCCCGAGACGTTTGTGCTGGGCGAGCTCGAGGTCGAGTACGAGCGCCGCCGGGTCACGGTGGGCGGTACCGAGGTAAAGCTGACCCACAAGGAGTTCGAGTTGCTGCGCCTGCTGTCGGTGAATGCCGGACGGGTTGTGCACTTCGAGACGCTCCTGCGCCGGATCTGGGACGGGCGCGAAAGCGCGGACGCGAACCTGGTCCGGATCTTCGTGCGGACCCTGCGGCAGAAGCTCGGCGACAGCGCGGAGGATCCGACCTGGATCTTCAACCACCGCGGCGTCGGCTACCGGATACCGAGGCCCGACCGACGCTGACCTTCCGCCGAGGCGCCGCTCGGGCAAGCATCTCTCTGTACGATCACGTTGGCTGCCTTGCGGCTTGCGGCTTGGGGGCGCGTGCAGGGGATGCCCGCGGCCTTCGGTGCGCGGCGGTGGCGGGTCGACAGTCACCGGGCGGGCTCGGCGTCGCCCGGCGTCCCGTCAGGCCAGCCTGCCCCAATGCTGTCAGCACCGCGGCCTGCGCCGCCCCGATTGGATCGCGCGCGAGATCACTACGGTGCGTGGCGGTGTCCAGCGCGCGGCCGAACGGATTTCCCGCGGCGGGGCTGTTGAAGCGCCGGGTCCGGGGAGAGGCTTGCCGCAGCTTCCGGCGGAAACGACGGTTTGGATGAAAGCCGATCGCGATCGGGCCTGTCAGGCGTGTGGCGACGGAGGGTAGCCCGTGTCGCCCGCACGGGCCCCGGAGATGGCTGGGACCCCGACAGCGAAACGCTCGGGTTCGATCGGTGTGGCCGTCAGGCCAACCCGGATTGGCGAGTCGTTGAAGCCGCGCCGCGGCGGCTCGCGAACCTCCGGGGGCGATGACGATACTGCCGCCATTCGTGTCCTAAGCCCGTTCGTCGCTCCGCTCCTTGTCACGACGTGCGTGTCCGCGCCACCGTGGTCCACGACCCTGCCCTGAAGGTCGAACGCGCGCGTGTATCGATGCCGGGGAGGCGTTCGCCACCGGTCAGGCGTGCGGCGCACCCGTTCCGGTTCATACTCAAACACCGATGAGATTATGTATCTAATACGACAGTATCACGTAACCGCACGATTTCCTGACGTTAAGAGAGTGCATTCAGCGGAGACTTCTGCCAGATTGCCGCGCTGAACGATCCCCGGGCCGGGGTCTCGGCGCCCGTCGGCGCATCCGGGCCAGGTGTGCAAAGAAGAAAACGTCAGGGCGGCGCCCGGACGTTTGTCGAGAGGAAGTCAGCCATGCTGCAAGTGTCGGGAAGCAAGTTGTCCACCGGTGCGTACGGGAGTTCGGGAACCCCTTCTACGGCACCGTCGCCCCCCGGCTCCGGTCTGTTCGCCCGCCTTGCAAATTGGCACTTGACATCACACCGGCCCAAAATGTGCCGTGTACAATTAGGCCAGCGGCCAGCGGCCAGCGGCCAGCGGCCAGCGGCCAGCGGCCAGCGGCCAGCGGCCAGCGGCATGAGGCGCGCCCGGCGTCCGGCCCCAATGGCTCCTACAGGCTCCGTGTCCAAGCCTGACCCGCGCGCCGGATGCATCCGCTCCCGCCTCTTTGGTTCCCTCCCTGTCCTCGCACTCCTGCTCACCGCGCTTGGCCTGCTCGCTGTCGCGCCGGCACAGGCGCAACCCGTCTGGTCGGCGACGCTGACGGTGAAGGCGCCCGACGGCGACCGCGGCTGCTACGGGAACTCCGGCGCGAACGGTTGCAACACGGCCTTCGACGACAACGACTTCACGCATGACGACACGGACTACACGGTCCACGGACTGATCGTCTCGGAGGATCAGGTCGGTAACAGACACCTGGACCTGCTCCTGAGCAAGAAGATCCCCGATGCGCTCAAGGCGCTGAAACTGTGCGTGGGCACGACGGGCTACACGCTCTCGGACGGCACAATCAGCGACGACGAGCCGGCGAACGATGACAACGCCGTGCGCTGGCGCATTGCCGCGGACGCGCTGGACTGGAGCGTGGGGAACACGGTCCCGGTGAGCCTGGCGTCGTCATGCACGGTGACGTTCGGTTTCGAGAATGCGGCGTATCTCGTGAAGGAGAATGCCGGCTCGTTCGTGCTGGCGGTGCAGGCCAGCTCGAACGTCGCGGCGGACACGACGATCACGATCGCGGCGAGCGACGGCACCTCGACGCCGTCCGACCCGGCCGCGGAGCGCGGGACCGACTATGGCGGCGACGCGACGCGCACGGTGACCATGACGGCGGGAACGGACAGGGTCGAGTTCACGCAGGTCATCCACGACGACAACGCGGTGGAGCCCGACGAGAAGTTCACGCTGACGATTTCAAGCGTCTCCTCGGGGACCGTGGGCACCCCGGCTTCGACCGTGATCACCATCGAGGACCAGGACGTCACGGTGCAGTTCGCCTCGACCGCCTACGAGGTGGCGGAGAACAGCACGAGCGCCAGGACCGTCGTCCTGACCGCCACGGGCGACCTGAACTCGGACTTCACCGTCGGGCTGCGCTACGAGGGTTACGGCACGAAGCCGGCGGATGAGGTGCAGGGCCAGCCCCGGAACAACTGCGCGGACAACACGGACTGGGACCATCTTGCGATCCCCGCTTCCGTGACGTTCCTTTCCAATCAGGCCCGGGTCGAGGTGCCGGTCACCGCCTGCGACAATGCCGACTACGTCGATCATGACGAGTCGTTCACCCTGTCGATCGAGATCGGCAGCCCGCACGACGCGCGCGTGACCGCCGGGGCGCGGGCGTCGACCACGGTGACGATCAGGGACAAAGATCACTCGCACGGCGTGAGCCCCGGGATGCCGGTGCTGATGCCGGTGGAGAGCGGGGACCGGGCACCGACCGAGACGTCGCTGAGCGTCAGCATCGCGTGCGTGTCGCCGGGCAAAGCGCCGGTGACCAACTACCTGCTGGAGGCGGAGGACAGGACGAGCGGTGCGGTCGTCCGGCACAGCCACACCGTTGCGTCGCCGTGCGTCACCGAGACGGTGACGGTGCCGGGCCTGGCGAGCGGGACGACGTACCGGGTTCGGGCCTGGGCGCGCAACCTGTTCGCCCGGAGCAGCCCGTTGTCGGATTGGGTCGAGCTGGCCACCACGGGGACCAGGACGTCGGGCGGGGGGGTCAACAGCGGCAGTGTCGTTAACGGACAGACGGACCGGCCACCGGTCGCGGTGCTCCGCGACCTCTACGGACGGAACGGCGCCGAGACCATCTCCGGGCTCTGCGGCACGCGCGTCGTGCTCGCCGCGCCCGACCGCGACACCGCGCAGTGGTCGGCCGACAGCCTGGGCCGGAGCGAGGTCGAGGAGGTCGCCGAGAACGTCAGCTACGGCGCCAACACGATCCGTGATGGCGTCTCGCTCACCCCGCGCCGGGAGCTCCGCGCCCTCGCGCTCCCCGCCGACATCATGCGGCTCCCCAACCTCCACGGCTTCCTCAAGTTCCCGGGGCCGTACCCGGTGGCGTCGATCAGGCTCAAGCCGGTCGATCGCCCGGTGCTGGCGCCCCGGTTCGCGCCGCGCGGGGACCAGCCTCCCCCGGCCGCGGCGGGTGGAGGGGAGCCCCTGGCTGTGGCCGGTCGCGGCGTCGGCCCGGCACAGCCGGGGGAGACGACCGACGATGCCGTCCCGGCGCCTTCGTCGGACGCGGACGCCGAGGCGCCCTGGAAGGGTGATCCGGATCTGGGTTGGTGCGAACGCAGCCCTGCGGAGCCCGTGGTCAAGGCGCACCCCGCGCCCGCGTCCGTGGCCGAGGATAGCGGTTCGGCGCGAGCACCCGCAGTGCCGGCGGGGGCGGAGGGGTGGCCGGAAGAGACCGCGCCGCCTGTGGCCCCGGCGTCGTCCGGTGAGGCGGACTCCAGGCCCGCCGATCCTGCGCCGTCGCCCGACGGGGGCGAATGGGTCTGAGGTGCTGTCGATCGGCGCCATCGCCTCGGCCGCGCAGGGTGCGAGCTACTACGAGAAGGACGGGTACTACGCGAAGGACGATCCCGAGCACCGGGACGCGAGCGCCTGGTTCGGGAAGGGCGCCGAGGCGCTGGGGCTGTCCGGGCCCGTCAACGCGGAAACCTTCAAGGCGATCCTCGAGGGCAAGGTGCCGGACGGGTCCGGGACGGAGCTCGGCAAGCGGGGCAAGGATGGCGAGATCACGCACCGGCCGGGCCGCGACCTCACGTTCTCGGCGCCCAAGTCGGTCTCGATCGCGGCCCTCGTGGGCGGGGACGAGCGCATCGTCGGGGCGCACGACCGGGCGGTGAGGGCGACCCTCGCGTGGGTCGAGAAGCACGCGGTCCAGACGCGGGTGTGGGACCGCGGGACCGGCCGCATGGTCCGGGTGGGCGGCCAGAAGTGCGTGGTTGCGACGTTCAGGCACGACACGTCCCGCGCCTTGGACCCGCAGCTCCACACGCATTCGGTGCTCGCCAACATGGTCCAGGGCGCGGACGGGAAGTGGCGGACGATGGCCAACGAGAAGCTCTACGACTCGAAGATGCTGATCGGCGCGATCTACCGGAACGAACTCGCCGCCGGGCTCACGCGGCTCGGGCATGGCATCGAGAAGACGCATGCGGACGGGCGGTTCGAGCTCGCGGGGATTTCCCGCGAGGCGATCCGGGCGTTTTCGACCCGCCGCGCCGAAATCGAGGCGGCCATGGAAGCGCGCGGGCTCGACGAATCGTCGGGCAATCCGCGTCACGCCGAGCGCGCGGCGCTGATGACGCGCGCGACCAAGCGGGAGATCGACCGCGACGAGCTCCGCCAGGTGTGGCAGCGGCAGGCGGCCGACCACGGCCTCGACGTCGGCGGGCTCGTCGCCGGCGCGCTTGTCCGCCGCATCGCGCAGGAGAGGGGGGCGGGGAGCCGGGTACAGGAAGCGGAACCGGGCGGTGCTGTCTCGCTGGAGCGGGCTGCGACGGAGCCAGCGGTGACCTCGGGCAGTGAGCGGGACGCGCAGGCGCAGCCGGATCTGCCGAACGCGACCGAGCGGCCGGGGCACCTGCCGGGCGGGGAAGCCGCACCGGCGCCGCCGGAAGAGTCGCTGCAGGATCGCGGCACGGCGAGCGGGGCCGTGGCGTGGGCGATGGCGCACCTGTCGGAGCGAGCTGCCGTGTTCTCGCGGGCGGATCTGCTCGCCGCGGCCCTGGCGCATGCCCCGGGCAGGCATGCCGTCGAGGCCATCGAACGCGAGGTGGCGCGACTGGAGAAGGCGGGGACGCTGCACGCGGTGACGCTGCCGGGGGCGGCGGACTCGCTCGCGACCGACCGCACTGTCGGCGAGGAGCGCGAGACCATCGCCCTGATGGGAGCGGGCGCGGGCCGCGGGCAGGCCCTGATGCGCCGCTGGGCGGTCCGGGGACAGCTCAGCCGGGGCGGGCTCACGGCCGGACAGAAGGAGGCCGTGGGGCTGATCCTGTCGGCGAAGGATCGGGTGGTGGGGGTCCAGGGCTATGCCGGGACGGGCAAGACCACGATGCTCGACCGCGCGCGCACGCTGGCGGAGAAGAAGGGCTGGCGCATGGTGGGTCTCGCGCCGTCCGCCTCGGCGGTCAAGACGCTCGCGGCCGAGGCCAACATCGAGTCGCAGACCCTGCAGGGGTTCCTCGCCCGGAACGCCGGCGTCGCCGCGGGGCGCCTCACGAAGAAGGGCGCGAAGGAGATGCGCGCCGCCTTCGCGAAGACGATCCTGGTGGTCGACGAGGGCTCGCTCGCGTCGACGGTGCAGGCGCGCGACCTGCTCCGGATCGCGGACGCGCTCCGCATCCCGCGCGTGGTGCTCGTGGGCGACGCGAAACAACTCGACGCGGTGGACGCCGGCAAGCCATTCGCGCAGTTGCAGGCGGCCGGCATGCAGAAGGCGGTGAAGGACGAGATCATGCGCCAGCGCGACCCGGCGCTGAGGGAGGCGGTGGAGGCAAGCATCAAGGGCGACATCACCCGCGCCTTCGGGAAGCTCGGCGCCAACGTGGCGGCGGTACCGCGGGGCGGGATCGCGGCGGCCGTGGCCGGGCGCTGGCTGGCGCTGGCGCCCGAGGCGCGGGAGAAGAGCGGGGTCATGGCGCCGAGCCACGAGCTCCGCCTCGGCATCAACGGCCACATCCGCGACCAGCTCGCGCGCGAAGGCCGCCTGCACGGGCCGGCCATGGACGGCGAGAAGCTGGTCTCGAAGGGCTACACCCAGGCCGAGAAGGCGCTCGCCGGCAACTACGCGAAGGGCGACGTGGTGGCGTTCTACCGCCCGTACAAGCGGATCGGCGTCGCGAAGGGTGACGAACGACGCGTGGTCGGCCGCGACGCGAAGCGCGGCGCCGTGCTGCTCGACGACGGCAAGGGCGGGAGCGTCGCCTGGAGACCCGCCCAGATCGGCGGCACAAAGGGCGGCACCGAGGTGTACCGCTCGGAGGGGATCGAGCTCCGCGCGGGCGATCGCATCCGCTGGACGCGGAACGACGACGGGCTCGGGGTGGTCAACAGCCGCACCGCCGAGGTGCTGGGCGTCAGCAACGGGCGCGTCGCGTTCCGCCTGGAGGACGGCCGGCGGCTGGAATTGGGCAGGGGGGACCCGCAACTGCGCCATCTCGACCATGCCTGGGCGTCTACCGTGCACGCTTTCCAGGGGAGGACGGTGGACAACGTCATTGCCGCGATCGAGGCCCGTCACCCGCATCTCACGACGCAGAAGAGCTTCTACGTGGAGATCAGCCGCGCCCGGGAGCGCGCCGAGCTGGTCACCGACGACGCTTCCGAGCTCCGCGCGCAGCTCCAGGCGGTCACGGGCGAGCGCATCGCCGCGCTCGAAGGCATCGGGGAAATGCCTAGGGAGGCGTCCGGCCGAGCGGCGGAAGCGCGAGGATCGCACGAAAAAGCGGCCGAAGTTGACCGCACCGGGGAAGCGGGCGCCGATCGAACGGGCCCAGCCTCACACGCTCCGGAGCGCGAACCGGAGGCGAGGGAGCGCAGCCGGGACGACGGGCTCGGCCTGTAGCGGCCTGGAAGCGGGGTGCGAAATGCCTGAAGGGGCCGAGCAGCGAAGCCACCGCACACGTGCAGCAGCAAGCCTGGGAGGCGCGCGATGAGTCAGAAAATGGCTGAGCAGACGGTCGACGGGGACGGAAACGGGGAGAAACGGATGCCGCGCTCGATCCGGTTTTCCGACCGGGAGTGGGCTCGCCTGGAGACGTTCGCCATCATGCGGGGCATCACCGCGGGCGAACTGGTGCGCGCGGCCGTGCTGGCAGCGGTCGGGGATGGTGCCGACGCGGGTGAGGCGGGGCGTCCGATGGCACCGCTGATCGAACGGACCTTCCGGTATGTCCACGTTCTGGCGACGGCAATGCGCGCGCGCATGCTGGAAGAAGGGCGCGCCGAGGAACTGGAGGAGCTTGTGCGCGAAGCGCGGGAGCTGCAACGGGAGCTGCAGAAGCGCGCGGCGGGGTGAGCTCTGGCTGGTGAAGGCGAGGAATTCGGGTGCGCGCAAGGGCGTCGGTTGCGCGGTCTGCAGCCATCTCCCCGCCGCGTCAGGCTGTGGAAAACTCCATGAACGCGGTGCGGGCCGGCTGTATTCGGCGGAAGATCGGCTGGCGAAAGGCCTCCGCGCAAGTGTGGGCGAATGCCCGGAGTCTGCGGAAATCGGTAGGACAGCGGGCTTGCCGGCCGTCGTTTCGTTCGACAGGGGCGATCGGCCGCGGCGTAGTACGCCTTGGTTTGCGGGTAGTACAGCGGTAGTACGGGAGGGTTCGGGAACCGCTAACCGTCAGAACCTATGGGACATCCAGGCGTAGTACACTCGTCCAAACAAGAGCGAGGCCCCAAATGGCGCCGAACGGCGCCCAAAGTGCCCGAAAGGGCACGCAAAAAGCGCGCATGCGCGCGCAGGCAGGAACCTGCGTCGGGTGTGAGACCAACGCGCCGAAGGGCGTCCCAATCGCGCTTCCTGACCGCTCAACCCGTCGGGCCATGAAAGCCGTTTTGCAACCGGCATTTAGCCCGAGCGGCGCTTGAGCGGCAGCGCCCGCCGCGCACTTGCGGAGACAGTCCCCGAACCGCCGCGCGGCTTCCAGGCGGCACTATAGGAAGCAGGAGGTAACAGATCAATGTGCGAAATCTCGTTGACCGTCAGCGTGTCGCCGGACGCGACGACAGGGTGTGCGCTTGCGGCGTGTAACGTCGCGCGCTACAGTGAATCATGAAGATCAGGCACAAGGGATTGCGGGCGCTGCACGAGCGCGAAGACGCCGCGCGGTTGCCCGCTGGTCTCGCGCCACGGCTTCGGCGCATCCTGTTCCGTCTGCAAGAGGCGACGCATCCCGGCAACGCCGACGCGCCGGGCTTCCGGCTGCATCCCCTCAAGGGCGACCGCGCGGGCCAGTGGAGCGTCCGCGCCTCGGGCAACTGGCGCGTGGTGTTCCGCTTCGAGGGCGGCGAGGCCGTGGACGTGGACCTGATCGACTACCACTGACATAAGGGGAGCGATGACCATGAACGATGTTGCAGGCGATCGCGTCGGGCCGATGCTGAACCCGCCGCACCTGGGCGAACTCATCCGCGAGAGCATGGACGATGTGGGCTGGAACGTGACGGAGACTGCGGCGCGTCTCGGCTGCGAGCGCGGAACACTGTCGCGCCTGCTGAACGGCAAGGCGGGGGTGTCGGCGAACATGGCGCTGGCGCTGGAGGATATCGGCTGGGGCACCGCCGAGCACTGGATGCGGATGCAGGCTGCTTACGAGCTTGCGCAGGCGCGCCGCGACCGAACCGCCGCCGCGCGGCGCGTGGAGGCGTTGCACGCATGACCGGGCCTGCTGCCCGCCCTGCCGAACGGGGCGCTGTCCGGCGCAAGGCGGGCGGCGCGACCTGATGCGCTTGTCGTGGAACGAGGTTCGCATCCGCGCTGCCGCCTTCGCCGAAGACTGGAAGGACGCGGCCTACGAGAAGGGCGAGACGCAAAGCTTCTACAACGCCTTCTTCCGGGTGTTCGGAGTTCAGCGACGGAGCGTCGCGCGTTACGAGGCGCATGTCGCGAAGCTGGACAATCGCTCCGGGTTCATCGATCTGTTCTGGCCCGGCGTGCTCATCGTCGAACAGAAGAGCGCCGGGCGCGATTTGAAAGCGGCCTACGAACAGGCCGGGGAGTATTTCGACGCGCTGGCGGAACGCGAGCGCCCGCGCTTCATCCTGGTGAGCGACTTCCAGACCTTCGAGTTGTACGACCTCGACGAACGCGAGGAAGTCGCCTTCCCGCTCTCGGACCTGCCCGCGCATGTCGAGTCGTTCGGCTTCATCCTCGGCGTGCAGCGCCGAACCTTCCGCGACCAGGACCCGGCGAACATCGAAGCGGCCGAGTTGGTCGGGCGGCTGCACGATGCGCTCGCCGATGCCGGACACCGGGGCCACGATCTGGAACGCTTCCTCGTGCGTGTCGTGTTCTGCATGTTCGCCGACGATACCGGGGTGTTCGAGCCGCGCGACATCTTCCTCGACTTCATCGAGACGCGCACTGGCGAGGACGGGGCCGATCTCGGGCCGTGGCTCGCGCAACTGTTCGAGGTGCTCGATACGCCGGAGGACGAGCGCGCGGCGACGCTCGACGAGGATCTGACGCGGTTCCCCTACGTCAACGGCGATCTCTTCAAGGGACACCTGCGGACGTTCTCGTTCGACGCGGCGATGCGCGGGGCGCTGCTCAATGCCTGCCGCTTCAACTGGTCGAGCATTTCGCCGGCGATCTTCGGCGCGCTGTTCCAGTCGGTGATGGACCCGGCGGAGCGGCGGGCGCAAGGGGCGCACTACACGACCGAGAAGAACATCCTCAAGGTGATCGAGCCGCTGTTCATGGACGACCTGCGGGCGGAGTTCGAGCGCGTGAAAGCGCGCCGGGGCCGGGGCCGCCTCGCAGCGCTCCGGCAGTTCCAGGCGAAGCTCGGCGGCCTGACGTTCTTCGACCCGGCCTGCGGCTGCGGCAACTTCCTCATCATCGCCTACCGGGAATTGCGGGCGCTCGAAATCGAAGTCATCCGCGAGATTCGGGGAGCGACCGCCGCGAGCGGACAGGCGGTGCTCGATGCCGCGTGGCAGTCCGTGGTGGATGTGGACCAGTTCTACGGGATTGAGCTTGGCGAGTTTCCCGCGCGGATCGCGGAGACCGCGCTGTGGATGATGGACCACATCATGAACAACCGGCTGAGCCTTGAGTTCGGCCAGACCTTCGTTCGCATCCCGCTGGAGAAGTCGCCGCACATCATCCACGGCGACGCGCTTGAAACCGACTGGTCCGAATTGCTGCCGCCGGGCGATTGTTCGTTCCTGCTGGGCAATCCGCCGTTCGTGGGCGCGAAATACCAGACGGCGGAGCAGCGGGCGCAGGTGCGCGGGATCGCGGCGCTCGGCAAGACCGGCGGGACGCTCGATTACGTCGCCGCATGGTTCATCAAGGCGGGGGACTACGTGAAGGGCGGCGATGCCCGGATCGGCTTCGTCGCGACCAACTCGATTACGCAGGGCGAGCAGGTCGCGCAGTTGTGGCCGGTCCTGTTCGGACGCTGCAAGCTGGAGATCGCATTCGCGCACCGAACCTTCGCATGGGGGTCGGACGCGCGCGGCAAGGCGCATGTCCATGTCGTCATTCTCGGTCTCGACCGGCGCAATGCCGTGCGGGCGGAGAAGCGCCTGTTCAGCTATCCCGACATAAACGGCGACCCGGAGGAAAGCCGCCACGCCGCGCTTTCGCCGTATCTGTTCGATGCGGGCGGGTTGTCGGACCCGCATCTGGTGGTGCGGGAGGAAAACGCGCCGGTCAACGGGATGGATAGGTTGATAACAGGCACTCAACCGCTCGAAGATGGAAATCTGACCTTTTCGAGCGAAGGGAAGGCGGCCTTTCTCGAACATGAACCGAGTGCGGGTCCGTTCTTCCGACCGTTTCCGGGTGCCCGCGAGTTCATTCGTGGTGATGTGCGATGGATTCTCCACACAGCGGAGATTACTCCCCAAGGGCTGCGCGGCTTGCCAATGGTTGCTGAGAGGCTGAAGGCTGTCCGCGCGTTCCGGGCGAAGAGTAAGAGGCACACCACCAGACGGCTTGCTGATTACCCGAGCGCTTATGGCGTCACGGTTGTCCCGGAGTATCCATTCCTAATTGTCCCGCAGACCAGTTCGGAACGCCGTGACTATGTACCGATTGGATATCTTGAACCACCGGTGATTCCGAGTGAAAAGCTCCGGCTTCTTCCCAATGCGACTCTCGCAGATTTCGCATTGCTCACGTCCGCTATGCATATGGCATGGATGCGGGCGGTAACCGGACGTATGAAAAGCGACTACATGTATTCCGTGGGCGTCGTCTACAACACCTTCCCGCTGCCGCCCAAGGACGCGGACCTGTCGAAGCTGAAACCGCTGGCACGGGCGGTGCTCGACGCTCGCGCCGCCCATCAGGATGCAACCCTGGCTGATCTCTACGACCCCGACCTTATGCCGCCGAACCTGCGCCGGGCACATCGGGCGCTCGACCGCGGGGTGGACCGGCTCTACCGGCGCGCTGGGTTCGCTTCGGAGCGCGAGCGCGTCGAGCATCTGTTCATGCTTTATGAAACGATTAAAGCCCCATTGGAAACCAAGACGAATGTTAGACGCAAGCAGACGGCACGACGAAAGCCCAAGGGCGAGGCAAGGTGACTTTGCCGCCTTCCTATTTCTGTCCTGACCGGTTCGCGCGGTGCTCACCAAAGACACGACACGAACAACAAACGCAACATTTCCTAGGAGATGTCTTCTAACATGACAAGCATTGAGAAAGCGCAAACTACAAGCGGGATGTTTTCAGTGTCGGCCACGCAAAGTTTGACCGGCTCACTTTCCTTGAGTGGAGAGGACACCACCTTGCATTTGTGGGGTGACAAGATCGAAAATATTGACACGCTAGATAGAGTGACAATTACTGGCATTCTGGAAAATCAGAAAAATGCGTCCTTAATCGACTGCATTGTAACACGGCAAGAGCGGTACTTCGGGAAGGATGGTGTATTTTATCATTACAGGTTTTTCCCTCACTACGTTGTAATAGGCGCGAGACATCGTTCATCGTCTGAAAAAACAATAACAAAAATCTCCTTCGTGATTGATGACGCAATGGCATTGTTTCATGATCGTTATGCGTTTGGAACTGTGGATATACCACTTGATCGGGTGAAGGATATTACTTCGATAGATCTATTCGAAAAAATTCAATTTGAAGACAGCTATCCGATCTTTGCGTATTGGACTGGCAAGATGCAGATATTTTCTGCCGACACGACACTCGGAAAGATTTCAGCATGTCATCAACCGAGCTTCGATATGGGCGGTCCACATGGGGCATGTATATCTAATCGTATTGTCGTTTTTGTTGAGTTCTCGGAAGCTAAGAGTGTGAAGGATGCGGATGTTGAGATTCGCAAGGTCTTACGATTTTTTCATACTATATTGGGTCGCCCTCAGAACTTAGTCGAATTGCAAATTATCGACGATGGCGATCCTCATCCGGAGTCATCCGACCTGCACTTGACCATGTATCCCAAACATTCGAGACGTTCGAGTGCTCGTGAACCGGATTTTCGAGACATCTTGGTAGATGCGGCTACAGACAGGGAGGACTTTTCACACTTGTTGCGTGAATGGCTAGTGAAGGAAGAGACGTGGCGTATCGCACGATCAAGATTTGCTTTCGGTTGGTCTCGTGGCAGCAGCTATGATGCGGATCGAATAGTCGGTGCAGCAAATATGTTCGATCTTTTGCCGGATACCGCTGTTCCGTCGAATTCGACTCTGGAAGGATGTCTCGAAGCCACAGTGCAGCAAAGCAGAAAGCTTTTCAAAGGGCTACCGAAGGGCGAAAAAAGGGATGGTATTCTCGGCTATCTTGGCAGAGTGAAGAAACCAACTCTAAAGGAGAAGATACGATATCGCTCTCAAGTGATTTCTGATCGAATCGGCGACTCTATTCCTGATATCGACGAAATAACGGACGCTGCTGTAGATTTAAGGAACATGTTTGTGCATGGCAATACCTCGTCGACTGCTAGAATGGACAAGCTACAGGGCGCTATCGGTTTTTTGACTGATACCTTAGAGTTTGTGTTTTGCGCCTCTGACTTGGCAGAGTCAGGATGGAAATTAGAGTCATGGCACAAAAAACAGAAGGGCGCAGGCCATCCATTTGCAGATTACCTTCGCTCGTATTCTGAAGAGTTGGCGCAATTTCGCAGGTGACGGTAAGGCGCCAATTACTTTTTCGAGTACATTGCGCCGTGAATGACACAGCCAACTTTTTCTACTGCGTCAAGGAGGTGGCGGTCGGAAAGGTGAGCGTAGCCCGCCGTGGTGCGGTGCCTTCGATGGCCGAGGAGCTTGCCCACGAGGGGCAGGTTCTCACCCGCCATGACTGCCTGGCTGGCGGCAGTATGGCGCAGGTCATGCAGGCGCAGCCTGCCAAGCTTCGCATCGGCGCAGACCGCCCGCCAGCAAGTTGTCAGAATCCAGATACCCCGGCCTTCAGCATGGCGCGGAAACAGGAACGCATCGGGATCGCGGGGACCGGGCAGCGCCTCGATGAGCGCCCGCGCGGACGCGCCGAGCGGGACCGTGCGCGGGCCAGTCTTGGAATCCTCAAGGTTCAACGCATCGTCGCCGATGTTTCGCCAGCGCAGATCGAGCACTTCGCTGCGGCGGCATCCGGTGAGCGCCAGCAGGCGGATCGCGGCGACGGCCTCGGGCCAGCGGGCTTCGCGGGCATCGAGCGCCCGCCCGAGCCGGGCCAGCTCGTCCATGTCGAGGAACCGGGCAACCTGCTTCCTCGGGTTCCTCGCAATGCCGAGACAGGGGTTGGTGCCACGGTCGCGCAATCCCCATTCCTCGGCGCGGAACATCATCGCGCGCAGGATTTCGAGTGCGCGGTTGGCCGCGCCCGGCTTGTCCCTGCTCGTCGCGTCGAACCACGCGGCCACGTCCTCGGGGCCGATGCGGTCGAGCGGCATCCTGCCGAACGCGGGCAGGATGCGGGCCTTGAGGTAGATGCGCACGGTCTCGCGGCCCGACGGCTTCCAGTGCGGGTCCGAGCGCCGCAGATACTCGTCCGCGAACTCCCGCAAGGTTGG
>JAJDZX010000065.1 GCA_022824395.1 Alphaproteobacteria bacterium
CGTCCTTGTCCACCACCACCACGGGACCTCCGATCACGTCGTCGGCCGGCATCGCCGCCTCCGCGCCTTCCGCGTCCGCGCCGGCAACGCCAACGTCGGCATGCGCCTGGCTCGGCAGCGTGTACGGATCCGCCTTGCTCACGTCCACCTCGTACCCCAGATCCGCCAGCGCCTGAATGGTGATGGCGGTCAGCAACGAACCTCCGCCGGGCGCCATGATGTCCCCGGGGACGACGCGCTTTCGCCAGTGGATGTTCAACGTGGGTATCCTGTCCTCGAGCGGCACCTTGCCGCCGGCGTACCCCTCGCCGCCCGCGGCGTCGAACGCCGCCACCGCCAGCGGCCCCGCGAAGTGTCCGTCTCCGTCCCCACGCCGGAAGAGTTCCCTCCACGACTTGGGGCTTGAGCCCCATCTCCAATCCCCAAACCCCAGCACATGTCCGATCTCGTGGAGCGCGGACTCGAACAAGTCATCGATGCCCCGATTGCGAACGTACCACAGGGTGAACCAGCTTTCGCCGAGGAAGGCCTGACCGGACGCCTCCCGCACACCGCAGGTTCTGGCGGTTGCCACGTTTCTGCCCTGCCGTGCGACCATCCTCATGCGGATAAATAGGTCGTCAATGACACCCACTAGCCGCAGGTTGGGAGACTCCCGGTAACAGTAATCGGCCATCAACCCTTGGACCGGCACGTCCGGCAGGTCGCCCACGACCGCCTCCATCCACCGGACCGCCGCCCGCCGAACCGCCGCTTCCTCCTCCGCCGTGAACCCCGGATCGAAGTACAGTTCGATGTTGAAAGCGTCGGGATCCGGTGCGGGCACCACCCAAGCTCGGAAACGGTGGGTCGCTTTCAGCCCGTCCGGATCCGTGGCCGTCACCTCGACGGCGGTCGTGTCCACCGACAGCGGATTCAGCCATAACAACCCGTCTTCGATCCGCGCGGCCACCACCCCGGACTCGGCTGTCGCCACGGCGTAGGTCAGCGAGTCGCCGTCGGGGTCGTCGAAATAGTCGGCGAGCACGAAGTCGGCCGACGGTCCCCCGGCCTGAAGCCGGTGCGCGGGAATCTCCGACCGCGCCAACGGGCTCCGGTTGTCGGACTCCGCGAACAGCACCAACTCCTCGCCGCGAGCCAGCGCCAGACCCTCATAGCCCTCGGGCAAGACCGCCGCCAACGGTCCAAATCCGACATGCGCCGCGCCTCCTTCCGCGCTCGCAGAAACCTCGAACACAGCGCTGACCGTGTCCCCGGACAGCAGCGAAACAGCTTCACGGGAGATCGTTCCGCGTTGGACCGACACCGGAACCGTGAACGCAAATGGCGCGCCGGCGCGCACCCGCACCGCCAAGCGCGCCGGACCCCCGGCCAGCGGGTCGCCATCCACCCGCACGAACTCCGGCAGGATTGGGAAGGGTGCCCCGGTGTTGCCGTGGAGCGTAACCCACTCCAGCTCCGACAGGCCCGCGAACAAGCCCAGGGGCAGTTCCGCAAGCTGGTTGTACTCAAGGCCGAGTTCGGCGAGCTTCGGCGTCCCGGCAAAGATGCCGGGGGGCAGTTCGGCCAGATCGTTATCCTGCAAGGCCAGCCTGAACAGGTTGGGGAGTCCTTCGAAGACGTCCGGCGGCAACATTTTCACCCGATTTTCCTGAAGAAACAGCCGCTGGAGCATCGGCGTTTCCAACAGGAGTCCGGGCGGCAACCCCGTCAATTGGTTCCCCTCAAGATCCAACCGCTGGAGGTTCGGGGCCTCCCGAAACAGACCCGCCGTCAGCTCGGTCAGACGGTTGTCCCCGACCCTGAGATCGCCCAGGCGCGACAGGCCGGAGAATATGTCCTCCGGCAGCGAGGTCAGCTGGTTACCCCGCATGGTCAGGAATTCCAAGTTGGAAAGCCCGTCGAAGACATCCTCCGGCAAACTCGTCAGACGATTGTGGGCGAGATGCAGGTTCTTCAGGCTCGACAGACCGTCGAAGATGTCCGACGGAAGCTGTGTTAACTCGTTCGACCCCAGGTCCAGAGTCCTCAGCCGCGACAGGCCCTCGAAGATGTCTGGGGGCAACTCAGACAGTCGGTTGCGAGTGAGACTCAGGGATTGCAACTGACCCAGGTGCGCCAGCAAACCGGGCGGCAGTTCCACCAGTCGGTTTTCCGTGAGACCCACCCTCTCTAACCGGTACAGCCCGGCGAAGACGCCCGCCGGGAGCTTGGCCAACTCGTTCTCTTGCAGGTGCAGCACTCTCAGCGCCACAAGCCCGGCGAAGTCGCCGCTCCTAAGCCGTGCGATGCCCTTACCATGCAGTTGAAGAAGATCAATTCTTCCGAGCGCCTCCTCGGTCACCTCCGCGCAGCCGGAGACTCGCGTGCGATGAAACTCAATCAGGCGTTGCACGATCGCCGCGCTCACCTCCGGCGTCCGGTTGCAGACCCCCTCGTCCGACACGGCAGCCGCTTCGAACATCACCGTTTCCGCGCCCGCCGTCACCGCCAGCCGCTGTGCGCCAAGCTCGAAGCCCAGCATCCACTGGGCCGACGCCAGTCCGAGACTGTCTGTCTTTGCCGTTTCCGGATCGGTGCGGCTGCTGCCCGCTTCCGGCTCGAACCGAACCGACGCGCCCCTGATCGGCCGACCGGTCTCGTCCACGACGCGGACCGTGACGGAATCCGGCAGTGCGTGACCAACCACGGCCCACTGATCCTCCCCGGAGAGTATCTCGACCGATCCCACCGCCTCGTCGGGGTGCAGCGCCGTGGCGGTGATCTCGACGCTGGCATCGTCGGCGGAAATCGCCAGCGTGTGCGGTCCCGGCTCCGGCCCCAGCTTCCACCGGGCCGCCGCCAGCCCCGTGCTGTCGGTCTGCACCTCAACAGGCTCAACCGCACCGTGACCAGCGCCGGGCTCGAACCGCACCGTCGTCCCGGAGATCGGCGCGCCTCCGGCGTCCAGCGCGCGCACGCCGACCGGCTCGATCAGCGAGAGTCCCGCTGCCGCACGCTGTCCCTCCCCAAACGCTTCGAGCACGTCCGCCAGCTGGCGCACGCGAACCAGCGCATGGTCGGACGACTCGGGAGTCCATGCCTGAACTTGCGCCGTGCCGTTGCCGCGGGCCGTGACCGTTCCGTCGGTGTCCACCGTGAACACCGCCAGGTCCAGGCTATTCCAGCGCACCGCCTCTCCGCCCCGAACCGTGAACGCGAACTGGTCTCCGATGTACGTCAGGGTCACGGAGTCCGGCACGATTTGGAGCGTCGGCTCCGGCTCGACCACTGGATCCGAGTCGCAGGATCCGAGCGCCGCCAGCAGCAGCGCGGCCACCGCCAAAGGCATCCTACCCGGTAGCCTTGCGCTTCCGTCCATCACGCATCCGGGCAAGCCGGAAAACGGCGGCCCTCCGCTCGCGCCGATCTCGGCGATTCTCGTGCGCATCTTCTTTAGTTGACTGAGTGCTCGTGGGATGCCTTGACGCTCGGGTGTCGCTTCCGGGAATCGGTGGCCACCCTCGTTGCCCGAAAGAT
>JAJDZX010000097.1 GCA_022824395.1 Alphaproteobacteria bacterium
CGCTCCCAGGGCTGCGCATCCCGCCAGGGCGGCCCAGCCCGGATCGATCTCCAGGCACCGAAGGTCGATGCAAGCGATCCGCACCATCGCGCAAAGCGCCAGGAGCGCGCACGCCGCGCCCAGGATCGAGGCCGTAATGCCGGGATCAGGCTGCATCGAGCATCTCCAGCGCACCGTTGCCGTGGCGACGCGCCTTGATCTCCGCCGCGCGCTCCCTGGGCGACAGCGGCAGGAGCCGTTTCAGCTCCGCATGGATGCGATCCGGATCGACGTCCGCATTCTCGCAGAGATCGAGCACGACCCTGATCAGCACGCAGCGCCAGAGCCTGCGGCAGGCCTTGGGATCCGCCGGACGCATCACGTCGTTGACCTCCCGCTTGCAGCCGCGTCCGGCGCATCGTCTGGTGGATGATGGCGGGCCGCCCCCGCCGGACCAGGAGAAGAGTCCCGGCGGCCCGCCTTTCCGGAGCCGGAGGCTGCCTGATCCCCTGCCCCGAAGGTCTTGTTTTCATCGTTGCATGTCAGTTCTGCACCCTCCGGGTGCACCGCCGCATCGGCCCACTCCGGCGGACGGGACAGCTCCTCGAGAATGAAGCCCAGGATCGACGCCGGCATCGGATCGCCCGTGCGCAGGTCGAAGGCCGTCCCCATTGATTTCTTCAGCGAGGGGACGGTCACGCCCTCGTGCTGCAGGAACACCGAAAGGGCGATGCACAGGTCCGACACAAGGGCCTCCATGTCGGAGCCGCTGCGGTAGCCGTCGGCGTAGAAAACTTCCTTCGGCTCTGTCCCATCCGGGCCGTAGCCGACGGTCAGGTAGATCGTCTGCCCACCCCGGACCAGTTTCCGGTTCTCGGAGAGCCGGCGCTCGGGCAGGCGTCTGCGCTGCCCTTCGGCTTTCTTGTCGAGATCGGTCATTTGCCGCCCTCCTCTTCCGATGCTGCCCCTTCGTCGGCCGCGGCCTCCTCGAGCGCCTGCATCAGGTCGCCCAGGCAGGCGTCCATCTCGGCCTTCGCCGCAGCAGCCGCGGCCAGCGCTTCTCGAACCCGGGGCGGTTGCGATTTTTCCGAGCCGCTGCCCATCCACTTGTCCAAGCGGTCCGTCAGCTCAGCCTGCAACCCCGCCATCGCGTCCTCCCTCAGGCGCTCGAACGCGCCCGGCTCGCCAAGCGCCAACTTCAGCTCCTCGGCATCCTCCTTCGGCACCCAGACCGTGATGCGCGTCAGTCTCTTCGCCTCTCTCCGGGCCTTGAAACGGCGCTGGCGGTTACGGGCGAACTCGAGAGCCGACTTGCCCTTGGTGTCCGACGCCCCGCCGCTCATGGCGCGTCCTTCCGTTCGAAGTCCCGTGTGTCCGGGTCCACCCGTCCGGCGACAGAACCGCCGTCAAAGTCCTCAGGACGGAACAGCCCCGTCAGCTCGTCGCAGAGCGGCGCCAGGACGCTCGCCCGGCAGTCCGCCATCGGGAGCCGCTGCCGAAGCGCTTCGGCCCGGTCCGTGCGCGCGATCCGGGCCAGGTCGACCTGCCAGGACATGAACCGCTCGACCGCGGCGATGTCCGCCTTCATCCGCGCGATCTCGCCGGCCAGCGCCTCGCGCACGTCACGCTCCTCCGGCACCGGTCCGGACTCGAACTGGGGCTGCGCGGGCGCCGTCCCCGCCAGCAGCGTCGTCATGCCCGCGATCGCGACAGCCCTTCTCATGGTCCGCATCCCGTGCAGCTGGTGAAGGTCGCGCTGTCGGCGAAGATGCTCTGAAACGTGCCCGTGTCAGACGAGAGCTGGTCCACGTTCAGCGTCACGACGTTCAGCGTGTCCGCATTGGCGTCGCCCAGGCGGGCCTCGCCCGAGACGATCACCGTCCCGTCGAGCGTCAGGTTCGCGCCGGTGACCGTGCCTGTCGCCGTCAGGTCCGGAACCGTCAGCGTGCCCTGGATGTCCGCGCTGTCGGCGGTGAGGGCGCCGTTCACCGTGAGATCGGCCATCGTCGCCGTCCCGGTAACCGCTAGCTCCCCGCCGACGGTGAGCGCCCCGGTCACTTCCGTCGCGCCCTCCAGCGTGCCGATCACCGCCCTGGCGGCGGTCACGTTTCCGGCCCCCGTGATGTCATGGTCCCCCATGTCGAGGTCGGTCTCCATCGTGTTCGCGATGGCATCCGGCGTCCCGTCGCCGTCGCAGTCGACCTCCACCCGGTACAGGTAGCTCCGGCAGGTCACGTCCAGCGCCACGTGGTCGAGCGCGAAGACGTCGTTCACGGTGGCGAAACCCGCCACGAGCGCGTTGAGACCCGCCGTGTCGAAGTCCACCCCGGGGCCCCGCAGGCGCGTGCCCGTCTCGAGCAGTGCGCCGACGCCGGTGGCGCCGTCCTCCGCGCCCGGCAGCCGGGCGAGCGGCTCCTCGCCCCTCGCCCGCGCGATCACGAGAAGCGCGCCGGCATCCGGCCGCCAGAGCCAGAGCGAAAGAACGCGGCGTCCCGGCGTCTGTGTCCCCTGCGCCGGGGATCGCAGGTCCGCCGCCTCGAGATCGGCAAGTCCGACCGCCAGGGGGGACGCGCCCACCCCGTGGGTCCGGCCCGCGTGCCCGACGTCGCCCTCGACCAGCAGCCGGCCGGCGCGCGCGAGCTCGGCAACCGTGCGTACTTCGGCCGTCACCGTCCGGCCCGCGATCCAGTCGCCCGCCACCTGCCCGCCCCAAAGCGCGAGCACGGACAGCACCAGCGTGGCCAGCATCGCGTCGAACAGCCCGAATCCGCGCCGGGCGCGGCCCGCGTATCTCCGCCTCGCGCCCCTCATGGGCAGCCGCCCCCGTGGTGGATGAACGGGCTCACGCTGCGCATGCAGCCCCCCACGGTCAGCGTGCCGTTGCCGAGCGTGCCGAAGATGCCGGTGCCGCCCGTCGTCAGCGTCACGCCGACCAGCCGGTTGCCGTTGCGGATGACCGTGTCGCCGAAGATCGACGCCTCCGTCCAGTCCGGCGTGCCGGTGCCCGTCTCGATGTCGAGATCGCCGCCGCCGCACAGGTCCGCGTCCGGATCGGCGCAGGCCGCCAGCTCCGGGGTCGTCACCGTGCCGGAGACCGTCGTGTCCTCCGTCCGCACCCGCGTGACGCCCGTCACGTCCTGCGTGACCGTCACGTCCGCCGCGGTCGCCGTGGAGAGCGTCGTCCGCACGTTCGCCGTCAGCGTTGCGCCGAGGTCGAGGGAGTCCGCGCAGAGCGTTCCCGACAGCGTTCCGGGCGGCGGCGGCGGAGGCGGGCAATCGCCGTCGATCCGCGGGATGGTGCCCCGTTCGCCATCCAGCTCCCCGACCCGGGCCAGGTCGTGCCCGCCCATGAGGATGCCGGTCCCCACCGGCGGCGGCGCATGCCCCGCATGGATCTCGCGCAGGACGGCGTCCGTGTCGAGCCGGGCGAACCGCGACGCCCGCAGCGCCCGGTCCCTGTCCGGGTCGTAGTCGTCGAGCGGGCTGGCCGCGAGCGCGAAGGTCGCGAGCGTCACAGCGCCGTCCTCCCCCGTGCCCACCGTGACGTCCAGCGCCCGCCGGGCCGCGTCCCACGTCGGCAGCGCCACGAGCGCGTCCGACGGTCGCAGCACGAGAACCGCGTCCGCATGGTCGCCCGCCCGTCCGACGAGGTGCACGATCTCCCAGCCGCGCGGCAGGACCGGCAGGGTCGGGTCCGCCGCGGATCGCCGCCAGGGCGCGACGGCCGAATGCGCCGCTAGCCGGCCCCGCTCCGCAAGGGTCAGTTCCCGCGCTTCCCCTTCCGCCGGGGGCGTCACGCCTGGAGGCGTCGCGGTGCGCTCCGCGTGCAGCCAGTGGTGCAGGCCGTAGCCTTCGGCCGCCACTGCCTTCGCCAGGTGACGGGCCTCGCCCCGGAGCCGCTCGCCGGCGAGGCCGAGCTTCCAGACCAGGGTCGCCGACACGGCGACGGCCGCGATCATCGTCATGCCGACCAGCGCCGCGAGGCCGCGACGGTCCCGGCGGGGCCACCGTGCGCAGCGCTTCGGCCGCGGGCCGCGACATGCCGCCACGCGCGTCATCCGCGGAACACGACCGCGAACTTGTCGTCGTCGTCGCCGTCGCACTCGGTCACGATCTCGGCGACCGAGTCGAACGCCTGGATCTGGGCGGCCGTGTTCACCTGCGTGAACGCCGTCGCGCCCGCCCCCTCGACGTCGAGCCCGACGACCTCGGCCCGGTTCAGGTACCCCTGCGCGAGGTTCTCGCAGGCCGCCTCGGGAAGGTTCAGGATCGTGATGAAGAATCGGTTGTTCGACGCGGTTCCCGTGCCGTCGTCGTCCGGGGTGTCGCCACCGCCCGCGAATATCTCCCCGCCCCACGGCGTCACGATCTCCCGGTTCGCGCCGGTGCCCTGGATCGCGTTGGACGGCATCGCGCTCCAGAGGACCTCCGTAAGGTTGGCGTCGTATTGCGGCTGGCTGGCATAGGCCCGCCGCAAGGCCGCCTCCGCCGCCGTCAGCACCGACTGGACGGACTGGGTGCCGATCGACGTCTGGACACGGCTGTAGATCGCCAGGATGCCGACGAGGACGAACGCGACGACCGCCGCCGTGAGAAGGACGGTGATCAGCCCGCGGCGGCTTCGGCGCGGCCAGGGCAGCCGTTCCCGGGCCGGGGGCGCGTCGCTTTTGGCGCGCAGGCGAGTTTCATGTGTCATGTCTTCCTCCAGTTGCTCGTCCCCGCGTCGCGGGGGCATGTCGGGGGCGGTCTCACAGGGACCCCATCGAGCTGTCGATCAGGTCGACGACGGGAAGCGCGATCGAGATCAGCGCCAGGAATGCGGCGGTGCACGCGACCAGCAGGACCGCGTTCAGGACCGCCGTCCGCGCCTTCACCTCGCTCTCGATCTGCGCGAGCCGCCGTTCCAGGAACTCGCCGGCGCTCTTGATGCCGCCCTCTCGGTTCCACAGGCACTGCAGCACAAGGGCCGTCTCGTCGGCTGGAAAGCCCTGCCCCGCCTCCAGCGCCGCCGTGCCGAGATTGCCCGTCCGTTCAAGCCCCGGGACCAGCGCCCGGATCCGCGACGCCTCGTAGCGCCCCGTGGTCTTCGCCATCCGTTCGAGCAGCGCGGGCGTGACCGCGGTGCCGCCCCGCCCGGTCTCGATGACCGCGAACAGGAAGCCCGTGCCGGCCTGCAGCCGCATGAGGCTGTACGGCGGGAACCGGTCGGCAAAGGCCCGACCCGGCCCGGTCCAGAGCCGCATGGAGACCACGACCGCCGTCGCGACGCCGCCCAGGATCGCGGCCAGGCGCTGCGGATTCGCCGAGAACGCGAGCACGCCCTGAACGATCCAGCCCTGCCAGCCGGTGATCGCGTCCAGCTCGATCACCTGCGAGAGCGCAGGCAGGAGTTGCAGGCCAAAGAAAAGGATGATGGCGACGAGTCCGGCCGCGAGCAGCAGCGGCATGGCCAGCGCGCCCGACATCGCCTTCCGCAGCGCAAGACGGTTCCGGATCAGCGTCGCCGCCGAGTCGAAGACCGCATGGGCCTTCTGCTTCCCCAGCCTTTCCAGGATCAGCCGCTCCGCCGGCGACACGTAGGGCGCGAGGCGCTCGCCCGCGTTGCCGTCGAGCACGCCCGCACGCAGCTCGGCAAGAACGAGCGCCCGGCCCTTCCGACCGGACCGCCGGAACCCTTCGGCCAGCGTCTCCGTCGTCACCTGGATCGAGATCCC
>JAJDZX010000053.1 GCA_022824395.1 Alphaproteobacteria bacterium
GCCCGGAAAACGTCGTCGACCTGAGGCTCCTGATCCGCGGATCCATCGGCCTCGCTCCCGTCGGCGGTCCTGCCCGAGCCAAGGATGCCGGCGGCGGGTGAGTTTGTTAACCCCGATCGATCCGTGCCTCCCCGGACCATCGAAGCATCATCGAATCAAACGGTTGGAAGACACGACAAAATCTGCGCCAGAAACGCCCGCTAACAAAATGCCATTGCGCGGCCTCCAGGCGACGGAGATCGAGCCGCTCTGAGCCCGCCGCGCATCGGGGCGATGCCGTATTGGAGAAGCGCATGAACGACCCGGCAGCGCTGCAGTCGGCGTCTGTGGAGGAAGAAGCCCGGATTGCCGAAACCCCGGCGGCCTCCGAACAAGGTTTTCGTATCGCCCCGGCCGGGCGGAGCGAAGATCACATTTGCAGAAGCCGGGCGGACATCCGGCGAAGATGTGGCGTCGCCGCGCGTGGCGGTGTTCCTGCAACACGCCGTTCGCGCCGCCCTGCGTCGGCTGCTCGACCGGACCGCCGCCGCCGATGCGCCGCCCGAACACTTTGGCGGATCGATGCGCTGAGCCGGAGAAGGCTATCACTCCCCGATCGCGCCGCTCCAGCCGGCGGCACCGTCAGCGCGGAGCCGAGATGGCGTACCGGCCTGCGAAGAGGACGATGCCGCTCGGGGGAACACGCTTGCCCATCTCTGCCTTGTTCATTCATCAACTCGCGTCTCACGGCCCCCTTTGTCGCGATCGAGTAGCGTGCCGCTTCGTTCCGCGCGTCATCCGGCAGCCTGTTTCCAGCAGGGCTGCCCGATCGTTTTCTGATCGTCCGGGTCGGCTCAGCCCTCCTTACCGACCTGCCGCCCAACTCACCGAACCCGACCCGTCCTCGCCGGCAACCCGGGCACGATTGTCGGCGCGCTGAAGAACGAAGAATGTGTAGCCCGCCTCGTCGCAGTAGCGTCGGACGACGTCGATTTCCTTTCGAATGCCCTCGTGCAATTGCAGCAAGTCGGCGTCGGCGCTCCCCGCAAGCTCGGCCATGCGCGCCTCCAGCGGGACGTAGTAGGCCTCGTGCGCGTCCCTCGGCATCCGGAAGCTGCGCACGATCCGGTAGCCGGCGGCTTCCGCGCGCGAACGGACCGCCGCTTCGGACGCCATATCCGGATATTCGACCGCCCAGAACGCGCGGGCCTCTTCCGAAAGGTCGCCGGCCCACCGAACGAAGTCGCTGAACGCCAGGCAACCGTCTGGACGAAGCCAGGGGCGCCACATGACGAGCGCCCGCTCCATGCCCACGATGTAGATGGAGCCTTCGGCCCAGATCAGGTCGATGCTCCCCGCGGCAATATCGAGCTTTGCCATGTCCCCGCATATCGCATTGACGCGGTCCCCAAGGCCTGACGTGCGGGCGCGTCCGGCGATCCGCTCGACGAAGGGCTCATGGATCTCGACCGCCGTAACGCGGGCATCCGGAAGCGCCTGCGCCAGGGCGAAGGTCGTCCGTCCGTGGCCGGCACCCAGATCGAGCACTCGTCGAAGGATATCCCGGGACGGCACCGCATCGAGAGCGCGTAGCGTCGAATCGTCGTTCCCCGGGGCGCCTTGCGACAGCGGCCCGAATATCTCGTACATGGCGTCGTCTATGGACACGATGCACATCCGGCCACCACGGCTTCGGCGCCGTCCATTGCCCCGGCCAGCCACTCGTCCGGTTTCGACCAGCGTCGGCGTCCCGAGGCGTTGCGCAGAGCGATGGCGACCGCCTTCTGCTGTCCCACCAGCACCACCAGCCGCTCGCCCCGCGTGACCCCGGTATAGAGCAGGTTCCGCTTCAGCATCGCGTCGTGCTGGGTCAGCACGGGGATCACCACGGCGGGGTATTCCGAGCCTTGGTTCTTGTGCACCGTCGCGGCATCGGCCGGCACCAGCGCGTCGAGCTCGCCGAGGCCGTAGGCGAGGCCGCGCCCCTCGAACCGGGCGACAAGCTCGCCCGCTTCCGGCTCCACCTCCGTGACAAGGCCGATGTCGCCGTTGTAGACCATCTTCTCGTAGTCGTTCTCGATCTGCATTACCTTGTCGCCCGGCGCGTAGGTCCAGGCGAAGCGCTCCACCTTGCGCTCGCCCGCCGGGTTGAGGGCGGCCTGGAGTTCGACGCTGAGCGCGCGGGCGCCGCCGCCGCCCCGGTTCATCGGGCACAGTATCTGGATGTCGCGGACGGCATCGAAGCCGAAGCGCCGCGGGATGCGGGTCTTCACCAGTTCGAGGGTTCTGGCCACCGCAGTCTCCGGATCCCCGGCCGGCACGAAGTAGAAGTCGCTGTCGCCCCTGGGCGTGGAGAGATCCGGGATTGCACCCCGGTTGATGCCATGGGCCACGGTGACGATCCGGCTACTGGCCGCCTGGCGGAACACCTCGGTGAGCCGCGCCACCGGCACCGTACCGGAGGCGATGATGTCTGCCAGCATTTGGCCCGGCCCGACCGAGGGCAGCTGGTCGACATCACCCACGACCAGCAGCGCCGCGTCGTCTGGCACTGCCGCCACGAGCGCCCGCATCAGCCGCACGTCCACCATCGAGGTCTCGTCGACCTCCAGCAGGCCGCAGCTGAGCGGGCGCCCGCGGTCGCGCTTGAACCCGCCGGTCCGGGGGTCGACCTCAAGCAGGCGATGGATCGTCTTCGCCTCGAGCCCGGTCGCCTCGGCCATCCGCCTGGCCGCCCGCCCGGTGGGCGCGCAGAGCAGGATATCGACGCCCTTGGCCGACAGGATGCGCAGGATCGCGTTGACGAACGTCGTCTTGCCGACCCCCGGCCCGCCGGTGATCACCGAGATCTTCGAGGACAGTGGCATCCGGACGGCATCGGCCTGGTCGCGCGCCAGCGCCAGGCCGGTTTTGCGCTCCACCCAGGGCAGCGCCCGGTCCGGGTCGATCCGGGACCATGGGCACGGGCCGCGGGCCATCACCGCCAGCCGTCCGGCGATCGCGCGCTCGGCGCGATGCAAGCCGCCGAGGAAGACGCATGGGGTCTCCGCCACCGTGTCGGCGACGACGGGGCCGTCGGCCACCTCAAGGTCCAGCGCTGCGCGGATCATCTCCCGCAGGGGTCTCCAGCAACCCGGCCGCACGCGGTCCGAGCTCGTCTTCCGGCAGGCCGCAATGTCCCTCGTCCACCGCCTCCGCGAGCGCATGGCCGATGCCTGCGCGGACCCGTACCATGGCCGTCTTCCCGATCCCGAGCTTCATCGCAATCGCATCGGCGGTCCGGAACCCGATGCCGCGGATGTCGCGGGCCAGCCGGTACGGGTTCTCCGTCATGACCTTCACGGCGTCGGTGCCGTAGGTCCTGAAGATCGGCACGGCCCGCCCCGTGCCCATGCCGTGGCTGTGCAGGAACACCATGATCTCGCGGACGACCTTCTGCCCGGCCCAGGCATCGGTGAGGCGCTGCGCCCGCACCTTCCCGATCCCGGTCACCGCACGCAGCCGTTCCGGCTCCGCCTCGATCACGTCGAAGACCTTATCGCCGAACGCCTGCACCAGCTTGCGGGCGTAGACCGGGCCGATGCCCCGGATCATGCCGGACCCCATGTACTTCTCGATGCCATCGACCGAGGACGGCTCCGCGGTGCGGATGATGTGCGCCTGGAACTGCTGGCCGTGGGTGCGGTCGTTCACCCACTCGCCCGAAGCGGTCATCCATTCCCCAGGCGCCACCGCGGCAGCATGGCCGATCAGGCTCACCAGGTCGCGATGCCCCCGCGCCCGGATCCGCAGCACGCAGAAGCCGTTCTCGGGATTGTGGAAGGTGACGCGCTCGAGCGACCCGGCCAGGACCTCGCGATCCGAGGGCCGCGCTCGCCGGCCGGGCTTCATGACCCGCGCCACGTCACGCACCGGTGCGGGAACCGGACGGCGTCGGACGGAGAGGCCTCACCCTGTGCCCCGCCGGTCGTGCGTCGATCGGTGCAGCATGATGCAGCCACCGTCGCGGGCGACCATGTCACGCTCGATCCGCTGCCGCAAACGCGCCCCGGGGCCGGTAGGGCCACCGTCGCTGGCGGGCAGTTCGTGGTAGGACTCGTCCCATGCCTCGACGGGCTCAGGACCGTGCATCCCCTTCGCAACGGGACGATCGCCCGGGGCTCCGCCGTCACGCCTCCGGACCGGCGATGGCGCCGCTCCGCCCGCCGCCCGCCGCCAACCGTTGCCGGCGTTGCACCTGATGGACGGACAGCCGCCGCATCCGGCCTCCCGGGAGGGGCACGAACCGGCAGCCCCGCCAGGCGCCGCCCACCGGGCGCTGCGGGAGGTCTTCGGGTTCCGGGATTTCCGGCCGGGCCAGGAGGCCGTGATCGAGGCCCTGCTGGGGGGCCGGCACGCGCTGACCGTGATGCCGACGGGCTCGGGCAAGTCGCTCTGCTTCCAGATCCCCGCCCTGGTCATGGACGGGCTCACGGTGGTGGTGTCCCCCCTGATCGCGCTGATGCAGGATCAGGTGTCCGCGCTCCGGCTGGCCGGCGTTCCCGCCGACTGCATCAACTCCGCGAACGGCCGGGGCGCCAACATCGCAGCCTGGCGCCGGGCCGCGGCGGGCCGGACGCGGCTTCTCTACATGGCCCCCGAGCGGCTGATGACGGATCGCATGCTGGCGGCGCTCGCCCGGCTGCCGGTCATGCTCTTCGCCGTCGACGAGGCCCACTGCATCTCGCAGTGGGGCCCGGCGTTCCGGCCGGAATACGAGGACCTCCGCCGGCTGCGCGAGCTCTTCCCCGGCGTCCCCATCGCGGCGCTGACGGCGACCGCCGACGAGATGACGCGGAACGACATCGTGGACAAGCTGTTCGGCGGCCGGGCCGAGCAGTTCGTGCTCGGCTTCGACCGTCCCAACATCAAACTCACGGTGGAGATGAAGCGCGACTGGAAGCGCCAGCTCGGCGGCTTCATTGCCCGTCACGAGGGCGAGAGCGGTATCGTCTACTGCCTGTCGCGCCGCAAGACCGAGGAGACCGCCGCGATGCTGGCGGCGGACGGGGTCCGGGCGCTCCCCTACCACGCGGGCATGGAGAAGGAGGAGCGTGAGGCGCACCAGAACATCTTCATGACCGAGCCCGGCGTGGTGGTCGTCGCCACCATCGCCTTCGGCATGGGGATCGACAAGGCCGACGTGCGCTATGTCTTCCATGCCGACCTTCCGGGGAGCGTGGAGGCCTACTACCAGGAGATCGGCCGCGCGGGCCGCGACGGCGCCCCGGCCGAGGCGCACATGCTGTACGGGCTCGAGGACATCAGGATGCGGCGGCGGTTCGTCGAGGACGAGGATGCGGGGCCGGAGCGCCGGCGCCGGGAGCACAAGCGCCTCGATGCCTTGCTGGGCTACTGCGAGGCGCCGGCCTGCCGGCGGGTGGCGTTGCTGGCCTATTTCGGCGAGCGGATCGAGCCGTGCGGCAACTGCGACGTCTGCCTCGACCCGTCGGAACGCATCGACGGGACGGAGGACGCGCGGAAGGTCCTGTCGGCCGCCTACCGGTCGGGCCAGCGCTTCGGGGCCGCGCACCTGATCGACATCCTGCGCGGCGCCGTGACGGACAAGGTCGCGCGCCTCGGCCATGACCGGATACCGACGTTCGGGGTGGGCGCGGGTCGCGGCAAGAACGAGTGGCGCTCGCTGATCCGCCAGATGGTGGCGACGGGGTTCCTGCGGCTCGACATCGGGGGGTACGGCGGGATCGGGATCACGGACAAGGGGCTGGGCCTGCTGCGCGGCGACGGCGAGTTTCACTACCGCGCGGACACGGTCATCGCGCGCACGCCCGCGAGGGCCCAGGACCCCGGCGCGGCGCGGGGCAGTGCCGGGGAGCCGGCCCTGGCCGGCGGGGACGCGGCGCTGCTGGAGACCCTCAAGGCGCTGCGCCTGGAGATCGCGCGGGAGCGGGGGGTGCCGGCCTACGTCGTGTTCCCCGACCGCGCGCTGCTGGACATGGTGCGCCGTCGGCCGCGCACCGAGGCGGAGTTCGCTGGGGTCAGCGGCGTGGGCGCAGCCAAGCTGAAGGCGTTCGCGCTACCGTTCCTGGCCGCCATCGCGGCCGCGCCGGCGGCCGCGGGCGACGGCGGCGCCTCGCGCGGAAGCACCCCGTGACGCGCTAGGTCGCCATTGTCCGAATTTCGAGCCAGGCGATGGCCGTGCGGAGCTTCATGGGAGGCTGACGGCGGGTGCGTACAGTGACGCAAGGTTGCTGATTTCGCTTTGCATGTTGTGCGGCCAGCAGACCAGGCGAAGGACGAAGTTTGTCAACGGCCATTGCGGCACGGGTATCACCGACGGCCGGGTGCGTTTGCAGCATTGCCGCAGCCTTCTGGCCCATCGTGCGGAACCAGCGTCGATTATTGCCGTGTCGCCGCTGCCGACGACGACTCCGAAATAAGCCAGCGCAGGTCATGCATCGCGGCGTTCCCGCTGCCACCTCTTGAGCGCGATCTGCCGTCGTCAGCGGTTCTACTGTTTGACACACCTCTCACCGGCGTGCGGGACGCCTCGGGAGCGTCCCGGTCCGGAATCTGCCCAACGGCGCAAGGGTCCGCAGGCGGGCCGAACCCCGGACGACCGTGCGAAACAGGACGGAGCGCGGGCAGTGCCTTCCTCCGGATTGCCGTCGGACACGCATTGCGTCTCGAGAACCATTCCGCCCTACCATATCCATGCTCGCTTCGGTGCATCCCGCAAGTTCTATCCGTTGCGACGTCCGCGCAGTCGAGACGGGTACTGCGCAACTGACCTGCGCGCTGATTCCGCGTATTGTCAGAATCGGGCGGTCTGCCTGCATATCTTTACAACGCCGACGGACGCCCATGCGCTTCAGATTCCGGCTGCGGGCCCGGCATCAGCTTCGTGCGCCCCTGCGGGGACTGTGCGGTGCAGCGCTCCTCGGCCTGATCGGCTGCACCGGCTGTTTCCATCACGCCGTACAACCGGTCGGCTCTACCCAGCCCGCCCCGGCACTGATTTACTCGGCAACCGTCGACGGGGCACCCTCCGCCGCGGTCGCCGACCTCGCCGAACGCGCGCTCCCGACATTCCGGCTGCGGGAGCGCGGCGTCCGCAATCGCAGTGGCCTGCTCCGGCGCGTCAAGCACGATGAGGTCCGGCTGGCGGCACTGCTGCGCTCGCACGGCTATTACGGATCCTTGGTGAACTCCGACATCAGCTTTGCGGAGGACGGCCCGGCTCGCGTCCGTTTCCTGGTTCACGCTGGCCCGGTCTATACCCTGACCGCTCACGAGCTCGCGCTCGACTCGGCCATTGCTGACCTCCCGGTACTGGATGCGGGATCGCTGGGCTCCCCGGTGGGTGGCGCCGCACGAGCGAGCGCGATTGTGCAGGCAGAAGAAGCCGCAGTAGCCACGCTCCAGGCCGAAGGATTCCCGTACGCCGCACACTCGGGGCGGGAAGGAGTCGCGGATCCGGACACGGCGACGGTGACGGTGACGAGCACGTTTGCCGCCGGGCCGTTCGCCGTGTTCGGACCGCTGCGGTTCACAGGGCTTGAGACGGTGCAGGAGCCCTACCTGTCGACCTACCGGTCCTGGGACGAAGGGGAGAGGTTCGACCGGCGCGTGCTGGATGCGTACCAGCGGCGCTTGATGGCGACGGACCTGTTCAGGTCCGTATCGGTACGCATTCCCGACGAAGCGCCGCCCGGCCGCGAAGGTTCGGTCACGCTGCCTGTCGTTGTCTCGGTCGAGGAAGGGCTGCGCCGCCGGATCGAGGCGGGCGCCCGGTACGACACGGACCTCGGGCCCGCAATGCGTGCGGGCTGGCGGCACCGCAACCTGTTCGGCGCCAACGAATCCGTGCGCCTCCAAGTGGAAATCGGTCGCGTGCAGCAGGACGTCACGGTCGACGGACGGAAGCCGCAGTTCCGCCGGCCGGGCCAGGTCCTCGCTGGACAGCTGCGCCTCACGCGGACGGACGATGGCGTACTGAACGCGCGGACGGCGACCGGGTCCGTGGGGCTGACCCGGCGGCTCACCCCGGAGTGGTCGGTCGGCCTGCGAGGGCTGGTCGAGTTCAGCGCCATCGACGAGGCGGACGGCGCGGTCGACGCCTACCTGGCTGGTGCGCCGGCAACGGTCACGTACGGCCGCACGGACCGGCCGCTCGACCCCGCCGCGGGCCTGCGTCTCGAGCTGGAGGCCATCCCGTTCGCCGGCCGGCTGGGCGACGCCCCGACCCGGTTCGGCACGCTGGTCGCAAGGGGATCGTTCTATCGGGCACTCGACGGTGAGGCGCGCGTCGTCGCGGCCGTCCGCACCCGGGCCGGCGCGGTGTTCGCACGCGACCTCGACAGCGTGCCCGCGACGCGCCGGTTGTACGCCGGCGGCGGCGGGTCGGTCCGGGGATACGCAAAGGCGTCGATCGGTCCCCTCGACCCTGACGGCACGCCGAGCGGCGGCCGCTCGGTGCTGGAGGCCGAGGCCGAGCTGCGCATTCGCATCGGCGAAGACTTCGGCGTCGTGCCGTTTCTCGCCGCGGGGCTGGTGTCCGCCGACACCGTGCCCGACGGCGCCGAACCCGTGCGGGCGGCCGCCGGCCTCGGCGTCCGGTATTTCTCGCGCGCGGGCCCGATCCGCCTCGACCTCGCGGTTCCGCTGGACGCCCGGCCGCTCGACGACCCCTGGGCCGTCTACTTCTCGATCGGGCAGGCCTTCTGATGCGCATGGCGATGTTGCTGCTGACGGTGCTCACCGGGTGGACGGTCGCGTGGAGCCTGCCCCGCGCGGATGGCCAGGTGTCGTTCCTCAAGAACGAGCTGATCGAGCTTGCCCTCGACCAGCTGCGGTCCCCCGGCTCGTTCGACGTGTCCGTGGGCTCGGCCGAAGACGGCGCCGACGGCCTGACGAATCTCCTGGACGTCCGGATCTCGGACGGGTCCGGCGTCTGGATCACGGTCGAGCGCGTGGCCTTCGCCTGGCAGCCCAAACGCCTGCTCGCGGGCGAACTCGCGATCTCCCACCTGGAGATCGCGGGCGCGACGGTGCTGCGGGCGCCGACTGCCGAGGCCCGGTGGCCGGAACTGGAAGACCAGCCGTCCTGGCAGCGGCACCTGCTCGACTGGCCCCGCGCGCCAATCGCGCTGGCGCTGGACCGCATCCTGCTCATGCGGGTCGACGTCCGCGAAGGCGTCCTGCCGCAGCCGATCCGGTTCGACGCCGAGGGCCGCCTGCACGACCGCGAGGGCGTGCAGGCAATCGCGCTCACGCTGCGCCGCACCGACGCCGTCGCCGGGGAAATCGCGCTGGAGACCCGGCGCGCCTTCTCCGAGGGCACGCTCCGGCTCCTGCTCGCGGCCGACGAAGCCGCCGGCGGCATGGTGGCGGCCGCAGCCGGGTTCCCGTCCGACGCGCCCGGCCGTCTCCGGCTTTCGGGCGACGGTCCGCCCGACGACTGGCAGCTGACCTTCGAGGCGTCGGTCGCAGGCGTGTTCGCGGCCGAGGGCCGCGCCGCCGTCGACTACGCCGACCTCCTGGCCGTCGACACGGAATTCTCGGTGCGGCCCGGCGCCGCGATGGATCCGGACCTGCGGGCGCTGCTCGGCGATCGGGCCCGTCTCAGGGGGAAGGTGGCCGAGCGCGAGCGCGGCCGGTTCGACGTCATCGAAGCCGAGCTCACCGCCGGCGCCGCCGCGTTGCGGGTGTCGGGGACGTTCTCAACGGGTGCGGGAGCCAGCGATCTGGCCGTTTCGCTGGAAGCGGGACCAGCCGCGGCGGCCCTCGTGGGCCCCGTGGGCTTCGACCGGCTCGCGTTCGACGGGGCCGTGACCGGCCCCAGCGGCGCCCTGGCGGCGTCGGGTGCGCTCGCCATCGAGGGCATCGCCAGCACCTGGGCGCGCGCGGAGCGGCTGGCCGCCCAGGCTGACGTCACGCAGCTTTCGAAGGGGTTGGCGTTCGAGTTTCAGGGACAAACGGAGGGACTCCGTTCAGAGCGCCTCGGGCCGGATGCGATCGGCGACGCCATGGTCCGCGCGGAAGGGACCGCCCGCAACCGCCGCCTGGTGGTCCGGCAGGCGGAGCTGGCGTCCCGCCTGGTGTCCGGCGAGGCCCGGGGGCAGTACGACTTCGGCACGGGCACCGGCGAGCTGGCGGCTGCGCTTGCTGTCGACGAGCTGGCGCCGTGGACCGGCATGGCCGGCGTTGCCCTGCAGGGGGCGCTGACGGCCACAGCCGGAGTGCGGCTGGCCGACGAGGCTGTAGAAGCCGATGTCACGATCGGCGGGCGGAAGCTTGCGGCGGGGGCGCTGTCGATGACGCGCGCGGCATTCTCCGGGCGGATATCCCGAACCGGCGCGGAATGGGGTTTCGATGTGGCGGGCAACGGCACCGAAGTCGCCGTCGATGGCGTGCCAGGTGAGCTTTCCGCCGATGCGAGGATGACGCTCGAGGGATCGCTTGAGGGCGACACGCTCCGCATCGCCTCGCTGACGATCACGTCTCCGCTGGTGACAGCGGACACCCGGGGAGAAGTGGAGATGGTGGCCGGACGGCTTGACCTCGCCTACAGCCTGCAGATGCCCGACCTTTCCGGGGTCGCGGCGGCCTACAGCCACCGGGCGTCTGGGGCCGCCGAGGCGGCCGGTCGGGCAACCGGAACCCTTGACCAGGTCCATATCGCTGGCGAAGTCTCTGTTCGCAACGGCGCCTTCGGCGGCCGGTCGTACGGTCGGGTCGGGCTGATCCACGAATTCCGAATCGAGGACGCCGTCGCCGGTCCGGTTGCCATCAACATGGACGGGGGCTGGCTGGGCAGGAGCCATGCGCGCTTCCACATGCGGCTGAATCGGGACATCTGGCGCCTGCAAGACGTGCGGGTTGAATTGCCGGGCATCATGCTGTCGAGCGAGGCCGTGACGGTCATGCCGGATACGGTCCTGGTGGACGGTACCGGCACCGTGCTGTCCACGGACCTGGGTCCGTTCGCGGCGATTGCCGGTGTCCGCGCGGCCGGCACGGCCCGCGGCACGTTTGCCTTCGGGGCGCGCGACAGCCGTCAGACCCTGGCCTCAACGCTCCGGCTTGAACGCGCTGACATCGCCGGATTCCGGGCGAGATACGCGGCCATCGACGTTAGCGTGCAGGACCTGAACGCGGGCGAAGGCATCGAGGCGGCAATGTCCGGCACGGCTGGCTCCGTCGGGGCGGCCGCGATCGATGAATTGCGCGTCACAGTCGCGGGCGCACTGTCGGAAATGGCTTTCTCGGTTGCAGCCGACGGCAACCTGGAGGCCCACCCGCTGGAGCTCGCGCTGGCGGGGCTGGCGACCGTCGACGAACACCGGCTCCTGGTCACCCTGGGTACCGGCAGCGCCGCGATCGGTCCCGAGCGCGTGGACCTGGTCCGTCCCCTTGAAGCACGCATCTGGCGAGACGCGGAACGGGTGGAAATGCCCGACCTTGCGCTTAACCTGTCGGGGGGCGGTCACGTGGACGGCAGCCTGACCTGGGGGTCGGACGGCGTCGTCGGTGATCTCATTGGCGCGCAGGTCCCGATGGCGCCGCTGGGTCACCTGACCGGGGTGCCGGTGGCGTCCGGGTTCCTCAACGTCGCGGCCACCTTCGATACGCGCCGCGCCGCCGCAGGCGCCGTGCTCAACGCCGCCGTCCTCGACCTTGTCCTGACCGGGGTTCCGGCGGACCATGCACTCGCTGCGGATGTGTCCGGCCATTGGAACGGAACCCGCTTGGACCTGCAGGCGACGGTCCGCGGCGGCTTCGGGGAACCCCTCGAAGTCCGGCTGGGGCTCCCGTTGCGCGTGGCAGGAGACGGCCTGCCCCGCCTCGCCAGGCGTGATCCCGTCGACGGGACGATGTCCTGGCGCGGGGACATCGCCGAGTTGTGGAGCCTGCTGCCCCCGTCGCCGCACGTATTTGAGGGTGATGCGGACCTTCAGCTCCGGCTCGCCGGCACGGTCGACGCGCCGCGCGTGTCCGGGCGCGCGGAACTTGCCCAGGGGCGCTGGGAGCAGGTGGACGCGGGCCTCGCGCTGACCGGCGTCGCGGTGCGAGCGGCACTCACCGACAGCGCCGTCATCACGCTGCGTGGCAGCGCCTCCGATGGGGGCCGGGGTCGGATCGAGGGGGAGGCAACGGTGCGCCTGGATCCGGCTCCCAAGATCGCGGTAGTCGTCAAGGTGGACCGGGCCGGGTTGTTGCAGCGCGACGACGTCACGGCCTGGATCAGTGGCACCGGCAGGCTGCAGGGCCCCTGGGATGACCTTTCGTTCCGTGGCGATTTCACCGTCAACGAGGCGGAGGTCCGGTTGGTGGATGCGATGCCGCCCGGCGCGATCGAACTCGACGGCGTGCGGCTCGCCCATGTCACCGAGGAGCCCGAGGTCGACGACCCCCGCGTGGTGTCGCTGGATGTCACCGTGCGCGCCGACCGTGCGGTGTTCGTCCGCGGTCGCGGCCTCGAATCGGAGTGGGGACTGGACCTGCGGGCCACGGGAGACGTGGGCGATCCGGTACTCGCCGGCTCCGCGCGCAAGCTCCGCGGCAGCCTCGAACTGCTGGGCAAGCCGTTCGAGCTCACGCACGGAACCATCGTGTTCGACGGCACCGCCGGCTTCGATCCCGTTCTCGACGTCAGCTTGGAGCGGCAGACCGGGGATGCCGCCGGCGGCATCTATGTCGACGGGCGCCTGTCGCGCCCGCGCGTCCGGTTCGGGTCCTCGTCCGGTCTGCCCCCTGACGAGGTCCTGCCGAGGCTGGTGTTCGGCGTCTCGCAGCAGTCGCTCTCGGGTGCGCAGGCGCTGCAGCTCTCGCTCGGTGTCGCACGCCTGCTGGGCCACGGCATCGGCCTCCAGGACCGGCTTCGCGAGGTGGCCGGCGTGGACGTGCTGCGCGTGTCCGGGACGACTGCCGAGGATGCAGCGATCGCCGTCGGGCAGAACCTCGGCGATCGGATCTACGTCGGTGCGGAACAACAAATCGGGAGCGGACAGTCGTCGGTTGTCGTTGAGGTGGAGGTCATGGAGAACGTGATCGTGGACAGCAGGCTTGAGACGGGGCAAGGTGCCAACATCGGCGTGAACTGGCGCCTCGACTACTGACGCGTAACCGCTTCCGTCGACGACAGCGGCTTGCGCGGGTAGCTCGCGCTGTGCAGCGCTCCGCCGCAGCGCGGGCAGGCCGCCGCCTCGGCCGCGTCGACCTGCGTCAGAAAATCCCAGACCCGGGCGTTCGAGAGGGTGGAGTGACGGAAAAGCTTGTGCGACATTGCGGGCGTCCCGGTTGACGTGGCCATCACCGAGACAAGCCCCCCGGAGAACTTCTTGCAAGTTCGCCGGGGGCACCCTCCCCAAAACCTCGATTAATCCGAGCCGATCAGCCTCAAATCACCGCTGAAAGCCTGCGCACGCTCACACGGAAATCACCATGGGGTCAGGGAATCCCGCCAAGTATCCCCGGAAGATCATGACCTGACTGATTCCCCGCTTGAATTGGTCGAATATCTTGAGCGGAAAGTGATCGGCAACAATCGCCTTTGCCTCCTCAAACCCGATGGACTGCAAAAAGACACCACAGCTCCTTGATTCTATGCCTCCGGCTCTAGTGAGGCCTGTCACCACCAGGAGACGACCACCATCAGACTTGGCCGCGTAATAGCCCGCGGTGTTGCTCGGTGACAGCATATGAAGCACGGCCTGTGGCACTCTCTCGGCGGAATCATCGAACATTTCAACCTGCGCGTGAAACACACCTTCGTCCAACCTTGTGGCCCCACATATGGTGTCGAAGACTCGCAGCCATTCTGTTGTGGTATCCGCTGCCGCGTCGGATGCTGAGCTGAACCCGTACGTCATTATCACGCCGGCAAATCCGACCATCCAGCTTGTCGCTGTTCGAAGTCTCTTACTTGGCTGCGTGGCAAGCTCTTGTGCACCCGCTCTCATTTCCGAGGTAGACGTGAACCTGTCGGACGCCCCGGGAAGCTGTGCTGCCCGCCCTGAGAATGCGCATGCATTGGTGTCCCAGTGCTTGATAGCCGCGCGACCAGCCTTCTCAACTCGCGGAAGTGCCAGACGAACAGCACGGCCGTCACAACATTGAGTACGGCCCAGATCTCCCTGGTGAGATGCACTGAAAGCACCGGGTTGTACAACAACGCGACTACCGCGAAAGCCGCAACCCACCCACTGATAGCGTCGTCACACTTCCACTGCTCGTATACGATCCACGCGCTGACAGCAAATACGACTAACCGCAGAAAAACGTAATATCCATACGGCCACGGAAGGAGCGCCGCCGCCAGCAGCACGGTCGGCCCTAGCCACAATGATGGGTGGTGCCGAAGCGAAACCAGACGGGAGCCCGTCGGTGGGGTCGATACTGCCGGAGTTTCTGAAACAGCAGGCAGGCTCTTGGGAATTCTTGGCGGGGGACAATCCATCTGGTCGAAACGAGGCGCTGCCTTCCGTAATTCGCTGTTACCGCGCCGACTGCTCACGGCAAGGTCTCCGAACCGGTCCCTCTTTTCCGTGCTGTAAGCACTTTCTCATATCGTGCGCGCGCAAACAGTTGTGCGATTGGTGTTTTTGCGTGCCCGTCAATTTCTTCCGTGCACCCGTCCTCAGGGCTTCCGTTGAGGACGTCCATGGCATCGCCCCACCACGACACCGTGCCAACAGGACATCCTATTTCGTCAAGCGCGTCAATTTCCTCCGGCTTTTCAAAATCGACTTTCCCGTCACGGCGCCACATAGACGCGATGACTTCGAGATCAGAAGGTGCGCACTGACCCGCCAGTAACGAGATCAACACCAGTGCCGTTTCCTGGGGGGTAACTCCGGCACGGAGCCCAAGTGCTCTCTTGTATCTCGTTCCTCGCTGAACTGCGAATTGAAGTTGGACTAATGCCAACGCCAGCGAGAGCGGCATTTACTTTGAAGGGCCAAGAAACTGACTTCCAGGACATTTTCGGCTCCGAAACACGCGTGAACCCGCTGCGTAACCGGTGGCCAAGGCCACCGAGTATCGTTTTCGCAATACCTTCGCCGACCTGCGGACAGTTCAAACAGGATGCATCACGGCCACTCCCTTCCCGTGTCGGGTTCGGACATGGAGCGTGACTTGTAGGCCGCTGTCGAGCGCCGCTAGCATCTTCATAAGCCGGTCAAGGGTAAACCGCCCGAGGTCGGCAGTGCGAATCCGTGAGAAGTCAGCGGCGGCAAATTTCGTCAGGGTCGCCGCCTGCCGCACCGATAGCTCGCGTTTGTCCAGCACCGCGATGATCCGCGCCGCCAGGATCGCCTTGGCCTGTTTCAGGTCCGCATCGGAATCGCCGAGGTCACGGAAGACGTTGCCGCTTCCCTCGACCAGTTCGAATGTGCCCTCGCTCATGGCAACGGTCCCTCCGTCAGTCGTTTCAGCCGCTCCCGGATCAGGTCAATCTCGGCCTTCGGGGTCTTGATCCCGGTCTTCGATTTCTTCCTGAACGCGTGCAGCGCCCATAGTCGACCCGCAACTTCCGTCACGTAGACCACTCGCCAGGCGTCGGTCCGGTAGCGCACTGCTATCTCCGTGACTCCAGATCCCAGTCCCCGGAGCGGCTTGGCAATATCGGCTCAACCGCCTTCGGCCGCGATCGTCAGCGCCGTACCGACGCGATCCCGCACGGCTGCAGGGGACGTCATGAACGCTTTTCGCGCAGCCTTGAACCAACCGATCGGCCTCGTGTCGCCGGTCATGCCGCTTATGTTGTCATATTTGCCAACGGCCGACAACAGCCAGGGACGGGCATCTGTGGCGGGCGGAGAGGTCGGGATCGCGCCAACCGCCGGTGGACGAGGGGAACTTCGGCCTCGCGGGAGGACCGGTCTTGCGCGCCGCTGGAAGGTGGCGCGACGGGGCTTCATGCTCCTTGGATGTTGGCATCGGGACCGGACCGGAACAACGCTGGCGCATTTCGTATAGATACTTGCATATAAATTTCCTTGCTTATCAAATTACATCACGGTAATCCGCCACTTAGCGTGATGATGTGGCGGAGGGCTAGTGTCGTGTCACAGAGGTTTTGACTCTTTGGCCTGAAGCTCGGAAGCATCGGTTTTTGGGTAGGCTTTGGCCAGTTTCTCTCTGGCTTTTTCGGTGGTGAACATCCAGTTGATGCGGGCTTGGCTGTCGTTTCTCTGC
>JAJDZX010000048.1 GCA_022824395.1 Alphaproteobacteria bacterium
ATCCCCTGCCACCAGTCTCGTATCCGCGCTCATGGCAAAACTCCTTGCGCGAACCTGTCAGGTGAGGAACCGAGTGCGTCAGTCGCGCACGCTCGGGTCTGTGGGGGGCGGGGCTCGGTAACGACCCCGCCTACCCGGCCATGCACGCCGCTGACGCCGCCGTCGCGTGCAATGAGGCGCCCTGCAAGGCTCGGCTCCGCCAGTGCGATCTCGCGAATCCGGGCCCGCCGTTCGGCATCGCCGGAGTCGGCAACGTCGATCAATTCCCGAACCAGGATGTCGTCCCCGTGGGCCGTGGTGTGCGGAAAATTCGTGAGGGAATCGACGCGGGTCACGTAGGGAACCGTCCACGACTGCTCGGTGAGCCAGGTGGTCGCCTCCAGCGCGAGGGCGGAGGTGGCATTGTGGTCCGGCGGCACCAGCACGAAGAGGACGTTGTCGCTTTGCCCGTATTTGTCTTCGAAAGCGTCGAATGCGAGGAGCTGAGGATTGTCCTCGTTCAAGTAGATGCGGTTGTCGGCCGAGAACTCGAGAAACCGCGTGCCGCTTGCGGCAATCCCGACCAGGATCAAGCTGACCACGATGACCGGCTGCCGCGACGCGATGGCCCATCCGCCGAGTCGTGACTCAAGCAATCGTACTGGGCTCATGCCGTGCAGGGGCCGTGGAAATCGCAGGCCCAAGACTGGAGCGCGATCCGATCAGCCTGGATCATTTCCGGGGTCCCGAAGTAGGTGCGGCATACGGCCAGTGACAAGGCGTCGAGGATGTGACCGATGGCGGTCCAGAGGCCTTCGGAGGCGTGCTCGGCCGCCCTGCGCGGCAGGGCCTCGAGCCTGGCGAAGGCCAACGCGATCGGCTTGTAGCCGCGATTCCAATCAAATCCCTGCTGTCAATTGGCAATCTTTGCGCAGTCTAGCGCATGGCCTTATCCCCGCGGACGCCCGAATAGGCCGCACGCACCCTGCCATTGGGTGTCGTCGCGGTCGAGATCATTTTGGATGGGCTCCATATTGGCGGGTCGGGGATTCCCGCCATCACGACCGGAACGGGCCGGACCTGGCAGGCGGCGGCGGTTCCGTTCGCCAGGATCTTGGCCGGCAGTGAAGTTCGTGACGGGTTCCGGAGTGGAGGCGGCCCAACGACCCGGGTCGGTCCTACCGTCCCTCGTTCCCGAACCCGTCGTCCACGATCACGTCAAGCAACGTTGGGCCGTTGCCTCGGGTCGAAGCGGCGACGGCCGGCCCGAGGTCGTCCGGGTCCGTGATCTGCTGTGCGTCCACCCCCATCGAGCGCGCCAGTCCGATGAAGTCGATCGGCGGGTCCTTGAACTCCATGCCAGTGTAGTGCTCGACGCCATGGAATGACTTCAACCGCTCCTTGATGATCCGGTAGCCGCCGTTGTTGGCGATCACGTAGGTGATCGGAAGCTTGGCATTGGCTGCGGTCCAGAGGGCCTGGATGCTGTACATGGCGCTGCCGTCACCGACGACGGCTACGACAGGACGATCCGGCAGGGCGAGCTGCACGCCGACGGCCCCGCCCATCGCGAACCCGATGCCGCCGCTGCCGAGACCGAAGAGGGCCTTGGCGTCCCGGAACGGATAGAGCGAGGGGAGTGTGCGGGTACTCAGGATCCCTTCGTCCACGATGACCGCATCGTCGGGCAGGGCATCCACGATCCGAAGCATGGCCAGCGATGGCGGCATCGGCGTTTCACCCGCACCTTTCAGCGCGCTGGTGCGAAGGGCCTCGCGCTTTGCAGACCAGTTGGACGGACTGAGCGCCGCGAGCGCCGCTGCCGCCTTCCGGGCGCCCCCCGGGCCTCGCTTGCGTTCGATCACGGCGGTCAGGGCGGCGAGACCTTCCTTCACATCGGCCCGGAGCGCGACTTCAGCGGGGTAGTTCTTCCCCATCTCCCAGTCGCGAAGACCCAGTTGGGTCACGGCCATGCCGTCGGGCATCGGGTCGGTCTCGCTGAACACCGACATGCGCAGCACGTCGGAGCCGACGCAGAACATCAGGTCGTGGGGCGCGAGCGTTTCGCGAACCTGTCGCTGATCGCGGGTGAGTGCGCCCATGAAGGCCGGATGCTCGGAGAGGAAATGGGCACCGTCGCACACCGTCTGCTGATACACCGGAGCGCCGAGCAGATCCGCCAGGGCGGCCGCTTCCTTCAGGGCATCGGCGGTCGCGATCTCGTGTCCGGCCACGATGACCGGGCGCCGCGCCGCGAGCAGTCGGTCCGCCAGGCGGTTGAGCCCCGCATCGCCTGGACGGCCGGAGGTATCGACCCGTGTGGGCCGGCCGAGCTCCAGCGCGTCCTGCTCATTGAGAATGTCGCCCGGCAGCGAGATGAATACCGGTCCGGTCGGCGGGGTCATCGCGACCTTGGCCGCGCGGTGCACGATCCGCGGCAGGTCCTGAAGCCGGTTGACCTCAACCGCCCACTTCACGAGCGGCTGGGCGATCGGTACCAGGGAGTCGTAGAGCATCGGCTCGGTGAGCCCGTGCCCTTGCTCCTGCTGGCCGGCAGTGACGATGACCGGTGAGCCCATCCACTTCGCGTTGTAGAGCGATCCCATGGCGTTGCCGAGCCCGGGCGCGACATGGACATTGCAGGCGCTCAGATCGCCTGACGCCCGCGAATAGCCGTCCGCCATGGCCACCACCAGCGATTCCTGCAACGCCATGACGTAGGTGATCGCGGGCCGGTCGGGGAGCGCGGCCATGATCGGGAGCTCGGTGGTGCCGGGGTTCCCGAACAGATGGGACACCCCCTCGCTCTCGAGCAGGGCGAGAAAGGCCTCGCGGCCGAAGATACTGTTCATGGCGTCAGGCATCGTTCATGCATTCGATGGTAGGAGGGGTCGGGAAGATGGCGCTGCCGTCGTCATCCGGCGGGCGGTCGGCCAGACATGCATCCGCTCGGGGAAGACGGAGCTTCGGGCGTGGCGTCAGGCAGCGCGGACGACTTTGGCAGGTGTCGTGCCGCGGGCGCCTCCGACGCCGTGCGGATTGGAGAGTTCGAGCACGCCGTCGTCGATCGGCGCATGTTTCACGATCTTCCTGTCCGTCTTGTAGTCCTGCGTGTTGCGCCAGGGAATCCGGTCTCCCTGCTTGGGAAAGCGGTGCATCTCCCGCTGAATGTAACCGGATGAAAAGTCGTCAATCCACGGCTTCGCAGGCATCGTCGTCCGGTCCGCTTCCGACAGGCGAGGCGTGGCCTGAGAGGCTGACCTAAAAAGTGAGTGGTCTCCCCAGATGTGGTATCTCCCGGTCAGTTACCACACCATCCATGGAGATTCACATGGCCTGGAACGAGACCACTCGGGAACAGTATAGGCGTCGTCTGGAGCGGTTTGAAACGG
>JAJDZX010000005.1 GCA_022824395.1 Alphaproteobacteria bacterium
GATGAACCACGGATACCGTTCGGCAAGATCCCGCAATCTGTCCATGTAGCGTTTCCGGCCGACCCGGCCGCAATCGCGTTCGTCGAGAAGGCGGTCGAACTCCTCCACGCATGTCTCGTATTCCGGGGGATGGCGGAAGCACGCGGTGTCTTCATAGAATTCGAGATGCAGGCTCATGATCCCTCCAGGCGGCGCTGTCGCAATTGCGGTGACGTTTCCCGGAATTCGCGGATTTCCGCAAGGGCGGACGGGCCGGGAATCCGGCTTCGCGGCGTGGATGCACCAGTTGAAGATCAAATTTTCGGCGCTGACTTGCACCGTAAACGGGCGTGCTGCAGACGCACGATGTTGGCAGGTCCACGGACGAAAGGGATTTCATCCCTTCGGTCTCTGCGGACTTTCAGGACTGGGCGGTGCTGGATACGCGGTGCAACTCGAACGAGGCGATCAAGCGCATGGGCCACTCGATTGACCAACTGCCAACTTCAGCCGCTCAGGCGTTTCGACGTGTCGAAGAACTTTCGTCCCGTCTCTACGGGCGCGAAAGCGCGTGATGACCCGTTTGGACGACGAAGGACCGAAATTGGCGGTTGCGGGCGGGGGGATTGAGCAAGGTTTTGACTCGAAGCAACGCCGATCTGAAGAAATGCGACGCTCACGACTTCTTCCATGATGTCTTGACGGACATCAAGACCGAGATCGAACGTGGAGTCAGACGGCCTCTCTTGGCATCGCAATCGCGCTTCATCATGGACTAGAACGGATCCATGCCGTTGGTGATGTACATGCAGACGCCAACCGGCCATGGTTGGCATTTCAGCTTCGACCCTTCCATGACCGTGCCGGACTTGGTGCGGAACATCGTCCTGCTTTCCTTCCAGTCGTACAGTCGCGGCAACGACGGGACTTGTGCTTGTTGCTGGGCCGTTCGTTACAGAATGCACTCTTGGGCATTACGGGGCCTCCGGTTGGCAAAGGTTGGGAAACTACGCCCGCACCGCGCCCGCTTCACGGAACATGTCCGGGACATTCGAGAACGACAGTGGCTTGCGGCGCGATTTCCGCAGCGCCATTCCTGGATGCGAGATCCCCGTCGGTGTGAATTTTAGCCGGTTGAAACCAGCGCCGCCGCAACAACGGCTTCCCAAGTCCCTTTGCCCGTGCCACTTTCTCCGCGTGGAATTTTCAGGCGCAACGCCAAAATGGATCAACTATGGCAGCAAATCATCAAGCACGCGGGGGAGACATTTCATACCCGCACCGGCCTTCCCTTTACATATCGTGTTATCGGTGCAAGCCGCGGACCAATTCGCGTAGACCGCGACGGGCACGAGATCAATCGGAACATTTCCCGTGCGAGTTTCGAGAAGGCCGTTCCTTCGATTCCCTGTGATGGACCTTCTGATATTCCGGAAACCGGAGTGGTTGGCCGATCATATGTCTGGGCAATTCTCAGTGATCCTCGAATCTCCTGATCTCTCCGATCCAGCCTCGGCGGGGAAGGTGCTGCCGACCGACTTTCTGTCGTCTCGACACTACTCCCCTATTGAGGTCCAAAGGGAAGTTCTCGTTTCGCTTGTCAATCGCTGATTTTCTTGCCCATTTGGCGTGCAGACTGAGCGCTTGTCATTGCGCGGTTGCGCATTGAATAGTTCTCGATTGCGAATTTGGTTGCCATGCGACCAATCAACGGCGGCGTCGACGCTTTTCGAGGCGTTTTTTGCGATCCGCGAAATTGCAACGCAGATCGGTCGAGCCGGATTGGGTAGGTCGACCTGTTCAGGGTGTCGCAAGCGGCGTGGCTGAGTACATCTAGTTGCTATCTCCGGTGATTGCAGCCGGTGCGTGAGAGCATCGGGGACGTGCTCAGGCGCGACTGTTTCCCTCGAGCGGCTGGCAGCGGTCGGTTCATGGCGAAGAAGTCCGGATGTGCCTGCGCGATGGTATCGGGCGAAGGGCCGTGCCCGCCAGGAGCCGAGGCACGGTCGCCTCGCCTCTCCGCGCGGTCGCGGTGGTGAACTCGGAGATCGAACGCAGGGTCAGAGCGACCTGGAGGCGGCGAAGCTCGTGGGGGAGCGCCTGGCGGTGGCTGGCGCACAGCGGGTGAATGCGGGGGATGGCAGGCTGGATGCGCAGCAGTGGGCAGGTCGAGGAGTGGCGTTCGAGGGGATCAGCATGCATAGTCAGAGCGGACGAAGTTTCCGGAGCCACATTATGCGGAGAATCGCGTTTTCAATGGCCGTCGCCACCCACGCAGTTGCGTCGGCATGTGCGGCATCGGCCGACAGCGGCACTTGGACCGATCGCGAGATCTGCCGTGCTGCGGCGAAGACCTACTTCTTTCTTCGCACGAGACCCGCGGATGCGGTGGATGGCGACGGGTTTTTCGGGTTCCGGAGCGAGCGCGGAAATGTCTACACGTGCCGGATAGCAGGGCAGCGGGCGGAGTTTCGCTGGGTCAATTCGTCGGGCCGGAGGATGAAGAGCGATTCGACAAGGTTCCGGGTATCGGACGACCTGCTCATCGTGCAGACGGACATGAAGAAAGAGACGTTCGGGAGAGAATAGGAGTGCATGGGCATTCCGTGTCGGCAGAGGAAGGCGGGCGGGCAGCGCAGCAGGGCGGCGGTCGAGGTGTCCCGGAGAAGACGCATTTGCGCTCCGGATTGACCGGGCAGCATAACGTTTCGGCGCGGGAAGGAGCAGATGGGATTTCGAGAAAGGGAAAAGAATCGGCTGGTCCCGCTGAAGGAATACCTGTTTTCCGGCGATGCGTTCGAGGCAGGGACCTACAAGGGGAAACGATACGACTTCTGCCTTCGCAACGATTGCGCGTCGGAGAACCTGCACGTCCATATCCGAGAGGATGCGCTGCGCTACTTTGAGAGGAGGAACATCCGCTGGCACGACGGGATCGGCGGCGGTCCCAGCAATCATCTGTGTTGTTCCCAGAGTTGCTGCGTCAATTTCTGGTTTCCGTTCGGATGTGCCCCCGAGGCGTTGACCGCGGTGCTTCGCGAGTTGGGCTTCGACGTGGCCGAAGTGCTGCCGTTCGAGGCGGACGCGATGCAGCCTGATGACGAGGATCGCTTTGTGGCGTTCGAGTGGATCGGAAAGCGCAACTACCTGAAAGAGCACATCCGCGGCAGGGTCGCGGAGGACGCCGAGCGCAAGAGGGGACAGAATTTCACAAGTCTGGACTTTGCGTTCAGGTTCAGGCGCCCGGACGATCTGATCCAGATCGTCGCCGGGGAATGGAAGTACACGGAGCGGTACGCAAATGGGCAGTGCATCCGGCACAGCCGGAACGGGACCGACCGGCTGAAGCAAGTCTATGCGCCAGCGCTCGTTGCCCAAGATTGTCAGATCGCGTTGAACGGGTTGCCGTGCGAGGCGTTGTTCTTCGACCCCTTCGACCAGTTGATGCGCCAGCAGCTCCTGTGTTCCGCCATGGAACGGCATGGCGAGATGGGTGCCGATGTCGTCTCGCTCCTGCATGTCGCGCCGGCCGCGAACCGGGAATTCACGAGGCGCGTGACATCGCCCGAATTGCGGAGGGTGGGCAGTGAAGTCCACGAGATATGGAGGAGGTTGGTCAAGCCCGGGCGGTTCATGGGCGTGTATGTGGAGGATCTCGTTCCCGTGGTGTGCCGATACTGCCCGGGGCCGGAGTGGGCCGCATACATGGCAAGAAGATATGCGGGAATGGAGTAATTTCCTGACCGTCACGGTGGCGGAACCGGCGTGTGAACTCGCGGTCGTGCACCAGGACGGCATTTGGCGAGTACGTCCTCACCTCGAATTCGGCGGTCACGAGGCGGTCACCGCCCTTATGATCGACGACTGTAGGATCTAACGTGAAATAGCTGTCTTCGGTGGAACCGGCTCCCCGCAGATCCGCTCCGCCTCCACGGATGCCTCGCGAGATTTTGTTTCCACTGCGAAACACTGAGGCAACGCGGATGGCTATGTTGATTCACCATCGCAATTTCTGAATCAAGTGACGACGAGTGGCGGGTGGCTCGCATTGCCAATGCAGTCACCTTGACGACGACTCCGTCGAAACCCGACGCGTTTCCCCCAACCTGACGGCGAGTCGCGCACTTCCAAGGAAAAATCCGCTCAATCTGCACGAATCACGTCCCGCGATTCGCCCGACTCACCGCCCGCAATAGCCTCCGGACCGTCCGATTCGCGCCCTGCAGGGGGGTCGCCCGCAATTCGCGCGCCGCGACCGGCCAATGCCCCGTCCTCTCCTGACCTCCCGAGATCCCGCCTGGGGGGTCGTTTTCGGGATGTGCAAAACGACCCTCCCCCGGGGCCGGGTCTTGGGCTTCGATCGCGGGACATGCGTCCGCGCCGTCCGGTGCGGGCCGGGTCCATCGAAGAGGAGGAGACCAACGTGACGGACAACGGATTGTACATGGACACCCAGGGCGCGGCCCGCGTCCTGGGGCTGTCCACGAAGACGCTGTCGCGCTACCGGGTCTCGGGGGGCGGGCCGGTGTTCCACCGGTTCGGCACCCGGATCCGCTACCGGCGCGACGACCTCGAGGCCTGGGCGGCGACGCGCCGCCGCGCCTCGACCTCGGACGACGGCACCGCGCTTTCGGGAGCGGCCCGGTGAGGGCGTCCGCGACGGCAGCCCCCGCAAGGATCGCCGCCGCCGCGTTCGCGGCGGCCGCGCTCCTGGCCGGCCCGGAGATCGCGTGCGCGACCACGGACACGACGTTCGGCGATCCGCTGGACACGGTGGAGGGCATCGTGGGCGGCACGGGCGGCCAGCTCGCCGCCGCGCTCGCGGTGGGCGCGGCGCTGGTCGGCTCGGTGCTGCGGTTCAACGCGATGCAGCTCATGGGCGCGGTCGGCGTCGGCATCGCGGCGGGTGCGGGGACGGGCATCGTCACCGGCCTCGTCGGGACGGCGATCATATGACGGGCGACGCGCAGCGCCATGCCATTCCGCGCCGGCTCGACGACCCGGAGCGCTGGCTGTTCTGGACCGTCGACGAGGCGGCGGTGCTCATGGGCCCCGCGCTTCTCGGGCTCGCGGCCAACAGCTTCGTGCCCGGGCTCGTCGCGGGCGTCGGCGGATGGCTCCTGCTCAGGCGCGCCAAGCGGGGCGGCGGGGCCAACGTCGCGCGCTTCGCGCTCTACTGGTTCCTGCCGGACTTCGTCCTTCGGCTGAAGGCGACGCCGCCCAGCCACCTCAGGCGGTTCGCGGGCTGATGCGGCGGGCCGACATGGAGGCCGCGGTCCGCCGGGTCCGCGACGCCAGGATCGCGCTGGCCGGCCTGCTGGCGCTGTCGATGGCGGCGAACCTGGCGCTGACGGTGGGCTTCGCCGGACGCGAGACGGTGACGGTGCTGGTCCCCGCGACGGCGGGGCCGTCCTGGGAGGTCGGCGGCCGGGGGACCGGCGCGCGCTACCTCGAGGACATGGCGCGCACCGTCGCGGTGACGCTCCTGACGCTCACGCCGGAGAACGCGGGCCACGTCCGCCGTGCGGCGGCGCGGCTCTCCCACGCCTCGGCGCGGGGCGCGATCGGCGCCTGGGTCGAGGCGGAGGCGGCGCGCATGGCGGGCCGCGACATGGCGAGCGCCTTCTACCCCCTGGAGATCGCGGCCGACCCGGAGGGGCTGTCCGCGGAGATCGCGGGCGAACTCGTGACCTGGATCGGGCGCGAGGAGGCCTCGCGCGAGGACCGGCGCTACCGGCTCGCCTTCCGGATCGATGCCGGACGGATCGGGCTCTTGCGCTTCGAACAGATGGAGACTGGAAAATGACACGGAAACCCGCGCGCCCGAAGGCGGCGCTTCTCACCCTTCACATGCTGGCCGCAGGCATTCTTGCGGCTGCCGCAATCGCCATGCCGACGCCCGCGAGGGCGATGCAGATCCTGGACGCGGTCGACCACGCCGAGCTGGCGGCGGAGATCTCCGCGACCGGGATCAGCCGCGTCGCGCTCGCGCGCGACCGGATCGTCCGGGTGGTGCGCGCGCCGGACGGGTACGAGGTCGAGCACGACGCCGCCAACGGCGACATCTACCTCAGGCCCGCGGAGACGCACCCCGGACTCCATCCGCCAGGAACGCCCGGTGTCGTTGCCGCCCCGTACAACCCGGACGGCGCAACCGTTCCGGAACCGGTCACGCTCTTCATCGGCACCGAGCGGGGCTTCACCTACCGGCTGGCGCTGACGCCCGTCGCAAGGAACTCGGCCCAAATCCTGGTCCGCAACGCGGATGCGGATCCCGCGGAGGCGCACGGTCCCGTCTCCGGCGGCGATCCGCATGTCGCGGCGCTGGTCCGGCTGGTCCACGCCGTCGCCCGGCGCGAGCCGCTGCCGGGCCACCGGATCGCGGCGGGCGGGGGATCGCCCGCACCCGGCCTCCGGACGATCGAGACCTGGCGGGGCCCGCGGCTGACGGCGCTCGTGCTGGAGGCGGACGCCCTCCCTGCCGCGTCCGGCGACAGCGCCGCGGCGGGCCTTGCCGGGACCCTCCGGGAGACGCTTGCCACGGGCCGCCTCGCGGCGCTCTGGCTGGCGGATCCCGGCACGGGTCCGAACGGAGGACGGCTCGCCGTCGCCGTGGTCGAGACCTCCGGCGCGGGAGACCGGCCATGAGCGCCCGCGACGGGATCCGTCCCGGGATCCGCGCCGAGGCCCGTCCGGTGCATGACGCGGGCGACGCGGAGGCGGTCCGGCGGCGCCAGCTGCTGCTGTTCTCCGTGATCGCGGCCGTCGCGCTTGCCGGGCTGGCCGCCTGGCTCGGCCTCGGCGGCGGCGGAACCGACGCGCCGGAGGGCGGGATCGACGCCGGGATCGTGGCGCCGGACGCGGCGGAGAAGGTCTGGACGCTCCGCTCCGAGGCGCGGCTCGGCGTGATCGAAAACGAACTGCGCCAGGTGCGCCAGGAGGCGCGGTCGCTCAAGGCCGAGAACGAGCGGATGGGAACGAAGCTGGAGGCGGACGCCGCCGACGCGCGGTCCGTGATCGACCGCCAGGCGGCGGTGATCGACGAACTGCAGCGCGGGCTGCAGGCGGGGGACGCGGCCGCCCAGGATCCCTGGTTCCGGGGTCCGGGCGCGGGTTTCGCCCCGGGCGGTCCGGATCGCCGGGTCCCGGCCCGGCCGCCGCAGCCGATGATCGAGCGCTTCGAGCTGGAGGACGATCCCCTGTCGCGGGCGACCGGACTGCCGGGGGATCGGGAAGACGTTGCGGATCCGCTGGACGGCGCGGCGGCGAGACCGGTGGCCTCCTGGCTGCCGGCGGGCGCCCATGCCGAGGCGGTGGTGCTGGCCGGGGTCGACGCCTCGGCCGGGGTCTCGTCGCAGGGCGATCCCCGCCCGGTGCTGATGCGGATCACGGGTCCGGCCTGGACGGCCGCGGAGGGCGGCATCGCGCTGGCGGTGGACGTCGACGGCTGCACCGTCACGGGCGCGGCCCACGGCGACCTCTCGTCGGAGCGGGTCTACGTCCGCTTCCGCACCATGACCTGCGCCGGGCCTGAGCCCGGCACGGTAACCGAGACCGAGGTGGCGGGCTTCGTCGCGGGCTCGGGCAAGACCGGGGTGCGCGGCCCGGTGGTGAGCCGCGAGGGCGCGCTCGTCGAGCGGGCCTTCCTCGCCGGCATGGTCTCCGGCGTCGGCCAGGGCGTGGCCCAGGCCTTCCAGCCGCAGGCGGTGGCGACGGG
>JAJDZX010000110.1 GCA_022824395.1 Alphaproteobacteria bacterium
GCTCTATCTCCACCAGGCACGGCTGATCGAACGCGTACCCGGCAAGGCACGGAGCATCCGTGTTCTCGTCGATCCCGAACAGCTCCCGGAACTGAAATGAACGCGCCTCAAACCGTCAAAACCTCTGTGACAAGACACTAGAAGCGCCGCCGGGTCTCCGCCGGACCACCATGCACCCCGAACTGCGGGATGTCGCGCTCTTGGTACGTGCGAATGAAGTTGAATCGCCAGCGGGCGCTGGCCGCGTCACTCCGGGCCGTGAAGGTGTCGGGGAGGCCGCCGCGAATCCAGAGGGAATCGTGGCCACTTCCGATCTCCAAGGCATCGAGACCGGGCAGCTCCTCGTAGACAATCCGCCCGGCCAACGACTCCGACGACTGCTGGAGCAGCGCATCCGAAGCCGACTCGATGAGAAGAAACTGTCCGGCCCGACCCGTCCGAGAGCCGTCAGAGAACCGTCAGAACACCCGCACCAGGCTGAGTTCGCCGCCGGTTCGCCGGTAGTCGTAGAGCTGCGCATTCGTCTCGCGCACTTCGTGCACCAGGGACAGGCGCGGGCTGAAGCCCCGCCAGGCGAAGGCCCGGTTGTAGACCGAAAGCCGAAGAGAGCGGGTCTGGTCCTCGCGCGGCTCCCCCTGGGTGTGCGGGTGCCAGTTGCCCTCGTAGTCCGTCCAGCGAATCTCGCCGCTGCCGCCCACGGTAAACCCCAGCGGCAGCGCCACCGACGCCCCCAGCCGAAGCCACTTCCGCTCGTGGCGCCAGCGTTCCAAATCCGTCCGCTCCTGTCCCCAGCCAAGCGCGCCGTCCGCCCGGACCGTCGGACGCACGATCCAGGCGCCGCCCAGCATGACGTCGGCAACCGGGCCGTCGAGGTGGGTCTGCGTGCGGTAGCTTCGATGGTGATACGACGCCTGTGTGAACGTCGTCACCTGGCGGCTGACCCGGCGGGCGGCCTCGAGCCGCGCGCCGTGCGCGTCGTACAGCTGACCGCCGCCGAACCAGCGCCGCTGCGCACTGGCCAGCAGGCTCGCCTCGGTATTCGCGCCCACCAGCCAGCGCGGCCCGCCATGCACCGATACGAACGTCTGGTCGAAGGTGCTCCCCGCGTAATCGCGCCGGGAGACGTCGGCGCCGGCCCGCAGCCGGCGGCGCTCACCCAGCGGGTACTGGTACTCACCGCTCAGCCACGCCGACAGACCGACGCCCGACGTCGACAGTTCCTCCGCATCGCGCTCGAACGGAAGACCGTAGATATAGATGATGCGCTCTTCCGACGTGGCGCCGATATTCGTGTCGGGCGCCAGGGCAAAGCCTAAGTTGAAGCTCCAGCGCCGGCGGGCACGGATCTCGGCGAGGAAGCTCCGGACGTTGGCCACGACCGCAGGGGGCGGATTGCCGGCCAGCACCTGCTCGAAATGCTCGCGCGACAGGTCGTCGTCCCCCTTCAGGAAGAACGCCCGGGCGAGTTCCAGGCGCACGCGGACGAGGTCCGGACGGTTGACGAGCATGAAGCGGAACGCCGCGATCGCCTCATCCAGCAGGGCCTCGCGGTCGGGGTCGGGCATCCCCGGCTGCCGGGACAGTTCGGTCGCCGCAAGGCCGATGAGAAATGCGACGCCCGCATCCACCTCCGGGCTCTGCGCGAGGGGCCGCAGCAAGTCGAGCGCCTCGGCGAACCGGCCTTCCTGTAGCAGCGCCTGGCCCGCCTCGGTGGTAACGGCGGAACCCGAAGCCACCGGCGCGGGTGCCGCCACCGTGGTGTCGTCCCCTGCCTCCCCGGCTGCGCTGACCGGGGCCGCCAGCACGACGGCGACAGCCGCGAACATTGCGCATCGCAGGGTGTTGACGATCCTCTTGTTGACGATCTCGGCGACGGTCCAGCTGATGGCGACGATCGCCTCGACGAGTCTCGCGTCCGCACCGGCGGTCTCGACTTTACCGATCACGGCATGGGTATCAATCGTGATCGTCTTGGCTCCATGTTGGCAAATGGCGGGCGACGGCACCGGTTCCGGAGGGCGGCCGGCATGCTGCTTTGAGAGCGATCCGACGGACGCGGAATGGGCGGCTCTGTGCCTCTGCTCTCGGCACCGGGCGTTCGGTTGCGCCACGCGGGCCTCGGTCCCTTGGCCGCCATCAGGCTGGATAGAGGACTTGCACCTCCAAGCTGCTGATCATGTTCGGCACACCGAAAAAAAGGGCGGCAATCACGCGACCACCGCCCCTTCAGTGTCAGGAAGCCGGGATCAGGCTGTCATACGAGCCTGACCCCGTCCCGTATCGGCTACTCCTTGTCCGCGCCGAACGCGCCGACCATGCGGCCGATGGTGCTGAACTCGGAGTAGAACGTACCGGTCACCGTGGTCGGAATGTTGCTGCCATCTCCGTCCGGTGCGTTTCCGGGCATTTCGTCATACATCATGCCGCTCCAGGCGCCCGACGCCGGCGCCTTGTTGTCGTTAATCGACCAGACCGTGGCTTCGGACGTGGGACCTGTGATCCCTCCAGAGTTAGTCCAAGCAGAAGAATTGTTCAACTCCACGCTCCAGCCCGGATCCTCGGACCCGTCGTTCAGCCGGAAGTTGTCGATCGTGCCGGTCACACCGTTGTCATTGGTCTCTGCGATCGTTCCGAAGTTGGCGGTCAGCATGGCATCCGCCGTGAAGTGGCCGCCGTTGCCGGTGCCGTCAAGCGGGTTGCTCATGGCGAACTTGCCAGCTGCGTGGCCGACATAGGTGGCGGAACCGGTCAGTGTGGCTGCGGTAAGGTCGACCGGGTCGAGGCCATCGGTGCTATCGTTGGTGTCGGTTCCAAATCTACCCGTGAACGCGCTGGCGGCCGTCGGCATGCCGTCCTTGTCCTTGCTCACCCACCAGCCGTAGAACAGGTAGTGAGCATCGGGGGTCGACACACGGGCTCCCGAAGCGTGCACGAAGGTCCAACCGTCGCTCAAAGTTATGCCATCATCACTGAACGCAGCCGTGCACGTTGCCGTCGCGGCGCATTTGTATCGACCCGGTGCACCATCGTATGTCCCCGGGAGATCCTGAGCGCCGGTGAATGTCGTCAAGCCCGCCGTCGGGAATGCCGCAGCCTTGACTTTTGCGTCTGCAGCAGAGCCGTCGCCAGTGTCATAGGTGCGAGTGGAGGCAGTGTACGCTGTCTCGTCCCCGTATTTCTCCACAAACGACATCGAATCCGCCGAGCCCTTATTCGTGTAGACCACGGCTTGGTTCACCACCTTTGTATCGGTGTCCGTGTGGGCATAGTTCGTGCCTGCCCAACCATCCAGCGACCCGGCGGAAGCGCCGGCCTTGAGCGTCACGGAGACTGGGTCTGTGGCGGTTGCCCCACCCGTGGTGTCAGTGAGCGCGCCTGCGCCGGCAGCGGCATCAACTGCAAGTCCTGCCGCCGACAACGTAACCGCGGCGTTACTCAGCGCGTTCTGCGGGGTCACCGCAACGTCCGGCGGCCCCAGCGCGGCGTGCAGGTCCTTGCCGGTTTTCGCGTTGGCCTTCATCGTCGCTTGGGCCGCTGCGCCCATGGCCGCCGTGCGGCTCGTCTTGGCGGCGGCAAGCTGTGGCTCGATCGCGGAGAGCACGCCCTGGGCGTGCACGATGGCAGCATCGTCCTCCGACAGATCGTCCGCAGCTGCGATCGCGTCCTTGACAGCCTTAACCGCCGCGTCCGCCGCAGCAACCTCGCTATCGGTCGACTCGTCGTTCACACCCGCGACCGCTGTCTGGGCCATCGTCGCGGCATTCGTGATCGCCACGCGCTGCGTTTCAGCCCGTGCCGCCGCGAGGTCTGCGGCCGAAGTGCACATCTCCGTGTCGGCATTCCACTCGCCGCCGCCGTCCGTGCATGCCATCGCCGGGTCCGGCTCTGGCGTCGGATCGGGCATTGCGGACCCGCCGCTGTCGCTGCTGCTGCAAGCCGTAAGCCCGATCGCGAACACGGCGACGAGGCAGGCCTTCACCAGGTGATTGTCAAACAAGTGGTTGCTAAACATGGTTTCGAGGCTCTCCCATTGATGGAAAGCCAAGATCGTCAATGGGAGCCAAAATTACGTTTATGTGCGCTTGGCTACAATAATTGACGTGATAACAACATATTGCTTTTCCAATCCTCATTTGACGACGCGCCATGCACGGCGCTTCAGTGCGCTGGGATTTGATACAGAAAAGTGACGGATCGGCCGAGCCCTGCCTGTGACTCACGGACCTGTCCCACGCAAATCCATGCCGGCACCGCCGCCCGATTCGGCACTGGCGGTGCGGTCTGTCCCCCGTTATATTCTTTCCGAAACGGAGGAAAGATAATGGCCGCCACGATCACAGCCCCAAGTCTTTCGACGAACGAGGCGGCCTGCGTCACCGGGGTGCCTCTCAAGCAGGTGCACCGCATCATCGACGCGGGCCTGCTTAACGATGCGGCGCGCGGCGGCAATCGCGCCCGCGCCATCCACCACGACGGGCTGGTGGGCCTGAAGCTCGCCCACGAGACGACGGAAATCCTCACCCTGGAGGGGCGCCGCCGGCTCGTTCGCTTTGTCCTTGACCACCCTGAAGCAATGACGGCACGCGAGCGCCATGAGTCGGTCGACGTGCGGTCGATGAAGGGCGACGTGCGCAAGGGTCTCTCCCTGCTCGCGCAGGCGCGCGAGGCGGTCTCGTGCGACGACGCCGTGCTCTCCGGAACCCCGTGCATCGCCGGAACACGCATTCCGGCCCACGACATTGCGGACATGATGGCCAACGGGGACGACATCGCGGCACTCCGGGCGGCATTCCCGCAGCTTTCGGAAGCGCAGGTCGAGCTTGCCGCCTTCTATGCCCGGGCCTGGCCGCGGCGGGGCCGTCCGCGCCGGGAGCCCTTCCGGCGCGGACGGGCGCCGGCCGTGTCGAGCGGGACCGCCCTCGATGACCTGTCTTCAGCCCGGCGAAGTTCCTGATCGACGAATGCCCGAGCCCTGCCCTGGCAGGCCTGGCACGCGAGCGCGAGTTCCCGGAGTCCACGCATGTGACCTGGCTTGGATTGCGGTCCCGGCAGGACCGGGCGCCGGTCCGGCGCGCCATGGATGACGGCTACATTCTGGTAACGCACGACAGCGCCGACTTCACCGCGTTGATGGAGCGCGAACCCCGCCATCCGGGGCTAGTCTGCATGAACGTAGCGCACGGACTCATGAGCCTCGACGTCCAGCAGACGTTGTTCGACCACGCCATCACCCAGATCGCCGATCGCCAGTTCGCGGGCCAAGTCGTCGAAATCACGCTCACCGCTGACAGCTCGATCCCAATCGCCACATACCCGTCGGCATCGCCGTAGAGCGCGGTTCGTTCATCCGGAATGCGTGGCAGGCGGGCGTGCCGCTTGCCGCTGTGGCGATCGTCGTGAGCGACGACAGGATCACCGGCGATTCGCACCCGTCGGGCATTGCGGATCGATGGCGACAGGTCCGCGATCGCCACTCGCCGCCGCGTACACCGCCAATTCCGGGAACTCCGACAACCCGCCACCTCGGCGCGGTACTTCGAGATACGGCTGAAACGGCAGTTGATGCAGCAGAACACTCACCTGCTTTTTCTGACTGGCTGAATGTCGGAGGTTTGGCCGGGTGACTCGTACAGCCGACCAAATCATGAAGCGGGTTGCCGCCCATGGCCGCGCGCTGCGGGTGTGCACACCGAAGGATTTTCTCGACCTCGGAAGCCGGGAGGCGGTCGACCAGGCGCATTCTCGCCTTGTGAAGGCAGGTAGGCGGCGACGGGCCGGACGCGGCCTGTACGTCCCGCCGAGGATCCGCGGGGTGCCGAAGCGGCTAGCACCGGTCGACCTGAACGCCGCCGTTGCCGCGCTCGTCCGGCGCGACGGCATCCGGATCATGCCCGGCGGCGCGACCGAAGCGCACCGGCCCGGCCTCGCCAATGCGGTACCGGCCAAGACGAGCCTTGTGAAAGTCGGCGCCGCGCGAACGGTCGGGATCGACGACTGGACGGTTCGCTTCCGGCACTCGGGGCCCCGAGTCATGCGTTGGGCCGGCCGGCCCGCCGCCCCGGGCTCTCCGGTAGCCCGGCCCTGATGCCGCCCGGGATGCGCGGGTCATTGCGATCCAGAAACGCCGCCTTCCCGGCACGGTCAAGCGCGACCTCACCCGGAACAGCCGGGACCTGCCCGGCTGGGCACTGCCAATCGTGCACGCCGTCGCGGACGACCAAGCAGGGTCCGTATGACGGAAGCATTCGCCCCCTTCCTCGCTCTGCCAGAACAGGACCGATGGGATGCATTCGCGACCGCGGCACGCCGCCTCGATACGGTGCCGGGGTAGGTGGAGAAGGACTTCTGGGTCTGCCTCGTGCTGCACGCCCTCTTCAACGGGCTGGCCGCGGGTCATCCGAAACTGCTCTTCAAAGGCGGGACGTCACTCTCCAAGAGAAAGATTACGCCGCCGGCCCGTTTCGCCCGCTCGCCGAGACGGAACTCGGCAGGCAGCTGTGGCGGTTTCTGAACGAAGATTCCGTCGTCATCCGCCTCGGGACTGCCACCGAGCTGGGGAAGCCGGCCGTGGCGGGCATTGAGGGGGCGCTCCGGTGCCGGTTTCGGGAGAAGGTAGTGGGCAGGGACAGAATCAAGCAGATGGTGGGACACATGGTCCGACAGGTGCTTGAGGGCAAGGGTTACTGTTTGGAAAAACAAAACGCCATCATCAACTCGGCGCTGTTTTCGAAGGGCACGCGCTACAGCCGGCCGGAGTGGCGTCGCCTGCATGTCTTTCGCAAGACCGGAGACAAGCGCGAGCTTTGTTTTGCCGGGACCCGTCGCCCCTGCCGCCCGCTACGAAGGGCGGCAGGTGGCGATTTGCAGGATCGTTTTTGTCCCCGTTGCGCGGAGAAATCGTCCACGGACTGGACATCCGGACGGTCCGCCTGGAAGTGGATGAAAACGGCCATGCGCTTCGCCGGCAGGGGCAGGCGCTTCCCGCAAGGCCTACGGGAACCTTCAGGTAGCGGCGTGGCGAGGCAGTGCTCACCAGATCGATGAAGCCCAGCCGGCGCAGCTTCGGCTGACCATCGAGGACGTGCCGGCGGGACCGGCTCCAATGTCGGATGCGAGCGATGTCCGGGACGGAAATCATCTTCGAGGTCAGCGACGACGAGATCGACGGCGGATATTCCGCGAGCGCCCTCGGCTTCGGCATCCACACGGAGGGCAAGACGCTCGACGAGCTCCGCCGCAACATCAGGGAAGCAGTGGACTGCTACTTCGACGAGAGCATGGACCGCCCGCGCCTGATCCGGCTTCACTACGTGCGCGACGAGGTCCTGGTGGCTTGAAGCTCCCGCGCGACGTCAGCGGCGCCGCGCTCGTGTCGGCGCTTCGCCGGCTTGGTTACGAGCGGATGCGCCAGCGCGGCTCGCACGTGCGTGTCACGACACAGGAAGGCGGCGAGCACCACGAGGGGATACCGCTGCACGATCCAATCCGTGCGAAGACGCTGTCGAGCATCCTGAAGAGCGTCGCCCGCCATCACGGTGTCGGTGTTCCGGAGCGGCTCTTCCGATCGTCAGATCATCATCGTCCACCACATGATCGGCCACGCCCTGCGCGATCACCAAGAGCGCGAAACGCGCTATCCTTGCCATTCAAAGGAGAACGACGATGCGTCCACCCCGTTCGCGCTTGTCCGCGCAGAAGACCACCAAGAACGTGGCACGAAGGATCCGAACGACCACCAAGGCCACCGGCGCCGTCAAGGTCTCACCCATCACCCGGAAGATCACTCGGGAGATCTCGGCCGACCGTCGCGAGGCCATGCGCGAGCTCGCGAATCGCTAGGCATTACCGCGTCACCTGGGTCGACGCTCTTCACCAGCACGACGAAGCCCTCGAGGACGGCGGTCGCCCCGGCATCCTGAACGAGCACGCCGTCCGGTCCGCACTGGCGCGTCCCTACCATGGGTATCACCGTCGGATCCATGAAAAGGCCGCGGCCCTCCTTCACGGAATCGTGTGCAATCACGGTTTTGTCGACGGCAACAAGAGAACCGGGCTCTACCTGGTCGAACTGCTGCTCCGACGTAGCGGCTATCGGTTGGACGCGGACACCCGCACCGTCATCGACCTCGTTCTCGGCGTTGCCGATGGCACCATGAACCGCAGTATGCTGACCGAATGGTTCGGGGCGCACATCTGCCGGCAATGTCCACCGGCCTGTTAGCGCGACAGCCTACCTCCACATCTTCGCGGGAACCCCCCGCGCCTCGACGCCCACGGCCGTCGTGTAGATCGCCGTTGTCGCGATGTCCGTGTGGCCCAGCACGGCCGCGATCCCAAAGCCGTGCCGCAGCCCCTTCGAACAGGCCTGCGGCCCCTCGATGCCCGCCAGGCGCATGACGGCCACGCCCTTGCGGTGCACCGTAGCCCTGGACAGCTTCCAGAGCGGCTCCCGGCCGCGTCTCGGTGACGCCTCGCGCAGCCGGTGCACCATCTCGAGATCGCGCTCGAGCTCCGGCGGGATCGGCACCTCGCGCCAGTGCTCAGCGCGGCGGTTGAAGGTGCGGATCCGGACGGTGCCGGCGTCCAGGTCGACGTCGAGGGCGCGGAGCGCCAGGACCTCGCTCACGCGGGCGCCGGTGTGCGCGATCGTGAGCACGAACGTCCGGTCGGCCGGCCTCTTCACCTGCGCGGCCGCGGCGATGAAGCGCAGCCGCCGCTCGTCGGCTGTCAGGTACTTGCGGCCGTGCCCGTCGACCTGCCGCAGATTGGCCTGCACCATTTGACACTTCCTTTAGGGCTTGTTGCGAAACAGGGGTACACGCTTCAGAGCAACGTGAAGGCCCGGGATGGCACGGATCATCCGGACCGGGATGCCCGGTTCCACCACATCGACCGCCAGGTCTCGGCGTTTACGGCGGCCGGGCAGCCGGTGATTTTGGTGGGCACCAAGAAGAAGGAACTGGTAGGGGACTTCAGGAACGCGGGCCGTGAGTGGCGTCCGAAAGGCTCCCCCGAACAGGTCCGCGTGCATGACTTTGCGGACAAGGCAACTCGGCAAGGCGATCCCCTACGGGGTCTACGACGTGATCCACAACGTCGGCTGGGTCAATTTCGGGATCAGCGGCGACACGGCGGCATTCGCGGTCGAGAGCATCCGGCGCTGGCGGCAGCGCCTGGGAAGGGAGCGCTACCCCGGGGCCCGGAAGCTGCTCATCACCGCCGACTGCGGTGGCTCCAACGGGAACCGGGTCCGATTGTGGAAGGTCGAACTGCAGAAGCTCGCACGCGAACTCGGCATCGAGATCAGCGTCTGCCACCTGCCGCCCGGGACCAGCAAATGGAATCGGATCGAGCACCGGCTCTTTTCCTTCATCAGCCAGAACTGGCGCGGCAAACCCTTGTACAGCCTCACGACCATCATCAACCTGATCGGCGCCACCACGACCGGTGCAGGGCTGAAGGTCTTTTGTGACCGGGACACGAACGAATACCCGACCGGCATCAGGATCAGCAAATCGGCGATGGCCGCCCTGGATATCCGGCGCGCCGAATTCCATGGCGACTGGAACTACACGCTGCTTCCAGATCCTGATAGCGTCGCGGTTATTTCGTGACGGGCCCTCAATGCCGCGACAGGCGCGCGTTCAGCGTGGTCCGCGGTGTCAGGCGGCCCCCACCCACGCCGGTCTGCTTGACCGCTACGGGCCCAGCGCTTCCCGGCGCGCGGCCGGCGGCCCCTCAGAACAGCCGCACGAAACGCAGCTCCCCGAACAGGCGCTCGTAGTCGTGCGCCTGGGCGTTGGTGGTGCGTATCTCCTGCGTCACCGAGACCTGCGGGCTGAACCCTTGCAGGGTCAGCGCCCGATGGTGTGCGAACACCCTGAGCGTCCGGGTGAGGTCGCGGCGTTCCCCGCCGTCCTCGACGAAGGGGAACCAGCCGCCCTCCCAGTCGGTCCAGCGTAGCGTCGCCGCCCCGCCCACGGTGAATCCCCAGGGCAGCACCGTGAGCACGCCAAGGCGCCCCCAGCGGCGGGTATGGCGCCACTGTTCGCGCACCGGCCGTTCGCGTCCCCAGCCCATCGACGCGTCGATGCGCACCGTCGACGAGGCGACCCACTGAGTGCCCAGCGAGAGATCGGTGATCGGCCCGTCGCGATCCTCCTCCGTGTCGTAGCGCCGTTCCTGCCGCGAGACGCGCGCGTTTAGCGTCGTGCGCGGATTCAGCCGGTGCCATCCCTCGGCGCGCAGCCCGACGTCGTAATGCCAGGGCTGCTCCAGCCCCGCCCCCATCCAGTGGTGCAGCCCGGTAAGCAGCAGGCTGGCCTCTGAGCCGCGGCCGATCAGCCAGCGCGGCCCGAGATGCCCGGAGACCGTCAGCTGGTCGAACCGGCTTTCCGGGTATTCCTGGCGCACGATGTTGCCACCCGCGCGCAGCCGCCATGGCTGCGGCCCCGGCCCGGCCGCGGACCCGCCGAGCGGCAGCTGGTACTCCCCGCCAAGCCAGGCCGAGACCCCGATGCCCGAGCTGGTGAGCTCTTCCTCGTCGCGCCGGAAGGGGAGGCTCTGGCCCCCGAAGGGGATATAGATGATCCGCTCGTCCGAGCCCGCGCCGATATTGGTGTCGGGGGCGAACGCCGCGCCGACGTGCAGGCTCCAGCGCTTGCGTGCCCGGATGGCGTTGAGGAACTGGTTGACATTGAGCACCACCGCATCCGGAGGCTTGCCGGCCAGCACCAGCTCGAAATGGCGCTCGGCCAGCCGGTCCTCTTCCTTGAGGAAGAAGGCGCGGGCGAGCTCGAGCCGAACCCGGACGAGGTCGGGGCGCTCGAGCAGGATCGTGCGGAACTGCTCGATCGCCTGGTCGAGCAGCGCGTGGCGCCCGTCGGGCTCGGCGCGGGTGGATTGCTCCATGGCAAGCATGCCCAGCCGGAAGCGGACGGCGGTCTCGTCTTCTTGGGCGAGCGCGGGGCCGCACAGGGAGAGCGCTAGCAGAATGGCCGCAAGAACGCGCATGATCGCTCCAAAAAAACGCCCCGGTCCCTCTCAGGACCGGGGCCAATGCGCTGCGCTGCGGGTGCCCCCGAGCATCGTTGGCTACCCGGGCCGCACGGCCCACGGGAGCCAAGGGCGGGACGAGGGAGAGCCTCGCAGCGCCGAGCCCGCCCCTTCCCGGTAAGCGCTGCTACCGGTGCGCCCCGAAGGCACCGATCACCGCGGCCCTCGCGCCGACGCCCGATGGGTCGTACGTGGCCTCGAACGTGCCCGCGATCCCGTGCGGCTGGTAGGTGACGGTCCCGGTGGTTTCAAGGTCCGAGTAGAATTGCGCTTCCCACGATCCGCTATCGTTTGGAACGTCGTCGATCGTCCACGTGACGGTGTCTTCATCGGCAACAATTGCGACGGTCGCCCCCCCGTCAATGTTTTTGCGCTTCAGGGCCAGCGACCAACTTGGATCGTTGCTGAACCCCGTGATCATCCCGGAGACCGTGTTGGTGGTGGCATCGAAGTCCGCTTCAAGCGTTGCCGTGGCAGTGAAGCTGCCGATGCCGGAATCTCCCGTGTCCGGCTCGTAGACCGCGTACCGTCCGGCGGCTGGGCCTGTATAGGTGGCCGTTCCGGTGGCCGCCGACAGGTCAGACACGGGATTCGTCCCGCCGTGCTCTGCTTGGAACGCCCATGTTTCGGTCGACTGGTTCGAATTCGGATCAACAAGCCTCACGGTCTGCCGAGCCCACCACCCGAACCACATGTACTGACCATCCGGGACTACAATCTGCACCGACCCGCTCGATGGAATGAATTCCCACTCGCCACCGAACTCGAATGAGCCGCCGCGGTTCTGTACGGTACAGGTCGCGGTAGCGCTTGTACCATTGCAACGATACGTGCCGCCTGCACCCTGCAACGTGCCGCTCGTTGTATAGGCCCAGCGCTGCGGGAAACGGTCCGTATCGCGAAAGACGTTGCCGCCCGCTCTATATCGATTGTACTGCTGTCGGGTGATGCCGGCAGTATCCAGATCGGCGTCGGTGGCCGATCCATCAGCGGCCAGACCTAGGCCGTTGTAATCCGTCTCGGTAAGCCCCCTGTCGACAAGGCTGAATGGCAAGGGATTGCCGATCTCCCGAGGGAACGAACCCGAGGCGGCGACCCGGCTGTGACCATCGTTGCCTCCGGAAGCGTTGTCGATGTCGACATGACCGACAACCTTCCCGGTACCGTCGATGACCGCAGTACTCTCGTCATTGTCGGTATTGTAGTCGCTGGTGCGGAACGACTCCCTCGTCGGCGCTTCCACGTCGGAGTAGATCTGGACGATGTCCCGCATCGGCTCTCTGTCGGCGGTGTGCGAGGTCGTCGACCAACGGCCCGATCTGCCCGTCGTTGTCGTGAACGGTCCGGGCGGCGTGGTGACGGGCGCGGGCTCGCCGTATTCGATTGAGTCAGCAGGGACAACGGGAGCAGCGCCGAGGGTCCGAGTCCCCGAGATCGCCGCCCTCGCGCGTTCCGTAGCATCCGCCTTCCGGCGCTCCTCGGCCTCCGCCGCCAGCCTCTGGCTCTCCGCTTCGGCGGCCAGGCGCTCCTGCTCGGCCTCCTGCGCGGCCTCTTCGGCTGCCTGGCGCGCGGCCTCTTCTTCCTGTCGCTGCCGCTCGGCCTCTGCCGCCTCTTCCTCGGCCTCCATGCGCGCCGCCTCTTCCTTCTGGCGCGCCGCCTCTTCCTCCTGGCGCAGCCGCTCGGCTTCGACAGCGGCCTCTGCGGCTTCGGCAGCGGCTTGCTCGGCCTCCTGGAGCCGTTCCCTCAAGAGCTCCTCTTCAGTCACTCCGCTGCTACCGCCACAGGCTGACACGGCGATCAGGACGAAGCCCAGAAGAACAGCCGTCGTGAATCTCGATTGCATTTCTGTCACTCCTCGCGAGAGACATAAAAGTGGCGCCCGGCCCGTTGCCGGACCGGGCGCCTTTGTACTTATGATCCTTCCGATGTGGACGGGACTTAGGCTTTACTGAGCCCCGCCGAAGGCCCCACGAAAGGCGCCGGCTTCTTCGCCTTCGAAGTTGAACACGCCAGCGGCCTCCGTGCCGGCCGGCCCGTAGATGCCGCCGGTGAACGAGCCCTTGAAGGTGCCGTCACTGTCCAGGTCTTCGTGGGTAATGTCCGTCGCCTTCACGCCGGAGAACCCGTTGCCGGAAAGCGTGCCTTCCAGCGTGGCGAGACGGGCCAAAACAGCCTTGAACTCGTTCTTCTCGAAGTTCGCGGTTAGCACAGCCCTGTCATTATCCAGCTTGATGGCTCCTTTCTCGGCATCCGAGGCGTACTCCCTGCGCACGGTGGCAGCCCAGTCGCCGTTGTAAGTGGCTGTGCCGATGCCCTGCCGTTCGGTGATGCTGCCCTTAATGTTCTGGACGAAACCGATGCCGAGATCAGCAATGGTCTGCGAACCGTCGGACTTCTTGGCTTCGCTGAGGCCTGCCCACACGCCGAAATGGATGTAGTCGTACGCCGTTGCCACAGGAATGTTCGTCGTCGGACGGAGATGGTCCGGGTTCTGATCGCTGTCGCCACCGTCGGTCATTGACTGATCGGCAACGATGTCCACGAGTTGATAGAACGGAGTGGGGGTGTCCGCGCCGGCTTCGGTGGTCGTTCGCTCGAGCCGAGCATGACCCGTGTGCGTGTTCGCACCATCGACAAGAGTGATCTCGAAGATCTCCACACCCTTGGCCGGGCCACCCATGTCATCATTCACCTTCACCCGGTCATAGGCGTCAAGGCTGTCGACGGTGGTCGCCGGCGTGCCAACGATGACGGGGACGGCGGGAAGCGCATCGTTCGCTTCGATGCGGTCTTCCGCCTCATAGTACATGCCGATCGACTTTGCGGTGGCGCCAGTCACCAAGGTCCCTACTTCGTAGGTGGTCCCAGCGATGGGCACGGAATTGTTGTCGAGAAGGTTGTTCGTACCGTCATCATTGGTTGCGTTGTCGGCGCGATCGACAAAGACACGCACCTTCTTCTCACCCTCGTAATGGGTCATCAGCAGCAGACGGGCCTTGTCGTCGGACGTGTCGAGCCTCTTGCCGACTTCGACCGTTCCCGCTTCGATAGCCTGCTTGTACTTCGTCTCCGTAGCCGGGCCGCTATCTTGGATGAAATGCTGCCCTTCGCTGCTTGCTTTCATGTGGCTAGGCTCGGCGCCAATCAGCAGGCCGGTGATCTTCCGATCAACCCCGACGGTCCCCGTGGTCAGCATGCCAGTCGTCGCGTCGACGGAACTCATGCCGGTGACATTGCCGTCGTCATCGACAATATCGACCCACTTCATGGTGCCGTCGATGTGGAGTTCCATCATCGCGGCTTCGATCGCCGCCGCGGCATGGGTAGAGGCCGACGCCTCGGCCGCCTCGGCATCTTCCTGGGCCGCCACCGCCATGCGCCAGGCAGTTTCGCCCGCGTCGCCGGTGGTTGCCGCTGCCGCTGCCGCGGAAGCCGCCGCTGCCGCCGCCGCCGCATCTGCCGCGTCCTTGGCAGCGTAACTCGCCGCCTTGGCGTGCTCGTTGCCGCCCATCTCACCGGCGTTCGCGTCGGCGCCGGTCTGGAGGGTCGCGAGCGTCGCTGTCGCTGCCGCTGCACTGTCGGACGACGCCTCGGCATTGGCTGAGGCCGTCATCGCCGCCGCCGCCGCTGCCACCGCCGCGGCCTGCGTCTCTTCAAGATCGGTCGGGCCCGGGTCCGGCTCCGGCTCCGGCTCCGGCATCGGCTCCGGCATTGCCACCGGCTCTTCGGCCGGCGTGTCGTTGTCGCTGCTGCTGCACGCCGTGAGCCCGATCGCGAGCACGGCGGCGAGGCAGACATTAAACAGATGATTGCTAGACATGGTATCGAGGCTCTCCCATTGATGGAAAGCCACAACCGTCAACGGGAGCCAAAATTGCGTTTATGTGCGCAAGACTACGATAATTGACGTAATATCAGCATATTGCCTTTCCAATTGTCATTTGACGACGCGCCATGCATGCGTTTTAATGCGCTGAGAATCGACGCTGTAAAGTGACGTTTTGATTACGGTAAGCGGCGACGCTAGGAACACCACGGGCATGTCATTGGCAGTCGTTCGGGCGGACACGGAATCGCGGCACTCGCCGCGCCACGGCGGTGCCGCTACAGGATCGAGGATTTTCAAAATTGAGGGATCAAGCGATGCCGAAACGCAGCGAGCTGAGGATTACGAAGCGCGCTGTGGACGCACTCTCCTCCGGGCACGCGGATGCGCTGTTCTGGGACCACGACCTTCCAGGCTTCGGGATCCGGGTCTACGCCTCGGGCCGGAAGGTCTACGTCGTGCAGTGCCGTGGACCGGCCGGCATCAGGCGGATGTCGCTCGGCGAGCACGGCGATCTCACTGCAGAACAGGCGCGCAGACGTGCGCGCTCCGCGATCGGCTGCATCAAGCGTGGCGAGGATCCGGTTCCCGGCCGGGAGCAGGCGGCGGCGCCGACGGTGGCCGACCTCGCCGGGCGCTACCTGGAGGCGCACGCGGCGGTGAACTGCAACGCGCATACCCGGAAGGCCTACCGAAGTGCGCTCCGCAACCACATCCTGCCGGCGCTGGGATCGAAGCCCGTGACGGAGGTCCGCCGGTCCGACGCGGAGGCGATGCATTACGCGTTGCGCGACACCCCGCGCCAGGCCAACCGGGTGCTGATGGTCTTGTCGAAGATGTTCTCGCTGGCGGAGGATTGGGGTCTGGCGCCGGTGGGCAGCAACCCGTGCCGTTTCGTCGTGCGCTACCGCGAGGGGATGCGCGAGCGCTACCTGACGGAAGACGAGTACCGGCGGGTCGGCCGGGCGCTGTGCGAGCTGGAGACGGAGAGCCCGATGCGCGCGCGCGCGGCCGCGGCGCTGCGTCTCCTGATGCTCACTGGCTGCCGGCTGACCGAGATCCTCACTCTCCGGTGGGACGACATCGACCGCAAGACAGGAGAGATCCGCCTGCGCGATGCGAAGACCGGCGCGAGGATGGTGGCCCTGACGCCCGCGGCGCTTCGGGTTCTGTTGGCGATCCGCCGGGTTCCCCGCAGCCCGTGGGTGTTTACAGGGAGCGCGCGGGACACCCACTTGGCGAGCCTCTCAAAGCCGTGGCTCCGGGTGCGAGCGCGGGCCGGCATCGGGGACGTCCGGATCCATGACTTGCGGCACAGTTACGCCTCTCGGGCCCTGGCGCTCGGCGAGGGCCTCACGATGATCGGGCGTCTTCTGGGCCACACCGACGTCGGCAGCACGGCACGGTACGCACATCTTGCACGGGACGCGGAGAAGGTTGCGATCGTCCGCGTGGGCGGCAGCATTGCGGCTGACATCCTGCGTATGGAACCCGACGTCGGATCGGACGTTGACCTTCCGGCCGAAGATGGCATCCCGGCCGCGGAACCGCTGCGGCCTTCGTCGGCCGCCGCGTAGCGATCAGAGACCAACCATGGCGAAGGGGAAACGGCGGTCTCCGTCGAACCGCAGGCGGCGGTCGCTGTCCGACCGGGTGGTTGACGCCCTGCCGGTGGAGGACCGGGACATCGTCTATTGGGATGCCGACCTGCCGGGCTTCGGGGTGCGGGTGTACGCCACCGGCTCGAAAACCTATCTGGTGCAGGGTCGGGGCCGGGCGGGATCGAGGCGGGTCGCGCTTGGCCGGCACGGGGTGGTCACCGCCGAGGAAGCGCGGAAGCGGGGTGCGGAGGTTCTGGCGCGCATCCGGGCGGGGAAGGACCCCGAAACCGGAGCATGGCGAAGCGGCGGGCCGACGGTGGCTGACCTCGCCGAGCGCTACCTGCGCGAGCACGTGGCGGTGCGCTGCAAGCCGTTGACGCTCAGGAACTACCGCCACGCGATCTCGAAGAACGTGCTGCCCATACTCGGCCGGATCCCGGTGGCGGAGTTGGAGCGCCGACACGTGGCCGAACTCCACTACCAGTTGCGCAGAACGCCGGTGTCGGCGAACGATGCGGTAAACGCGCTGTCGCGGATGCTCAACCGGGCGGACGCGTGGGGGATGGTGCCTCCCAACAGCAATCCGTGTCGCGGGATGCGCAAGTACCGGACCCGGCGTCGCGAGCGTTTCCTGACAGAGCATGAGTTTCGCCGCCTCGGCGAGACCCTGGACACGCTGGAGGCTGACGGCGGGGTCCCGGCGCACGCGGCGGCGGCGCTGCGTCTGCTGATGCTGACCGGCTGCCGCCGTGGTGAGATCATCGGGCTGAGGTGGGCGGACGTGCGGCTCGACCGGAGTGAGATCCAGCTCGCCGACTCGAAGACGGGTCCACGCACGGTATCGCTGTCCCCGGCAGCGGCTCGCTTGCTGGCCGACCTGCCACGCCCAGTGGGCAACCCCTGGGTGATCGCCGGCGCGAAGCCGGGCGCGCGTCTGACGCACATTACCTATTACTGGCACCGGGTACGGAAGCGCGCCGCGCTCGAGGATGTCAGGTTGCATGACCTCCGGCATAGCTTCGCATCCCGGGCGCTGGCGCTCGGCGAGCCGCTGCCGATGATCGCCAGACTGCTGGGCCATACCAAGATCCAGACCACTGCGCGCTACGCGCACCTGGCGCGCGACTCGGTCAGGGACTCCGCCGACCGGGTCGCCGCCAGCATCGAGGCGGACATCCTGCCGCCCGATCCGCCGCGGCCGCAGCAGCCATGAGGCGGAATTCGGACGGTCGGCGGAAGCACACGGGGCCAGCCGACGTTCGTGCCCGGTCCGAATAGGGCGGTTGCCCTTCTACTGCAGGGTCAAGGAAACACTCTTTCAGCCAACACGGACCGCGGGGATTCGCGGGGAACGTCTTCGACCAGACCTTCGTATCGGTGCACGGCGGGCTGCGCTGGCTCGTGGGCGCGAATGCCGAGGCGAGCATGCTGGCCAGCGTGCAGCGGCGCTGGCTCGGCGGCGGTCAGGTGCACGATGCGCACGGCGCCGGGCTCAAGGCCGCCCGCCGGGTCAGCCGCCGGGTGACGACGTTCGCGCAGGCGTCGTATCACCATCGCGGCTACCAAACGGAGACCAGCCTCGACGGCCCGGTCGCCGACGTCATGCTGGGCGGCGCGTGGATCGTGCCCCCCACGGTCCGGGCGGACGGCGCGCTTGGCTGGGGAAAGGAGCGCACGGGGCAGGAGCGGTGGCGCCACGAACGCAAATCGCTTCGGCTGGGTGTGTCGGTGGCGCTGCCCCTGGGGTTCACCGTGGGCGGCAGCGGCGAGATGCGCTGGACGGACTACGAGGGCAACTGGCACCCGCACACGCAGGGGGAGCCGCGCGAGGACCGGACCCGTTCGCTCCGTATCTCCGTCCACAACCGGGCCTTCGCCTGGCAGGGTTTCAGTCCGCGCCTGTCCGTGGTGCACGAAGTGCGCGACACCAACGCGCAGCTCTACGACTACCGGCGCACCGGCCGCGAACTCAGCTTCGTGCGGGTGTTCTGACGGGGTGTTCTAACGGCTCTCGGACGGGTCGTGCCCGAACGAGCTCGCCAGCGCCTGCAAGATGATTTTGTCGGCTGTACGAATCACCCGACCAAACCTCCAACATTCAGCCAGTCAGAAACAGTAAGTTCTCTGCTGTATCAACTGCCGTTTCTGCCGATTCTCACCAAAGTAGCGTGCGCCGTGGAAAGGCGCTGTTCCTCAGCGGGTGCGAACCCCGCCCGGCAATAACTGTCGCTCCAGCCGGTAGCAATCGGAGCGGGTTATGGAGGTAACGACATAGTCCGAAGCACTCTGACAGAGGGATCGCCGTAGGCGGTTCAGCGACCATGCGGGCTGCAACGCGAGTGAACGCTATATGTGCTGCAGCGCATATAGCATTATGGGCTGTTCCCCGTTGTGCGCTGCACGCGCCCGAGCCGTTGTGAGACCGCGGCCGAGCCGGGTTTGAGCAGCGCATAACGGTTTCGGCCATGCCGTACGCCCCGGTGCGGTACACTCAAGTACCAGGCCGACGCCTGGCGGCGGTTTTTCCGCGGCGACGCCGGGCGGCCGCGGTTCAAGAAACGCGGCCGCGACAGCGTGACGATCCCACAGGACGTGCGCATCCGGGACGGCAAGCTGTACTTCCCGAAGATCGGCTGGCTCCAGCTGCGCCGCCGCGGCGGCAACCCGTACCCGGACGCCGAGCCCGTGCAGGCCGTCCTCAAGCGCGTCAACGGCAAGTGGATGGCCGTCGTGTGCAACGCGGTCGCGGCGAGCGCGCGGCCCGACGACGGCACGGTCACCGGCGTCGACATGAACGTCGGCCAGGTTGCCGTCAGCGACGGCCGCAGCGCCCGCCTCCTGCACGCGCCGGACAGCCGGCGGCTCGAGGCGAGGGTCCGGCGGTATCAGCGCCGCCTCGCCCGGCAGCGGCGCGGCTCGAGACGGCGCGAGCGCACGCGGCGGCGGCTGGCCCGCACGCAACGGCGGGTCCAGCAGCGGCGCCGCAACTGGCAGCACCAGGTGAGCCGGTCGCTGGCCGCGGGCACGGTGGCGGTCGAGGAATTGCGGACG
>JAJDZX010000089.1 GCA_022824395.1 Alphaproteobacteria bacterium
CTGGTTCATCACCAGGTTGACCATGTCCGGCGAACTCAGCTCCGTCGGAAGCACCCCGAGCGACACGAGCCGGAACAGCACCCCGTTGGCCGATGACGCATGCACGCTGGTGTAGACCTTGTGACCGCTCGACACGAAGTGCAGGACCTCGTTGACATCCGCAGCGGAGCGGATCTCCGAAATCATGCCGACATCCGGATTGATCCTCACGAACACCATCAGCATTTCCGACCAGTTCGCGCTGCGCTCCTCGGGCGTCTTTCCCGGCCGGACCGCGAACTGGCGGATTCCGTCTTCCCCGATGACGTATTCGATCGGATCCTCGAGCGTGGCGATCGAGATCCCCCGGTCCCGGTCCTCGTAGAGCCGCTGCAGGTTGCGCACGAGCGTCGTTGATTTGCCGTCTCCGGTCGAGCCGCCGATGATCACCAGTCCGGACTCGGTGCGGCGTTCCTCCGCCAGCGCCTCGAGCACGTCCTCCTCCAGGCCGAGGCCGACGAGATCCCCGTAGGTCGAGGGATCAGGCTTGGGCAGGAGCCGCAGGTTCAGGAAGTGCCGGACGTCGCCATGCCAGGCGAGCTGGCCCCGAAAGGCCCCGATCTCCTCGGGCATCCCCTCCGGCATGCCCCCCTGTCCTATCGAGAAACCGGCGGGAATGCCCTCGACCATCGTCGCCTTGCCGTCGCCGCCGTCCCGGACGCCGTAGCACCAGCTGACGGCCTCCTTGACTTCTTCCCCCTGCCACTGGGACCCGTGCGTGTGTTCGCCTGATCCGCACTTGATCCTCGCGACCCCGTGGGTTCCAAGAGCCGCGAGCTTGATGTCCGACGCCCGGAGCCTCGCTGCATCCCGCAGGAGCGCCTGGACCCGCAGCTGCCCCCTGGTCGGGCGGCGCGACACGACCTCCTGCGTGGCCAGGCCGTGAAGCACCGCGATGTCGTCCAGCTCGGCCGGCACCTGCTCCTTTTCCTCCGGCAGGTCGTACCGCGCGCGAAGCTGCACGAGTTCGGCGGCGACCGCCCCGCTGTTGTATGCGGGCACGAGAAACACCCGTCCGTCGGGCAGGAGCGCGCACGCCTTCCGGAATTCCTCGGAGCCGATGTCGTAGGCCTCGCCCTTGCCGATCTTCGGCGTCTCGCGGCGTCCGAAGCCCAGTGCGGACAGCGCGGGCCGCATTCGCGCACCGAACCCGGCACGGCCGCCCTGTGACCGATCTGCGCCGTTCCCTTGTGCCGAACGGGCCGCGTTGCCCTCCGGTCCGTTTCCTCCGACCGCCTTCACGTCCCGCCCCCTTGCGCCAGCGCCAGGCCGGCACGGCGGACCTCCGTGACCGTCCCGACGTCGGGAGCCGCGCTCAGGAATGCCTTCAACGCCTGCGACAGGTTGCTAATGCGCTCCGAGCGCGTCCTTTCCGGCGGAACCGCCAATCGCTTGATCCTCTCGCCCGTGTCCGGATCCCCCGCAGCTGCGCCCCGGCCGTCTTCGTTCTTCACGTCATCCGCCATCAGCCGTCCTCCCCGACCATGCTGAACTCCCACTCCGCGTTTCCGGCTGCGAAGGACTCGTTCGTCCGGAAGGGCACGAGCACCGGTGTCCCGTCCGGCGACGCCGGATCGTCGATCCAGACGCCCTCCGGCACGACTTCAAGCAGCGCCAGCCCGTCCTCACGGCGCTCGCCCTCCAAAAGCGTCACGGGAAGGTCGAGAACCGGCTGCCGGTGAACCATCGGCGGATCCTCCCCGGTCGCGCCAGGCACCTGGATCTCGATCTCGCGGAATCCCTGGAGCAGCACCTCCCACGGCCCGTCCCCCTTGCGCACCGCGTGAATCACCCGCCATTCGGCCTGGCCATCCCGTGGTCGACCGCTTTCTTCAGGCACGGTCGCAGCGGCGGCTTGCATCCCGGAAGATGATGGCGGAGAGGACTCCGGATCCTGCCCGGCCCGGTCCAAGGAATGCTCGCCGAGCCGCGCAACGGGCGGCTCCGTTCCCGGAGGCGGAAGAGAATCGACCGATGGATCGGCCTGCGACTGGTCCGGTGAAACCGAACCCGGAGGCAAAACGGAGGAACCGGCCTCATCGGCAAATTCAGACGGGCCCGCCATGACCGGCGGCAACTCGCCCGCAGGCGTCGCGATCTCGTCACCCGTCCCGTCACCAAGCGACGGCAGGCCGTCGTCCGCAGGCGACGAGCCAACCGCAACGGCTGCCTCCTCGATGCGCGCCAGGTCCGCCTCGGCAGTGGCAAGGTCGTCCCGCAGCTCCAGAAGCGCGGCCTCGGTTTCCGGGCCCTCCGGCTCCCCTTCGAGCCGGGCGATCCGCACGCGCAAGGACGCGACCTCGCTCCGCAGCCCCTCCACGCGCCCGTCCGCCACGACAGGGGCAGAAAGCGTCGGTCCGGACGCGCGCAAGACCCCCAGCGCGCCGTCAAGCCTTGCCTGGGCGTCCATGAGCCGGGCAATCGCTTCGGCCCGGTCCGTGCAGATCCTGAGCACCTCGAGCTCCACGGCCGCCGCCTCCAGCCCCTCGATCTCGTTCCACGCCTCCGTCAGACGCTCCCGGGGACAGTC
>JAJDZX010000056.1 GCA_022824395.1 Alphaproteobacteria bacterium
CTCTTGATCCAGCGTTGCCAGAGATGGCGCAGCGTTTCCGCTGCGGGCGCGCTCAGGGCGGCGTGGCCCTTCTTCGTCAGCGCCAGCTTCGAGCCCCTGAGCTCGGCCAGCTTGCCCGCCTGCACCAGCAACGGCCAGGCGTGCGCCTTGATGGGGCCGACCGCCTGCTCCCAGCTCTCCCGCTTCTCGGCAAGGTCGTAGAAGTCGCCCCCGTCCAGCTCCCCGGCGATGGCCGCCGCCGAGGCCGCCGAGGCCCGCCGCGTCTTCGCGCTCACCGCGACCCGGCCGAGATCGATCAGGCGCAGCACGGCGACCAGGTCCCTCTGCGCCGCGCGCTCCATGTCGCGCCGAACCAGCTCGACCCGGTCGAACTTCGGTGTCTCGCCTTCGGGCACGTAGCCGCGCTGCCGCCGGTCGACCGCCTCCGGCAGCTCGTCCTCGGCAGCGAGCGCCGCCTCGGGCGGCGCGGGCACGAACGCACGCAGACGCTCCGCCAGATCGGGCGGAACGAACGGCTTCGCGCCTTCATAGCTGCTGCCGAAATGGAGAAAGAGGTGCAGGGGCAGTCCGTCGGGAGAGCCGCGCAGGCCAAAGCCTGAAGGCAGCGCGCCGTACTTGGCCTCGAACCGCGCGGCCTCGAAGCCCTCGGCATCGTGCAGCGCCTCCCTCACCGCCAATTGTTGATCCTCGTCGAGATCGTCCCACAGGCGGCCGAGCGAGGCCCCGCTGAGACGGCCCTCGATAGCCGCGATCATGTCGGCCTTGCGCGTGGGCTGCGGCTTCGGCACTGAGAGCCAGTTCACCATGACCGTGAGGTCGCTGTTGTTCAGCGCGGCGAGCGCCTTCGCCAGCGTAGGGGTCCAGTCATCGGCGATACGGACCATCGGCCAGTTATCCCTCGTTGATGCCGATGCGGCCATGATGATCGATCCGGCCGCGCTCACGGCATGATATCGGCGGCGATGCTGGCCGCCACCTGGGCCGCAGATTTCTACACCGAGTCCCGTGCCGGGTGCGCGTACCGCGCGGTGCTCTGCAGCTTCCTGTAGCCCAGGAGTTCGCCGATCATCGTGAGTTCATGGCCCAGGACCAGAGCCCGCAAAGGCCTTCCCGATGTGCACCCAAACTTGCTGTCGATACCTGATGGATGGACTACGGATCAGTCTAGGCATGAGGAAGACTCTGCCGCATGTCCGGGATGCCGGTCAGAAAGATCGCCTCATGCCGATGACCGGAATACGCGCAGAAGACGTATTCGTTCCAGTGGTTGGGAGCCGGACCGTACTTCATCAGATGACCGTGTGCGTCATCCGTCCTGGGTGGTGGCTTGTTCGCCATCATCCGCGCGAGCTCGCGCTCCAGATAGTCGATAAAGGCTTGTTCGGGCCAGTCCCGGAAGACGTAGGGCGTGTTGAACACGATATGCCGGCGGCACAGGCTGTTGGGCGGTGGAAGCACACGCACGAACCAGACCTCCCCCTCGCGGCCGGCATAGCCGGCGGGAACCGTGCAGGAGACCATCTCCCGCGTGCCGACCTCGCGCAGCAGGACCCCCTCGCCCTCGCTGCCGCAATGGACGTAGAAGCCCATCCTCGAGTGCTGCATCCGCTCAATGGCGTCGATCAGCCAGGACGGGCAATCGAACTCGGGCGCGATCCGCAGGATGCAGTTGCCCATGGTCTCCCGGCTGCTCCCGAACTGGACGTCGAAGAACGCCCACATCGTGAAATAGCTGGCGGTCAGCGGACTCATCGGCGGCCCGGACGGCAGGTATTCGTCCTCGGCGTCGCCGACGATCCTGACGAAGCCCTTCGCCTCTCTCATCCAAGAAATCGATTCGGCCATGAGGGAGACGATGTTCTCCGCCAACGCGTAGATGCCGTGACACGGCTCAAGGTCCGCGAACTTGCCGGGGACCGGCCCCTCGCCACCGAAACCGGCTTCGAGGGCCATCTTCCTGCCCTCCTGCCAACCCGCCAGATCGACGACCTTCGACCCGCGGGACGAGATGATCTTCTTCGCGATCTTGTCGGCAACGGAACCCATGGCGTTCTTCCGGCAGTCTTCTCTCGTGGGCCTCGCCCGTCTACACGGAAACTTGGCGGGTGCGGGCGTGTCCGCGGCTCGAATGTCTCCCTCCCCGCCGTCGGCGAAGAACAGCTTGGAGAGGGGCGGGCGGCGCGTAGCATTATCGGTGATCCACGCCATTCCAGACACTGTTCGGTGCCCAAGACCCTCACTGATGGCTCAGGCCACGGGATCAGCGCCGTATACCGCAACCTTCCCAAGTCTGTCGGCGAGACGGTCCTGTTCCCGCTCCAGATCGTACTGGCTTTGCAGACCCATCCAGAACTCCGCCGAGTTCCCGAAGAAGCGCGAGAACAGCAGGGCCGTCTCAGCCGAGATGGAGCGTTCGCCGCGCACGATGGCGTGGATGCGGCGGGGGTCGACACCGACCGACCGCGCCAGCCGATACTGAGTGACCTTCAGCGGAACCAGGAACTCCTCATTGAGTATTTCACCGGGATGGATGGGGCGCAGCTTGCAGCCCTGTTTCCGTGTCGATGTTCCCATCTGCCTGCGTCCTTCCCGTCGCGCCCGTCACGACCTCAGTGGTAGTCCACCATCTCAACGTCGTATGCGTCTCCCTGCCTCCACGAAAGGCAGATCCGCCAGCGATCGTTGATCCGAATGCTGTACTGGCCCCTTCGGTCCCCCGACAGCGCTTCCAGCCGGTTCCCCGGAGGCACACGCAGGTCGTTCAGGCTCCGCGCGCTGTTTAGCATCATCAGCTTCGCCTGCGCGCGCCGCTGAAGGTCGGCGGGCAGACGCCTCAGACGCTCCCGCCTCGCGACCGCTTCCGTGTCGGCGTTTCTGTAGCTCTTGATCATTCCCGATGGCCGCACCACGCTATTAGCGCGTGGCGCTAACTCATGTCAAATCTCGCCCGCATCGCGCCAATGGTCGGGCCGGGCCGGTGATCGTCAGGCGGGAGGATCGAGCCACTCTCACGGCATGATATCGGCAGCGATGCTGGCCGCCACCAGGGCAGCGGACTCCTTCACCGAGTCCCGCGCCAGGTGCGCGTACCGCGCGGTGCTCTGCAGCTTCCTGTGCCCGAGAAGCTTGCCGATCATCGTGAGGTCATGGCCCAGCGCCAGGGCGCGCGACGCGAAGCTGTGACGCAGGTCATGAATCCGCACGTCGTCGAGACCGGCGTGCTCCCTCACCTTGTACCAGTAGTAGGTGAGCTGCATCTGCCGCTCGCCCGGCTCCGGGCCCGCGATCACCCAGGGGTTGCCCGCGAGGCGCGGCAGCCCGGCCAGCACACGCGCCGCCGCAGGCGACAGCGGAACGATCCGGGGACCGGTCTTGCTATCGGCCAACCTGATCTCGTTCCGCTCCAGCGCCACGTCACTCCAGCGCAGCGTCAGCACCTCGCCGGACCGGCACCCCGTCAGCGTCAGCAGCCGGAACGCCGCAGCCACGTGAACGGGTAGCCGGCCCTCGGCTTCGAGATCGTCCAGGGTCTGACCGAGACGGCGGAACTCGTCTTCGGTCAGGAAGCGCTCGGGCCGCCGCGTCCGGTAGGCCTTCACGAAGCGGCAGGGGTTGCCGCCGCCCGGCAGCAGCCCCCACGCCTGCGCACGGTTCAGCATCCGCGACAGCGCGCCAACGGCGTCGTTCGCCGCCGTCGGCCTCTTGCGCAGGCGATACTGGAGCTCGGCAACGTGCGTGCGGTCGAGTTCGGTGATCGGCAGCTTGCCCAGCCTCGGCAGGATGTTCCGCTCGATCGTCCGGCGGTAGCCCAGGGCGGTGGCCGGCTTGCAGTGAACCGCCACGTGCTCGCGGAGGTAGCGCTCCGCGAGCTCCGCCACCGTCGGCCCGCCCTCCGGGTTGGGTTTCTCGCCCCGCTCGTCGCCGGTCTCCATGCGGGTGAGGATCACGGCCGCCTGCCGGCGCGCCTCGTCCACGGACAGGGTGCCGTGGCGGCCGACGGCGATCCGCTTCGAGCCGCGCCGGCCCCTGCGCTGGACCACGTAGGTCTTGGACCCGTTGGGATAGACCCGGACCCCGAAGCCCGGCAGGTCACGGTCCCAGCACATGATCTCCTTCTCACCGGGGGTCAGTGCGTCGACCACCCGGTTGGACAGCGATCTCTTCTCCAGTCGCGGCATGTCCCGTTCTCCTACGCCGCCTCGACCGGCGTCATGCCGTCGGCGCTGGCCTGGGCGGCGGCGGTGCTCTCCATGCGCAGGATGTCGTCCTCGATGCTGCCGCCCACGCGGGCGGCAGCCACCTTCTCGGCCTCCTGCGAGAGATGCGCGTACCGCGCCGTGCTGCTCACGTCCGTGTGACCGAGAAGACGGCCGATCATCGGCAGCTGAAGACCGAGAGCCAGGGCACGCGAGGCAAAGCTGTGACGCAGGTCATGAATGCGCACGTCCTCGACCTCTGCCTTCTTACGCACCCGGTGCCAGTGGCTGGTCAGCGTCGCCAGATGGCGGTTGGGCTTGCCCCCCGTGATCACCCAGGGGCTGCGCCTCACCCGCTTGATCCCCGCCAGGACCTCCAGCGCCGCAGGCGTCAGCGGCACCATGCGCGCACCGGTCTTCGCGTCGCGCAGGCGAATCTCGCCGGCCTTGCGGTCGATGTCGCTCCACCTGAGCGTCTGTATCTCCCCGAGCCGGCATCCCGTCAGCATCAGAAGCCGCAGCGCCGCCGCAGCCCGCGCCGACACCGGGCCCTCCGCCTCAAGCTCGCACAGCGCCTCGCCCACCCTGCGGTACTCGTCCTCCGTGAGGAAGCGCTCCCGCCGTCCCTCCTTGTAGCGCTGCACGAACCGGCAGGGGTTGCCGTCGCGTGGCCCGACACCCCACGCCTCGGCCAACGAGAACATCTTCGACAGCACCATCAGCGCCCGGTTCGCGGCACGCGGCGTCTCCCGCAGTTCGTAGTGCAGCGCCGCCACCTCGGCACGTCCCACCCCGTCCAGGGGCAGGGTGCCCAGCGCCGGCAGGATGTGGTTCCTCAGGGAGCCCTTGTAGATGCCCTGCGTGTGGGCGTTGCAGTGCACCATCACATGGGCCTCCAGATAGCGCTCGGCCAGTTGGGCGACTGTGAGCGCGGGGAGGGGTCTCGCCACCGGGTCCTCGCCCTTCTTGATGCGGGTGATGGCCGCAGAAGCCTTCTTGCGCGCCTGCTCGGGCGTGACGTCGCCGTGGCGTCCGAGCGAGACGCGCTTGATGCCCACCGGCCCGCGGGACTGCACGATGTAGATCTTGGCACCTGAGGGGTAGACCCTGACACCGAAGCCGGGCAGCTCCCTGTCCCAGAAAGTGGTGTCCTTGCCCTCGACGGCGAGCGTGTCGACGGTGCGCTTGGAGATCGAGAGTTCACTTCGCTTGGGCATCGGGTGTCTCCCCATTACGCGCCGGTCTGCCCACTGAGGTCATCGGCGGGGCGCTGGTTCCGCAGCCGCGTCTCACCGTCACCTGACGGCCGAATGAATTCGGAATCCGGGCTTCCGCCGCCTCGCGGCGGGAAAACTCGGGACCGGTCGGAATGGCCAAAATTACCGTCATCACTGCGGACGCCCGCGACATCAAACTCC
>JAJDZX010000022.1 GCA_022824395.1 Alphaproteobacteria bacterium
CCCCGAAGATGGCCCGGAATCGGCCCTCAGATGGCCGATTCCGCCTTCAAACTACCATCAGCGAGGAATCTTCGCCAGGAAATACTGAAAGAAACATCAGCAGAATCAGCACTATGCCTGTTTTCTGGCAAGCACTACCTACTCAAGGTGTTTGCCAATGGTCTGCCAGCCTCGACAAAAGGACGGTGCGGAACGAAGAGGTATATTAGAAGATTAAATAGAAACAGATGGTTACGGTGGCGACCCCGGCAGGATTCGAACCTGCGACCTACGGATTAGGAATCCGTGACTAGAGACTTTTTCGGAGATTAGTGTGGTTAAAGGGGCATTCATATAATTCAATACGAACAGCATGTTACGTTTATCCGGGATTAATTTGCACGATTCCGCGTTTGCGGATATTTTGTCGTTTTGCTGACACAGTGCTGACACGGATATTGCGGAAATGGCTACCGACAGACAATCCACAGGTCTTACTGAACGGCAAATTCGGGATGCAAAACCAGGCGTGAAGACCCGCGTCCTGTGGGACCACCGAGTGAAAGGACTAGGCGTACGGATTACGCCGGCGGGCGCGAAGAGCTACATCCTCAACTATCGCGTCGCCGGCCGCGAGCGCCGTGCAACGCTGGGGCGCCCGTCGGAGATTTCGCTTCGGGCGGCTCGCGAGCAGGCCGGCCGGGAACTGGCTGCGATCCGGGCCGGTGGGCCGGACCCCCTCCTGAGACGCCGGGGAGAGCGCGACGCGCCGACCGTCAGTGACGGACTGGACCGCTTCTTTGACGAATACGTGCCGCAACGAATGGCGAAGCGCAGAATGAGCGAACGGACGCAGTCCGACTATGCGAAGCAAGCCAAACGCACCATCCGGCCGGCCCTCGGAAGCTTGAAGATTGCGCATGTGACCAAAGAAGACGTCGAGCGCGCCGTGAAGCCGCGTGCACCTGTCCAGCGCAACAGGACGCTGGCATTGGCGTCGCGGCTGTTCAACTTATTTGAAACATGGGGATACCGACCGCAGAACACGAATCCGTGCAAGGGCATCGAAAGAGTGAAGGAGGAACCGCGCGACCGCGTCCTTAGGCCTTCGGAGTTGGAGGCATTCGGTGCAGCGCTTTCGCGGTCGGACGACACGTACCCTATTGCGGCAATCCGCTTTCTGCTCCTGACGGGCTGGCGCAACGGCGAGGCGCTCGGGCTGAAGTGGGAGCACGTCGATTTCGAGAATGGGGAAATCGTCCTGCCAGAGACAAAGGCGGGCAGACAGGTCCGGAAGGTCGCGGCCCTCGCGATGAGGCTCTTGTCGAATGTGCCGCGGATTAACGGCAATCCCTACGTATTTGCCGGGTCGCGGTCTGTCGCCATCGGCTACAAGCGGCTTCGAGGCCGTTTCGCTGGCCTCTGTCGGGAAGCTGGTATCGAAGACTGTCGGCTGCATGACATCCGCAGGACCACATTTACGTCGGCGGCGGCATCAGGGCTGAGTGCCTTGTTGATTCGCGATCTCATGAACGTCAAGGGCCTGGCGATGGCGAATCGTTACGTCAGACGGGCCGGCGCCGAACTCCAGGAAGCGCATGATGCAAGTGCTGCTCGCATGGTCGCGATGATCGACCGCGAGCGTGAGGGGGTCGTCGCGACGGAGCGCGGCGACAGTCCTGAGGGGGAAGTCGCCGCAGCGCGTGATGTCACGCCCGATGAGGCGGTTGCCAATTGCCAGGCGGCGCTGATGCGCGGCGAAGCCCCGTCATCGGCGGTCATCGAGGCTCTGCTGGAAATCGCAAAAGCGGGCCTCGATCGCCCTTCGCAAGAACGTTAGATCGCAAATCGGTTTCGTGTCGGGCTGATTTCGGGGGGGTCCGGTGTCGCTCCTGCCTGACCAGCAACCCAATTGATCCGGTGGGGGCAGGATTCGTACCTGTCCTGACCGGGCAACCCATGCGCATCTTCATTGGTTCACAAGGTGATTTGAGGCTCCGAGCTTGGCCCAATCGGCGTCCACTCGGGGCCTTGGACCACAGGGTGCCCTCGCTGTTCCTTGATCACGGTCGCTGAAACTGCTGTTGCGCCGCGGCGAAGTGGAGCAGCTGTGCGGCATTTGCCGGTTGACCCTGTACCGGCTCATGCAGGAGGGGGTTCCCGCGCTACGGCGGATGGGGCCTCGCGGACTCCGGTGGCGGGAGTCGGAAGTCTACGCGTGGATCCGGAACCGACCGCCCGCATGTCCGGAGGCCGCCTGACGCGCTGCCGCTTTTCGGATGACGGGTCTGCGAGCACCCCCAGTGCCGTGAACCTGCTGGCACTTGCGCCGTCGAGGCGGAGCGGTCTCCGGTTACGATTAGGGAGGCCGGGACCTGTCGTTGTCGCGGCAACTTGGCCATATGGCCACGTCACGAGCTTACGTCGGTGTCGGCCAGGCCCGGCGCGTCAACGGCTGCCCGTGCGTACGGGACGACGCCCCGGCGGAGGATCCACCCGATTAACAATATGACTCGCGCCAGCGCGGCCGAACGCACGGGAGCAGGACGCAAGCCGCCGAAGGGAATACCAGCGACGCTAGACTGCCAGACGGAGGAGACGCCAGGCACACCATGACTACCAGGAAGCCGTTGATTCCACCGCACGTCCGCGCAAACTTCGACGCGGAGCCCAAGCATCCGCATCCGGAGGCCGTGCCGGACCCCCAGGGCAGCGTCGCCCGCCAGCTCTTCCGGGCGCTGGCGAGGGAAGTGGATCCCGCTGCACTGTCGTTCGGCGGCGGCACCGTGCTGGCGGCTCGCTGGGAGCACCGGACGTCGTTCGATGTCGACCTGTTCTGCCGGCCGGAAACCTACGAGGCCCTGAACGCGGCGGCGCACGCCCGGATCGAGCGGGCAGTCGGGGACATCCCGGGCTGCGACCGCGAGCGCACATGGTGCGAGCCGCTGGCGCTCTATGCGGAGATCAACGGCATCCAGGCCACCGTCCTGCCGCGGAGCACTGGCCCGATCCACGAGCGACGAAGCGAACTGTCGGGAACCCGGCTGCGGCTCCAGAACACCGAGGAAATCCTGTACGGCAAGATCTTCCATCGGCTGTACGGCACGGAGACGATCACGGTACGCGACGTGTACGACGTCGCCAGTGCGGCCCGCCACGACCGGCCGGCCCTGCGGCGGGTGCTGGCGCATCTCGGCGGCCAGGTCACCGCCGACGTCGGCGCCCGGCTCGCCAGCCTCCCCCGAGGGTGGAGCGGGCGCGACCCGCAACCGGTGATCGACCCCGCCTACGACTGGAACGAAGCGACGCTGGTCTTGGCAGCGCAAGCGGCCCTGCAGCCACGCCCACCGGGCGGCCGGGAGCCTGAACGATGACCCGGCAATGGTTCCGCCGGCATCCCGATTATGTCGCGCCGGTACTCGCGCCGGTAGCGGCGTTCCGACGGTATACCGCGCAATACGGCCGTCGCGAACCCGGCCCCGGCGCAGCCGACATCGCGGCGATGATCGCGCGCAAGCACTGCGCCGGGCGGCCGGGCGACCTCGACGGCCACGACATCCTGGCGGCGTTCCGGCGCCCGCCGGACCCGGCGTGCGACACGTCCGGGGCCATCGGCTGGCTTCTCGAGAGCATCAGGATTCCGGAGGTCACGAAGCTCGCGGTGCGCTGCGGCGTCGCCTACGAGGATCTCGCGGCGCACCTCCGCGCGCAGGTCCAGCAACGCCCTGACCTGGTCCGGTACCTCAATCAGTACGCGATCCCTGACACCACCCGCAGTGCCGCGAACGACGGCAAACGAGAAGCCGGCCAAGAGGATGCAGCGCCGCCACCCGCACGGCCCGCAACGTCGCCGTAGCCGCTAGTCGACGGAGACGACCGTCACCCGGGAGGGCCTTCGTCGGGGCCTTCCACGCCAGGCGACGGATCCTGAGGTAGCTGGGCCGGATCCGTCGGCGCAGGTTCCGGCGGATCCCCGGGGTCGGCCGTCAGCTGGTTGGCTCCGGGCCTTCCGGGACGACCGGCGGCTGGGGGCCGGGGTGCTTCCCGGCTCGATCAAGGGAGGCCCGGGTCAGCGGGCGCGTAGCGGTCGGGCACCTGCAGGCGACGGCTACGACGCGCCGTTGCCAGGGGCATCCTTCCGAGCGGCGCGCGACGGGGGTCACTCACCGGCAAAGACCTCCCGGCACCGCGCGGACGCCCAGCCGTTGCGGCACAGCGCCGACCGCATGCTGTCGTCGATGGCGAACGTGCATTGTGCCGGTCGGACGGCGAAGTCGTCGACTTCGCCCATCAGCACCGGCTGAAACGTGAAGGCGATGTCCGGGGCGTCCCCGGCTTCGCTTGCGATGAGTTTCTCGAACGTCGTCTTGCGCAGGAAATGCCGGTGTTTCGAATCGTCTCCGGGTGCGTCCGCTCGGTAGTCGTGGAACGGGTTGAAGTAGGTTTCGTGGGTGACTGCGTCGCCGGCCTTCACGAGGAAGGCGACGGCGCTGCCTTCTCGGATGATCTTGAGGGGCCTGGGTGCCGGCTCGTCGCGGGTCGCGTCGTCGGCGTCGTCCGGGGCCGGCTCGCACGCCGCGGACGATGGAGCGGGCCGGGCGGCATCGCCGCTGTCTTCCGGGGGGGCGACCCGTTCCGTGCGGATGAAGTGCTGCCCCTTCTGCTCGAACGTCTGGTCCCGCAGCGTGTAGGCCAGACGCTCCTCGATGACGATGGCGTTGTGCCCGGGCTGGCCGCCATTTGTGTAGGTCAGCACCGCTGCGAACCGGACGAACAGTTCCGCGCTGCCGAGATCCGCGTACTTGATGAGAACCTGTTGCGGCTGGTGCAGCGTGACCCGGGCGCCGCGCAGGTTGCCGAGCAAGTCGTAGCCGACGTTGTAGCCGAAGCCGAGCAGGATGGCGATCGCCACCAGGTCGACCTTACGGTCGAGCTCGAAGCCCAGGAACTTCATGTCCGGTGCGCGGCCGGGGGCCGTGCGGCCGCGGGATGGCGGCGTCTCGCTGCGTCCGGGGACCCGAACGGCACGCGCTCACTGCTGCTCGGTGGATGTCGTGTCCGGTTTCGGCGGCGGCGGCGGTGGTGGAGCGTCGCCTTCGCTCGGCTGGTTGATGGTGACGGTATCGTCCGAGAACCAGGACATCACCGTGTTGACGAGGTCGTCGAGCAACCCGGCTTGCACCCGCCGCGGGTCGACTGACCGGTAGGAAAAAGGCGCAACGCCGCCCGCGGGGCCGCCGGTTGGGACCAGCAGCGCGTGGGCGTCGGACCCTGCACAGCACGCGCCCACGGCGACCTGCGCCGCCGCCGGCCCGGCCGCCAGGATCCAAACCGCAAGTGACATGGCCATCAGGTAGCGCATGGTTCGTCCTCCTGAGAAAATGTCATCACGCCAACCGTGCCAGTGTAGCTTCGGAAGGCCCTGCTGCCGACCAGTGAGGTCCGCCCGGGCCTGCCGTTCGTCGCGGTAGGTGCGCGCGTTGGCGATCGCCGCCGCGGCCTGCGAGGCGAGCAGCGCCAGGGTCTCCTCGTCCTCGCCCGTGAACGGCCGGCCGCCCGCCTTCTCGACGAGATAGAAGTTGCCGACGTGCGCCCCCCGGTGGCGCATCGGCATCCCGAGGACGATCTTGGCCGGCACCAGATCCCCGGAGAAGCCGAGCCCGCGCAGGAACTTGGAGAAGTCCTCGACGCGGAGCGGCTCGTCGAGGGCGCGGACATGCTCGAAGACCTTGGGTCCGTCGGGCCATTCGAGCAGGCTGCGGAACACCTCCTCGGTGATGCCCGACGCGAAGAAGTCCTCGGGCGCGCCGGCGTCGTCCATGGTGGCGATGAAGGCGGCCCGCGCGACGGTGAGGGCGCGGGCGCTGTCGACCACCTCCTGGAGCACGGTCTCGAGGTCGAGGCTCGCGCTGATCCGCAGGCTCGCCTCGGCTACGGCTTCGCGGTCCACGGCAACCGCTTCACGTCGCTCCCGGAGATCGCCGTGGGCCGGTCCGACGGGGCGCGCGACTACGGCCTCGGCTGGCGCCTCGTGCGCGGCGGCCTCCTGGCCGGCGGCGCGCTCGAGGTCGCCGTCGAGGCGCGGCGGCAGGAAGCCGCCGGCGACGCCATCGCGCCCGACCGGCAGGTCGGGTTCCGGGTCACGGCGCGCTGGTAGGGGCCGCCCGGGGCCCGCACCGGCCCCGGGGACCGCGCAGGGACACCGAACGGCGCTTGCCGCGCTGCCCGGCGTCCCTGCGCGGTCGGCCCCCCGGCTTCGCCAGGCGTCGCCCCGGCGTCGAGGCGCGCGCTGGCGTTCTGGCGCACCAGCGTGCGGCCCGGCAGTTCCTTAGGACACGCGGAGCGTGCACATGGAGGCCTTCGTCGCGTTGGCGGTTTCGATCGTTTCCGGCGTGATCGTGAGCCTGGTCAGCCTGTGGCTGGCGGGGCGGCAGCGGGCCAGGCAGGAACGCCAGAAGGAGTCGGCGCGGCAGCAAGCGATCCTCGCGAGTATCGGACGCGAACTGCAATGGAACCGTTCCGCCATCAGGTCGGAAGTGGATGCCGGCAACGCCCATGTCATGATCGGACGGCTGGCCACCGTCGCGTTCGAGCGGCACGGTTCGGAGCTGGCGATGATCGCTCCTGACAGCGTGGCGTCGGTGTTCGAGCATTGTTCCACGGTCGGGATGACGCGGGAGGGCATCCGCATCCTTGCGGGACGGCCCGACCGCAAGGCAGACGAGGATCTGCGTCTGCAGTGGATCCGGCTCTCGGAGCAAGCCCGCGTCGATGTCAGCAACTCGGCGACACAGGCGCTGAGCAGCCTGGGAATTCCGCTGAAGCTCGAAGACGGCGTCGATGCCCCGGATCCGCTGGCGTAGCTCGGGGCCGGCTGCTGCCTGCGTTCGGCAAGCGCATCAATCCCAAGGCTTTGATCCGTTAGACTGCGTGCTCGACATGACGGGGTTACTCGCGTGCCTGAGATCAAGTACCACTACGGCCCGGTAATCCGCGACATAGCGGGGATGACCGCCGACCAGCCCGCCGGCGCTGACGTCGGATTTCGTATTGCTCCGACCGCGACCTACGCGGAAAGCATCGCCTACGCCATGAGGCACGTTGTCAGCGGTGGGGATCACTTCCGGTACGATCGGTACCGATCGCTGCTGGACGCGGGGTTCCGGGAGCTAAGGTACAGAACTGCTGTAAGGCGCCCTCTGCTGCATGTGGACATCGGCTGTGGTCCAGGCTTGTTCATCTGGGTCTTGCTGGATCAACTCCGAGGAGAGCGAAACGCGAAGAACCAGCAGCACGTCGCTGTGAATGCGATCGGCTACGAACATTCCCCGTCCATGGTTCGACTGGCGGAGAATTGCAGCATCCGCCTGCAACGGAAAGTCAACGCCAGCGCCGAGCCCGGACGATGGTCGGCGAGGAGTCATTTCCCGAAAGCGCGCATCGTGTGCGGGCACGAGGAATTCGTCCAGGCACTCCAAACGGAAATCCGGCGGGACGGGCTTCGTGATGTCATTGTCACCTTCGGACATGTCTTGGTGCAGACTGCTCACGATCGCCAAGCCATCGAAACGTTCACAGGGATCATGACGGAACTGGCCAAGTTGAATTTTCGCCGCTACCTGCTGTTCGCGAGCGATGCGTATTCGGGATACCGAAGGGACGCATTTGACCGGGGCTGGGATAGTCTGCTGGCGGCCTTGAAACCCGCATTGAAGCTCAAGCGGTCCGCCGACATTCGTGCGTCAAGTTCGGCCTGCGCCGAGCTCGAACGGGGCTAGAGCGAAGGGCATGATGTCGAAACAGCTCGCCTTGTTCGGCGACAACGAGCCTGAACAGGCTCAGCCGTCTTCAACGGGCGTCACGCTTGCGGAACATCTGAACCATGGGACCGGCCGGCCGGGCGTGATGCACAGCCTGCCGGCCGTCGACGGGCTGTACTACATCCCGGAGTTCCTGAGCACGACGGAGGAACGGTCCGCGATTGCGATGATCGATTCCAGTCCGGAGCAATGGCGCGGCGACTTGAGCCGCCGGGTTCAGCACTATGGATGGCGATACGACTACCGGACCAGAACCGTGTCAGCGGACATGCGGATAGGACCGCTGCCGAATTGGCTGCAGGAGATCGCGAAGCGCCTGCATGCGGAGACAGGCCTGTTCGACAGAGTTCCTGACCAGGCGATCGTCAACGAGTATGAACCGGGCCAAGGCATTGCCATGCACGCCGACCGCCAGTGCTTCGGCCCGAGTGTCGCTACGGTCTCCTTGGGCGATGCCTGGGAGATGGATTTCCGGCAGTTGCGGGATCGGGGCGCAGCTGTGCGTTGCATGATGCTTGAAACCAGGTCCGCGGTGATCCTGAGCGGGGCGGCGCGGGCAGACTGGGCGCACGGCATTGCCAAGCGCCGCACCGAAGGCCGCGGCTCTGCAAGGCGGGCCAGACGCCGGCGGCTGTCGCTCACGTTCCGAACAATGGTCGGATTCGATTGACCTGCCTCCACCCCGTTGCTCCGGTGTCGGCGGTAGGGTGATTTGGTATTTGGAACGATTCCCAGCTCCCCCGGAGCCGACGCGTGGCCGCCCGTGCATCACCTCTCACAGGAATCAGGCAGGTAATCCCGCGGCCGTTTCGGCTTTGGCGGAAGCAGCGTGGATTCACCGCGTGGTGGTTCACTTCAGCATGCACGGATCCTCGTCTTGCTTGTGCTCATGTAGTCGATGCGGGCGCTTGAGCTGCACATTTCGGGGGTGACCTGTTCGTCGACAGTTTGTTTACTGGAGACCGGACCGAGATGAACACGTAGCGCGCGGGTGTGAAGCGTTCGCGCCCGCCGTCGCTATGGGTATGTTCATCGTGACGGGCATAGAGTTTGCGCCTGAAGGCAATGTGCTGGCGATCGAAAACTCCGCCGTCCGGCCCACCTCTTCGATCCGTGTCCCTTCCTCTGCCTGACGCAGGATGAACGCGATCTGCTGCTCCCTGAACTACGACCACTTCATGGTCGCCACCTCGGTGCGCCCACGAAAACCTCTCCGAGAATTTTCTCGCTATCAGTGGTCCGGCTTCCAGGGAGCAGGTCCAAGTCCTCCGACTACGCACCTTAACGGTGGACCAATTCAGCGGGGGCAGGTCGCGTCCCCGTTTCGCTCCTGTTTACGGCGATGCAAGGCAGTACGACACGCGCACGGGGCCCGCTCGTGGCTCGCGCCCCAGATCGGGGCCGCCTCGTCCGCCTGCGGGTGGGCGATCTCCGCCAGCCCCGGCCGCAGGTCCAGCAGCCGCTCGGCGCCCAGGAAATGGATCCAGACGTGCCGCCGGGCGGGGTTGTTCTCCTCGTCCTCGGTCGACGGGGTGGCGACCCGCCGCGGCGCGTCCGCCTCGCGCAGGTACGACCAGCACGGGTGCCAGTCGCCGCCCGCCCGCCCCAGCGGATCCGGGACGTTCAGCGCGCTGCCGCCGGTGACGTACCGCGCCGGCGTCGTCGGCGGGATGACGATCCAGTCCTCGACCAGCGGCGCGTCCGGGTTCGGCGGCCGGCGACCGTCCGGGCCCAGCAGTTTCCTGAGCTCGCTGACCGGCGGGCGCTGGCCGCGCGGCAGCGCGAGCGCCCGGGTGAAGGGGGTGCTGGGATCGGGCCCGTAGTCGTCCGGGACCGGCGGCGGTTCCGGCTGTTCCGGTGCTCCCGGATGCCGGACCGCCTGGATCGGCGCCCCCGTCGGTGTGTGAGACAGCCGATCGGTTGGTCCGGACGCCGCGGACGCACCGACCGCCACGTGAGAACCAGTCACCGGCGGCCCGCTTCGACGCCCGGCGCGCCCGGTCGGCGCTCTCGGCCGTGTGTTCGGTCTCTTCGAGGATCTGCTGGAGGGTGGCCATGACGGCTTCATCGGCTTGCACCTGTTGCTCGCGCAATTGCGCGGCCGCCCGGCGCTGCTCGAAGATATTGGCGAACACCGGTACGGCCAGCGCGTCCTGCGTGATCTTCACCTGTTCGCGCATCAGGTCGAGCGTGCGGCTCAGCGCCTGCTGCGGGACCGGGTCGATTTCCGCGGGCTTCAGCCTGTGGCCGGGCGCCTCGTCGTTGTACTCCTCGATCAGCTGCTCGGTATCCAGCAGGATCCCGGCACAGTCGGCGAGTGCCGTTTCCGCCGCCTCGATCCGGTCCCAGAACGTGGGCGCCCGCTTCGCGTCGAGTTCCGCGACCGCCTGTTTCAGGGCGTCGGCGGCCTGGTGGTACTCGGCCGCGGCCTCGGCGATCCTGCCGTCGACCTGGCCGGGTATGGCTGCCAGAAGTTCGCGTCGTTCGGCCTGTCTCCCTGACCGCACCAGCAGGATGAACAGGACAACCAACCCGCCGGCGATCGCCGCCGCCACGTACCACCCGCCGATGCCGGCGACGAACGCGTCGACCGCGGTCGCGACGTTCGCGACGAACTCGACCGCCATCATGATCAGCCCGGCGACAAGCGCAAGGATGAAGAGCGGAATGATCGGCGGCATCGGGGGTCCCCCTTCGTTGGTGCGGGTCGCCGGCGCCTGTCAGGCCCGGTGGGTGTCTACCGGGTGCCGCCGAAGCCCCCGATCAGGTTGACGGTGGACGACCGGTCGTCGAGCAACCCGGCCATCTCCTCGTGGCCCGGGCCGTGGAAGGCGCCGTGGACCGCGCCGCCGGTGTCCGCGAAGCCGTTCGCCGTCACGACGACGTCGTACTCGAGACGGGTCTGCCGGAAGTCGTGCAGCTCGCCGCCGACCGCGGTCGTGAGACCGCTGAACGTGACGGTGCCGTCGAGGTCCGCGAGATCCACGGTGAGCGACGCGTCGCCGAACACGGGCGGCAGCATGGTGCGGCCGATGTCCACGCCGAGGAGCGCCCCGTTCCAGGTCACCGAGCCGGCCGTCCCGGCGTGGGCGTCGGCGAAGCTCGTGTCCGGAGCCGTCCCGAATGCGTCGACGTGGGCCGACAGCGTGTCGGTGATCCGGAGGTTCCCGCGGCTGCCGCGGTACTCGATGATCCGTTCGACCCCGGCGCCCCACGCGCTGTACTCGCCCCAGGCGCCGTAGCCGTAGACCTCGGGTTCGGCCGCCTCGCTCGCGGACAGCAGGTCGTAGCCGACGTCCTTGAGGATCGCGAAGTCCAGTTCGGTGGGCTTCAGCAGCACGTAGCCGTCGTTGCAGTAGGACATGATCGCCGCGCACGGGCCGATGTGCCCGAAATCGATCGTGGCGCCGGGCGTTCCCGGTGCGACGGGGTTCCTCTCGGCGTCGAGCCATTGGTACGGCACCGGCTGGCCGCCGTTCGCGGCCATGGCGTTCGGGCCCGTGAAGACGCCGTTGGCGGCATCGAAGTACGTTTCGTACGGGCCGATGTTCGGCGGCAGGCCGGCGTGCGGGTCGTAGTGCGGATCGTTCGGCAACGTGTGCCCGAGCTCGTGGGTGATCACGTGCATGTACCAGTGGAAGTTCGAGCGGTAGTCCTCCTGCATCGTGATCGGCGGGATCTGGATGTGCCCGAACCATGCTTCGAGGTCGCCGTTGCGCTCGCTCCATTCGAACCAGTTCCCGCCGGCCGAGTCGCTGCCGTCCCAGGTTTCGAGTTCGACGACGACCAGCATGTCGTCCGCGGTCTGCGGCTCGTCGTACGAGAACAGCATCCAGGTGTAGTCCTCGCCGGCCGGGACCTGGCGCGCCGGGAAGTCCTCGTCGAGGCGGTACGTCCACGCCTTGGTCGCGCGCTCGAAGTCGCCGCGCCGGGCGGCGCTGAGTCCCGGCGCCTGGCTCCAGTCGAGCTGCATGTTCAGCGTGCCGGCGGGGCCGTCCTTCCACCGGCCATACGTGATGCCGCCGTCGCGGCCGATAGTCTCCATCCGCGCCGGGTCGGCGTTCCGCAGCAGCGCGCGTGAATTTTCGCGTCGAGGGTCCGCATCGTTGAGCAGCGTGCGGATCGCGCCCAGTTCGACATTGCCGGTCGCGAGGCCGAGCGCGGCTTGCGCCCGCGCCGGCTGGTTCCAGTGGTCGAGGAGGTCCTCTCCGCCCGGGTTGTCCCGGCTGAAGCCGACGGTCGGCTCGGGCGCCGCGGCTGGCGGGTCCGGTTCCGGGGGCTGCGCCGTCGGCGAGCTGCCGCCGCCCCCGCCGCAGGCGGCGAGCATGGCGAACGCGAGGGCGGCGATCGTGGTCGCAGTCAGGGCCGCGGGGACGTCTCGCGGTGCGGGTTTGCCGGTACGAAGCATGGGTCTCTCCGGGCTGGCCTGGCAGGGGGCAGCTATGTATTCGCTGTCCAGTTGTCAGCAGTCCTTGTAGTGGCAGGGTTCCGTGACGGACGCGGTCCCTTCGCCATGTTCTCGAGCGCCGCGCTAGGCAGCAGGGCTGGCGGCGGGAGCGCGGGCAGACCGGAGGAGGCCGATCAAGGCGTGCGGCAGGTACGCTGCGGCGACCATGCCGAACCCGCCGAAGGTCACGAGGACGAGGACCGCGAACCCGAGGTAGTGCCGCAGTCTGCGGCCCGTGCCGGCGTGCACGGTGACGGGGACGGCGTGATCGGGGCCGATGACGATTTCGAGGCGGTCGATCGCGCATGCCAGGAGGTAGCGGGTGAACGCGAGGGTCACGACCGAGAGGTAGACCGCGGCCGCGACGCCGTAGAGGAGGATCATGTCCTTCGCCGCTTGCGGCGTGACGTCGGGTTCCGCCTCGAGGACCGCGAGCTCGGCCGCGAGGCCGGCGGAGATGCCGCCCAGGCCCAGGGCGGCCACGGTGCCGGCCGCCAGCGCCCGCGGCAGGAGGGCGGACGGCGTCAGCGTCGATCGCAGGCGCCGGGCGGCAGGCGCTGGCGCGCTGGTGGCATCGTCGCCGGCCGGGCGCGTTCCCGGTTCGGCTTCGGTCCCCGCGGCGAGCCGGTGGACGAGCCACGGCCCGTAGTAGGCGAGCGCGAGTCCGGCCGTGCAACCGGTGACGAGGATGGCCAGCCCCAGGGGGCCGGCGAGTGCCCCGAGCGACGTGGTCACCCGGAGCGGCTGCCGGTAGCCGCCGGGGCGAAGGATCGCGGTGCGGTTGAGGATCCCCCGGACTCCCAGGCAGGCGCTGAGGACAAGGATCGCGCCGACGGTCGGCACGGCGGCGACCAGGCTGCCTGCCGCGTGCCCGTCGCCCGCGAGCGAGGCGAGGCCGGCGAACGCGAAGACGGACGCCATGCCCGCGGCGCTCAGGATCCAGAGGACCGGCAGCCACGCCCGGAGCGAGACGTGGAACGTGTAGGCAGGTTCGGCTTGCATCGACGGTGTCCTCGGGCGGGAATTTCAGCAGCGGTCGGGGTTATGTCGCCCGGTATGGCGGAGCCGCCCTGCGATGGCCGTCCGCGAACGCCGCCATGATGATCTCGCCGATGTCGGTCGATGCGTGGCTGTCGCCGCCGCTCCCGCCGCCGGCAGCGGGCGGGATGGCGCTGGCGCTAGGGGGGAGCCGGGGGATGCGCTGGACCATGGGCTGTGCCTCGCGTGGGTTGCGTCGGCGCGGCGGCGCACGCCGCACAGGGGACCGGGTTCGATGATACTTGAATAGGGTCTATGTAAAACAGGTCATTGGATAATTAGTCTATATATCATATGTCTGTCTATGTCATGGCTACCTATGTCCTGTGGACGAATCCAGTGCGAAATGGCCGGATACGCGGTCATGGAGAAAGAACGACGGGCGGCTGTTCAGCGGGCGTTCGGTATCCGTATGCGTGCGCTCAGGCATCGCCTCGGGGTGTCGCAGGACGAGTTTGCGCTCCGCAGCGGCCTGCACCGCACGTACATCGGCGCGGTCGAGCGCGGCGAGTGCAACATCAGCCTGGTCAATGTCGTGCGGATCGCCGAGACCCTCGAGGTGCCGCCGGCGGTGCTGCTGGAGGCTGGAGACGAGACCAGCTAGCCCGGCGCGATCGGGCAGTGCGTGCGGTCCCGGGCGATCGTCGGCCGCGAGTGTGTAAGCCTGCCGGCCGGGGGGCGGCCGCAATGGGCGCCTTGTAGGCCTGTGCTCGTGCCATCGGCAACTTCCCACCAAATGGCTCGCGTCCGGAAGGGAGCGGCGCCCACGAAGCGTCTCGGTTGAGTTCCCGCACCACGGCCCCTCGTTCTCTCCTGGCAGTTTCTCCACCAGGGCATCGATGCAGAGCAGACGACGCCTCGTAAGCCCGGGTGTCCCCTTGGCTGCACTTGCCCGGTCGCTGTATACGCGCAGCCGGCTGCCAACCCGGGAGGTTCGACCATGCATTGCTGGTGGGTCAATCAAAACGCGACATGGAAGCAGGAAATCGCCGGCGGCTACATGTGGTGCCCGAAGCAGGCCAGGAACGGCGCGTACAACCGGTTCTTCGACAATATGCGTCGGGTCGCCGCCGGCGATGTCGTGTTCTCGCACTATGGGCAGCGAATCCGCAACATCGGTATCGCGCAATGCCGTGCGATCACCGACGACCGCCCGTTCAAGGCGGAGAGATTCCCGGAGGAGCAGCAATTCGACGGTTGGCTGGTTCGCGTCAGGTGGCAGCCCGTGCCCACGCCGGTGCGGCCAGCTTCTCACATGGAGCGACTTCGCCCCCATCTGCCCGGCAGGTACTCTCCGCTAAACCCCGTGACGGGCATGGCCTATCAGCGGTACCTGGTTCACGTTCCCGAGCCGCTGGCAAGAGTTCTGCGCGCGTTGACCGGAGCGGCCGACGTCGAACCGCCCGCCTGACCGGTCGGCTGATCGGCAGGCAACAGGATGTGATGTCACGCCTTGATCGCGGTCACGCCCTGATGACGACCGTCGACCCGAACCCTGCGAGCGTGCGAGGGGCACTCGTACTTCCCTGGAGACCGGACGGCATTGCCGGCATCGAACGGGTGGCAAGTACCGCGCCTTGGGCTCCCGAAGGTCATCCGAGTTTGCGAAAGAAGCGGGCCGTCCGCTCCAGGCGATCGATATCACCCGGGTCGTGCTCGTCGGGCGAGAAATGCATGATGTCGTTCCGGATGTCGCGCACGGCATGCAGACGGTCCACGAACGACTTCCGGTCGATCTCCAGACCCAGTTTTTGCCACGCCTCGGGTTTCTCGAAGAGGCGGCAGTAACCGCCGAAGGTCAGGTCGTCGGGGCCCCGGATCTCCTTGTTCCCGTCCGAAGCATCGTCCAGCTCCTCGACCGTGAACTTGCGTCGAACCAGGTTGCGCAGGTGATGTTCGATCTCTCCAATCAGGAAGAACGGATGCGCGCCCTGCTTGAACTGACGGGCTATGTCGACGGAGGTCACGATCCCGGTGACCGTTCGATCGCTTCCCCGAACCAGGACGTACCCCTGCTCGCAGATCCTGTCGGTTGCGTCGGCCAGCGGCATCTTGTCAGGTACGTCGTAAGCGTCCTCCATGCACTCCCCGACGGTCACCGGGTTCTGCCCGCGAGCGTGGGCTTCACCGATGGACTGCCAGCTGACCATGCCCTTGACGTCCCGGTCGGTCGTCATGACCGGGAGCTGCGAATAATCCTCCATTCGCATGAGCGTGGTCGCCTTGGCGACCGGGTCGTCGGGTGCCACGCGAAGGGGCGGCCTGTGGGCGGCCTCCAGGAGGGCCACGCGCACCGTCGGATCATCCCGTGGCTGGTCGGCGTCGATCTCGGCGATCTCGGGCTCCAGTTCGACCGTGATCACGCCGTCGATGTACTCGAACTCGAAGTCCCGCGACGTCCGCAAGCCGTGTGACGCCAGGCATTCCCGAATCTCGGCCACGACCCTGCTCCGTCGGTGCGCGTAGCCGAAATGCGCGAGGAACTGACGGACCGAGAGCCTTTCAGGCCGGGGAGCAGCGCCGGCTCCGAGCTCGTTCCGCAGCCGGTCGGCTACATCCCTCAGCCATTCTGCGCCTGCTGTCTGCGGTTCGGACATCGCCTCGCTCCCGGTCAATCCGTCTTCGGCAGACCCGGCCAAAGCCGGGGACGATACAGCAGAACCCGTGCCCGACGCGCGGCTTCATCCGCCGTCGGCCCTGAGCGCGACGCCTCTTCCGGCCGGCGCATGCGGTAGCCGGCACCGGGGTGGCTGACGATGTGCCACGGCCGCTCGGGATCGTCTCCGGGTTTGCGGCGGAGGCCGACGAAGGCGCGCAGGCGCATCTTGGCGCCGGCGTGCTGACCCGCCCAGTCGGCGCTGCCGCGCGGGTTTCCGGAAGCGGTCGGGTGCAGGGACAAGGGCCGCTGTCAGCCGTCGGGGCGGTCCGCGCGCTGCAGCTTCGGAACCCTCGCCTCCGCCCGGCGACAGGGGCCAGGTGGCCTATTCTTCGTGATCGCTGCACACTGGGATGCTGAACCCGTCGGGCAACCGGGTGTGCTGATCGCCGCAGGCAGTGTCGAGCTGCGCCTGGGTCAGCCCTTCCGCCCTTTGAAGCTCGGCGCCTTCGAACCGGGCTCCATGGATGTCGGCGCCCTCGAACCGCGCTCCGGCGAGGTCCGCGCGGTCGAACCGGGCCCGGCGGAGGTCGGCGCGCTGGAACCGGGCCCCAAGAAGATTGGTGTTCTTGAACCGGACCCCGCGGAGGTCGGCGCCATTGAGCCGGGCCCCGCCGAGGTCCGTGCGCTCGAGAAAGACGTCGTGGAGGTCCGCGCACTCGAGCCGGGCCTCGGAAAAATTGGCGTCATGGAATCGGGCCCGGCGGAGGTCGGCGCCATCGAGCCGCGCCCGGGTGAAGTCTGCGCCCTCGAGCCGGGCTCCGCGGAGGTCGGCCCCTTCGAGCCGGGCCCGGATGAGGTCTGCGCACTCGAGCCGGGCTTACTGGAGGTTGGCGCCCTCCAACCGGGTGTCGCGGAGGTTGGCGCCCTCCAGCCGGGCCTCGCCGAGGTCGGCGCCGCTCATGAATGCGGCCCTGAGGTTCGCCGTGCGAAGATCCTTTCCTTTCAGGTCGGGTGAAGCCAGCGACTGGGTGAGCGTTTCCCAGCGTCTCGCCGTCTCGTCTCGAAACTGTTCCCGCTCATCCTCCGTCCACGACTCGTCCGAGCCGGCCAGGGGCAGGCTCTCCCGCACGCGGAATGCGTGTTCCCACTCTTCCAGCCACATGTCGTAATGCAGCCAGTCGGCGCGTTTGTGACTGAGCTCGGCCCCGGCCATGCTGGCCGGGACTAGCGGCGGGAACCCGCCGCGTTCCGTTGTGAACCATGAAATGACTGCGAGGACGGCAAGCGCCCCCGTTGCACCGGCCACCTCGGAGACCACCGCCGCCCGCCCGCGCGGTCTGTCCGGGGAATGCCCCCCGGAGCGCATCACGGCGTGCACCCGGTAGATGCTGCGTTGGACGGCGACCACCGTGAGCCAGAGCCAGAATGCGGCCCACAGCGTCAGCCGTTCGTCGTGATACGGCATCGACCGCCACCACAGGATACCGAGCACGGTCGGGCCGAGGAGCCACAGGATCAGGACGCCGATCGTGACGGCGACCGCCCTGTAACCTTCGACCGGCTTGCTGGACTCGTGGCGCGCCCAGCGACGGACGGCCAGCGCCGCCGTGCATAGCTGTGAAATACCAGCTATAGTGTCTCTGTTTGTGCCTGTATGAGTCCTTGTTTGTTTCTGCCCTGCCCGATCCGCCTGCATGATTCCTGACACCGCGAGCACGCGCAGCACCACCACGCTCCGCGCCCCGATCCGGTTGCGGAACGCCCGGGAGCACCGGCGCCTGGTCCACCGGCTGCGCGACGGCGCCGAACTGCACCATGCGCTCGCCGCGTTCGACCGCGGGATCCGCGCCCACAACCGGCGCTGCTTCCTGCGCCACCCGTGCGACTGGCAGCCGGAACCCGGCGACTTTCGGGCCGCCGGCGATCCGCAGGATCCCGACAGGCTGGTGCGGTACCCGACGTACCTGGACGGCACCCGCATGCTGGCGCAGGCCCTCCGGGAACTCCGTGCGACCGCGCCCGACGATCCACTGGTGATGGACTGGACCACGGCGGAACTCCGGAGCATCGTCCACGACTATCTCCGCTGCCGCGGCACGCCGGCCAGGATCGGCGGCTTTCGCCGCTCCCTTCGCTCGGTAACCTCCCGCGCCGGTCTCCGGCACACCGTGGACGGCACTGCCCTCCGCGTGCAGATCGGGCCGGCGAAGCGGCGCCGGAACGCCCTCCGGGCGACGCTGCCGCGGCCGCTCGCCGCCGGCGAGCGAATCCGCGCCATCCGCATCGTCCGCGTCCAGGAAGGCCACCCGCGGGTGTGCCCCACCCGGTGGGAGGCCCACGTCATCGTGGAAGGCCCGGCGCCCACGCCGCTGCCGCACCGGGCACGCCCGCGCGTGACCGGCATCGACCTCGGCGGGCGCATCACTGCTACCAGCGACACCGGGCGCATCCTGGCGCCGGTCCAGGCGCCGGCGACAAGCCGGGCACTCGGCAAGGCCGTGGGCCGCAAGCGCCGCGGCTCCAGGGCGCGCCGGCGCGCCAAGGCCCGGCTGCGCCAGCAGGCCGCAAGGCATGCCGACCGGCGGCGTCAGCGCGTCGTGAAACACGCCAGCATCATGGCCCGCGAGCACGCGGTCGTCGTCGTCGAGGACCTCGACCACGCGGCCATGCGTGCAAAGGGCGGGCGCGCCAAGCGCGGCATCAACCGCAGCCTCGCCGCCGCGGCGCCTGGCCAGTTCATCACCGCGCTCAAGCGGAAACTGGCGGAACGGGGGCGCTGGCTCGTGGAGGTCCCCGCCGCGTGGACCAGCCGCCAGTGCCTGGCCTGCGGCAGCCGGGAGACCGAACTCACGCGGACCGAGGCCCGCTGCCAGAGCTGCGGCGCAAGGCACGGCCGGGACCACGCGGCCGCCGCCAACATCCTGCTGCGCGGCATCGCAGGACACGCCGCCCACCACCGCAACAGCGGGCCGTCCGGGTCCGCGGGGACGGCGCGGTTGCGCCGCCTGCCGGGATCGGAGTGCTGGCACGCCCACCGGGCGTCGCTGGCACGCGACCCGGCCGGGACCGGCTCCGAACGCCTCCGGGACCGCGCCGTGCGCGGGCTCGCGCAGGAACGGTGGGGGCAGACGCCTCCGGAACGCAGATGCGACAGTCTACGGGCGCCGCCAGGCGCAGAAGCTGCCCGAATCCGGCCGGATTCAGGACAGCTTGTGCGAGGCGCGGCGCAACGTTGATTGCTGTGTTTCACAATAGCACCGCCGGATACACGCGCTCTTCCACCGGGCCCCCGTCCATCCGGGCAGGGCATTTCGCGAGCGCGACCCACAGGCCGTCCAGGTAGAGGTGCAGGTAGACGTAGAGCGCGGTCGTCAGTGCCGGCGCCGCGACAAAGAACGACACGGTCGGGACTGATATGCCGACGAGCGGAAGGTCGGTCTTTGCGCCGAACGCGAAGAAGTCGCTGTCCTCGTGTCCCATCAGCGCGACGCCGATGACAAGGAGCAGGGCCAGCAGCCCGAACCAGGATGCCCGCGCGTTCTGGGCCATTTGCACGATCTGTTCGAGGCGCGCGTCGTGGCCGGTAGTCGCCGAATCGCTCTTCATTGCGCCGATACTAGGCCTGTTCGGGGGACGGCAACGGGGGAGGGGCGGTCTGCCCGGGTTCAAGGGGCAGTTTCAGGACACGTACGCCGTGGCCGCACCAGGCGTCCGCTGACCCGGGGCGGAGCTGGGCTCCTGCGCCCCTGGCGCCCGCCGGGCTGGCGGACCGGAGGTTCCGGCGTGGCTTCACGGGGCCCCCGGGGGTGGTGCCCGTTCCTGCCGGCGTTCTTGCCGCCGGCCGTCAGGCGCGGGAGTGGCGCGGCCGCCCGTGGCGGCATGTGCAATTTCCATCACCGCGAAGCCTGGGAACGGAGCGAAACGTTTGCTGTCGCGCCCGCTGGCCGGTTCGTCACGGAGCGTGCTGGCGCCCGCCCCCGGGCACAGGTTCAGCAGGTCGGTGACGGGCATCGCGGGGCCGGTCGTGTCCGCGAGCCCAGGGAGCCATGCAACGGTACCGGCGGCCGGTAATCGACTCAGCTACGGACCGAGGTACGAGAGGGTACCGTAGACGAGGGACAGCAAGGCGAGCAGGACGGCGCACGCCAGTAGCGCCACGCCGACAACACGTGCGGCAGCGATCCACCAGGAACGCCGCTCCAGAAAAAGCCTCCTCCTCCTGGTCATGCGCCAACTCGCCTCCTGGGCCATGACCCCGATGAACGCTCTGCCGGGCTCGGACACCGGTCGCTTTGGCGGCCGGAGACCTCCGTTGCCGGGCAAGCCCCGCCGAGGGCTGTCAGTGCCGGGCGGAGCCCCCCGTGGCGGAAAGGCCCGGGAAGGGGCGTGCACTCAGGGTGAAGGATTCCGGGCGCCCTGGGGAACGCGCCGGACTGACGGCGCTCGCCGAACGCATCCGGGCGCGCCGGGGTGCGGCCGCCGCGGGGCCCGAGCGGGGCCGCGGTCGCGGCGCCGGTGACGGCGTGAGTCAGCGCGACGTGGGTGCGCCGGCGGCGACGAGACCGGCGAGGCAGGCTGCGGCAACGGGAAGCCGTGCCCCGCCGGCTTCGCTGCAACGCACGCACGTCGGCGGGTGTCAGGCCGCGTGGAGCCGGTCTACCGCCATAGGGACACATGTTTCCGCCGTGGTGTCGGTGCGTGTGGCCCGATGATGGCAGAGCGGCCAGTAATCCAACAACCCAAGAGAATTCGGGGCTGGCTCAGCAACTTTGACTCAGGGTCGGGTCGCACACGCTGCCAACGAGTGTCGGGTCCGCGGGCTCCCTGCGCTGGAAAGCGCTCCGCGCCTTTATCACTGCGGCCGGAAGCTCCACACGACAGGTTTGACGGAAGAGCGCGCCCCTGAAGCCGCCTCGTGTCACGCTGTCGGCGGTGCCAACATGGAGCCCACCGCCCCGCCCGAACGCGAGCGACCCCTCTCGCACCCATCGCCGCCGGACACGCCAGCAACGGCATCGGGCGCCGCCGCCGGAGCTTCGGCGGATCGTCCGGCTGTAGTCCTTTCGACCCGCCGGCAATGCTCACGAAGGGACTGCCTTCGTCCCCTCAGTCTCGAGTTTCCCAACCCGTGGCCGCCGATGATGGCGGCAAGCCCTATGGGTCGGCGATATCAAGGAGATACTTGCGCTCCATAGTGCGAATGACAGATTCCAGGTCATTTCTCTCCTCGGACGGAGGCACGGTTCTCCATACCCATTGGACAAACGGCACCTGGGACTCATACAGCGCCCGTAACTGGAACTCTCTCTGTGCGGCGACATGGCCGTCCGTGAAGCGGACCCTGTCTATCGATACGACACGGCGAACCAGACAATCCCTGGATTTATCACTGATGGTGTCAAACTTGGACTTTACGTCTTCGGACAAAAACGGCTGAGATTCCCTCGATAACCTTGATCGTTTCATGAACTCGATCATTCTTTCCCTGCCATGAGCCGCGGAGAAAGCCAAGGCCAAAGCGGACCGAAAAGTCATATGGTCGACGATCATCAGACAAGCGCTGTGCTGGATCATTTCAGGCAGTACCTGAAATTCCTCCATTGGCATGTTGAGCAGATCATCTCCGGCCACTTCAACAAAGCTTCGGATCGAGTCGAAATAGAAGCTGGCGAACATTCGCTCTTGCCGGTCCGTTATGGATTGAGCCGACGCGTGCCCGCCACCGGTCAGCCCCCCGAGTGTGAGAAGAATCGCGGCGAAACCTAGACACTTCCCTCTTATCGCGGTTGTTGGCAGTTGGATGGCAATCTCACCCGACTGCCGGATCAAGTTCGACCGGAAATCCACCATGTCGAAGCTCCAGGTACTGGATCGGGAAGCGGCACGGATCTGCAGACGCCGTCCGGACGGTGGCTTCGAGGTGGGGGATGCGCGCGGCGGCCGCGTTCGCGACGCGGACCGCCAGCGAATCCGGGATTGCGGCTCACTGCAGCCTGCTCGTCGCCGGCCAGGACAGGTTGTTGCGCTCGGCGTACCGCCTGACCATGGAGCACACGTGTCCGAGGTTGTGCTGCCCCCGCTCGTTGGTCGCGAGATCAAGGGTTTCGGCAATCTCTCGCCAGGTCATCCCGGAGCGCCGCATCGCGTAGCCCCGCCGGGCCCGGCCCGTGGTGTTTCGGCGACTGCGGTCGCCACAGCTCTTCGAGCAGAATCTCCTGCTTGCCGTTGCCCGCGTGCGTTCGAAGGGATGACCGCATCCTGCGCAAGGCACCTGCTCGGGCTTCCCGGGAAGGGGGCGGCCCTGGAATTTCGCCTGGCGCTTCTCCTGGTAGGCCCGCCACGTATCGGGGCAGCTGCGGACGACCTGGAACACCCGCTGCCGGGAGACGTCGTGGTCATGCGCCACGCTCTGGAGTGATCGCCCGTCCTCGATTACGGCCCTGCGGATGGCGGCGTCGCGTTCGCGCATCTCCGCGCTCTTCCCTCTGGGCCGTTGCGCCCGGTACGCGGCCCAGGCCCTGCTGTCGGCACGGAGGATCTCGCGGAGCTGGAAGCAGGTGAGGCCGTAGATCACCGCGAGCCTCCGCGTCGCCTGGCCGTCGATGACGGCCGCCCGGATGGCGGCGTCGCGCCGGCGCTCCTTGCGCTGCTGCTGGTAGGCCCGCCACGAATCGGGGCAGCCGCGGATGACCTGGAACACGCGCTGCCGGGAGACGCCGTGGTCGTGCGCCACGCTCTGGAGTGTCCGCCCGTCCTCGATCATGGCCCTCCGGATGGCGGCGTTGCGTTCGCGCATCTTCGCGCTCTTCTCCCGGGGCCGGTGCGCCCGGTACGCGGCCCAGGCCCTGCTCTCGACGCGAAGGGTTTCGCGGACCTGGGGGCAGGTGAGGCCGAAGGCCGCCGCAATTCCCCGCAACGCCTGGCCATCGATGACGGCCGCCCGGATGGCGGCGTTGCGCCGGCGCACCAGGTCGTGTGCCATTTGCCGTGTTGTTGCTGCGAGAATCCTCGCGTGCACAGGAGTTCTCGAATTCGTCAGGGTCCGGCCGCCGACGGGGTCGAACCCAGGGTCGAGGTCAGCGGCGCGCCGCCTCCCGCGCGCCGCCTCGACAACCTCAATGGACCCGCACCGTGCCGCAATCTCACGTGTCAGGGCATCGGGACTGTTCACGGTCCGATTCTCCCCAAGCGATGCACGCTTCCGGGGCCGTCTCGGTGGAAGGACACCCGGAGGCGCCGCCTGCGCGGGAGCCGAACCACTCCCGCGTGTCAGGACGCCGTGGCGTTCCGGCACGGCGCCGCAACGCATGTCGTCGGGAAAGATTCGTAGAAAGCTACGCGGCACCAGGCAACGGAAGATTGTCGATACATGGATCAGCTTTGATGAGTCAGAGACAAGCTCTGAACGTTACGCTCGCGGTGCGCGGCCCGGAGATGACACGTTGCGACATCGACGGCGGCGGAGTGGCCTTAGGTCCTGCCTGCCGTTTAGGGTCCGAACCTGGACCAACAATATTGATCCATACCTTGAGAAAAATCCGTTGCTGGCGAGTGCGCGTTGCTCCAAGCTTGTCCAAAGGCGGGCGGAGCAGGAATCGGCCGGTGCTTCGGCCTGTCCGAAAGGTCGTCGGGGTTGAGGCGATGTGGACCGCATACATTCGGCAGGACGGCGATATCGACGTGCTACTTGCGTTCCATGCCGGGGACTAGAACCTCCAGGATGTTGAACACTGGAGTTGTCGTGACAAATCTGTCTCGCTGTTGTCGACCTATAGAAACTTTCCCTGCGTCGACCCCAACTCTGCTGGAGTACATCTACAATGTACAAAATCCGATTTAACTGCGTGTCCAATATGTGGAAGGTTCTCCTCAGAGCTGTCATTCTATCTTCAGGCCTTGTCGCCGGACTAGTAGTAACTACGATTGCACACGCAGATACGGAAGTTCTCCCTGTGGATATTGTATTGAACACCGTAAAATGTGAAGTCGCCCAATTCCAAGCCAAGAACTCAGACTATAGCCGCCAACCCGACGCTCGGTACGTGATACAAGACGCGGAAATTCGTCTAAGTTTGCGATATTCGCAAGGTGCAAGTGTAAGTGGAGGCGGAGGGATCAGCATTGGTATACCCGTGCTCAAGGCCGGATCCATCATTAAGGGAAAGATAGCTGAGACCAGGGACCAGGTTGCAATTGAGCACCAAGTGTTCGTGTTCGACATGGACACGTCTGCTCAAGATACGAGTATCTGCGAAACTGCTGGTGAATTGCTGTCCGCGGAAGCTGGCTATTCGATACTTCAGGCATTGGAGAATGCAAAGAAAGCTCTTGAAGCAGCAGCTGCAGGGGAGCCAAGAATTCGCATTCGGTCCCATCAAATCAAGCGTCGCATGGCACTCTCACGAGAGACAGAGGGCGATAGTGGCGTGAAGCTATTTTTTCTCAGCGTCTCTGGTGAATTGGGTTCCAGTACTAGTTACAGTCAGGAATTGGAAGTCACGTTTACTCTGTCAGAAAAGACAACGCAAAGCGTCGCTATAGCTGATCAAGATTTGAAAGACCTAAGCGCAAAATTGGATCAAAGTGACGATGTTAGATCGGCTTCGTTCTACGAGATTTTAAGACAAATCTCCGAGGGCGGAAGTTCGCCGGGTAACACTTGGTTTCTCTGCAATCCCATGGTCGCAGAAGATTGTGAGTCACGAGAATGGACGGCAATGTCTCCATGCGATCTAATTCCCAGTCTGCTGACGTGTCCGGAAGATGGCGACTTGCTGGAACGGGGATACTTTGCAGAAAGCCAACCGATCATTGTTGGTCCGAAAGGACGCATTGAAAAGGAGTTATTCGAAGCATTCGGCTGGACCTTGTCTCAGGAATCTATCGAAGGCGGTGCATACGGTTCTTTACGCGAGCGAGTTCAGGGGGCATTTGGCTTGCAGACACAATAGTCGCTCGGTTCGGATCACTGGAGGTTCCCGGCGGTCGCTCCCCGTCGCCCGCGTGCTCTCGGGAGCGCAGAACACGACGCCGTTCGTCGCGAGCCCTACTCGGTCGCGATGGGTGCCGCTGTGGTACCGCGCCTGTGTCCGCCAGCCCGACCCAGGTGCAGTTCGTCCCCGTGCAATCTAGGCCTGACCATTGCATCCCCCATCACCACGCTTTGCCCGGCGCATGGACGATCACGACTGCACTGCGATGCAGTCGTTCGCAGGAAGGCAGGCGAAACGTAACTGGACCGCCAGATCTTCGAGTCGCGCGCAATTGCGCGGCAGCAGGCTCGCCATTCTCGCGGGCAACAACGCTATTGCACGGCTGCTTCGGGCGGGACATCCGTTTCATTTGGAGGAATATACGCCAGGCACCTGAAATCCCCGGTATGCGCATCCCACTGCATTTTGTATCGCGTCGCGTCGCTGATGTGGTCGTAGCCGCAGGCGATGTAGTTGATGAGACCAAGCTCCATTATTGAGGAGTGATCGAACCCATACAGTCGGTCACCGCTCGGTTTGGGGTCGAGGTGTTCACGCCCCCAGTAGTAATCCGGTACGCCTGCACCCTTGTTGGCATAACCGTGTTCGCCGACATCCATGGGTCCCAGTCCCGGCGGACCGGGATCGCATTGTGCGTAGTGTTCGGGCCTGTCCGCGTAGCACCAATGCACTTCGACTTTGTGGTCGCAGTGGTTCACGATGAATTGCGTCCTGCCGCTCTCCGAAGGATCAATGGAGACGCAGGAATTAGCGCCGGGTACCGCGAACCAGCCAGGAACCGAAAGCAGATCGTCACTCTCTTCGCTGTAGTCGGGCTGCGCCATTCGCGCTTCCGCAAGAGCAGACCCATGCGCCGATGTCCATGCGCCGAGGGTGTTCAGAGCATTCTGCCCGAACATCCTGTCGGCCGGGCCGGGATCGAGACCCTGAAGCCTCATGGCGGTGTGAAGAATCGCTGCGAGCACATCTCCGAGATCAGCCCCCGCCAGATGGACGACAGCGGCCTGCCATGCAGTGATCGCCGCCAGTGTCTTGGGTCCGATCTTGCCGTCCTTGGGCCCCGGATCGAAATCCTGCAAGGCAAGCTCTGTCTGCACCATGAGCGCGAGCGTTCTCTCGGCGTCGCCCACCGGAGCGATGCCGTTCCGCTCCATCCATGTCTTGGTGGCGTCGCGCGCTTGTGGACTGAACAACCGATCCGGGACATCGCTACCCCCAGTGGATGTCACCTTTCCGTCCCTAGGTAGTGCTTGCCAGAAAACAGGCATAGTGCTGATTCTGCTGATGTTTCTTTCAGTATTTCCTGGCGAAGATTCCTCGCTGATGGTAGTTTGAAGGCGGAATCGGCCATCTGAGGGCCGATTCCGGGCCATCTTCGGGG
>JAJDZX010000031.1 GCA_022824395.1 Alphaproteobacteria bacterium
CCTTGTGCACATCCAAGCCAACGTAGGCGCTACACTCTTCCATGACCTGCCCTCCTCGAGGTGGCTCTGCAATGAAGGTCCTAACCTCAACGTAACCCACGGACGTCGAGGCCAGGGCAGGTCAAATCCATAATGTCTAGACGTTCGGGGGCGTGCGCCGTGCGTCCGGCCAGGGGTCGGGACCGCGCACCGGATGCGGCGGTGGATCGAACGCAGCCGGCCGCGCGCCCGACGCGATCGGATAAACGAGAGCGGACGCCATGCAACGCCTGGAAGACAAGGTCGCGGTGATCACCGGCGCCGGCCAAGGCATCGGTGCTGCCATTGCCCGCGCGTTCGCCACCGAGGGCGCGGCCGTGCAGTGCCTGGACGTCGACCCTGCCGCCGCCCGGGCGGTTGCGAGCGAGCTCAACGACGCGGGCGGGCGGGCCCTGGCCGGGGCATGCGATGTCCGCGATTCCGAATCGGTGGACGCCGGCGTTGCGGCCGCGGTCGCTGCGTTCGGCCGGCTCGATGTCGTGGTGGCCAATGCAGCCACGGATACGCCGCGGGTCACCGTCGACGCGTTGTCGCTGGACGACTGGCGCGACGCCCTCGACGTGAATCTCACGGGCGCGTTCCTCCTGTGCAAGCACGCCTTGCCGCGGTTGCGGGTGCAGGGAGCCGGTTCGATCATTCTCCTCGCGTCGCAGATGGGGCGGGTTGCCGACCGCGGACAGGCTGCCTACTGCGCGACCAAGGGGGCCCTGGTGCAGCTGGCGAAGGTCATGGCCATCGATCACGCCGGAGAGGGCATTCGCGTCAATGCCCTGTCCCCCGGGGGCACGGCCACCGGGCGGCTGGCGCGGCGGTTCGGGACGCTGGAGCAAGCGGAAGCCGAGTGGGGCCGGATGCACCCGGTGGGCCGGCTCGCCCGACCGGAGGAGATCGCCCGGGCCGCGGTGTTCCTGGCGAGTGAGGAATCGTCGTTCATGACCGGCGCCGACCTGCTGATCGACGGGGGGTACAGCGCGAGGTGAGTTCCCGCCGGAGCGGTGTTCCGTCGTCGCGCCCCCGGCGCCTTGGCGGTCTCGGGATGTCGTGGCGCCGGCCACCCGGCGACCTGGCGGGCTTGCGTCGTCTGGCGCCGTAATCAGGTCAGCGCCTGGCCCTCGGATGCGTGCGTTCGAAGGTCGCGCGCAGTTGCGGGTCGGCGACTTCGGTATAGCGCTGCGTGGTGGAAAGGCGAGCGTGGCCCAGCAATTCCTGCAGGACCCGGAGGTCGCTGCCCCCTTCGAGCAGGTGCGTCGCGAAGCTGTGCCGGAGCGCGTGCGGTGTGGCCGTGTCGGGGAGTCCCAGCAGTGCGCGGATCTCCTGCAGGCGCCGCTGCACCGCCCGGGCCCCCAGGCGCCGGCCGCGCGCGCCGAGGAACAGCGGATCGCCGGGGGCCCCATCAGGCGCCGCTGCGAGGTAGCGCTCGATGCCCTCGCGCACCGGGGCCAGCAGCGGGACCAGGCGTTCCTTCTCTCCCTTCCCGCGAATGTGCAGGACGTCGCGGCCCCGGCCGACATCGGAGCGATTGAGCGAGAGCGCTTCGTTGATGCGGAGCCCCGCGCCGTACAGGAGCAGGAGGATGGCCTGATCCCGGAGGGCCTGCCAGCCATCGGCGGGGGCCGCCGAGGCATCGATGACGGCCCGGACCTGCTCGACGCCGAGCGGTCGCGGCGCGCGCTTGGGCACGCGGGCCGGGCGGAGCGTGCGGAGGCCGACGCGCTCGAGTCCGTCGTGGCGGGCGAGATGCACGAGAAACCCCAGCACGCTGGATCGCGCGCGCGCGACGCTGGCGGGCGCCAGCGGCCGTGGCGGGCGCATCAGGTACGCAAGCCAGGCGCGATAGTCCGCGGGTGCGAGCGTGTCCAGCACCTCGAGACTGACGGTCTCGCCGGTGTGTTCCGCCACGAACCGGAGAAACCTCGTGATGTCGTGGCGGTATGCGCTGACCGTGTGGTCGGAAAGCCGGCGTTCGCGGTGCAGATGGGCCAGGTACCCGCGCAAGCCGTCGACCACCGGCTCGGCGATGCCGCCCATCGGGTTCGCGCGTCCCGACATCAGTCGACGGTCCCGGCGACGGGTGTCCACGTCAAGCTGCCCGCCGGTCTCCGCGGTACCGGGCGCCACGGCCCGGCGAGGCCGTGCATGCGGTTCCTATTCCGCCGCGCCCTGCCGGCGGGCGGCCCGGCCTGACGGCGCGCCGGGAACCTCATGAATCCGTCCGCCTGACGCTATCCCCCGGCCGCCGCCTGGGCCTTCTCCCAGTCCGCGAGAAATGCGGCCAGCCCTTTGTCGGTCAGCGGATGCGCGACCAGCTGGCGGATCACGCCGGGTGGCAGCGTCGCGGCATCGGCGCCCAGCCTCGCCGCTTCCAGCACGTGCCCGGGACCCCGGACCGATGCCACCAGGACTTCGGTCTTGAGCGTCCGCGGGTAGGATCGGTAGATGTCGACGACGTTACGGATCAGCGCCATCCCGTTCTGGCCGATGTCGTCGAGGCGGCCAACGAACGGGGAGACGAACCGCGCACCCGCCTTCGCTGCCAGCAATGCCTGCGGCGCCGAGAAGCAGAGGGTGACATTGACGTCGATGGGGTCGTCCTGGCCGGCGAGGATGTGGCAGGCGCGGAGCCCGTCCCACGTCAGCGGCACCTTGACCACGACGTTGGGGGCTATGCCGGCGAGCTCGCGACCCTGCTGCACCATGCCGTCGCACGAGGTCTCCGTGACTTCGGCGGATACCGGACCCGGCACCAGTCGGGTAATCTCCGTGATGACGTCCCTGATGTTCCGTCCGGTTCGCGCCACCAGGGAGGGGTTGGTGGTCACCCCGTCCACCAGCCCGGTGGCGGCCAATTCAGCAATCTGGCCTGTATCAGCGGTGTCGACGAACAGTTGCATGCGCGCACTCCCGTCCAGGAACGGATCAGTGCCGGAGGCCGGCGGTCTTGGCCAAGTCTAGCCGTTCGGCCGGGTCAAATCGCTTGCCCCGGGAACCCGCCGCCAGCGCCCAGATGTCGGACCGGCGTGCCGCCCCGGTGACCGTCCTGCTGCCCCGGCCGTTGTCGAGGACCTTCGACTACCGCGTCGATCGCCCGGTGCCGGCGGGCACCTACGTGTCGGTGCCGTTCGGGAAACGCATCGTGGCGGGCGTGGTGTGGGGCGCCGCCACGGGCGAGGTGCCCGAGAGCCAGCTCCGGAACGTCCTGGGCGTCTCCGACCTGCCGCCGATGACGCCCCGTCTGCGTGAACTGCTCGGATGGGTGGCTTCGTATGCGATGGCGCCGCTCGGCAGCGTGCTCAAGATGGCGCTTCCGGTCGCCGGTGCGCTCATGCCGGCCCGGGCGGCCACCGGTTACCGGCTGGCCGAACCCCGGCCGGAGGGCGCCAGGCTGACGCCGGCGCGCCAGCGGGTGCTTGGGGTCCTGGCGGGCGCGGGCAGCGCGATGGCCGGAAGCGCGATCCAGCGCAGGGCACGCGTGAGTGCGGCGACGGTCCAGCGGATGCACCGGGCGGGATTCCTGGCCCCGGAACCGCTGGCGGCACCGACGCTGCCGGCGGCGCCGCACGCCGGCGCAGGGCCCGACCTGAGCGCGGCGCAGCGCCGTGCGGCCGCGGCGATCGTCGGGCGGGTCGAGGCGCACGATGCCCGGCCGGTGCTGCTTGGCGGCGTGACGGGTTCCGGCAAGACCGAGGTCTATTTCGAAGCCGTGGCCGCGTGCCTCGCGAGCGGCCGCCAGGTCCTGGTCCTCCTCCCCGAAATCGCGCTCGGCCCGCAATGGCTGGCGCGCTTCGAGGCACGCTTCGGCACGGCCCCGGCACGCTGGCATTCCGCCGTCCCCGGAAGCGAGCGCCGCCGCACTTGGCGGGGCGTGGCCGCCGGCACGGTCCCCGTGGTCGTGGGTGCACGCTCCGCCCTGTTCCTGCCCTTTCCGTCGCTCGGGCTGATCGTGGTCGACGAGGAACACGATGCCTCCTACAAGCAGGAGGATGGCGTGACCTACAACGCGCGCGACATGGCGGTCGTCCGGGCTGCCAAGGAGGGCGCGGCGATCGTCCTGGCCTCCGCCACGCCCTCGCTCGAGACGCATGTGAACGCGCGCGAGGGACGCTACCACGAGCTCGCGCTGCCGCGCCGGTACGGTGGCGCGGAGCTTCCCGACATCGAGGCGGTGGACCTTCGCGAGCACCGGCCGGAGGCAGGATCGTGGCTCAGCGGGCCCCTGGTCGACGCCGTGGCGTCGGCGCTTGATCGCGGCGAGCAGGCGCTCCTGTTTCTCAACCGACGGGGGTACGCCCCCCTCACCGTCTGCCGGGCGTGCGGCGGGCGGATCGGTTGCACCGCCTGCTCCACCTGGCTGGTGGAGCACCGCCGCAACGGGGTGCTCGCCTGTCACCACTGCGGCCATCGGATCCCGGTACCCGAGGTGTGCCCCACGTGCGGTGTCGCGGACTCGCTGACCGCCTGCGGTCCGGGCGTCGAGCGCATCGAGGCCGAGGTGCGCCGCCGGTTTCCGGCCGTCGACCCGGCGGTGATGACCAGCGACACCATGCGCGGGCCGGCGGACGTGGCGCGGCTGGTGCGGAGCATGGAGGCGGGCACCACCCGGATCCTCGTCGGGACCCAGATGGCGGCCAAGGGGCACCACTTCCCGAGGTTGACGGTCGTCGGGGTGGTGGACGCGGACCTGGGGCTGGGGGGCGCCGATCTCCGGGCCGGCGAGCGCACGTACCAGCTGCTGACGCAGGTCGCCGGCCGGGCCGGCCGGGCCGACCTGCGCGGGCGCGTGCTGATGCAGACCTGGGAGCCGGAGCATCCGGTGATGCAGGCGTTCCTGCGCGGCGACGGCCCCGGTTTTCTGCAGATGGAGGCGGCGGCCCGCGCGGAGGCGCGGATGCCGCCGTACGGGCGGCTCGTGGCCCTGGTCCTGACGGCGCGGGATCCGTCGATCCTGGAGCGCTTCGGCCGCGCGCTCGCCCGCGTCGTGCCGCCGCAGGAGGGGGTGGAGGTGTTCGGTCCGGCCCCGGCCCCGCTCGGCCGGATCCGCGGCCGGTACCGGGCCCGGTTCCTCGTGCGCGGCGGCCGCGACCGGCGCCTGCAGGCCTACATGCGGACCTGGCTGGGGTCGGTCCGGGTGCCGGCGCAGGTCCGGATCAAGGTGGACGTCGATCCCTACAGCTTCCTGTAGGCCGACCTGGCGCGCGGTCAGTCGGTCCGGTAGCGGGCCAGCAACTCGGGGTCCGGGTCGCAACCGAGACCCGGTTCATCGGGAAGCTCCAGGCGTCCGTTCCGGTCGGGCACCGTCCGGCCCCCGAACAGATCCGCCTCGAGGTCCACAAAGAGGCGTTCCACGTAGGCTTCGGGGGCCTTGGTCGCGATCAGGTGGAGGCTCGCGAGGAAGCCGGGCCCGAAGTACGGGGAATGCGGCGCCACGGCAGTGTCGGCGGCGTGCGTCGCCTCGCACACGGCCGCGAATTCCGCGACGCCCCCGACCTTGGTCACGCTTGGTTGCGTGTAGTCGACGGCCTGCGCGTCCAGCATGTGCTGGAACTGCCAGACGGTGCAGAGGTTCTCGCCCGATGCCAGAGGCAGCCTGGCGTCGCGGGTCTCGGCCAGCAGCGGGAAATTCTCGGGCGGCCAGACCGGCTCCTCGAGCCAGAGCAGGTCGGCATCCTTCAGGGGGCCCACGAGGTCCCCGAGATCGTCCTCCCGCCAGCTGCAGTTGACGTCGACCATGAGCGGAGTCTCGGCTCCGATCGCATCCCGCGCGGCGAGGATCGGCGCCAGCGTGTCCTCGTGCAGCTTGATTCGCCCGTACCCGGCATCGCGGGCGGCGGCGGACACGTCCGCGGTTACCTTGGGATCGATGTACTTGAACAGGCTGGCGTAGCACGGGAGTGAGGTGCTGCTCGTCCCGCCGAGCAGCGCGTGGAGCGGTTTGCCGGCCCGCTTGCCCGCGATGTCCCACAGCGCGATTTCAAGTCCCGACAGCGCGAACAGGGTGACGCCGTAGCGCCCGAACAGGTGAAAGATCACCTGGAGACGGTCCATGGTGCCGGCAATGTCGTCGGCGGGCAGCCCCGTCGCATGCGGCGCGACCATGGTCTCGAGCGCCGTCCGGACGGCCGGAATGCAGTTGTATCCGAAGCTCTCCCCCCAGCCGACGATCCCGTCGTCCGTTTCGACCCGGACGAGCAGGCAGGCGAGAGTGTTCCAGGTTTCCCCGCCGAAACCGCTCGGCGGTCCCGCCTGGGTGAAGGGAACGTCGACGGTGACGGCTTCGACCGATGCAATCTTCATGTGCTGTCCTTCAGTTCGCTGACGACCTTGTCCACGGCGACCCGCAGATGGACCAGTTCGGTGGCGACCGAGACCATCGAGAAGCCCATGTCGAGGAGGTCCCGGGCGTCCTGGATGCTGCCGGCCATCACGCCCGCGGGCTTGCCGGCCGCGGTGATCTTGGCCAGCGCCCGCTCGAGAGCCCGGCGCACCGAAGCATGCTGGCGGTCGTGAATGACGCCGAGATCCGCCGCGAGGTCGCCGGGCCCGACGAACACCACGTCGACGCCGTCCACCGCGGCGATGTCGCTTGCCACCTCGACGGCGGCCGCCGTCTCCACCTGCGCGACCAGACAGATGCGCTCGTCCGCCTCGCCCCAGTAGCCGGCTTCGCGGCCGAACGCGTTGGCCCGGGTCGCGCCGGCGGCCCCGCGGGCGCCGGCCGGCGGATACCGCACCGACGCCACGGCTTCCCGCGCCTCGTCGGGGGTCTGGACGTAGGGCACCACGATCGTCTCGGCGCCGCTGTCGAGGATCCGCTTGATGGCGACGCGGTCGTTCCACCACGCGCGCACGGCGGCCGGGGTCGAGCCGCCCGCGGCGCACGCCTGCAGCTGGGCGATGATCTCGGCCGCGTCGTTGGGAGCGTGCTCCGAATCGATCACGACGAAGTCGAGGCCGGCGCCGGCCAGCACTTCGGTCGCGAGCGGACTTGCGAGGCTGGCCCACATGCCCACCTGGGGTGTGCCGGCCTGGAGGCCGGCCTTGAAGGCGTTGGTGCGGCTCATGGGCGGGTCTCCGTGCGCGCCGCCTGGATCTGGACGCCGCCGATCGCCTGTTCGGTGGGAATGACCTCGATCGTGGCGATGTTGACGCGCCAGGGTGCGTTGATCGCGTGGACCACGCACTCGGCGACGTCTCCGGCCTCGAGCAGGGTGAAGCCGCTGGTGAATTTCCGCTTGGCCTCCTCGTCGTCGAACGCGACGTCGAAGAACTCGGTCATCACGCGGCCCGGGCAGATCTCGGTCACCCGCACCCCGCTCCCGGAGAGGTCCATCCGGAGGTCCTGGCTCAGCAGGTGCACGGCGCCCTTGCTGGCGCCGTAGACGACCGGCGCACAGCCGTGCAGGCCGGCCACCGAACCGATGTTGACGATGTGCCCGCGGGCCCGTTCGATCATGCCGGGCACGAGCGCGCGGACGGCATGGAGCAGGCCCATGACGTTGAGGCCGACGGTGGCCTCGATGTCCTCGGGGCTGGCCTCGGTGATGCTGGTGAAGCCGCGTCCGATTCCCGCGTTGTTCACCAGGACGTCGACTTCGAGTCCCCCGAGCGCGTCGTAAACGGCCTGCTGGTCGCGCAGGTCGCAGACGATGTAGCGGGCGCCGATCTCGTCGGCGAGGGCCTTCAGGCGGTCCTCGCGCCGGGCACACGCGATCACCTCAAGGCCGTGGCGGCGGAGTGCGCGTGCCGTGGCGGCGCCGATGCCGCTTGAGGCGCCCGTCACCAGTGCGGTTCGATAGTGGGCGTCAGCCATGGGGGTGCTTCCCGTTGCGGGTTCGCGATGCTGGAGATGGCGCCTCGAGCGCCTGCTGGGGCGTCGCCTTCACCGGGAAGCCCGCGGCCGCAGGTGCCGTCCGCGACGCGGACAGGCGGGCGGGCAGTCTACACGGGAGCGGTTGCCGCGGGGAGGTGCGCGCCGGCGGTCGTCCCGCTGCGGCGGCGGCCGGCAAAGCATCTCAGGCGCCCGGCTGGCGGGGAGCCGGCGGGTCAGCGCGCGTCTTGGCGGCGCCCAGCTCGGCGAGGGTCGCCCGGGTGGTGATCTGACCGGGATCCACGACCAGTTCGATGACCGCCGCGGTCCCGCTCTGCCGGGCGCGCGCCAGCGCGTCGGGAAACTGCTCGGTCCGGGTCACCCGCTCGCCGTGGGCGCCGTAGACCTGCGCCAGGCCGGCGAAATCGGGATTGCGGAGATTGGTACCGATGGTCCGGCCCGGGTAGGCGAGCTCCTGGTGCATCCGGATCGTCCCGTACATGCCGTTGTTGACGACCAGTACGAGCGGGCGGGCGCCGTGCTGGACGGCGGTCGCGAGCTCCTGGCCCGACATCAGGAAGCCGCCGTCGCCCACGAAGCTGACCACCTCGCGCTCTGGCGCCAGGATGCTTGCGGCAACGCCGGCCGGGACGCTGTACCCCATGGCCCCGCTGGTCGGTCCGAGCTGGGAGCGGGCGTGCCGAAACCGCCAGAAGCGCTGCGCCCAGCCGCTGAAATTGCCGGCATCCACCGTGATCACGGTGTCGGCGGGCAGGCTGGCGCGCAGCTGCAGCATGACCTGCCCCATGTCGAGTTCGGCGGCGTACGCATCGGGCGTGGAGGCGTGGAGGTAGTCGGTGTGCGCGGCTTCCCGCCAGGCCCGCCGGTCCGGCCCGGCCGCGAATTCCCGCTCCGCGAGGGCCGCGGCGAACGCGCCGGGGTCGGCCGCGACCGCGAGCTCTGGCACAAACACGCGGCCCAGTTCGAATGGATCGGGGTGGACGTGCACCAGCGGCACGCGCTGGCGACCCGGCCGGATCGTCGTGTAGCCGCCGGTGGTCATTTCCCCGAGCCGTGCCCCCAGGACCAGCAGGTGGGTCGCGTCCCTGACCCGCCGGACGAGGCGGGGGTCCACGCTCGTCGAGAGATCGCCGGCGTAGTGCGGATGCTCGTTGTCGACCAGGTCCTGCCGGCGGAAGGACACGGCCACCGGCGCGTCGGCCGCCTCCGCGAGCGCCGTCAGGGCCCGCCTGCCGGCGGGGGCCCAGTTGCCGCCCCCGGCGATGATCAGGGGCCGCTCGTCCGCCGCCAGCAGGCGGTGCGCCCGGTCGACGTCGCCGGGCGCGGGATGGGCGCAGGCCGGTGTCCAGGGTCCGGCGTCCGGCACGGCGGCGGATTCCTGGAGCATGTCCTCCGGCAGTCCGACCACCACCGGCCCGGGCCGTCCGCTCGTGGCCGTCCGGAACGCGGCGTGCAGGAGCTCCGGGAGCCGGCGGGTGTCCTCGATCTCGATGGCCCACTTGGCCATCGGGGCCTGGAACATGTCGCGGACATCGATCTCCTGGAAGGCTTCGCGGCCCCGGGTGCCGCGGGCGACTTGCCCGACCAGCAGCAGCAGCGGGGTGGAATCCTGGTGCGCCGTGTGGACGCCGACGCTGGCATGGCACGCGCCGGGCCCGCGGGTCACCAGGCAGACCCCGGGCCGGCCGGTGAGCTTGCCTGCCGCTTCCGCCATGTTGGCAGCGCCGGCCTCGTGGCGGCACGTGATCAGGCGGAGGGCGTCGCGGCGATCGAAGAACGCGTCGAGGACGGGCAGGTAGCTCTCGCCGGGAACGGCGAAGACGGTATCCACCCCGTGGATCAGGAGCTGGTCGGCGAGGATTTCCCCGCCGGTGCGGCTCGTCGTGGTCAATGGTCTCCCTCCGCGTGTCGGCGGAATGCGTCGCGCTCGGCGAACGCCACGGATTTCACCAGGGCATAGAGATGCAGGCCCACCCGGAGCGAGAGGTCGTCGGCCGAGCGGCGCGTGATCCGGGCACGGATGATCTGGCCCGTGTCGACGCTGACATCGACGTGGCCGTCGCCGCGCGCGTGGATGCCCTGCACCTGGCCGGGCAGGACGTTCATCACGCTGGAGCGCTGCGGGGGCTCGAGGGCCAGGGACACGTCACGGGCCAGGATGCGGAGCGCCAGCGGCGAGCCCTTGGCGCGCTCGGTGCGCGGGACCAGCAGGGTGTGCTCGCCAAAACGCAACGCGCTCAGGTGATCCTCGTCGAAGTGACCGGCCACCGTGGTCTGCAGGAGCGTGCCCGCGTCGCGCCGGTCATTGAGCACCGGCACGTCCGGGCGCGCCATGACATCCTGAATGGGGCCGCAGGCGATGACGGCGCCGTTCGCCATGACGGCGAGGTGATCGGCCAGGCGGATGATCTCCTCGATCGAATGGGTGATGTAGATCATCGGTATGCCCGTATCGGCCGCGAGACTCTCCAGATGCGGCAGGACATCGTCACGGCGCTGCTGATCGAGCGATGACAGCGGCTCGTCCATGATCAGAAGCTCGGGATCGCTGAGGAGCGCCCGCCCGATCGCGACCCGCTGGGCCTCCCCGCCCGACAGGTGCCGCGTGCGGCGGTCCAGCAGCGGCTCGAGCCCCAGCAGGCCGACCACCTGGTCGAAGGCGCCAGGCCCGGCCCCGCCGCGCCGGCGGGCGCCGAAGCGCAGGTTGGTCCGCACGTTCATGTGCGGGAAGAGCCGGGCCTCCTGGAAGACGTAGCCGATCCGCCGCCGTTCCGGGGCCACCGCCACGCCCCGCGCGCGGTCGAACAGGACGGTCTCACCGACGGCGATTCGACCGTCGTCGGGGCGGATCAGGCCGGCGATCACATCGGCGACGGTCGACTTGCCGGCGCCGGAGGTGCCGAACAGGCCGGTCACGCCGCTGCCCGGCAGCTGCATGCGGACATCGAGCGAGAAGCCTCCCTGCCGGTGGGCGAAGGCGATATCGATCATGGCTCGCCGCTCGCATAGTGCCGCGTGCGTCGGGCGAGCCACTCGGAGCCCACGAGGGCGATCATCGCCAGCGCGACCGAGATGATGACCAGCCGCGTGGCCTGGGGCTCCCCGCCCGGTACCTGGGTCGCCGCGTACAGCGCCAGCGGCAGGGTCCGGGTCTCCCCGGGGATGCTGGAGACGAACGTGATGGTGGCGCCGAACTCGCCGAGCGAGCGGGCAAAGCTCAGCACCATGCCGGCGAACACGCCCGGCGCGATGAGGGGGAGGGTGACGGTGCAGAACGCATTGGCCGAACCCGCGCCGAGTGTCCGGGCCGCCTGTTCGAGGCGCCGGTCCACGGCCTCGATCGACTGGCGTATGGCGCGCAGCATGAGCGGGAACGCGACGATCGCGCTGGCGACCGCGGCCCCCTGCCAGGTGAATCCGAGGGTGACCCCGAAGACGTTCTCGAGAAACACGCCGCCGGGGCCGCGCCGCCCGAGAAACACGAGCAGGAGGTAGCCAATCACGACCGGCGGCACGACCAGGGGGATGTGGAGGAGGCCGTTCAGCAATGCGTGGCCGGGGAAGCGCGTACGGGCCAGCAGCCAGGCGATGGCGATCGCGGCGGGGAGACTCCCCAGCACGCTCCAGACCGCGACCCGGAGGGACAGCAGGAGGGCCTCGGTCTCAGCGGGAGTCGGCATCGTACGGCGGGGCAAACCCGTGGCGGGAAAAGATGGTCCGGGCGGTGTCCGACTGCAGGAATGCGCGGAACGCGGCGGCCGCGGCCGGGGCCGGTGCATCGGCCAGCTGCGCGACCCAGTAGGCTACGGGATCGTGCAGGCCGGAGGAAAAGGCGCCGAGGACCCGGAGCCCCGGAGTCGCCCGCGCGTCGGTCCAGTAGACGATCCCGAGGGGCGCTTCGTGGCGCCGCACCAGGAGCGCCGCGTGCCGGACATCGCTGGCGGGGGCGGTGTGCGCCCGGAGGCGCTCCCAGAGTCCGAGCGACTCGAGGGCCTGGCGCGCATAGATCCCGGCGGGGACGGCTACGGGCTCGGCGATTGCCAGCCGGCCGCCGTCGAGCATCGCTTCGAGGTCGAGCGTGGCGTCAAGCGTCACCGGCTCCAGCTCCGTGTCCTGCGGGGCCACCAGCACCAGCCGGTTGCGGAAGAGGAAGCTGCGGCTTCCGGCGGCCAGGAGGCCGTCGTCTTCGAGTCGGTCCATCCACAGGGTGTTGGCCGACAGGAACAGGTCGGCCGGGGCGCCGGATTCGACCTGGCGGGCCAGCGCGCTGGTCGCGGCCAGGGAGAAGCGGACGCGTCCGCCCCCGGCGACGGCGTAGGCGGCGGCCACCTCTTCGAGGGCGCCGCCGGTCGAGGCCGCGGCGAACACCAGGACCTCCTCGCCGGCCACCGGCCCGGCCGCCGGCCCCCCTTGGGTAAGGGGGACCGGGACCGAAACCAATCCGAGGAGGGCGAGGCAGGCAGCGGGCCATCGGGCGATCCGCTCGACGGGAGTCCTCTCGACCCTGGGCCGCTGGCGCCGCGCGCTTATTATATACCACAGGATATAACGCATTGCAAGTTCGGGCCGGTCGCTACCGGACGCCCGCGGCGCCCGGCGGGCTGGACGCGCGGGGCGCGTCGCCAGCGGGTCGGCGGGCATGGCTGCATGCGGCTGCCGGCATCAGGCCGGGACCACGGGGTACGGCCGGCCCACGCCCGGTCCTACTCCGGTTCACCGGCCACCGACGGACCCGGGTCCGCGGCGATCATGGTCTGGAGATCGGCCAGCGATCTGCCCGCGGCCCGGGCGGCATCGGCTTCCACGGCCTGGTAGGCAGCGAGCACGCGGCGCCCGAGTTCGGTGACCCGGGCGCCGCCGACGCCGCGCCCGCCGGGACTCGCGGTCACGAGCGGGCCCGTGAAGTTCCGGTTCATCGAGTCGACCAGCAGCCAGGCCCGCCGGTAGGACATGCCCAGGGTCCGGGCGGCGCCGGCGATCGAGCCCGCCTCCGCGATCGCGCCGAGCAGGGCCGCCTTGCCGGGACCGAACAGTGGGAGGTCCCCCAGCTGGACACGAATGCGAATCCGCGGTGCGGTGGTCACCGGTCGGGGCCGGGCTCGGTGCCGAAATGGGGATGATGCACGCGGTCCCCCGGACGCAGGCCGAGGCGTTCCGCGGTCCCTGCCAGCACTTCGAGGACACCGTTCACGTAGACGTCGGGGCCGATCGGCGTGAGCGACAGCGGAATCGTGTCCTCGGCGATGGCGGCGATGGTGCCGTCGGGACGGATGAACAGCATGTCGAGCGGGATGTAGGTGTCCTTCATCCACATGCGGATGCGACGCGGCGGCGTGTACAGGAACAGCATGCCCTCGTTCTCGCCGAGCGTGAGCCGGTGCATCAGGCCCTGCCGCTGCTGTGCATCGGTCACCGCCAGTTCCACCTGGAACTGGTACCTGGAGGTCCCCGACTGGATCTCGGCCGTGCCGACCTGGAAGGTCTCGACCGCAGCGGCCGTTGTCGGCGCCCACGCCAGCGCCGCGAACAGCAGCCACGCTGCCGCCCGTCCGCCGGGGCCGGTCATGCCGTCTCGCCCCGCAGGCGCGCGAAGCCCGCTTCGAGGTCGTCCCGGAGGTCGGCCACGTCTTCCAGGCCGGCATGGACGCGGAAGGTGCGTTCGGGCGCCGGCCAGGGCGTGACCTCCCGCGCGCCCTCGAGCATCGACGGGACGATGAGGCTCTCGAACCCGCCCCAGCTGTAGCCCATTCCGAACAGCTGCAGGGCATTCAGGAAGGCATCGTAGGCAGCGCGTGGCGCCGGCCGCAGGACCAGGCCGAAGAGCCCGGAGGCGCCCAGGAAGTCGCGCTTCCAGAGGGCGTGCCCCGGGTCCTGCTCGAGGCCCGGGTGCAGGACGCGCTCCACCTCCGGCCGGGCGGTCAGCCAGCGGGCCAGGGCGAGCCCGGATTCCATGTGGCGATGGAGGCGGACGTCGAGCGTCCGCAGGCCGCGGAGCCCCAGGTACAAGTCGTCCGGACCCGCGGTGGCCCCCAGTGCCTGCGCGGCCTTCCGGACGACCGCATGGGTTTCCTCGGTCGTGGTGACGACGCCCAGCATCACGTCGGAATGTCCCGACACGTACTTCGTCGCCGCCTGCACCGACACGTCGACACCGTGTTCGAACGGTCGAAAGAACAGCGGGCTTGCCCACGTGTTGTCGAGGATCACCGTACAGCCGCGTGCGTGGGCCGCCGCCGCGATGGCGGGCACGTCCTGGACCTCGAACGTGAGCGAGCCCGGGGATTCGAGGAACACCACGCGGGTGTTGTCGCGGATCAGATCGGCGATTCCGGCACCGATGCAGGGATCGTAGAAGGTGGTCTCCACGCCGAACCGGGCGAGCCAGCCGAAACCGATGCCGCGGGTCGGCCCGTACGCGGAGTCGACCATCAGCAGGTGATCACCGGCGGCCAGGAAACTCGTGAGCGCGATCGCCACGGCAGTCTTGCCGGACCCCACGGCGACGCTGCGCGCCCCGCCTTCCGCGGCGGCCATCGCCTCCTCGAACGCGAACGTCGTGGGCGTTCCGAAGCGGCCGTAGACGACCTCGTCGAGTCGTCTCGGGCCGCGGCTGCGGAGGTCCTCGGTATCCCGGAAGAGGATGGTCGAGGCGTGGTAGACGGGGGGATTGACGACCCCCCGGTGTTCGTGGGGGTTTCGGCCGGCCCGGCCCAGAACGGTGGCTGGTCGGTGCCCGCGTTCGTCAGGACGCGACCGGGACATCCGCACGCCCTCCCCACTCGGACCACGAGCCGTCGTAGACCGCCCAGTCGTCGCGACCGGTCAGCGTGAGGCCGAGGGCGAGAGTGCAGGCGCTGACTCCGGAACCGCAGGTGAAGACCGGCCGCCGGTCGCCCGTGACCCCGGCCGCCTCCAGCCGCGCCCGCAGCGCGTCAGGGGGCAGCATGCGGGGGCCGTCGAGCAGGGTCTGATAGGGAAGGCTCACGCTGCCCGGCACATGGCCGCCCCGCAGACCGGGCCGCGGTTCCGGTTCGGTGCCGGCGAACCGTCCGGCACTGCGGGCATCGACGAGCAGCTCTGCCGCCGTCGCGAGATTGGCGCGGACTGCCGCGAGGTCCCGGATCCGGGCCGGGTCGAGGGCGGCGCGGAAGGTCCGGGGCACCGCCGCCGCCGGGCCCTTGACCAGGCTCCCGCCGGCCGCCGTCCAGGCTGGCAGGCCCCCGTCGAGGACCGACACGCGTTCATGGCCGAACAGCCGGAACATCCACCACGCGCGGGGTGCGGTGCCGATGCCGTCGCTCGCATAGCAGACGACGTGGTCCCCGGTACCGACTCCGAGGGCCCCGACGGCGGTCGCAAACGCCTCGGCGCTCGGCACCATGTGGGGCAGCGGCGAATCCGGATCGGCGATGCCGTCGATCGAGAAGAACGCCGCGCCGGGGATGTGGCCGAGTTCGAATTCGGCGGCGCCGTCGCGCCGGGTCGCGGGCATGTGCCAGGACGCGTCGAGCACGACCACGTCCGGTTGCTTGCAAGCCTCGAGCAGCCAGTCCGCGCCTACCAGCGGGGGGACAGCGGCGCGGTCGCCCACCTCACGCCTCGCCTTCGAGCCATGGCGGCACCGGGAGGCCGCGCTCGGTCAGGAAGGACGGATTGAAGAGCTTGGAGGCGTACCGGGTTCCGTGGTCGCACAGCATGGTGACCACGACGTGCCCGCGCCCGAGGTCGCGCGCGACCCGCTCGGCGCCGGCGATGTTGATGCCGGTCGATCCCCCGAGCAGGAGCCCTTCTTCGGTCGCCAGCGTGAAGATGGCGCGCAGCGCCTCCTCGTCCGTCACCTGCAGCGAGTCGTCGATGCGCGCATCCTCGAGGTTGCCCGTCACCCGGCCCTGCCCGATCCCCTCGGTGATCGACGTGCCGTCCGCCTTCGGGGTGCCGGTCTGGACCCAGGCATGCATTCCGGAACCCGTGGGATCCGCGAGCACCGCCCGCACCTCGGGATTCCGGGCCTTGAGACCGTCGGCGACACCCGCCAGCGTGCCCCCGGTGCCGATGGCGCTCACGAACGCGTCGACCTTCCCGTCGGTCTGCTCCCAGATTTCCGGCGCCGTGGATTCCCGGTGCGCCTGGCGGTTCGCGGGGTTGTCGAACTGGTTGGCCCAGACGGCGCCGTTCGGCAGGCTGGCCGCGAGTTCTTCCGCGAGCCGGCCCGAATAGCGGATGTAGTTGCCGGGGTCCGCGTACGGGACCGCCGGCACGAGCCGGAGACTGGCGCCGATCGTCCGGAGGGCGCTCTTCTTCTCCTCGCTCTGCGTCTCCGGCATCACGATCACGGTCCGGTAGCCCATGGCGCTGCCGATCACGGTCAGGCCGATCCCGGTGTTCCCCGCCGTCCCCTCGACGATGGTGCCGCCCGGGCGCAGCAGGCCGCGCCGTTCGGCGTCGCGGATGATCCAGAGCGCCGCCCGGTCCTTGATCGACTGGCCGGGATTCAGGAACTCGGCCTTGCCGAGGATCTCGCAGCCCGTCTCGTCGGAGAGGCGCCGCAGGCGGATGAGCGGCGTGTTGCCGACGAGGTCCGCGACGCTCGCCGCGGGTGAACCGGAAGGCACGGGATTCATCCTCCTGCCGGCGGCCCCCCTCCGCCCGGGCGGCGTCGGAGCATGCCGCGCTGCGGGTCGTACCCCAGCACGGCGGCCGAGAGGAACACGATCGTGCAGGTCACGGTCACGATGAGGCTGGTCCAGTGGATCTGGCCCTGGCTGGCCCAGCGCACGAGCTCGACCCCGTAGGTGAACGGGTTGAACTGGGCCAGCCACCAGACCACCTCGGCACCGTTTTCCAGGAGGCGCCACAACGGATACAGCGCGCTCGAGATGAAGAACATCGGGAAGATGACGAAGTTCATGGTGCCGGCGAAGTTCTCGAGCTGACGGATGTGGACCGACAGCGCCAGGCCGGCGGCCCCCAGCAGCAATCCGAACAGCACCGCGGCGGGAAACATCCAGACCCAGCCCAGCAAGGGCGTATTGAGGCTGATCTGCATGCCGATCAGCGGCAGGCACACGATCAGGAACACGTACACCTGGAGAATCGACAGCATGGTGCCCGCGAACAGCTTGGCGGTCAGCAGGTACCAGCGCGGCAACGGGGCGGTCAGCAGCAGCCGCATGACGCCCATCTCGCGGTCGTACACCATCGAGAGCGACGACTGCATCCCGCTGAACAGCAGGACCATGCCGATGAGACCGGGGACGATGTACTCGAAGTAGTTGACGCTCTGCACCGGGTAGGGGCTCACGATTCCCGGATCGATCCCCTTGGTCGAGCCGATCCCGGCCGCGAACACGAACAGCCAGAGCGCTGGCCGGACGAACGCCGAGAGCAGGCGTCCGCGCTGCTGGAAGAACTTCACGACCTCGCGGGCGGTCAGCCCAACGAGGGCACGGAGAGCATGGCTGGCGGTCATGAGGGCTGCTCTGGGGCCGCGAACTGGCGGCAATCGCTGGTGCGCCGGTCCCGGCCCAGCGTGTCGAGATCGTTGGTCTGGTGGACGAAGCCGGCGAGCGGAGCCAATGCCGTCACCCAGTCCTCCGTGGCGAGCATAATCGGTTGGCGGAGCTGCCCGTTCCAGGGGCGGAACGAGAGTGCCGGACCCTTTGCGCCGTCGAGGCGGAAGTCGGGCCCGAGCAGGTACGTGCGCAGGTCGGGCGGGGCAGTGGATGCGGTCCGCACGATGGCCTCGCCGATGGCCCGGATCGCGACCCACGCGGCCCAGTCAGTGCCTTCCATGCGCCGTCCGGTCTGCCGCTCGAAGCGGCCATGGACCTGCGGGGCACCGTGTCGGAGGTAGCTCCAGTGCCACGGGGTCGGCCGCAGTCCCGCGGCTCCGATCACTGCGGCGGGATCCTGGGTGGAATAGGGGACGGAGCGGGCGAACTCGCGGTCGATGTCGGCGACGAAGACCGCTTCGTAGTCCGCGCGGCCGGTCAGCAGGTCGAGATCGTTGCGGTCCCGCATCCGTGGGTCGTTCGACAGCACGAAGGTCCGCTCCTCGTCGATCTTGAGCCCGTAGGTGCTGGCGGCGTGCCGGAACGCCTCGACCGTCCGCGCGTCTTCCTCGAGCGGGCCCTGCAGCACGAGGACCTCGTTCCAGTTCCGGGCGATCAGGTACTGGGCCGCCGCGTCCGCAAGCATCTGGCGGCTGGGAGCGGTGTGCAGGAGGTGGGCGGCGCAGGCCTCCCCGCGCAGACGGTCGTCCACCGCGGAGACGTTGATCAGGATGACGTCCTGGTTGAGCGTTGCTGCCGCCACGTCGCGCAGCGCCGCTCCAGGCGCATCGATGAGGAAGACGAAGGCACCGGTCTCGGCCCGGATCGCCTCGAGGGCGGCGGGGAGGCTGTCCGCGTCGGTTACCCGCTCCGCCCGCAGCGTGAACTGTACGCCGGCGCGGCGTCCGAAGGCCCGGATATCGGCCAGGCCCAGTTCGGCGCCGGCCATCGGGCGGAGGTCGACGCGGTTGGTTTCTGACCGGATATCGACCGGATGGACACCCCAGCGCGTGTAGCGAATGTCGTCAGCGAGGTCGAGATAGCCGAAGGTGAATGCCGACCGCTCCTCGGCTGCCGCTGCCGAACAGAGCAGCAGCGCCGCCATCAGGCCGGCGGCCCGGCGGATTGCCACTGTCACGATGGCGTCAGTCCCGGATGCGAACAGTGTGGGGTGTGCGACCCACCGCAACGGAGCGGGTGGCGCGGTTCGCCTCGGTGTCGATCACGGAGATGTCGTCGCTGGCACCGTTGGTCACGATCAAGGTGGAATCATCGCTGGTCAGGGCCGCGCCCCAGACCCGGCTGCCGGCGAGGATGTACGCCTCCACGGTCCGGGACGCGACATCGACCCGCGCCACGTGCCAGGCCCGCCCGAGGGTCACGAAAGCAGTCTTTCCGTCCTGCGTCATCACCAGGTCCACGGGCGTGATGTCGGCCTCGCGCAGCCCCCTCTTCTCGAAGCGGATGGTTTCGGTGACCTGCAGGGTTTCCGTGTCGATGATGCTGACGGTGCCGCTGAGCTCGTTGGTGACCCAGTACTCGCGGCCGTCCGGGGTGAACGCGCCGCGCCGGGGCCGGTTGCCGACCAGGATGTCGTCCAGGATGACGCCTTCCCAGGGATCGATCACGGCGATCGTGTTGGTGGCTTCCGCCGTGACGAACACCCGCTTGCCGTCCGGCGCGAAGGTCACCCCCTCCGGCTCGATTCCGACGTCCTCGATGACCGTGCGGATGGTGCCGCTCGCGATGTCGATGACCGTGGCCTCGGCGTCATCCTCGTTGGAGACGACGAGGATCTCGCCCGTCGGGTCGATGTCGAAGATCTCGGGATCGTCCCCGGTCTCGATGTAGCCGGTGATGGTCTTGGTCTCGAGATCGAGCACCTCGATGCGGTCGGCCTCGCTCGCGGCGATGAACAGCTTGCTGCCGTCGGGGCTGAACCGGAGGTCGCGCGGTCGGCCGCCCGTCTCGATCACGTGCTCGATGTCGAGCGTTTCGGAATCGAGCACGACCACCGTGTCGTTGCCCTCGTTGCTCACGTAGATCTCGCCGCCGTGCGCTGGGAACATTAGTCCCAGCGCCACCGTCAGCGCAGTCGGTCCCGTCAAAAAACTCCGGGGCATCAGGACGTCTCCTTGGTTTGGCTGTTCGTCGTGAAATGTACCAGCGTGTCGTGAAGGTTGGAAAGCCCGGCGCGGCTGACCAGTTCGCCCGGTTTGCCCGCCTGCCGGATGGTACCGCGGTGAAGCATGATCACATGGTCCGCCATCTCGGCCTCATCGACCAGGTGGGTGGCCCACAGGACCGCCATGGACCGTTCGCGCTTAAGTTCGAGCACGTACTCGAGGAGGTCGCTCCGGCTGGGCGGGTCGAGCCCGACGGTCGGCTCGTCCATCAGCAGGATGCTGGGTTCGTGCAGGAGCGAGCGGGCGAGTTCGACACGGCGACGCTGACCGCCGGAGAGACTGCGCGCCCGGTCGTCGATGCGGTCTTCCAGGTCGACCTGGCGGAGTTCGTGCTCGGTGCGCCGGCGGATTTCGGAACGGCTGAGGCCGTGCAGCCGGCCGTGGAAGGTGAGATTCTCGCCGACGGTGAGATCGAGATCGAGGGTGGCCTGCTGGAAGACGAACCCGATCGAGGAGAGTGCCTTGACGGCATCGCGGCGCATGTCGAACCCGCGCACGCGCACCGTGCCGGCGTCGGGCACGAACAGGCCCGCCAGCAGCTGGAAGAGCGTCGTCTTCCCGGCGCCATTGGGCCCGAGGAGCGACACGTACTGATCGGGCTGAATGGCAAACGAGACGCCTTTGAGAGCCGGCCGGCTGCCGTAGCTCTTGGAGACGTCCTCGACCACGAGCAGCGGATCGTTGCCAGCGGCGGGTTCAGGTGCGCTCATGGGGTCGAATGTCCGGGATCGGTCGTGGCACCCGCCAGGCCGGCGAGCAGGCCACCGTGCCGGTCCAGAAGACCGGTGCGAAAGGCATGGATGGCGGGGCTGTCAGGGGTCCGCGGCCGGGCCAGGTCCACCGCTGCATCCTGCACGACGCAGGAGGGCGGTTGCGACAGGAACAGGATCCGGTCCCCGAGGAAGATAGCCTCGTTCAGGTCGTGGGTCACGAACAGCACGGTGGTCGGCTGGGCCTGCCACAGGTCGAGGAGGATCTCCCGCAGCCGGTCGCCGACCGGCTGGTCCAGCGAGACGAACGGCTCGTCGAGCAGCAGCAGGGCCGGCCGGATGGCAAAGGCGCGCGCGAGCGCGACCCGGCGGCGCTGCCCGCCCGACAGGCGCGTCGGGTAGGCTTCGAGGTAGCTTCCGAGTTCCATGCGCTCCAGCAGCCGGACGCCGCGCCCTTCGGCACGGGCGCTCGGGTCGAGCACGATGTCGACGTTGTCACGCACGCTCATCCAGGGCAGCAGGCGCGGGGTCTGGAACATGTAGCTCACCGCCGGGCGCGGCCCCGTGTCGCCGGCGGGAATGCCCACCGAGCCATCGACGTCATGGTCGAGGCCGGCGGCGATGTTGAGCAGGGTGGTTTTGCCGCAGCCCGAAGGGCCCAGCAGGCAGCAGAACTGGCCCACCGGCACGTCGAACCGCAGGTTCTCGATCGCCGTGTGCGGCGGAGTCCGGCCGTCGCCCTCGAACCGCTTGCGGCGGATGTCGACGCTGAGGCCCGCGGTTACCGCCATCGCGTGCACCGCCGTTCCAGTGGCGCCATGACCCCGTACTCGATCACCATCATGACCACGACGAACGCGAGCGTGTAGGCGAGCACCGCGGCGATGTCGAACAGCTGGAAGAACTCGTGGAGCTTGAAGCCGACGCCGTTGCTCCGTCCCAACAGTTCCACCACGAGGACGATCTTCCAGATCAGGGCGATGCCGCCACGGGCCGCGGCCATGACGTAAGGGTAGAGCTGCGGCAGGAAGAACCTGAGGAAGGTCGTCCGCCGGTCGACCCGGAACACCCGCGCGACGTCCAGCAGCTCCCGGTCGACGGCCCGGGTGCCTTCGCGCACCGTGACCACGACGTTGGGGATCTTGTTGAGGGCCACGGCGACGATGGCGGCCACCTCCGTGAGGCCGAACCAGACGTAGCAGAGGATGATGAGCACGAGCGCCGGCATGTTGAGGAACAGGATGTGCCAGCCATCGAGGACGATGTCGGCCCGGCGCCGCGCGCCCATCAGGATCCCGAGCGCCACGCCGATCACCATTGCCCCGAAGAACGCCGCCGCGACCCGCCAGAGCGTGACGCCGAGGTGGAAGAGGAGCCCTTCCTCGTTCAGGTGGTACCACATCGTGTCGAGCACGACCCAGGGCGCGGGCAGCACCTGGCCCGAGGGATCGGCCGTGGTCGCGAGGCTCCAAACCGAGAGCAGCAGGACAAACGAGAAGACCCGCAGCCAGGCCGGGCCGCCGAAGGTGCGCCGGAGCCGCCCCCACGCCGTGGCGGCGACGTCTACGGTGCCGACTGCCACAGGGTGCCGTCCGCCATGTCAGAATCCTCGCCCACGAGCGCCCGCCCGCCGATTTCGGCGAGCACCGCGAACGCCCGGTGAATGGCGTCGCTCGAATCCTTGTGCGGGTCGGGGATGCCGGCGCGGAACGCATCGCGGAGCGCGTGCAGCATGGCGTCGCTCCTGGCGCCGGTCCGCTTGCGGATGCGCTCCCATTCCTCGTCGTCGGCCGCGAGGATCTGGCGCGCCTCGTGCGTGGCCGCGAGGAAGCCTGCAAGCGATTCCGGGTTGGCGCGTGCCCAGGCCTCGCTGAAGACGTAGCCGATCAGCGGCAGCGTCTCGCCGACGCCGAGGCTCGGCAGGACGTCGGTGACGGGGAGTATCTCGTGCATGCCCTGGGCGCGCAGGTGCGCCGTGAAGTTCCAGAACGTAAGTACCGCATCAAGGTTGCCCCGGAGCAGCATCTGGTTGAGGAGCGGTGGCGCACCGAACGACAGCTTCGCGGCCTCGGCCGGGTCGCGGCCCGCGGTTCTCAGGCCGTAGGCGCGCACCAGGAGCCAGCTTTTGTCGATCGAGCTTCCCACGACCCCGAGACGCCGGTCGCCGGCCAACAGGTCGTCCACGGTCTCGATGCCGCTCTCCGGATGAGCCATGATGCTGCCCGCGGCGTTGGAATACGGGATCAGCGTGAAGTCCTTGCCGGCCTGGCGCTGGCGGCTGACCCAGATCCAGTCGGTGACGATGACGTCGGCCGCATCCGACAGCAGGGCGATGGCGGTCGCGTCCTTGTTGGTCAGCGGGATGATCTTGAGATCGAGCCCGTGCCGGCGGTCGAGTCCGTGATGCCGGACGACATCGAGTTCCCAGTTCACGGTGCCGAACTTGAGCACGGCAACCCGCACAGCGTCCGCGGCGACGGAGGCGTTCGGCAAGCACGCCAGGAATCCGCAGATCAACGCCGCCAACACGGCTGGGCGGAGCGAAATCGGCATGGGAGAAATCTTTCGGATCGTACGGGGGAACGGGTGCCGTCCGGTGACGGGAACGGTGTATATTTGTAAGGCAACATAGCGGCTCGCACCAAGGGAACGAAACGGCTCCGCCCGGGCCGCGGATTTCGGCCGGCGGCGAAGGGGTTGACTCGGTTGCCGGCCGGAGGCATTCTTGAATGCCTTGTCCCCGGAAAACGGGGGCAGCGCGAGACCGCGCGCGCTTTTTGACAGATGAAGATGAAAAGAGATGCGCAGGCGACGGCGTGTCGTGTGATCAACACGACACCGACGCAGTGCGCATCGACGGCCGGCATTGAGTCACATCGATGCCGGAAGCTACGTGACGCATTGTGTCGGGTCACGGGTCCGGATTCCTATCCGGACCACTCTCAAACCTGAGAGTCTGATCCTGGCTCAGAGCGAACGCTGGCGGCAGGCTTAACACATGCAAGTCGAACGAGAAGCCGGGCTTCGGCCCGGTGGACAGTGGCGCACGGGTGAGTAACGCGTGGGAACCTGCCCAAGAGTGGGGAAAAACGGTTGGAAACGACCGCTAATTCCGCATACGCCCTACGGGGGAAAGGCTTCGGCCGCTCTTGGATGGGCCCGCGTCCGATTAGCTTGTTGGTGAGGTAATGGCTCACCAAGGCGACGATCGGTAGCTGGTCTGAGAGGACGATCAGCCACATTGGGACTGAGACACGGCCCAGACTCCTACGGGAGGCAGCAGTGGGGAATATTGGACAATGGGCGAAAGCCTGATCCAGCAATGCCGCGTGTGTGACGAAGGCCTTAGGGTTGTAAAGCACTTTCACCCGCGAGGATGATGACGGTAGCGGGAGAAGAAGCCCCGGCTAACTCCGTGCCAGCAGCCGCGGTAATACGGAGGGGGCGAGCGTTGTTCGGAATTACTGGGCGTAAAGGGCGTGTAGGCGGCCCTGTCAGTCAGGCGTGAAAACCCCGGGCTCAACCTGGGACGTGCGCTTGATACTGCAGGGCTTGAGAGCGAGAGAGGTAAGCGGAATTCCCAGTGTAGAGGTGAAATTCGTAGATATTGGGAAGAACACCAGTGGCGAAGGCGGCTTACTGGCTCGTTTCTGACGCTGAGGCGCGAAAGCGTGGGGAGCGAACAGGATTAGATACCCTGGTAGTCCACGCCGTAAACGATGTGTGCCAGACGTCGGGGGTTAGGCCTTCGGTGTCGCAGCTAACGCATTAAGCACACCGCCTGGGGAGTACGGCCGCAAGGTTAAAACTCAAAGGAATTGACGGGGGCCCGCACAAGCGGTGGAGCATGTGGTTTAATTCGAAGCAACGCGCAGAACCTTACCAGCCCTTGACAT
>JAJDZX010000074.1 GCA_022824395.1 Alphaproteobacteria bacterium
GCATCCCGATCCCATGCAGCTGATCCCGGTACTGCGCTTCTGAAATCCCGCGCCGATCGGCTCTGCGTCAGCGGCAACAGCCCGGTAGCGTCAGTCCATCACGCGTGAATGCTCGCCGGAATCAGACCTGGGCAGTTACAACAGTCATACGTCTGAAACAGTTATAATTTGCGAAAGAGATTTCTTGGAATCTGAGTGCATGCAATTTGTGGCGCGGAAACTCAGGGCGCAGCCATTTGACCCCGCACACCGCTTCCCCACAGACATTCTCTCTTAGTGCGTAATGCATACCGTATTCAATGGAAGGGAGGAGGTTATGAGCGAGTGGATGTTCCGCGCGCTGATGCAGGGGAAGTCAATTGAGGAGATTGTGGAAAGCGCAAATCCGCCGAAGCCATCGCTGGAGCATGTGAGAAACAGCATTATTGAAGAGCAGGAAAGGTTTGAGAGCGCTTGCCTGAAGAAAGTTTTGTCGAACGCTAAAGGCGGGGACGTTCGCGCTATTGACTGGCTCGCCGCGCGCGGGCTGTTTCAATCCATCAAGTTGCCAGATGGCTAAGGCCAATTGGCGCAACCGCACTCTCTTTCATGGCGACAACCTAGCGTTCCTCCGCGCCATGAATTCGGAGACGGTGGATCTGATCGCCACCGATCCGCCCTTCAACAAGGGACGCGACTTTCACGCCACGCCGGACAGCCTCGCCGCCGGGGCCAAGTTTCAGGACCGCTGGTCCTGGGAGCGCGACGTGCACGAGGAATGGACCGACCAGATTACCGACGATCACCCCCGGCTCATGGAGGCTATTGAGAGCGCCCGCTATGCCCATAGCGACGGGATGGGCGCGTTCATGTGCTTCATGGCCGTGCGGTTGCTCGCCATGCACCGCGTCTTGAAGCCGACCGGCTCGATCTATCTGCACTGCGACCCTACGGCCTCGCACTACTTGAAGGCCGTCATGGACGCGATCTTCGGGTGGAAGCAGTTTCGGAATGAGATTGTTTGGTACTACCGCCGATGGTCTGCGGCGGCGCGGCAGTTTCAACGAATGCACGATCTAATTCTCTGGTACAGCAAGACTCGCGATTATGTTTTCGATGGCCCGTTGCAGGGATATTCCAAGCCGGAATTTATTGAGACGACTATTCGCGGAGTTGTTGATGGCCGCCTCGTTCGGTTGAAGGACGAGGCGGGGAATTATCTGCAGCGAGAGAAAGAGAACAAAGGCGTTCTCATGCACGATGTATGGACCGACATAAATTTCATCGGCCCCACGGCGAAAGAACGCCTCGGCTATCCCACTCAAAAGCCATTCGCTCTCTACGAGCGCATGATCCGTGCGAGCTCGAAGGAAGGCGACATCGTACTCGACCCTTTCGCAGGCTGCGCCACGACGCTTGTCGCGGCGGAGAAGCTACAGCGCCAATGGGTTGGCATGGACATATGGGAGCGCGCGCACGAGGTTGTTGTCGAGCGCCTGCGGGCCACCACGGGCCTATTCGGGGAGGTTCACTACGAGACTGCCCCGCCCGCGCGCACGGACGCTGGCGAGGCCGCAGCGCCCTTCCTGCGGGTCAAAGAGCGCGTGAAGGAACCGGACGGCCCGCGATGGTCGCGCGCCAAGATGTACGAGTTCCTGTTGGCGCAGTCTGGACCGCGCTGCCAGGGCTGCGACCGGACTTTCGACGACCCGCGCTATCTCGAACTGGACCACAACACGCCGCGCAGCGACGGCGGGCTGAACCACGTCTCGAACCGGATTCTACTCTGCGGGCCGTGCAACCGGCTCAAGAGCAATACCTACACGCTGTCAGGGCTGCGCAGGGAGAATAAACGGCGCGGGTACATGCGATGAGTGGCAACGACGAGCTCACAACAGAGGCGTTTCGCGCGTTTATGCTTTCTCTTGCTTTAGCCGCGCAACAAACCGGTCCTGAATTCTGTCAAAGGTTTCTGCGCAATCTAGATCATGCAATCGAACTCGGACTGCAAGATTTAGATTCTGAGACGGATCGGGCGGCTCTCCTAAAAGTCTACCGAATTCTTGCCGCAAGGATGAATTCGTGGGACTCCGCGCTGAAGCCGCCTCATTGATGCTGGCCATGGCCGCGCATTGTAGAGGAGTCGAGGCATGAAGTCACCGGCGACTAGGCTTGGACTGTACGGGCGCGCCCCCGTCCGGTCAAGTATATAATTCCCAAGGGGAAGGTGCGCCGGCGCGGGCGGCGGAAGGCCCGGGCCGCCGGCCCGGATCACCAGCGCGGCGCGTCGAGGTGGCGCAGTACGGCGGCGGTGAGCTCGCGAATCTCCTCCCAGGAACGCTCGTCGGAATCGTTCCACTCGATGAGGCTGTTCAGCTGCGGCTCGAAATCCGCCGCGTCCCGTTCCCGGGCGCCGGTGTCGATGCCGGCGAGCCGGGTGTAGACGGCGCACATGGTCTCGGAGGCCTCCCCGGTATGGGACGGGTCGCCCAGGAGCAAGGTGTTGGTGTGGATCCGGATGGCCGCGCCGAGGCAGAAGCATCGCGGGCTCTCCGGCGTGGCGAGGCGGAACGCCGGACGGTGGTGGACCTCGTCGTTGTCGACGACGTGAAACCCGCCGTCGAACTCGATGACGTCGCCGTCGTCGTCGCGGCCCCATCCTCCCTGGTGCCAGCGCTTCGGGCGGTCGAAGGTCTCGTGGACGCGGCGGGCGATTTCGAGCTGCTGCTCGGGGCTGAGACTCGGCATGGTCGTTGCTCCCGTGAATGGGTGCGGCGGGTGGTGAGGGGCGGAAGCGCGCTCAGTCGTCTTCGGGCCACATGATGGTGATGACGGGCTCACCCTGGTCCCCGGCGCCGATCGCCACGATGGGGCAGTGCCTGCGGGGCGGCCGGTTGCTGTCGCGGAGGTCCTTGCGGATGTCGCGTACCAGCACGGACATGGTCACGCGGTCGCTGTTGGAGGCGCGGCGCGCGTAGTAGTGCGCTATCCAGAGCACGTCCCAGAGACGCCCGCGCTCGTCCTGGAAACCCTGGTACCCGTCGGGCAAGGCGATGAGTCGATCCCAGACCCCGCGCGTGACTGCGACGGGAATCTTGAACCCCGCCTCGCGCGCGGTCTCGGAGACATCGACGAGGATGCCGTCCTCGATCGCCTGGGCACGGGTGTAGGAGAAGAGATGTTGCATGCAACATCTCTTCGCATATGTTGCGGCCAAGGATATGTTGCGGAGCGGTCGCATCGAACCGCCCACGCTCAGAACCTTCAATCTGACCGCAACATAATCTTTTGCAGTCAGAGCGAGTCAAGGAAGGCCATCAGCCCCTTGTCCTCCTTCCAGGGACGATCCGGCGCTTCTCCCGCGGCATCGCACAGCGCCATCGCCTTGGCCTTCATTTCGAGATCGATCTGGGCGTAGACGTTGGTCGTGTCGAGGTTCTCATGACCCAGCCATGCGCGGATCGTGTTCAGGTCGACCTTGGCCTTGAGCATTTGGCAGGCGCTCGTGTGCCGAATCAGGTGGGGCGTCACTTTCCTCCCTTCCAGCTCCGGCACTCGGGCGGCACAGCGTTCCACGAGCCGGTAGACCCCGAACCGGGTGTACGGTCTCCGCTGCCGGCTGAAGAAGACGGCATCGCCGTCGGCCCGACCATGCAGCAGTCCGGCAAGCGCACGCTCGGTCCGGGGCCAGAGCGGACACTGGCGGCGCTTTCCGCCCTTGCCGTGGATCGTCACGAGCGCGTGGCCGCCGTCGCGCCGCCCGATCTGGAGGTCTCCCTTCACGAGGCCGGTCGCTTCGGAGACGCGCGCCGCGGAGTTGAAGAGGAACAGCAGCAGGGCGTGTTCCGTCCGGCCGCGTTGGGTGCCGCGGTCTGGGACCTTGATGAGCGCCTCCATCTCCGCCTTGCTGAGCCAGCCGACCGGCTGCGGCGTCGCCTTCTTCAAGGCGACCGAGCGGACGCCGGCGCTCCACTCCAGGCTGGCCGGGTCGCGGCTGGCGACGAAGCGGGCGAAGGCCCGGACCGCGGTCAGTCGCTGGTTGCGGGTCTGCACGGAGCAGCCGCGGCCTTCCTCTAGATGGACAAGGAAGTCAAGCACGCGCCGGGGCGTGAGATCTTCCAACGCAAGTCGCTCGGCCGGCTTGCGGGCCTTTGCGCCCACGAACGGGACCAGGAGCTTGAAGGTGTCGCGGTAGCTGAGCTGGGTGTTGCGCGCGAGGTTGCGTTCGGTGACGACATGTTCGACCAGGAACCGGCGCAGCCAAGGGCTGAGCGTGCGGGGATCACTCATGGCCGCCTCCGTTGACATGGCGGTCAAAGCGGACCGAGGCCTCCTGTAGCAGTTCTGGCGTCATCGAGAGGTAGACCCGGGTGCCGTCGAGACTGTCGTGACCGAGCCAAGTGGAGAGCGCCGGCAGTAATCGCTGCACGTCGGCTCCCTGCCGGTACCACGATTCCAGCCGATGCACCGCCGCCGCGTGGCGCAGCGAATGAAGGCACGGCGCGCGGCGTCCGTCGTTCCCGTCACGCCGGATCCCGGCTGCCTTGAGCAACCTACTGAACACGTCCCGGGCGGTATCCCCGACCAGGGGGGTGCCGTCGAGGTTGGCAAGCACCGTCGAGGCGCTGCGCTGCGGCAATGGGCGCTCGACGCGCTTGGCGACATGGGCCCGCAGGGCATCCGCGAGTTGCGGGCAGACAGGAACGAGGCGGGTCTTGAAGAACTTTGTGTTCCGTATGGTCAGGACCGCCTCGGCCAGGTCGGCGTCGTCGAGCGTCAGGCGCTGCGCCTCGCCAAACCGAAGGCCTGCGCCGTAGAGAAGCAGGAGCAGCGCCCGCAGGGTGTCCGCGTTGAGCTGGACCGAGCGCTGGCAACAGGCGTCGATGGCGCCGAACAGGCGCCGAAGCTCTTCGCGGGAGAAGACGTACGGCGGTGCCGGGAGTGGAGTTCTTGGTTCGTCCTCCGGCGCCGGAACCGGAGACCGGGCGACGAGACCTCGGCTGATCGCGTAGCGGTAGAATCCGCAAAGCGCGCCGTGCTTGCCGGCCCGGTACCGGGTGAGCCGTCCGTTGCCGGCGAGGAAGCCGAGAACGTCCGCGTCGGTGACGGACTCGCACTCGACGCCTTCCCCGACATGTCGGGCGAAGAGATGCAGCATCCGCGCACCACCGTCGAACTTCGCGCCGTGGTCCTGGCGCCAGGCGACGTAGGAATTGATCACGTCCCGGAGCATCATGTCAGGCCCTCCAGGTCGATGCTGGCGACCTCGCGCAGCGTGCCAAGGCGCACCCTGGCGTATTCCGAGGTGGCCCTGATGCCGCGATGTCCGAGATAGTCGCCGACCTCCTTCATCGACAGGCCGTGGTCGAGCAGGTGCTGCGCCGTGCCGTGGCGCAGCGCGTGCGGGCCGCGACACTTGCCCGTTATGCCGATCCGGTCGAGACGGCTTCTGACGACATGTCCGATCGCGCGCGTGGTAATCGGACGGATCGGAGCGTTCAGGGTCAGGAACAGCGCTCTCTCCGGGTGTCGGGGACGGCCGTCGCGGACATAGCGCAGGATTGTCTGCCCGACGCCGCGTGAAAGCGGATAGAGATGCGTCCGGGCCGGCTTCGGGCAGCGCACCCGCAGGATCTCCTCCGTCCAGTCGAGATCGTCGAGCCGCAGGCCCGCGACCTCCCCGGAACGCAGGCCGTAGGCGACCAGTACCATCAGGATCGCGCGGTCGCGAACGTCGGCAGGGCAGTCGCTTTCGGAGGTCGCGAGAAGGCGCAGGACCTCGTCCCGATCCAGCCCCTTCGGAAGCGGCTTGCCCGGATGGAACCGCGGCGGCATGATCCCGTCCGCCAGTCCCGGCGTGCACCAGCCCCGGCTTTCAGCGAACCGGAAGAAGGTGCGGAGACGTTCCGCGTAGCAGCGGATCGCGATCCGGCTGCAGTGGCGGGCATGCCAGCGTGCTACCTCCCGATCGATGTCGGCGATCTCGACCTCGGCCAGGGACACTCCGCGGTCGTCCAGGCGAACGAGGAAGCGGTCGACGACATACAGGCGGCAGAGAACCGTCTGTTCGGACAACCCGCGCTCGTCGCGCATCCAGGCCTCGAAGGCCGCGACTTCCCTAGCGTGAGCGTGCCGCGCCCTGGCCGGTTCGTCGATAAGGCCGGCGAGGCGTAGCCATCGCTTCGCGTGGCCGATGAAGCGCAGACGCGCCTTGGACGTAGCGGGCCGGCTGGATTGGCGGCCGCCGGGCAGCGACCATTGATCGGCCGCGGCTTCCACGCGTGTCACGCTGATGCGCTCGCCTTCGTGCAGGTCCAGAAGGCGAACCAAGCTGACCTGCTGCGCCGCGATCGTGCACAGCGTATCCCGACTGGCGCCTGCCTGGGCATAGTACTCAAGGTAGCCGAGCCGTTCATCCAGCAGCGGCGTTATGCGATAGCGCCCAGCGGTGCTTGGACGGGCGAAGAGAGTCTCGAACATTGTCATGTCTCCTTTTGGTTGGAGACATGACCTTGGCAAACGGTAGCGCGTCAGGAAATTATGTTGCGGTCAGATTGAAGGTTCTGAGCGTGGACGGTTCGATGCGACCGCTCCGCAACATATCCTTGGCCGCAACATATGAGAAGAGCACGGGACCGAACGGGGAGGCGGCGGCGGGATCGGGCATGGTCGGGTTCCTTGCGGGTGAGAGCGGGAAGCGGTGGCTGCGGGCCGGTCAGAGAAGCCCCAGCGTCTGGAAGCTGATTGCGTTGCACGGGGTGACGATCAGATGGTCGAGCAGCGTCACCTCGATGGTCTTCAGCGCGTCGCGGATGCGGTTCGTCATGGCGATGTCCGCCCTGGACGGGTTGGGGTCCGAACTGGGGTGGTTGTGAATTGCGATGACCGCGCTCGCCTGAAGCTCCAGCGCACGGACGCAGATTTCGCGGGGATAGGCCGGCGTGTGGCAAACGGAGCCGCGCTGGTGGAGCTCGTCGGCGAGGAGCCTGTTCTTCCGGTCCAGATGCAAGATCCGGAACTCCTCGACCTCGCGGTGTCCTGCGAGGGTGCGGCAGTACTCGATCACCTTGTCGTAGCTGCCAAGCGACGGGCGCACGGTGTCCGGCACTTCGGCCTTCGCCATGCGAATGCCGAGCGCCTCGGCGGCCTTGAGGACGGCGATGGCGTCTTCAGACAGGCCCGACACGGT
>JAJDZX010000084.1 GCA_022824395.1 Alphaproteobacteria bacterium
GGGCGACGGCATGCCGACACGGCCGAATCCGACCCGCCAGGGCGCTGGGGGAACTCGAATCTCCCCGGATCACCGGGTCGCGCGGGCTCGGCGTCCCCTGGGTCGGTGGTCAATGGGAGGTTCTCTGGCGAACACTAGGTATTTCCGACCGTGAAAGGCGTCTTTTGACCTTCGGATTGGGCCGGGCCTGATTTAGTTCGGTCACGCGGTGACGGCCGCAAGCTGTCGCCCAGTGAAAGTTCGCTTCCAGACTTTCCACTGGGGTCAGAGCCAGACGCCCTTCTTGGGCTGGCCACGTTTGACGGATCGGTTACGTGCCCTCGATCTCGCGCCGGGCAGCGGTCGCCAGAAAGGCCGAACGGGTCATGCGGCGCTGCCTGGCTTCGTCGTCGATGGCTTCGAGCGGGCCGCGGTCGAGGGAGATGTTGACCCGCCGCGATGAACCACGGTTGAGAAGTAGCGAAATCAGCACCAAGTCGGCTCCTTCGCGCCAGTCGGCGAGTTCCGGATCGGCCTTGATGGCATCGATGGAACGGGGCGGCGGAATGCGCTCGCCGTCGTCGCGAAGACCCTCCACGTGGAACGCCAGGGCCTCGCAGCCAAGGTGGAGGGCGTCGTCGACCGATGCACCCACAGACACGCAGCCCGGGAAATCAGGGAAGCTGACCCCGTAGCCGGCGCCGTCCCGGTGGATGAAGGATACGTAGCGCATCGTTTTTTCCTCTTACCTGTGCCAGGCCGCTTGGCGGTAGATCGATGCCACCGTTGCACGCGGGATGTCCCTGTTCTGGTGTGGCACGGTAACCCGTCCCGGCTAACCCGGAAATGTCGGTCGCCAAATCGCTGTAGCAAATGCCCGAGATGTTCGTGTCGGGTACGACGATCGCGCGGACCGTCAAGGCTGACAAGCTGGCCTAGCTGGCCTCGCGACCGGATACCCGCAACCTGAGGCCGTCTACCTCGGCGAGTGTCCTGCGATCGCCCCCTGTTGTGCGGCGCCTCCGCCCTCCCCCGGCGACGCCGGCCGCCTCACGATCGTATGATGACCGGGCGACTGGAGCGCCGGGCATGGTACGGCGCTTGAAGCGGGAAACCTCGTTCTGTAGGCGATGGATGCAGGACACCCGAACACGGGAAAAATTCGCATGAAGCGTCTTGTACCTGTTCTCGCCGCCGGGCTGGTCGTATGCGCCATTCCGACCTTGGCTCAGGAAGTTCCTCGGCCAGTGAAGCTGATGACGGTCGAAGCCCCATCGACCGACGTCACGCGGCAGTTTTTCGGCAAGGTGGCCGCCAAACAGACCGTCGATCTCGCCTTCCAGACAGCTGGCCAGATCGTGCGGTTTCCCGCGATCGAGGGGCAGATCGTCCCCGCCGGCGACATGATCGCCCAACTCGACCTGGAACCGTTCGAACTGTCCACCGAGCAGGCGCGCCTGCAATGGGACCGGGCCCACAGGCGGGCGGAGCGCCTGAAGAAGCTGGAGGGGAGTGCGGTCAGCGAAGTGAGCGTCGAAGACGCCACGACCGAAGCCGGGCTAGCCGAAATTGCTCTGCGCAATGCGGAATATGCCCTGAAACACGCCACCCTCCTTGCCCCGTTCGATGCCCTGGTGGCGCGCCGCAACGTCGCCAGATTCACGACGGTCAATGCAGGGACCCCGGTCGTCCGCCTCCACGACATGTCGGAAATCCGGATCGAGATCGATGTTCCGGAAATCCTGTTCCAGCGTGCTGGCCGCGATCCGGATATCACGATTACTGCGCGCTTTCCCGCCAGCGAGATGCTCTTTCCGGTCGGGGTGCGTGAATTCAACGCCGAAACGTCTCAAGTCGGCCAGACCTTCCGGGTGACGCTGGGCATGGCCCCGCCCGACGAGCTCAACATTCTCCCCGGCTCCTCGGTCACGATTCTGGCCACGCGGCATCTCCCCCGTTCCAGCATCGTCCTCCCGGCGTCTGCCGTGGCCATCGCCGCCGACGGCTCCACCTCGGTGATGGTCTTTCAGGAGGACCAGGGCGACATGGGCGTTGTCACGGCGAGGCCGGTGACGCTCGCAGTCGGAAGCAGCGGCGAATTCCAGGTGATCGAAGGACTGGATATCGGCGAAGAAATCGTCGCGGCCGGAGTCCAGGCTCTGGAGGACGGCGCCAGGGTGCGCCGGTTCCGCGGACTGCCGAACTGAGACCGTGTCGTGAGGATTGCGCGCCGCAGCATCGAAAGACCCGTCCCGACCTGGATCATCATCCTGATCTGCCTGGCCGGTGGGCTCTGGGGGTTCCTCTCGCTCGGGCGGCTGGAAGATCCGGCCTTCACGATCAAGCAGGCGGTGGTCGAGACCCGCTATCCCGGGGCATCGGCGGAACAGGTCGCCGAGGAAGTCTCGGAACCACTGGAATCAGCCATTCAGAAGATGGGCGAGGTCGACCGGATCGCGTCGATCAACCGGCCCGGGGTATCCCTGATCGAAGTGCACATCAAGTCCGAAATCGGCGGTTCCGAGCTTCCGGCGATCTGGACGAAACTTCGGGCAAGAGTCAGGGATACGGCGCTGCGCTTGCCGCCTGGTGTCGGCTCTCCCCTGGTGAACGACAGCTTCGGCGATGTGTTCGGCCTCTATTACGCCGTCACTGCCGAGGGCTTTAGCGATGCGGAGAAGCATCAGCTGGCCACCTTCCTCCGGCGCGAGCTGCTCGCGGTCGAGGGCGTTGCCGACGTCGGCGTCAGGGGGCTGCCGGAAGAAGCGATTTTCATCGAGCCGGATCTCGCCCTGACCGTCAATCTGAACGTCCCGCCGCAAGCCATCACCGCAGCGATTGCCAACGCCAATTCCGTGGTTGATGCCGGATCGACCGATACGGTGCGCATCGCTGCACCCGCTGGATCGGACACCGTCGCGGAGATCGCGGGCCTTTCGATCGGGGTCGGCGGCGAGACGATCAACCTTGCCGATCTCGCCGAGGTCAGTCGCGGCCGGCTGCCCGATCCCGCCCTCATCGTCCGGTTCGACGGCGTCGAGGCCTTCACGATCGGGGTGGCAGGCCTCGCAACCGAGAATATCGTGGCCGTCGGCAAGCGGGTGGAGCAGCGTCTCGCCGAACTCGAGCGGGATATTCCCGTCGGCGTCGAATTGCACCCGATCTACCGGCAGCACCGGGTGGTCGAGGAGGCGTCGAACGCCTTTCTCGCCAATCTGGGGATGTCCGTCGGCATCGTGACGATTGTGCTGGCGCTGTTCATGGGATGGCGCGCCGGCGTGGTGGTCGGCTCGACGCTTCTCCTGACGGTCATCGGCACGCTTCTCTTCATGATGATCTTCTCCATCGAGATGGAGCGCATCTCGCTGGGTGGCCTGATCATCGCGATGGGCATGCTGGTGGATAACGCCATCGTGGTCGCCGAGGGCATGCGGATCGCCATGCTGCGGGGCAAGTCCTCGCGTGAAGCGGCCGACGAGGCAGCCGCCAAGACACAAATCCCGCTCCTCGGCGCCACCGTTATCGGCATCATGGCGTTCGCGGGAATCGGCCTCAGTCCCGACTCGACCGGCGAGTTCCTGTTCTCCCTGTTCGCCGTGATCGGTATTTCTCTCCTGCTGTCCTGGGTGCTTGCGGTGACCGTAACGCCGCTGCTGGGCCACTATCTCTTCAAGCGGGCCAGCAGCGCGGAAACGGCCCCCTTCGACAGTCTTCCGTTCCGGGCCTACGGCGCGCTGCTGCGCGGCGCGCTGGCCGTGCGCTGGCTGGTCATCGCCGCCTTGGTTGCCCTGACGGCGGCTTCCATGTTCGGGTTCACCCAGCTCAAGCAGCAGTTCTTCCCGGATTCCAACACGCCGATCTTCTTCGTCCACTACAAGCTGCCGCAGGGGACCACCATCCACCGCGTGGCCGAGGACCTTGCAATCGTCGAGGCGTGGCTGGCCGAGCGCGAGGAAGTCGAGTCCGTTGCGACCTTCGTCGGGCAAGGTGCGGCGCGCTTCGTGTTGACCTATGCGGCCGGGAGGGCGAATCCGAGCTACGGTCACCTCATTGTCCGCACCCGGACCCTCGATCAGATTCCGGCCCTGCAGACCGATCTCGAGGCCTTCGGCCGCGGCAGCTTCCCGGAGGGCGAGTTCCGCACCCGACGCTTGGTCTTCGGCCCCGGCGGGGGCGATCCGATCGAAGTCCGTTATTCCGGCAGCGATCCGGAGATTCTCCGTGCGCTCGGACAGGAAGCGGCCGCCCGGATGGCAGCCGCATCGGATGAGCTCAAGAATCTCAAGACGGACTGGCGCGAACAGGAGTTGGTGATCTCACCCGTCTACGCGAGCGACCGGGCGCAGACCGCAGGGATTGCACGCGAAGACATTGCATCGACGCTCAAGTTCGCCACCGACGGCATCCGTGCCGGGGTGTATCGGGAAGGTGAGCGGCTGCTTCCGATCGTGGTGCGGATGCCGCCTGCTTCCGGGCTCGGACTCAGTGATCAGATGGTCTATTCCGCCACCGCCGGCGCGGCGGTACCGATGGCACAGGCGATCGATGGCTTTGCCTACGAGGCACAGAACACGCTGGTTCACCGCCGGGACCGCCTGCCGACGCTGACGGTGTCTGCCGATATCCCGGCCGGCCGAACCGCTGCTGAAATTCACGCCGCGATCCGCACGACGGTCGAGGACATTCCGCTACCGCCGGGCTATCGCATGGCCTGGGGCGGTGAATTCGAGGCGTCGGGCGACGCGCAGTCCAGTCTTGCAAGGCAGCTGCCCTTGAGCTTCATCGTCATGGTGCTGATCTCGATCCTCCTGTTCAACGCGCTTCGCCAGCCTCTCATCGTCTGGCTGCTGGTTCCCATGGCGGTGAACGGAGTCGTCATCGGACTGCTTGGTGCCGGCCTGCCCTTCACCTTCACTGCCCTGCTCGGGCTGCTCAGCCTCTCCGGGATGCTGATCAAGAACGGCATCGTTCTGGTCGAGGAAATCGACTTCGTCCGCCGTGAGGGCACGGCGCTGGAGGAAGCCATCGTGCGTGCCAGCACGTCGCGCCTGCGCCCGGTGTTTCTGGCGGCGGCCACTACGATCCTCGGCATGACGCCGCTGCTGACCGACGCCTTCTTCGTCTCGATGGCCGCAACCATCATGAGCGGCCTGGCCTTCGCCTCGCTGTTGACGCTCGTGGCGGCCCCGGTCCTCTACTTTGTCCTGTTCGCGGGCGACGAGCGCCGCGGCGCCGTTTCCGGACAGGCCCCCGCCTGAGGAAAGGCTGCAGGCGCCGGGGGCGATTGAAGCCAACGGCCACGAATTCCTCGCTGCAGGTGGTCCAACGTTGAGGGCATGTCCATCACCCGGAATGCCCCTTAGAGCAATAGGCCGATTCACGGGGGGCGGCCCTCCACCCGTGCGCGGTAGCAGACGACAGGCCCCACACGGCTGCATGGCCCGTAGATCGCGCCGATTCACCCCCGCCGCCGTGAAACCGCGAGATTTTGCGATAGAGTGGCCCGCTCCATGCAAAACGCCTCCCGTTTCCTGCTCGACGACTCCCACGCCGGGGTTGGGCGGGCCGACGCCCCCTCGGTGTTCCGGCTCCGCCAGCAGTTCCCGCGCCCCACCCAGCCGGACCTCGTCGCGGCGGTCCGGAGGGAATTGGCGCCGGCAGTCGCCGGCATCACGCCCGGCCAGCGCATCGCGGTGACGGGTTCGAGCCGGGGCATCGCGAACCTCGTGCTTGTGGTGCGGGAGTGCGTGGGCGCCTTGCGCGAAGCGGGCGCCAAACCCTTCGTGGTTCCCGCGATGGGCAGCCACGGCGGCGCGACGGCCGGCGGCCAGTCGCGCGTGCTCGACCACACCAATGGCATTACCGAAGCGAGTGTCGGCTGCCCGATCGAAGCGAGCATGGACGTGGTGCAGATTGGCACCACCGCCAGCGGCTTTCCCGTCTACCAGGACAGGCTTTGTCACGAAGCGGACGGCGTGCTCGTGGTCAATCGCGTCAAACCGCACACCGGTTTCACCGCAAGGGTGGAGAGCGGCATCTGCAAGATGCTCGTGATCGGCATGGGGAAGCAGGCCGGCGCGTCGAAGATCCACCATCAGGCATTGCGCCTCGGCATGGGTCGGCTCGTGCTCGAAGCGGCCCGCATGATTGTGGATTCCGCCCGCCCGCGGCTGGTCGGCGCCATCGCGCTCGTGGAGAACGCCTTCAAGGAAACCGCCATCGTCCAGGGCGTGCCGGTCACGGGCTTCGACGCGCTCATCGAAGCCGAAAGCGCGTTGCTCGAACAGGCCTATTCGCTGCTGCCCCGGCTTCCCTTCGAGGATCTTGACGGCCTCATCGTGGACGAGATGGGGAAGAACGTGAGCGGCGCCGGCATGGACACCAACGTCATCGGCAAGAAGGCCGGCATGACGAGCCCGCGGATCGGCGCGATTTACGTGCGCGGACTGACCGAAGACACCCGCGGCAATGCGGTGGGGCTCGGAAACGCCGACATCATGCTGCGCTCGCTGCTGCCGCATGTCGACCTCAACTCCACGTACATGAACGCGTTCACCGCGAAGAGCCTGTCGTCCTGCAAGGTGCCGATGCTGGTGGAGAACGAGCTGCAGGCGTTGCAGGTCCTGCTCAACTTCCGGGCCGAGGAAGATCCAGCGTCGCTGCGGCTCGCGTGGATCCGCAACACGTCCATGCTCGAAGAGATGTGGGCCTCGGAGGCGCTGCTCGACGAAGCGCGCGCCGCCTCGAACATCGAGGTGCTGTCCGCTCCCGCCCCGATCCGTTTCGACGACGCGCTGGTGCTGGCCGCCCCCTGACCCGGACTGGCGGAGCACCCGCCGCAGACCGGTCGACCGTGCGCTCCGCGCAACTCTGAGCACCCCCATCGATCGGTCCAAGCGCACTGCCGGGAAAGCGGGAGAAAGGGCCGCCGACCCGGCCCGGGGCAAAGTCAGCCACGGATGCAATATGGTCCCTCGCTGCATGCATCGAGGAAAGGATACCGACCGGTGACGCCATCCAAGGGTCCCACAGGAGCGGCTCGCGCCCGGAGCGGCTGGCTCCGTCTCACCGTCCGCCGATGCGGCGTCCCCCTGCTGCTGGCCGGCACCCTTCTCCCGGGAACGGCGTCCCCGCAAGCTCCGGAAACGCTGGAGGACGTCGTGGTCATCGGGCAACGCGCGCCGGGTATCGATCCGCTCACTTCCCCCACGCCCGTGGAGGTCATCGGCGGCGCGGCGCTTGCGGCCTACGGCGGCGAGAGCACCGAGAGCAATCTTGCCCGGACGCTGCCGTCGTACAATCTCAATCGCGAGCCGATCTCCGACGAGGCGAGCATCGTCCGGCCGGCGAGCCTGCGCGGGCTGCCCCCGGATTCCATGCTGGTACTCGTGAACGGCAAGCGGCGGCACCGCTCGTCGGTGATCACGGTCTCGAGCGCCACGGCACCCGGAAGCCACGGCCCGGACCTCGCGGCCATCCCCGGCATCGCGATCGAACGGATCGAGGTGCTGCGCGATGCGGCCTCGGCGCAGTACGGGTCCGATGCCGTGGCCGGCGTCCTCAACTTCGTGCTGAAGCAGCGCCCCGATGCGCGCGTGGCCGAGACCCGTTGGGGGCGCACGTACGCGGGCGACGGGGATCGCTGGATGCTGGCGGGTCACGCCGGCGTGCAATTGGGCGAGCAGGGATTCGCTGCCCTGTCGCTCGAGCGATCGCATCAGGCGCCGTCGTCCCGGTCGGTGCAGCATGCCGGCGCCCGGCAGCTCGCCGCGGCGGGCAACGCCTGGATCGACGACCCCGGTTACGGACACATCGACCATCCCCATGCGCAGCCGTGGGGAACGCCAGAGACGCGCGGCAACTGGAAGACGATGGTGAACGCCGCCCTGCCGCTCGGCGCCGCGACGGAAATCTACGGATTCGGCAACTGGCATCGGCGGACCGTGGAGAGCGGCTTCTTCTTCCGGAACCCGGCGCGGCGAGGGGGCGTCTTCAGCCTGGGTGACGACGTGCTCCTCGCGGACCTGTCCCAGAACCCGACCCCGGCCAGGTGCCGATCGGGACTGACGACGGAATACGTGGATTGGCCGGACCACGTCGCCGCGATTCGCCGTTACGTCGAGGACAACCCGGGTTGCTACTGGATCGGGACCCAGTTCCCAGGCGGCTTCACGCCCCGGTTCGGCGGCGACGTGGAGGACATCGCCTACCACGCCGGCGTGCGCGGCACGCTGCCGAACGACGCGCCATTGCTGTCCGGGTGGGACTGGGATCTCTCCGCCGGACTGGGGCAGCATTCGGTCGACTTCTTCATGGAGCGGACGGTCAATCCGCAGCTGCTGGCCCTCGGTCGCGAGCTGCCGACCAGCTACCGGGTCGGCGGGTGGCGCGAGCGCGACTGGATCGTGGAAGGAAGCCTGGTCGGGCAGTTGAACGTCGGAACGGCGTGGCCGCTGACCATGGCGCTCGGCACGGAAGTCCGCAACGAACGCTTCGAGGTCGTGGCGGGAGACGCCGATTCCACCTTTGTCGACACGCGCCCGGGCGGGTTGCGGGAGCAGGGATTCGGGATCGGCACCAACGGCTTCCCGGGATTCCAGGAGCGCACCGCGGGGGCGGCGTCCCGGACGGCCCGAGGCGTCTGGCTGGACCTGTCGGCGGACCTGCGCGACAACCTGTTCGTCCACGGTGCGGTTCGCCACGAACGGCACGGGAGCATCGGCGATACCACCGACGGCAAGGTGGCCGCACGCTACGACCTGAGCGAGGCCGTCGCGATCCGGGCCTCCGTCGGCAGCGCCTTCCGGGCGCCGACCGCGGGCCAGGCGTCGATCGAGAAGGTGACCACGCAGTTCATTCCCGACCTCGGCGACCTGATCGACATCGCGACCCTTTCGGTCGACAACCCGATCGCGATCCTCAAGGGGGCAAGGCCCCTGGCGCCGGAGCGCGCCCGCTCGGTGAACGCCGGCGCCGTGGTGCGTGTGGCGGGTTTCACGGTGACGCTGGACGGCTACCAGATCCGGCTGCGGGATCGCATTGCATTGACCTCCGAGTTCGAGCTGTCGGAGGGCGACCGGGCGACCCTGCGCGCGCAGGGCATTGCCGACGCCGACGCCTATGCCAGGGTGAAGTTCCTGACCAATGATTTCGGTACGACCACGCGGGGGATCGACATCGGCGCCGAACGGTGGCTGTCGCACGGGAACGATTCGGCGACGCGTCTCCATGCAGCCGTCAACTGGAACCAGACGCGAGTCGACGGCACGTCCACACTCCTGAGTGACGGCCAGATACTGGCCGCGGAACGGGGCGTCCCCCGGTGGCGCGGAACGCTCGGCGCAAGCCACGAACGAGGGCGGCTCACCCTGTCCGGCCGGCTGCGCCTCTACGGTCCGTTCAGGAACATCTACTACGCCTTCGATCTGGCATCCGCTCAGGAGGTGGATGCCCATGCACTCTTCGACGCGGAAGTCGCGGTGCGGATTACAGACGGGCTGACGCTGGCGATCGGGGCAGAGAACCTGTTCGACACGTATCCACCCCGGACCGGTGCGCGGGACGGCGCGGCGGTCGGACTGCCCTACCTGCGGCGATCCCCGTTCGGTTTCGACGGCGGCTACTACTACGCCCGCCTGCGCTGGGAACGGTGACAGGGACCGCCCGTGCCCGTTTGCTAGCCCGACACTCTCAGGGAGTGATTCCCGCAAGTCGAATTGCGCTCAAACCGGGTAGCCGCAACAGTTGTCGGGCCGACTCGCCCGCCCCGCTTCCAAACCCGCCGGCGCGGCCACGCAGACTGGCCAACGTGGCATCGGCGAGAGCGCAGGCCGGTTTCGGCGCTGCCCAACGCGCCCTGGTCCACGGACGCGGAGTACTTGCCCTTCCGACGTCAGCGGTGCCCGCCTTCGCCTCCACCCGCGCCGGCTGCGGCATCGTCATCAGCCGCCCGCACCGGCCCGAGGCTCCAGCGCAGCACCAGCCAGGCCGCGACCGCCGAAGCGCCCGACCCGATCAGGATCCCCAGCCGGTCCCCCGCGAAGTACTCGCCGCTCCCGTGCTCGAAGGCGAGCCCCGCGATGAACAGACTCATCGTAAACCCGATGCCACACGCCCACGCGACACCGAGGATCTGCCCCCAGGAAACGCCGTGCGGCAGGGTCACCACCCTCAACAGCACGCCGAGGCCGACGAAGGCGACAATGCCCACCGGCTTGCCAAGGAAGAGCCCCGCCGCGATCCCGAGCGTCACCGGATGGAGCACGTCCTGAAGGCCGATCCCACCCAGCGCCAAGCCTGCGTTCACAAAGGCAAACACCGGCAGGATCGCGTACGCGACCGGTACATGCAGGTCGTGCTCCAGCTCCTTCAGCGGTGATCGCCCCTCCGGGGCCCGCAAGGGGACGCAGAAGGCAATCAGCACCCCGGCAAGCGTCGCATGGACACCGGATTTCAGCATGGCCACCCACAGCACCACCCCGACGAGCACATAGGTTGTCGTGCGCGTGACGCCGAACCGGTTCAGGGAGACGCCGACGCCGAGCGCGGCCACGCCCACGAGCAACGCCTCCAGGGACAGGTCCGCCGAGTAGAAGACCGCGATGATCACGATGGCCGCGAGGTCGTCGAAGATGGCGAGCGACAGCAGGAACACCTTGAGAGCGGTCGGCACCCGCCGCCCGAACACGCCGACCAGCGCGAGCGCAAAGGCGATGTCCGTGGCAACCGGGATCCCCCAGCCATCGAGGGCGACCGGATCCCCCCAGTTCAGCGCCGCGTAAACGGCGGCCGGGACCGCCATCCCGCCGAGCGCACCCAGACCGGGCAGCACCACCTGGTTCGCCGACGCGAGCTCGCCCTCGACGAACTCGCGCTTCACCTCGAGTCCGATCAGGAAGAAGAACACGGCCATCAGCCCGTCGTTCACCCACAGCAGCAGCGGCTTCTTGATCGCGAGCGCACCCACCTGGACCGCGACGGTCGTGTCGAGCAGTCCGGCATATGCCGTCGCCAGGGGCGTGTTGGCGGCGACCAGCGCCGCTGTCGCCGCAGCCAGCAACAGGACGCCCCCGGCCCCTTCAAGCCGGATGAACTCGCGGAGAGCGGAACCGATCGGGGAAGACTGCGCAGGCCGGTTCATGGCGTCTTCCCTTGCTGCAGTGAAGAGTACGTCCGTGCCGATCGGGGGCCCAGGCCAGCGGTCACCGGCGCGGCAATCACGGCAAAAGAGGACAACGGTTCTGGATCAGGTCCGGGAACCTGCCTGCCGGCGGACATCCCCGACCCGCGTGCTCGCCCAGCATGACGCAGGACGAACGCGATCTCCAGCGGACTGAGCGGCGAGCACTGCTCGGTCGCTGCCCCGACAGATCCGCCGGCATGGAAGGGGTTTCTCTCGCCGCGCCACCTCGGCACCGCCGGACGGGTCGCGCCCGGCCCGAGGCGCGGCGGCAGCCCGGCTCATGGCACGTCTGTCCGGTCAGGGGGTGTCCCCGCGGTCGATCAGGGTCGCGATGACCGGGTGGTAACGCGCGCCCAGCCCGTCCTCGACGGCCTCGTCGAACAGCACCTTCACCAGTGCCGCGCCCGCGGCGTCGATCCCCCCCTCCGCCGCGAGCTCAAGCGCATAGTCGAGATCCTTCATCGCGTAGGTCACCGGAAACGCGCCCTCCGGGTAGCGATCCGGGAGCATTGCCTGCATGCCGTGGCTGCGGAGGGCGAAGCTGTCGCCCGAGCTCCGGCTCACCGCATCCAGGAAGGTCGTGGGCGCGACTCCCTGACGGCGCGCGATCGCGAGCCCCTCGGCAAGCGCGCGGACGTTCTGGAACAGGATCATGTTGTTCAGGATCTTGACCGCCTGCCCGCTGCCGACGGGCCCGCAATGGGTCACGTCGCTGGCGACGTGACCCAGCAGTGGGCGCAGCCGCTCCACCAGCGCCGCGTCACCGCCCACCATGACGCTGAGCGTGCCGTCGATGGCAGCCTGCCGGGTGCGGGCGACCGGTGCGTCGGCGAAAGCGATGTCGCGCCGGCCGAAGGCGCCGGCGAGCTCGCGGGCAAGCGCCGGCGGCGCGGTGCTGGCGTCGACCACCGTGCACCCGGCGCCCAGCCGCTCGATCAGACCGTCGCGGCCGAGGCACACCGCCCGCACCTCGCGGCCGGAGGGGAGGGACAGGAACACGACATCCGCGCCGTCGGCCAGTTCGGCAAGGGAGGAGGCGACCCGCGCGCCCGCCTCGCCGAGCCGCGCCAGCGGTGCCGGATCGAGGTCATGGCAGGTCACCGGCCCGTCGTGCCGGCGCACGAGGTTGCGGCACATGGGCTCGCCCATGACGCCGACACCGACGAAGCCGATGCGTGCGCCGCTCACGCCGCCCCGCCCTCCCCGGCGAATCGGGCCGCACCGGTCCCGGCGAGGCGGCCGAAGACCGCGCCCGAGACCAGGCCGGTGCCGCCCGGATAGTTGCCGTAGAAGAGTCCGCCGACCAGCTCGCCGGCCGCGAAGAGGCCCGGGATCGGCGCGCCCGAGACGGCCTGCACCCTGGCCTCCGGGTCGATCGCGAGGCCGCCGAAGGTGAAGGTGATACCGCACGTGACGGCAAAGGCCTCGAAGGGCGGAGTCTCGATCCGGTTGGCCCAGTTCGTCTTGGGCGGATCGAGCCCCCGGGTGCCGCGGCCGTCCTTCACTGTGGGGTCGAAGGGAACCTCGGTCATCACCGCATCGTTGTAGGCCCGGACGGTCGCCAGGAAGCGCGCGCCGTCGATGCCCTCCATCCGGGCTGCGAGGTCTTCGAGCGTGTCCGCCTTCGCCCGGGTCACCTGCCGGATCCGGTACTCGTCGCGCAGCAGGTGGCTCACCTGCGCATCGAACACCTGCCAGGCCACCTGGCCCGGCTGCTCCAGCACCCGGCGGCCGTAGGCGGCATAGGTGTAGTTGCGGAAGTCCGCGCCCTCGTCGACGAAGCGCTCGCCGTCCGCGTTGACGATGATGGCAAAGGGATAGCTGTGCTTCTGGAAACCGTCGCCCACGGCGAGGTCGCCGTAATCCGGCGCGTTCTGGTCCCAGGCGACGGCGTGGCAGCCGGACCAGTTGCCGGCCGGCATGGCGCCCGCCGCGAGCGCCATGCGGATCCCGTCGCCCTGGTTGAAGCGGGTGCCCCGCACCTTGGCCAGGTCCCAGCCGGGGCCGAGATAACGCGCCCGCCAGGCGGCATTGGCCTCGAAACCGCCGCAGGCCAGCACGACGGCCCGCGCGCACACGTCCACGCTTCGCCCCTCGATCCGGGCATTCACCCCGCGCACGCCGGCATCGCCGGTGAGCAGCGAGCACGCCTGCGCCCGGTAGCGGACGGCGACGCCCTCCTGCTCCGCCGCTCGGTAGAGTGCGTCGACCAGACCCGGGCCACCGCCCCACGCCTCGACGGCGAGCCCGCCCCAGAACCGGAATCGGCCGTTCGCCTGCTTGAAGGCCTGGCGGCCGTAGCTCGGCTGGAATCGGACGCCCTTGCCGCGCAGCCAGCAGAGTGCGTCGTGGCTGCGGGTGACCAGCTGCTCCACCAGATCAGGATCGGCGCGGTACCGGGTGAGCCGTGCCATGTCGTCGTAGTAGTCGGCTTCGCCGTAGGCACCGAAGTCGGTTTCCGCGAGCTCGCGATCCGAGAGATCGGGGATCAGCGCGCGGAGCGCCGCAGCGTCGTTGAACACCACGCGCATCGTCCCGGCGGTATAGGCGCTGTTGCCACCCCGCTCTTCCGCTGGTGCCGCCTCCAGCAGGCACACGCGCGCGCCGGCCTCCGCTGCCGCCAGCGCGGCCGTGAGCGCGGCGTTGCCGCCGCCCACGACCACGACGTCTGCTGCCCGGGTTCCGGTCATCGCGGGCGAGCCGTCCGCACGCAGCCTGCGAGGGGCCGTCCTGACTGACGGGCCGGAGCGGCGGACACGCCGCCGGTCGCCGGTCGTCCGAACGAGACTTGCGCGTCAAGATACATGGCGAGGTCACTCCCGTTGGCGGAGGTCGACACAGGCTCTACACAACTTGTGTCGTGTCAACGCGCTTGGGGGAAAAGCATCCGAGAAAACAGCGGAGCGCGTCCCGCGCGAGGCCGAAACCGCCGGTTGGGCCGTGACGCCCGCGCGACCTGGAGGTCATCGGGGTGCGATGCGATGCGGCGAGGGGGATGCGAGCGACTGCGCCCCCTCGAGAAGAGGCCCCGCCCCAGGCTCGCCGAAGACGCGACCAACCCGGCCCGGGTCTTAAGCGAGCCCGGCGGCGGCTACCGCCTGCCCCGGCCCGACGATTCGCAGCGCCCGCACGCGCCCAGGCGGCCGCCCCGCTCAGACCCCGGGCGGTTCCGGCGCGGTCTGACGGCCGGACCACCAGACCCAGAAACTCAGCACGACGGCCGCGGCCGAGACGATGGTCATCAGCGTGCCGGGCAGGAAGAGGTTGTATCCGGGCAGGTCGACGAACAGGAAGTAGCCGACATCGGCAAGGCCGCCGATCAGTGCGGTGACCCAGATGGCAGTCGTGCTGCCCCGCCAGATGAAGACGCCCCCCACGATCGTCGCGATCCCGAACCAGCCGAGGTTCCAGCCGTGCTGCGACAGGATGCCCGACAGTTCGGCCGGATAGTCGGCGGCAAGACGGGCCGGATCGACGCCGTCGAGGATGGCCGTGACGGCAACCTGGGGATCCGCCGGGATGATCAAGCCGGCGGCCAGCGCATGGACAAGGCCCCAGATCACCCAGAGCACAGCGGCGGCCTTGAGCGCCAGGCCATGCGCGTTGGTCATGATGCGTGCTCCTCGTTCCTTGGATAAACGTGCTACCGGCTGTCGGTTGGCCGCCGAGCGCTCCGATTACCGGAGGCGGCGGGACGGCCCGTCGCCCCGTGGGGTGTCAACCCGCCTCGAGAACTCGGGGCCGGCGGGTGGCCGGATCAGCTGCGCGCACCAAACCACATGCGCCGCAGCAGCCCGTCCTTCAGCACCAGCTGGTGGTACACGGTCGCCGAGATGTGCAAGAGGATGAGTAGCGCGAGCACCGTCGCGATCCAACCGTGGGCGATACGTTGCGGCAGACCGGAGAGTTCCTCCGGCACGGTTTCGGCCGCGCCGCCGAAGACGATGGGAAAGAGACCCGCGCCGAGGGCGGTGGCCAGGCCCGAGAGCGCCATGCCGGCCACGAACACGTAGAAGCCCCAGTGCGTCCAGATGCCGATCCGGTCCAGCAGGGCGTTGCCGGTGGTCGCGCGCGGTGGCGTACCGGTTCGGAATCGGGTGACAAGGCGCACGACCAGCAGGGTGCCGATCACGATGCCGGCGCTCATATGCCCGGTCAGCACCAGGATCTTGTCGGGATCGTCGTTGGCCATGTTGTCCAGGATCACCCAGCCTGCGGTCAACGAGATCAGAATCATCAGCGCCATCAACCAGTGCAGCGCCACGAGAACGGGGTGATATCTCTGCATCGGCGTCTCCTGCCAAACGTTGCATCCCCGACTATAGTCCGATGACACGGCGCGCATAACAACAGGAAATGCGCACAAGATGCGCGTCAGTTGAGCAGCTTGCGCCGGGCGGAACGAAGCCCGTGGAACACTGGACCGAGTTGCGCACCGCCTGGCTCGTGGCCAGGCTCGGCACCGTCAGCGCGGCGGCCGAGGCCCTCGGGGTGCATCGGGCGACGGTGACCCGCCGGGTCGACGCGCTGGAGGCGGCCTTCGGCACCCCGCTGTTCCTGCGCCATGCACGCGGTTACATGCCGACCGAGGCAGGGCGCGACATGCTGGAGGTGGCCGGCCGGGCCGACGAGATGTTCAGCGAGCTCAGGCGGCGAACGCAGGGAGGCACCGGCCAGCTGTCGGGCGAGCTGGTCGTCACGGCGCTCTCAGGGGTCGCCCCGCTCGTGATGCCGGCCATCGCGCGGTTCCGGGCCAACCACCCCCGCACCACGATCGCGTTCATCGACGGCGCGGAGCTCGCCCGGCTCGAGTACGGCGAAGCCCACGTGGCGCTCCGCGCCGGGCCGAAGCCGGACGACCCCGACTACGTGATCCTGCCGTACGAACGCATCCGGTTCGGGCTCTACGCCCACGAGCGTTATGCCAACCGGCACGGACTGCCGGGCGACGAACGCGACCTCGGGCCACACCGCTTCGTCGGTTCGCTCGGCGAGGCGCCCCGATTCCCGTACGCCACCTGGATGACGGCCCATGTCGCACCTGCGGCGCTGGCTCTGCGCGCGAGCCATCCGCACGTCATCCTGCAGGGGGTGATGGCCGGCCTCGGGCTGGGTTTCCTGCCGCACCACGAGGCGCACGCCTGCCCGGACCTGATCGAAGTGATGCCGCCGCGGGACGAATGGTGCACGAGTCTCTGGATCGTGACCCATGTCGACCTGCACCGCACGGCAAAGGTGCAGGAATTCCTGCGCTGCCTGCGCGAAGCGACACCCTATTCCCCGGAGACGGCGGCCCGCTGAGCGGGCACCCGACGAGCTTGCCGTCCCCCGGCAACCTCGCGGCACGCCCGCACGTCAAGCCATGAGACCGCCCGGTACCCGTGCCCGCGCGACTCGGCGGCGGTGGAGTGCGCGGTCAGGCCGAACGGCCTCCATCCGACGCTCCTGCCTCCGCGAAGTGCCGGATGGCGCGTTCGAACTTGTCCCGGCAACCGGGATTGCAGAACCCGACGACCCGGCCGTCGTGCTCGGTGAGCGAGTCGGGTTGCACCGGCTTGCCCGACCATGGGCAGGTGTCATTGATGCAGTCGGCGATGTCGAGGGCGGGCATGTCGCCTCCGGTGGCAGTCGGCATGGATGTCCAGCCTTTTGACGAACGCCCCGTCCGAAGTCAAGGCCGCCCGCGGCAGGATCACGTAGTCGGGGCCGGCATGGGTGTTCCGGCCCGGCCGCGCCGACCCCGGCCAGGAGACCGTGCTGCGGGTCGAGCCCCGATGGCGCCCCGTTGCACCCTCGATCCGCGCCCCGACGGTCGTAATCGCCTCGAATCCTGCGATGCTTCGCTCCAGCCCGCCCGCCGCCGGCGCGCACGGAGACATCCCGCATGCCGATGATCACCGAAGCCACGCCGGTCGCCCATGCCGACCCGCTGCCGGAGGCCGTCGACGTCGTGGTGATCGGTGCCGGGATCATCGGCACCGCGACTGCCTGGTTCCTAGGGCAGCGGGGCGCGAAGGTCGCGCTGTTCGAGAAGGGTCGGGTCGCCGGCGAGCAGTCGAGCCGCAATTGGGGCTGGGTCCGCCAGCAGGGCCGGGACCGGGACGAGCTGCCCATCGTGATGGAGTCAAATCGAATCTGGCGGAAGCTCGCAACCGAGACCGGCGAGAAGGATCTCGCGTTCGCAGGGTGTGGTCTGGCGTACCTCGCCGAGGACGAGCGCGCCCTCGCCAAGTACGCGGAATGGCATGAGGTTGCCAGGGAGCACCAGCTCGACACCCGCATGCTCTCGCCGGCGGAGGCGCGGGCAGCGTGTCCCGGACTGGAGGGACAGTGGGTCGGCGGGATGCTGACCCCGAGCGACGGGCGGGCGGAGCCGTTCGTCGCCGTACCCGCGCTGGCGCGCGCGGCGCGGCGGATCGGGGTGTCGATCACGGAAGATTGCGCCGTGCGCGCGCTCGAGACCAGCGCCGGCCGCGTCGCCGGCGTGCATACCGAGCGCGGGCCGGTACGGGCCGACCGCGTCGTGCTCGCAGGCGGTGCCTGGTCCACCTACTTTGCCCGCAACGCCGGGATCGACCTCCCACAGCTCGTCGTGCGTTCCACGGTCGGGCGCACCCACCCCGCGGCCGACCGCCGGCTTCCCAACGTCTCCGCGCCCGGCTTCGCCACGAACCGTCGGGCGGACGGCGGCCATACCGTCACGACCGGGGACCTCGTCGAGCACTACGTGTGCGCACGCTCGTTCCGGGACCTGACCAAGTTCGTGCGCCTGCTCCGGAAATCGGCCAGGGACCTGCGGCTCAGCCTGAAGCCGCCCGCAGGTTATCCGGGCGCGTGGGGCTCCGGGGTGCGCTGGTCCGCCGACGAGGTCACGCCGTTCGAGCGGATGCGCGTGCTCAATCCGCCTCCGTCGCCGGAGGGCCAGCGACGCCTGATGAAGCGCCTCCCCGTGCGGGCGCCCTGGCTGGCCGAGGCCGGCATCGCCGAGACGTGGGCGGGGATGATCGACGTCACTCCCGATGCCGTGCCCTACATCTGCGAGGCACCGTCGCTCCCGGGCCTGTTCATCGGCACCGGCATGAGCGGACACGGCTTCGGGATCGGGCCCGGAGTGGGCCGGGTTCTCGCCGATCTAGCGCTGGGCCGCCCGACGGGCTTCGACCTGTCGCGGTTCCGCTTCGAGCGGTTCGCCGACGGCAGCCCTATCGTCCCCGGCCCCTACTGACGAAGCGCGGTCGGGACCGAAGCCGCGCCGGGCCCGCGGCCACGGTCAGCCCCTGACGCCAGGCGTCCCGGGGCCCAGGCACGGGCAGCGGGCGCCAATGCCCCTCCCCGGCCGTCCCGGCAACGGCGCGGCGTTCCCGTCGATGCCGGGCAGTTGCTGCGTGCGGACGGGCCCGCGCGCTCCTTCTACTCCCCGCCACGGACGAATACCCTGTTGCCCGGTCCATCGGCGAAACGCGCAACAGCCCATGCCGCGAGCGTTGGCCGGCGGTCGCAACCCACTCCAGGAGAGACCCATGCCGTACCCGCTGAGACCGGGAACGATGTACATGATGCCGACTCATTTCGGACCGATGACGGGACCGCGGCAAGGGCCGGGCGGCAAGGCCGGCGTGTTCTCGCCGGACCAGCGCAAGATCATGACCGTGTCGGTCCGCTTCCTGACCGATGCCGGCCCGATCGAGTCCTCTCTGCCGCCGGGATTCTCGCTCGACGGCGAGCCGGTGGTCGAGGTGTTTGCCTCCTACATGACCGAAATCGCCTGGCTGGCCGGGCGCGGCTACAACGTGCTCGGGGTGAGGGTCCCGGTCGTGTTCGAAGGAAAGCAGGACCGGGTCACCGGACCGTTCCTCATGGTGCTGTGGGAAAACCTGACCGACCCGATCCTGACGGGCCGCGAGCAGCTCGGCTTCTCGAAGGTCTACTGCGAACTGCCCGACCCCGTCGTCCATGACGGCGAGACCCATTGCACCGCGAGCTGGCTGGGGTTCCGCTTTCTCGACCTGAAGGTCCGAGGCCTGCAGGAGGTTGACCCGCAGGCGCCGGCGCCCGTGCAGCACGACAACGGCACGTTGCGGGGCGTGCTGCACTACAAGTACATGCCGAGGACGGGCACATGGGGCGAAGCGGACGCCGCCTACGCGGTCCTGAGTCCCGACCAGGGCCCAGGTGCGGCGCCGCAGGCGGCCTACCGGGGCGAGGGGGAGGTCGCCTTCCACAAGGCCCGCTGGGAAGACCTGCCGACCCAGTACATGATCGTCAACGCCCTGCAGGCGCTGGCGATCAAGGAGTACCGCGGCGCGGCGATCGAGCACCGGGTCGGCGGCGGCGACCTCATCGACCAGCGCATCGTCACCTAACCGGAACTTCATCGGCCAGGAGGTCGATCAGGCCATGTGTAGCAAGGGATATAGCCGGGATCAGGGTGTCACGCTTATGTAAGCATCCTGGTTCGGGTCGATGCCGAGCAGCTCGAAGGCCTTTGCCTGCAGGACGGTCGG
>JAJDZX010000105.1 GCA_022824395.1 Alphaproteobacteria bacterium
CCGACCGTCCTGCAGGCAAAGGCCTTCGAGCTGCTCGGCATCGACCCGAACCAGGATGCTTACATAAGCGTGACACCCTGATCCCGGCTATATCCCTTGCTACACATGGCCTGATCGACCTCCTGGCCGATGAAGTTCCGGCTAATTCCCTGGCGAATGTTCGCCGGGCGCCCGCACAGGCCGCCACCTGCACCCAGCAATGTCCCGCATTCGGCCAGTGCAGGCCTCAATCAACGCCTGGGCCGGGGCGAACCCCGACGCGAGTTCGTCGTAGGCCTTCCGGTATTCCGGGTCCCTGGACCCTGCCGGAGCAGCCGCGGCACCTTGTTCATGTCATGCGCGGGACCCGAGCCGCCGCTCGATCCTGCACCCAATCGCGCCGAGCACCGGCCCCGACCGATTGGTCCGGTCCGAACGTTCAGGAGATGCGGGCGGGGCGGCCGTTGGCCGCTCCGGTGTGGTCCTAGTCGGCGAGCGCGAGATGCTCGGCCGACATCTTGCCGTTTCGGCCTTCCACAAGCTCGTAGGACACCACGCGTCCTTCGCTCAGCGTGGAAAGGCCGGACCGCTCCACGGCGCTGATATGCACGAACACATCCTCGGAGCCATCCTCCGGCCGGATAAATCCGTACCCCTTGTTTGCGTTGAACCACTTGACGGTACCAGTAGCCACGATCACGTCCTTCCACCACAGTTTGATCGAAGCACCGCTCCAAGCAACGCTTCTTGAAGACATCGACAGGGCCGAAGGTACGACCTGACCACCTGCTCACGCGGGGAGCCACGCAGACGACAACGGCTCGGTGACGTCAAACGACCATACACGCAACAAGCAAGCGCGCAAGCCGTCCATCCACGGTCAAGGCGTTCGAGGCGAAACGCCGCCCCGACAATCGGGTGCAGCAGGTTCCCGGGCAGCTAGACATGCATCTGGAAATACTCGAACCAGATCGAAGGAGATTGCGCGACGATGCAGCCGAATCGTACCGCGCGGTGTGCCGCCAGCTGCGGTGCCTCGCGAGGCCAGCGCCGGGTCCCAGACGTGTCTCAGCCGGGATGTCGACAATGGGCTTGGTAATCGTGAGCGGCTGCAATATTCCCACAACACCACGCGCGGACCGCCTGACCCATGCTTGCCGCACCGCGGCTCAATCAGCGTCTGCGCCACTCACACGACCCCGCCAACCATCCCGGTGTCGGCCGGCCGCGGCTACGGCGCCACCGCGGGTTTGTCGCTCGCGAGCTCCCGCGCCCGGCCCTGTCTCGCCGCCTGCTTCACGATCAACCCGCCGCTGGTCCGCACCATGAAAATTCCGCGGCGGAGCAGCCTATTCAGGCCTCGAACGGGTTCTGCACATCCACGTCCAGTCCCGCCACGTCGGCAGCGTTGCGCGTCACGAGGATCAGGCCGTTGGCCTTGGCCGTCGCGGCCAGGACTGCATCGATGACGGGCACCGCTCGGACCACATTCATCCTGCCCCATTGCTCGGCCACAGCCGTATCAACGGGCAGCACGCGATCGCCGAAGTGCGACATCACGTCGGCGAGCCACGCCTCAAGCGCTTCGGCCCTTCCTGGTTCGCGGGGACGCACCTGCTCCACGCCCATTCGGATCTCACCCAGCACCAACGGGCGAAGCCACAGATCGTCCTCGGCGACGCCGTTCCACCAGGTCACCACGGCCGGATCGCCGCGGTCACCCTTGCGCACCTCGGAGATGATGTTCGTGTCGATCAGGAAAGTCATAGGCCGACGTCACGCCCGACATCGCGCGAGCGTTCGAGGTCAATTCCGTCGAGCGGCGCCGAGGCCAGCAGCGCCTTGAGCCCTCCGGGGCGCGGCGCCGCGATCTTCTCGCGCAGAATGGCGCGCACCTCGGTCTCCCGCTCGGGATCGGCCAGTGCCCTGGCGACGTTCCGCACGAGCGAGGCGTCCTTTTTCCGGACCTGGATCTCGACACGTACAAAGCCCTGCCGTTGGCGGTGCCGGCGCCACTTAGTGACGGGAGACGGGTTAGTGCCGGCCATGACTTCCTCCATTTCCGGAAATATTTCCGGAGAGAACGAGGCGCGGCAACGGGGATTGTTGCGACATGGTCTCGACCTTCGGGCCACAAGCTGGCCGGCCGCCCCAACGGCACCGGCAGCAACTCCGCAACCCGGCCCCAATCTGCATCCGTCAGGTCGCTCTCATGACGAGAACCCAGACACGTTTGCTCGGCGTGAGCAGTCTTGGTCCTTGCTCTGGCAGCCTCCCGATGCAGGGACGAAACCACATCGCGGGACCAAGGGTTGGGCTACCCAAGAAGTGCCGATCAAGCTCTCCGGCCTCAGTAGATGCCCGGTATCAGGGCCCGGCGGTGCGCCGGATAATCGCTGAACGTCTCCTGATACCAACGATGGTTGCTCCGTGCCCTCGGAGCGAGATTGGCGACGGTGAACAGCATGAATGCAAGACCGCACGACGACCAGGTCGCGACCGCCCAGCCCAGCCATTCGAGGATTTCCCCGAGGTAGTTCGGGCACGAGACGAACCGGAACCCGCCGCCCTGCGGGATCGCATAGCCGGTCTCGCCGGGCCGGCGCAGGCGCCTGAGGGTGTTGTCGGCGTGAAGATTGAGCGCGAGCCCGGCGAGGAAAATCCCGACCCCGATGAGGAAGCGGGGGTCGGCAAGCCAATCCGCGGCGTACTCGCCGAATTCCGAAATGAAGCGCGCGTTGATGTACGCGTTGATCGCATTAAAGAAAAATCCGGACCCGACCAGCAGCAGGGGCGTCTTCCGGCCGCGTGCCCGGACACGAAACGGATAGACGAACGTCCGGTTCAGATAGTGGCCCTGCCACATGACCAGGAACAGCAGCGGAACGATCTGGAACGCGCCCTGGCCGTTGAGATAGACGACGAGGAACAGCACGGGCGCCGGCAGTTCCATGATGACCCACGCGAGCCTGGTGGAAATGTGCGGCCCCCAGCCCGCGCCCGCGTAGTGGCGCCCGTAGGGCGCAGCCCTGCGGAACAGGTACAGGAACGTCGGGACCGCCATCGCGAGGACGGCCCATACCAGGATCCCGTGCAGTCGCTCCTCGGTCATGTCACGCCCCTTCACCCAGCATGCCGTGTTCGTCGAACCAGCGATACGTGTCCTCGACCGATTCTGCGAGAGGGCGCGGTTGGAGCCCGAGCTCCGCCTGTGCCTTGGCACTGGATATCCGCCGGTTGCCGTGGGCCATGACGCGAACGGACGCCGGCGTGTAGAGCGGCCGCCGGCCGCGACATCGGTCCAGGACGACCTGGCAGGGCGCCCACAACCGGGCGACCCACATCGGGAATTCGAGACGGGGCGCGGCGACCCCGGTCACCTGCCGGGAGAGCTCGGCCAGTTCGCGCACGGTGTGCCAGTGACCCGAGACGATATAGTTCTCGCCACATCTCGCCTTCGTCTCGGCGGCCACCGCGGCCGCCGCGAAATCCCGCACGTCGACCCAGTCGTAGCCGCCCGCGATCAGCGCGGGAATCCGTCTGCGGTAGAGGTCGAGAAAGACCTGCCCCATGGCGGACGGCCCGCCGTCGTAGGGACCGATCACACTGGTCGGATTGAGGATCACGGCATCGAGGCCCCGTTCGATGCCGCGGCGGACTTCCACTTCGCCGGCGGCTTTCGAACGGTCGTACGGACCTTGGTGCGGGCCATCCGCAGGACCGCGGCTCTCATCGAGAACTTCGTCCAACGGGTGTTGATCGTAGGCGTGGATCGAGGACACGTGGACCAAGCGCCGCACACCGCATGCCAAGGCCGCCTCCACGACGTTGCGCGTGCCCACGACATTCGTCCGATGAAACTCCTGTGCCCTGACCGCATGGATCGAGACCAGCGCCGCCAGATGAAACACGGTCTCGGCACCCTTGAAGGCGGCGATCAGCGATTCCTTTTCCAGGATGTCGCCATTGACCCATGCGATATCCAGGTCCTCTGCCGTGCCTCGACGCTCCCGGTAGATCGCACGGATCTGACCGGGCCCGTACCGGTCGGCCAGGGCCCGCGCGAGCGCCCCGCCGATCTGCCCGCTTGCTCCCGTGATCACCCGTACGGTGTGAGGTCGTCCGCCGCCTGATGATTCCATAGCGAAAGGCTCAGTTCCCGCATCGTTGGCCCGACCGGGCGCCGGAGGAGCGGGCGTGGCGAACTCAGACTCGAATTTCGTGCCGCTGCTCAGCGAGCCTGAACTTAAGCTTGTTGCTGGGAGACTGTGAGGGCAACGGATCCATCGGCAACCGCTTGTAGGGGCGGGCCAGCTCGATCTTGAAGTGATGCGTGAGCATCAGCAGGTTGATCACTATGTGCAAATCGGCCCAGCGGCTCCCGAGACATGAGTGCGTGCCCAGACCGAAGGGCGCGTAGCCTCTGCCCATGTGCTCGTTTCGCGGGGGCGCGTAGCGATCAATATCGAACTTCCACGGATCGGGAAACGCCTCTTCCGAGTAGTGCGTAGCCGTCTGCGCAATCACGAGCTGCGCCCCGACCGGTAATTCGTAACCCTCCACCACGCAAGTGTTCATCACCGTGCGCATCGACATGGGCACGATCGGCGACATCCGCAGAGTCTCCATCAGCACCCGGTGGGTCACGTCGATCCGGTCTCGACTGAAGTCATCCTCGCCGGGATCGCCCTCGGCCCACAATGCGTCCGCTTCAGCCGTGACTCGCTCGTACAACTCGGGATTCTGCAACAACCAGTAAAGGGCGAAGCCAAGCTGGTCGCCCATGTACATGGCGGTCATCAAGATCGCCCCCAGCGGCAGCGACAGGTCCGATTCGGGCAGGAATTGGGGATCCGACGCGTGCAGCGCCAGGTACGCGTCCACCACGTCCTCATGCATGCCAGCCCGCTGCCCGGCCGTATGCGTCCTTTGCATGCGATCTACGATCCGTTGCATGGCCTTCGCCCGGCGGCGCATCGACGGGGTCTTGAGCATGAAAGGCGGCATCATCTTGATGATGCCTACATTGAGCACCCGCACCTTGTATTCGAGCGCTTCGACAATCTCGTCCTGGGTGTCAATGTTGGCCAGGAGCGGCGATGTCTGCGCGTTCACAAATGGTCGCAGCATCACCTGCACCGGCATCGTGGTGCCGACGTCCCAACTCGCCATGTGCGTGCGGGACAAGTCATAGACCTCGTCCAGACGCCTGGTCAAAGTCCTGCGGGAGTAGGCGCTATGCAACGACTTGCGAAAG
>JAJDZX010000039.1 GCA_022824395.1 Alphaproteobacteria bacterium
CACCGGGGCGTACGGCATGGCCTGCAGCCAGGGCGTCACCCGGCGCAGCTGCGTGAACGCCTTGCCCAGCGTGAAGAACGTCGGTGCCGGCGGCTTCGCGCCGCACATGCGCGCCATGTCGTAGAGCTGCGCCTGCTGGTCCAGCATCTCGTTCCAGACGAACCGGCAGGCACCGGCGACCGCGGCCAGACACCGGCCGGTCGCCGGCCGGTCGAACAACACCCGGTAGACGATCTGGCGGTGCTCGATGCCGTCAGGTGGGTCGGGTGCCGGTTCGCCGGCGCACTGGTCGGGCTGTGATAGATGTTTCATGGGTGTTCTTGTAGCACAAGAACACTTACGCAACAATTCGGGATGTACCTGATCTGTCAAGTAATCGATATAAGCCCCATTGCCATCCACTGGGACGGGCTGTCCGGCGGGTTTCACCTGCTCTGGACCACCGTTACGGCGCTGATCGCTGCCGGCGTGATCGTGGCCCTCTGGTACAATACCCCGGCAGCGCTGGCGCTCGGGCTGCTGTTCGCCGGACTAGTGGGGATCGGCAGGCTGTTCAGCCGGTTGAACAGCCAGGAGAGCTTCCACAGGTACCTGAACCATGACGCAGCCCCACCCTGACCTTCCGAAGATCGACAACCCGAACCCGACGGTCCACGGTGTCGGGCACCCGCACATCGACCGGCGAGCACTCGCGATGGCTCGTCTCGTCGCCGAGAAGATCGACCGAGATCCCAGATTGCTGCAGGTTGCGATCGACAACCTCGAACGCTGGGCGCACATGGACGAACACGGGCTGTCGGTCGGTCAAGCCGAGTGGAAAGCGCTGATCGAGCGTCACAGTTGGCCGGAACTCCGCGCGATCCTGGTCCAGGACACCGACGAAGGCCAGCGGCTCCGAAGCTCAAGCCCGTTTGTCGGGATCATCAGCGAAGAGGAACGGATGGCAATCCTCAAGGCGCATCCGCGCAGCACCGCCCATGCGGCGTGACCAGCTCGAGCACATCATTCGAGCCGCGGCCGACCTGACCGACCGGAACGAGTTCATCGTCATCGGCAGCCAGGCCATTCTCGGCCAGCATCCGGACGCACCGGCGGCGCTGCGGGTGTCCGACGAAGCCGACCTCTACCCCGTTGACAACGCCGACCGGGAGCGGGTCGCAGACCTGATCGATGCCAACCTGGGCGCCGGCTCTCGATTCGCGAACACCCATGGGATCTGGGCCGATGGCGTCGGGCCGGACACGGCCACGCTGCCGGCGGGCTGGGAAAGCCGCCTGTTCCTGATCAGGAACCCGAACACGCGGCGCGCCGCCGGCTGGTGCCTGGAGGCTCACGATATCGCGATCGCGAAGTACCGCGCCGGGAGGCCGAAGGACCTCCGCTACCTCGCCGATCTCTGGAAGGCCGGCTACGTCGACGGGCGGACGCTCAGGGAGCGGCTGGACCAAACAGACGTCGAGGACGTGCTCCGGCGCCGCATGCAGGAAGCGATCGCGGCGCACGAGCGCCAGCACCGGCCGCAGCGGGACAGCAGCGTCTAGCCGAAAGCGGAAGGACGCCGGGACCGGCTCGCAAGGCGAGCGATCGGCCGGCGCGTCGGCGAGCGGGAACCCCCGGGCGTTCGGACCAGGGGCCGGCGCGGCGATGCCCCGATGAGGGACACAACCTCGCGCACAGGCCGGGCGCGGTGAGCGGGGGCGCTTGCGCACGCCCCGCCGCCCCCGGCTACCCCCATCCCACCGCGTCGGCGATCGAGACGACGGACTGCCACGCGCCCCAGATCGACAGCACGAACAGCGCCGCGAGAAAGCCGTTCTCCCACCACCTGTTGCGCCACTCGGCGCCGATGAACGCAGTGCGCGCCGTGAGGATCCACAGGGCGCCGCAGAGGACCGGCAGCACGACCACCGTTGCCGCGCCGCCGACGATGGTGAGGAAGATGAAGTCCGGTGCGCCGGGCAGGCTCCAGACCAGGGGCGAGAACAGGCACCAGGCGACGACGTACCGGTAGGCCGGCCGCGCGCCGGCGTCGAACGGCTCCGCGGGCAGCGAATCGGCCGAGTGATGGACGCGCACCGCGTCGGTGACGAGATAGCCGAAGCCCACCGCCATGCCGATCACCGAGCTGTAGACGGCGGCGAACACGCCGACGTAGAAGATCGGCGCGCCGAGGTCGCCGAGCGCGATCGTCAGGAGCTTGGCGAGGTCGGCGAGACTCCCGATGGTCTCGCCGCGCGCGTGCAGAACCTCGGCGCCGATGGTCCACACGGACAGGTTGAGGAACATGAGCACGCCGACCCCGAAGGCGAGATCGTAGAGCTGGACCCGGCGGAAGCGCGGCCCCCGCCAGCCCTTCTGCTGGATGAAGTAGGGATAGAGCAGATTGGCGATCGAGCCGCCGACGGCGCCGATCAGCGACACGATCACGAGCAGCGCGCCGTAGGACCCCTGTTGCGCGGGCACCTCGAACAGGAGCACGCCCTTCGCCGCCGCGACGGGGTCGGGGCCGCTCCACGCGGCGACGCCGATCACCGACGCGCCGAGCATGGCGAGGAAGACGTAGAAGACCGGCTCCAGCCGCCGGTAGAGACCGCGGAACACGAACACCGCCGCCGCGCTCACCCAGAACGCCGACCATGCGAAGGGGGCGCCGAAGCCGAGCAGGGCCTCGCTCGCGAGGCCGAGGCCGCGCACCAGGAACGAGCCGTAGATGTGGCCGAAGATCACCGCCACGACGGCGACGAAGAGCGGCATCGCCGGGTGCACGCGCTTGAGGCCCGAGAGCACGCTCTCGCCGTGCTGGTTGCAGAGCTGGTACTTGGCGACGATCGACACGAAGACGAAGCGCACGAACAGCGCGAGCGCCATCGCCCACATCAGCGCGTAGCCGTAGTTGCCGCCGGCGACGGCGGAATCGACGAGGTCGCCGGCGCCGAGCCACGTCAGCGCGACCACCAGCCCGGGCCCGAGCGACCGGACGTACTGCCAGAAGGTCTCCGGGACGCGCGGCCCGGTCTTCGCGTCGGCCATCGGCTCCCCTGTCGAACCCCGGTTCGTCATAGTACGCGGCCCCGCCGGCCGGCGGGTATCCCGGTCAGGCCGTGTGCTCGGGTCGGCGGGCCGAGCGCTGCCGCGTCACCCGCTTCCAGCGCCGCTCCCCAACGTCGCCTGGCGATTGGGCCGGGCGACTGCGCGCCGACGGCGGGAGCGATCGGCAGGCGCTGGCTGCCGGGTCCATCCCGTGTCCGTCCCGCCGGATGCGTCGCCCAATGCCGGTGTCCGGATGTGCGTCGCGGAAGCCGGGCCCGGCGAGTGCGAGCCTGGCGGCACCCCGGTCGGATGCGTCGCGAGAAGCCGGCGTGCCGCTGGCGCTGTGGCGAGTTCCGACGCCCCGAGGTGTCACCAGTCCGGTCGACCGTCCATGCTGCCGCCAAACGCGCCCCAGGATCTCGGGCGATGTCGCTGACGTCGCCGACTTCCGCTGGCAAGTCGTGGGCGACCAGCCAGCCGTGACGGAGGGGGTGCACCGGTCGCGCCGTCCGCGTCGTCTTGGCCAACACCGCTGCGTCGGCAGCGCTGGCGCGAACGTTCAGCGACAGGCGGCGTGCGCAAGCGTCTTCCAGGGAAGGTCGTCGCCGGCACCAGCGATGACTGACACGTTGCCAGCCATCCGGACCGGCATAGCCGCCGGCATGTGGGCACCGGCATTGAGCCCGGTGGGACCGGGTATGACCTTGATGGCGGGGAGACACCCATGACGGTCAAGTCCTCGATCCCGCTCACCGAAGATCAGCGCGCCTTCGCAAGGTCGCTGGTCGCGGCGGGGCGCTACTCGAGCCTGAGCGCAGTGCTGCAGCAGGGAGTCGATCTGCCGCGTCAACGGATGGACGCCGAGGAACTCGAAACCGCAGCGCTCCGCGAGTTGCTGTCCCGCCTACGCGAGGGCGCGTTCGTTGATGCGGAGCAAATGGACGCGCGGCTGACCGCGATGGCGGCCGGAAAGCGCCGCGCGCGTGGCCTATCGTCTTGAGTTCGCGGCTAAGGCCGAGCGTGACTTCGGGCTGATCTTCGACCATCTCCTGTGAGGCTAGCTCGACTCTTGTGCCGGTTACGGCTGGATCGGCAACAAGGATGTTCACGCCACCAATCCTCGACGCGGCTACGATCCCGAAGGGAATCGGGCCATGCCTGCGGCCTCCTTGGTCAGAAGAACATCTTGAATTTGGGCTTTGCGGACGTCGACGAGTTGCTGAACCGGCTTGACTGACAAGCAGGCCAATATCAGAATCCGACATGATCGGACATGTCGAGGTTCCACGATGCCGAACGTTCACTTGACTGACCAGATGCGCCGCTACGCCCAAGGACAGATCGACGCTGGCGCCTACTCCAACCTGAGAGCCTGTGCGAAAACTATTGAGCGGCCCCAGTCCTTGATCCTACGATGTGGTTTGACGACTACATCTGGAGGATGCCATGGCTTGGACCAAGGCCGCTCGGGCGAAGTATAGGCGTGGCGGGAAGCGCTTCGA
>JAJDZX010000041.1 GCA_022824395.1 Alphaproteobacteria bacterium
TAATCGCGGGGTTTTTCGGTTTTACGGGCGTCAGTGGGGCTACCCCCCCCCCCCCCCCCCCCCCGCAGGCGGCAAGGAGCAACAGGGCACAGGCGGCGGCAACGTGCAGACGAAAAACGTGCATGACATGGCTCTCCCAAAATGATCACGGATCCGACAAGCTCCGAGTTCACGACACCACCGTCTGCGCGCGGACGCCACGCCGTTTAGCCGATCGGAACATCCGGATCGGGCGTGCCCGGTACTGTTGGCGGCAACCGCAACTCATTCGAAAGCTGCCGAACATGTGAAATAGTTATGGTGGTATAACATGCATGACTCTCGGAGTCTTCAAAATGCCGATGCATGTGATTTATAACGATAAGCGGGACGGTTTTCGGTATGAAACGCATGGTCGGGACCGTGAATCATTCGAACCATGCAAGTTCTCATGGCTTGAGTGCGACGCATGTTCGGCGGACAGTTCAGGCACGTCTCACCCGGGCCGCACCATGAGCTGGGTGCATTCGACCGGGCGTCGGCGGGCCCGGAAAGCGCGCAAGATCATGGGCAGGGGGTACCGGGATCTCCCGCCGCGCCGGTAACTGCCGGTGTGAGCCGGGCACCGTGGGTGTGCGGTCGCAGGCCGGAGAGATCAGGCGGCCGATTGCATAGGGGCTGCTGCTCCGCACCCGATGGAGCACACGACGCGGTTGGAATGGGTGTTCCGCCAATCCTGGTGAGCGGGTGGCTTCGTGATATGGGATTACCGGCCGACCATGCCCGCGTGCCCGTTCGAGGACACGGTCAACCGCCGGGAAATGTGCCGGGTGACGACCCTGGACGTGGGCGATCCCTCGAGGGTGGCGCAGGCTGCCTAGGCCGGGGGCATAGCGGTAGCCGAGGGGCGTTCGAGGTGCGTGCCCGCACCGGCAATGGAAGATCAGCGGAGGGGTAGTCGGGCGAGCAGGGCACGTCCGGCGGGGTACCGATGTACCCCGCCGTGAGCCGTGCCCGGCAGGACGGATCTAGAGATTCTGGCCGGCCACCATCGCGAACAGCATGGGCACCGAGAGCATGGTGTTGGTTCGCGAGAACAGCATCGCGGTGCGAGCGGACGCGGCCTTGGTGTCGGCATCGGCTTCAACGAGCCCCAGGGCTCTCTGCTGGTTGGGCCAGATCACGAACCAGACGTTGAACCACATGATGATGCCCAGCCACATGCCGATGCCGAGCAACGTCTGCGAGGAAGTCCCTCCGACGATTCCGAGCGTGAGCGTTTCCACGATGTAGCCATTTCCCCAGGCGAGGATCAGGCCGGTCACGATCGTGGCCATCGCGCCCCAGCGGAACCAGCACAGTGCAAGCGGGGCGATAACCTTGGAAATCGCGGGTTTCTGGTCGTCCGGGATCTCCGGCATGCTGGGAATCTGGACGAAGTTGAAGTACCAGAGCAGACCGATCCACATCACGCCCGAGAGGACGTGCAGCCATCTGAGGAAAAAGGCGGGGAACGCTTCGGCGGAGTACCCCATGGCCGCGTAGTAGAAGATGAAAAGCAGGAGCGCCAGTACGAAACCGGCGACGACAGTGTTACGAAGAGAAGTGAGGATGGGGGCCATACGAGATTCCCTCAGGGTGTTGCGATGGGCACGAACTCCCGGCGCTCCGCGCTGCCGTTCGCATGACGACTATACCAAAGGGTAGGTACCCGGCCTTGGGGCCCGCCGTCGGTAGGAACCTGCCGCAGGCGAGACGGGCGTTGTCGGAGCGATCAGGAGCTTTATGGATAAACAGTCGCTTGTGAGCTTCTGCAAGTAGTCGGCTGCACGCAAATCTGGCCTTGACGACAGGGGACGTCTCGCGCTTGGCAGTACGGTGCAAACCGAAGGAGTCTACGTCGTGGGACCGTCGGAAGACGCGGCAATGCCGAAATCGGCCAGCCATCTCAGGCTGGCCTCGAATGTCGTTCGGGGACGGTACTCGCAGCCCACCCATCCCGCGTAACCGTCGGCATCCAGCATCCGGAGCACCGCCGGGCCGTCGACGTCCCCGCCGTCCGGTTCGTGCCGCCCGGGTAGTCCGGCGATCTGCGTGTGGCGGATCAGCGACCTGTACTCGCCATAGGCTGCTTTGACGTCTCCCTCCATGATGCGCGTGTGATAGAAGTCGAACTGGAGACCGACGTTGTCGCGCGCCACCGTGGCGATGATCTGCCCGGCGTGATGGAGCCGCGACAGATGGTAGCCCGGCACATCGCGGTCATTGAGCGGTTCGACGAGGAGATCGATATCGAAACGGTTCGCCTCGTCGGCCGCGTGGCGCAGGTTGTCGACGAAGCACCTGTCGCACGCATCGGGCTCGTCGGAGCGGAGACCGGCCATGACATGGATGCGCGGACAGGCGAGCTGCGCGGCGTAATCGAGTGCGGAGCTGAAGGCGGAGCGGAAATCGGCCTCACGGCCTGGCTGGGCGGCGAGCCCGCGCTCGCCGCTGTTCCAGTCGCCCGGCGGCGCATTGATGAGCACCAGCTCGACGTCGGCCTCGTCGATCCATGCCTTGAGGTCGGATGCTGGCCACTCGTACGGGAACAGGATCTCGATGCCGCGAAAGCCTGCGGCCCGCACCCGGCTGGCCCGTTCCGAAACCGGTTCGGCCGTGAACAGCATGGTGAGGTTGGCGGCCAGGCGCGGCATGGTGACCCCCCTCGGAAAAAAAAGGTTTGGAGCTGGTCGGAGTGGCTGGATTCGAACCAGCGGCCCCTGCCTCCCGAAGACAGTGCTCTACCAGGCTGAGCTACACTCCGCACGCTGCCCGGAGCATATAGCCCTACGGACACCGTCGACGCAATCCCGCCGCTGGCCGCGCCGCAATGCAGCGGGCCGGCTGGGGCCGCTAGTGCTTGCGACTGGAGGCCAAGTGCGCCAAGTCTGCCAGGGCATCACGGCATCGGCTCGGCGGCAGGACGTCGAGCGCGGTAACCGCGTTGTCGCTGCACGCAACTGCCCGTTGGTAGGTCTGGGCGATGGTGCCCCGGCGGTGGATGATCGCGCACGCCTCGGCGAAATCACCCGCTGTCTGCTGCCCGTTTCCCAGCGTACGCTCCCAGAAGTCGCGTTCCCTTCGATCGGCTTGCGCATAGGCGAGGATCACCGGCAGCGTCAGCCGGCCTTCGCGGAAATCGCCCCCGGTGGGTTTCCCGGTTTCCTCGGTTTCGCCCAGGTAGTCCAGCGCGTCGTCGGTGAGCTGAAAGGCGGTGCCGACTTGATTGCCATATCGGTCGAGTCCGGCGAGGACATCCGCATCGTGTGCGACCAGGTGGCCGCCGACGGCGGCGGCGGCCGCGAACAGCTGCGCGGTCTTGGCACGCACTACCTCCAGGTACTCGTCCTCCGTCGTCGCCGTCTTCCCGGTCGTGACGAGCTGCAGGACCTCGCCCTCGGCGATGACGGCGGCGGCGTTGGACAGCAGCTGCAGGACGGGGAGCGATCCGTCGGCCACCATCAGGCGGAAGGCTTGGCTGAACAGGAAATCGCCCACCAGAACGCTGGCGGCGTTTCCCCAGATCGCGTTGGCGGACTGAAGGCCACGGCGTTCCAGGCTGCGGTCCACCACGTCGTCATGCAGGAGGGTGGCCGTGTGGATGAATTCGATGACGGCCGCCAGCTCGATGTGGCGGTCGCCCTGGTAGCCCGCTGCGCGGGCGCCGAGCAGGGTGACGAGGGGGCGGATGCGCTTGCCGCCGGCATCCGTCACGTGCCTTGCCAGCTCCGGAATCAGGGCGACGGAGCTGGCCAGATTCGCATGAATGGTGCGGTCGACGCGGGCCAGGTCGTCGGCGACCAGCGCCTTGACGGCGGAAAGGCTCGGCGGGCCGGACCGGCATGCGCCTCCGCTCGCTGCGTCCACGACGTGACCTCCACGTCTCCGTGCTAGCGCGCGGAACCGTCCGGTTCCAGCATACGGAGGGGCTCAAGAAGGGGTCAACATCGGGTCCGGCGTCAGCATGCAAGCTGCGGTTCCGGGCCGTGTCGCAGGGCGGCGAGAATCGGGGCCAGGGGAATTTACCGGCGGCACTTCGGGCACGCCGACCCATGTTCCGCCCGAAGCCGTCGCGGGTGGCGGAGCGACGTCGGGCGAAGTCTACGGTGCATCCGCGCCGCCGGACGAAATACAGGCAATTGGCCCGCCACCGGACCCCGGCTTCGCCGTCTGATTCGTGGCCTGCGCGGATGCCCACGGCCGGCTGACCTCGGGACGCGTGCGGGCCAACGGCTTCCGAATGCGGGTTCGCGCCTCCTGCCGGCAAGGGCGTGACCGCGGCGAGGGATGGAACTGCCGTGCACCGTATCGAGGGCGTCGAGGTTCGTACCGGCAACCTATGGTTGGGCTGCTTGTTCCGGGTTCCAGCACCGTGGTCGCCGGCGATCCGGCGGCCGGCGGGAGCGGTGCTGTTTCATCGAAGATCGGCGATGGGTGGCCAACCGGGATTCGGATTGGCGCGAATACCCGGTTTTTGGCGGACGGCCGAACTGGTGTTCGCCCCCTTGTTCGGCGAGATGGGAACTTTGGATCTCGGCCCCCGGGACGGCAGTGTTCCAAACGAGCGGCGATCGGTCGCAACGCACGAAACGGCGTGATTCGCCGGTGCACCCCTTCGATGCTAGCATCTGCCACGACGTCATCGTCCGTTACGGGCTGTTGGCGCCGGTCCGGGAACGAGCCCGGACCTGATTGCATGTGGCGGCGCAAGTCGGGACGTGGGCCGGACAGGGAATGCGGGCGGGTACCCGCCCCGTACCGTCCGCAGTGCCCGGCCGGCTGGGCGACCGACACCGAACTGGGAGGAGCCTGTATGAGGTTCGAAAGATTGGGCAAACTGAGCCCATTCGCCGTCGGCGCATTTGGCGCGGTGTTGCTCGCCAGCACAGCGTTCGCCGGCAACACGACGCCCGAGCGGCTGGTGAACAGCGAGCGAGAGCCGGAGAACTGGATTACCCACCACGGCAACTACGAGGCGCACCGCTTCTCGCCCCTTCGCGAGATCAACAAGGGCAACGTCAAGGACCTGAAGGTCGCGTTTACCTACGCTATGGGCGACATGCACGGCGGCGGTACGGACCCGGTGGTTTTCCCGATCTCAGGTCTCGAAGGCACGCCGATCGCCGAGGACGGCTACCTCTACGTTACGACGGGCTGGGGCGTAGTGACCAAGCTGGACGTGCGTGGCGGCAAGGCGGTCGCCCTGTGGAAGTCGGACCCCGAGGCCGACAAGGATTGGGCGCCGAGCGTGCTCTGCTGCGGTATCAACAACCGCGGCGTGGCGCTGCACGGCAACAAGGTCCTGGCGGCGGTGATCGACGGCCGCGTCCGCGCCCTGAACAAGATCGACGGCAGCCTGATCTGGGAGACCCAGGTGGCTGACCCGGGCATCGCCGAAACCATCACCGGCGCGCCGCTGGTGGTCAAGGACACGGTAGTCACTGGCATGGCGGGTGCCGAGTTCGGCGTTCGCGGCTGGATCGCCGCGCTCGACATCAACACCGGCGAGGAGATTTGGCGCACCCACACGATTCCTGGCCCGGGAGAACCCGGTCACGAGACTTGGAAGGATGATTACGGCGCTTGGAAGACCGGCGGCGGCTCAACCTGGGTGACGGGTTCCTACGACCCTGAGCTGAACATCATCGTCTGGGGTACCGCCAACCCCGGTCCGGACTGGGACAACGCTTACCGTCCCGGTGACAACCTGTGGACTGACAGCACCATCGCGGTGGATGCCGACACGGGCGAGTTCCTGTGGGGATTCCAGCACACGCCGAACGATCCGTACGATTTCGACTCGATCGCGGAGAACACGTTCGTCGACACCGTGATCAACGGTGAATTCCGGCGGGTGACCCTGCACGCCGACCGCAACGGCTTCGCCTACGCGATGGACCGTGCGAACGGCGAGTTCGTTTGGGGCACGCAGTTCGTCAAGAAGCTGAACTGGACGGACGGTCTCGACGAGAACGGCCGGCCCAACGCGTACGACCCGAACGTCGATGTCCAGCACTACAACCCGGGCACCGCGGCGTACCGTGGCGAGCTGACCGAGGTCGGCGCGCGCAGCGAGATCGAAGGCATTTCGTGCCCGGCCCACACCGGCGGGAAGAACTGGCCCCCGACCTCGTACAGCCCGCACACTGGCCTGTACTACATTCCGGTGATCGAGAGCTGCAACAAGGCGTTCGCAGCGGTCGCCCCGAAGAACTTCGACCCGTCGACGCGACAGTGGTTCCTTGGCGGTGCGCCGTACTTCACCTTCGACGACCCGCGCTCGGGCCGGATCACCGGCAGCGTGACGGCGATCGACGTGTCCACCGGCGTAGTCGTGCGCAAGTGGGAGACCGAGTTCCCCATGCTGGGCGGCATCCTGACGACGGCTGGCGGTCTGGTTTTCACCGGCACGGCTGACGGCGCAGTGGTCGCGCTCGACGACACGACGCTTGAGCAGCTCTGGCGCTTCGAGAGCGGGTCGGCGATTAACGCCCCGCCGATGACTTACGAGGCCGACGGCAAGCAGTACATCGCCATCCTGATCGGTTTGGGCGGTGCCTGGCCGCAGTGGTTCACCGACTCGACACCCGAGTTGAAGGCCGCAGTGCCGAGCAACGTCCTGTACGTGTTCTCCCTCTAGAAGGGTGATTCAGTGGGCCGGCCGCGTGGCGACCGGCCCACACTTTTTGTTCCTCCGGGCGCTACTGGTCCGTCCAGTCCCCGGTGGTGACGCACCACAGAAACTGGCCTGCAAAGCGAAGCTTCCCCACAGAAGCGTCTCAACGAGCCCGGCTTGGCCAACGGGCCGGATTTCATGACATGCACGATTTCATCAAGCAAGGGCAAGTCCTTGTCGGCCTGGCGGCGGCGGCGGTGATTGGCCTCGCGGCCTACGCGGTCCCGGCCGGCCCTGCGACGGCGGCCGACGAGAAGCCCCGGCGGTCAGGTCCGCCACCGATCGTCTTCACCGAATTCCCGAACCAGTGCGCGCGATGCCACAAGACCGATGGCCGAGGCGGGCCTGCCTACGGCGGCTTCGCGGCCGACCTGCGCGCCACGCTGTTGGACCATGACGGCCTGGTCTACGTCATCACGGTGGGGATTCGCGACCGCGGGATGCCCGAGTTCAAGACCACGATGTCGAAGCGGGAGATCGCAGGTATCGCGACCTACATCGAGGAACGCATCAAAGGCGTCTACTACGACGACGCCGGCAACCGCATCACCGCCGAAGAGGCCGCACAGCTGGAAGGCCCCAGGCGGGCAGTGTCACAGCAGTAGCAGTCGTCCGGGGTTAGGCGGCGAGGGCGGGGCGAGCGCCGTGTCGTGTCTTCCGGGTCGGGGACCGTTTCCCGGGTTATTCGGCAGCCTGCGCGTGCAGCGCTTCCTCGATCTGCTCGGGCGTCATGATGGCCTCCAACCGGCGTTTCCACGGCACTAGGTAGTCCTCGCCTTCGGCAATCGCCTCGGCGATCCATTGGTGGGCCTCGACGTAGTCGTGGTGTGCGCCCCGGCCCGCCTGGAGGTGGATCATCTTGAACAACATCCTGCCGCCCAGGAAGCCGGCTTCCCGGGCGCGGGACGCCCACCGGTAGGCTTCACTGAAATTCCCGCTTTCGCGCGCCGCGTCGTACGCCTCGCGCCCGACCATGTACATGGCATGCACGTCGCCGTGCTCGGCCTTGCAGAGATTGCCTTCAGGCCCTGGCGGACAGTCCTCGACCGCTGCCTGCACCGCGCTGGCGCCCATGACGAGCGCGAATAGGAAGGGAGCCACCAACTTCATTTCAAGTTCCTCACGGATGTCCTGCTGTTCCGCAGGCAATCAATATGGCGGACTGCTCGCGCGGTCAATCCGCCTTCCCGGCGCACCCACGGTGCATGTATCCGGAACTGCCGGCAAGCTGCCGTATCGGACCGTGCTTCGGCGGTTCAGGAACTCCGGCACGGCGCGCTGAGCTCGATGGCCTCCACGAAGGCGACCGCCGCGGGTTGCCGCATCAGCGGGGGCCGACGGCCCACCCAGGTCACGAACGTCTCCGACAGCTGGCCGAGATCCTCGGGAACCGTAACGCACTGCCAGCGCGGCGATTCGTCGAGGGTGAAATGTCCCGCTTGGATCATCGTGACGATGGTGCCCACGACCGCCCGGCACTGGACCATGAGCATCCATCGGTAGAACTGCTCGCCGACCACGTCCTCGGAGCCCTCGATCTCCTGGCTGCAGGCAAACTTGAGGTCAGACCCGGTCTCGATCGGATCGATCGGACCGTTGGGTGGCGAGCCGCCGGCCGCCAGGCCGGGGCTGGGGGCCAGGCTCGCCCACAGCCCCAGTACCCCGGCCAACACGACGAAGCTGCGGAACCATTTGCCCATGACGGCAAATCTCCCATCCATGCGTGAACGCCTATCGGCGCAAAAGGGTCGCTCGTTGCCGGTCCGCAGTGCCACCGAACCCTGTCCGGCTTCCTAGCCCTGTCCGCCCGAAGCGCGCCGCGCCGGTTCGAGCAGGTTGAAGGTAAGTCCCTTCGAATCGGACGCAGTGACGCGAACCGTTTGCAGGCGGTCGGGCAGGTCGAAGTAGAAATCCGGGTTGGTGGCGAGCGCCGCCGAGGTGACGAGGTCGGCGATCGGGCCTGCCGTATCAGCGAGGGTGACGGTGTCCACGTAGTAGGCCGGGACGACGGCACCGTCCGCGTCCGTCACAAGTCCGGTATCCATGGGATGGGTGATGCGCACCTTGAGCCGGGTTGCGCTGTGCGGCCGCCTAAAGCGCTTCATCGCGATCGTGCCGAGCGGGTTCTCCGCGCTCCCCGCCCCGCCGGCGGCACTACACCCGCCGGGATTCATGACCTTCACCCGCACGCTCGCGACATGCCAAACACCGTCGGCATCGCGGGCTGCGGCGCGCACCGGCGTGCTCTGTTCCAGGCGAATGTTCATCCCGACCGAGCGAATCTCCCGCCGCGGAAACATCCGGGCGGCGGTCTGGATGGGGTTGTTCTCCGCAATCACCACCACTTCCTGCACCGGCTGGGCCCGCTCGGACAGTTCGACGACCACGGGCACGCTGAACGCATCCTCGACCGTGCGCGGGATGATCAACCGGACCTGGGAGTCGTACTTGACCGGTCCGTCCCCGAGGAACTCGCTATGCATGTCCGCCCACAAAGCTGAGCGCATCGGGTCGTAATCGCCCGCGCGCGCCGCACTCGCGGCAACGAGGAGGGCCGTGAAGACCGTCAGGAGGGTAAGGCCGCGTCGGTGCATGGAGAGAACTCCGCCTGTTGGCATGTCGCAGCACCCTACCAGAAGCCGTGTTTGGCGGACAATCCGCCTGACGGCATGCTGGAACCCCGGCGGGGCCAATCTCTCACGAAATTGCGGGGGTCGCCAATCCGCGAAGGGCGTGGGGCAAGGATCACCGTGGTCGACGTGACCGCAGTTCCCTGCCGGCATTGGTCAGCCGGACCGGGCCCGGAAGGGGAATGCGGCCGCAGGGCTGCCAACTGATCTTGTTGTACCGGTCCCGCTGCCGGTCGCGTTGGCCGTCGCAGCAGCCACGAACGTGTCTGTGTCATCCTGCGGGCCGAAACCGCGGGGTCGACACCACATGAACTCTGGAGGCAAGGGTGCGGGAATTGTTGCGAACTAATGACGTGGTCCGTCTCGAATACCTCCGCGCGGTCCTTGGTGAGGAAGGCATCGAGACATTCGTGTTTGACGGCCACATGAGCATTACGGAGGGCAGCATCGGCATTCTGCCGCGACGGTTGATGGTGACCGATGACGATGCTGACCGCGCACGTAGAATTCTGCGCGAAGCCGGCGAGGAATTGGGTCCAGACGACCAGGCATCCTGGTGAAGTCGCCAATGGACGTGGTTAATTCACTGCGTTAGGTTGCGCGCATGCCTATTTCGCTGTCGTTCTGGCGTCGGCGTGCGCCGACCGTTCCACTGGTGCGCCTGGCGGGTGTGATCGGCATGCGGTCCCGTCCCGTCGGTCCGGATTCCGTGACGGCGACCGGCATGCTCCCCGTGCTCCGCCGCGCGTTCTCGGCCCGCGGCGCGAAAGCCGTCGCTCTGGCGATCAATTCGCCTGGCGGATCACCGGTCCAGTGCGGCCTGATCTCCCGCGAAGTGCGCCATCTCGCGACGAAGCACGACCTGCCGGTTCTCGCCTTCGTCGAGGACATCGCCGCCTCCGGCGGGTACTGGCTGGCCTGCGCGGCGGATGAGATCTTCGCCCTGTCGTCGTCGGTGGTCGGAAGCATCGGCGTCATCAACGCGGGTTTCGGGTTTCCGCAGCTCCTTGAGCGCTTTGGCGTCGAACGCCGTGTCTACGCCGAAGGCAAGCACAAGGGCATGATGGATCCGTTCTCGCCGGTGCGCGAAGACGATGTCGCAATCCTGCAAGCCGTACTCAAGGACATTCGGACGGACTTCCTGGAGCACGTGCAGGAACGTCGGGGTGCCCGCCTGAAGAATGATCCTGAGCAGGTGTTCAGCGCCGCTGTCTGGAGTGGTCGCGGTGCCTTGGAACTCGGGCTGGTCGACGAATTGGGGGACATCGGGACCGTGCTGCGCGAGCGGTTCGGCGACAACGTCAGGCTTCGGGACTTCACCCCGAAGCGCCGCTGGCTCCGGTCACCGCTAGGTGCGCGCGGCGGCGCCGAACTCGCCGCCGGCCTGCTGGATGAGCTCGAGGAGCGAGCCATGTATGCGCGCTATGGCCTGTAGAATGACGTACCCCGATGTTGCGCGCCTGGCGGCGGCGCGTTCGGAGACTTGAGCCGTGTTCGGATTTAGCCTCCCCAAGCTACTGCTCCTGATCGTGCTTCTGCTGGTCGTGTGGTACGGGTTCAAACTGATCGAGCGCCGCACCAGCCGCCGCGAGGAGATCGAGAAGGCGGCCGAGGCGGCGGTTCGGCGAAACGTGGAGAAGCGGCGGTCAAAGGAGCGCGCATCGAGCGTGGAAACCACCGAGTGCGCGACCTGCGGCAGTTTCGTGCCGCGCGAGTCCCCCACGGCGTGTGAACGCTACGACTGCCCGCATCCGGCGGCCTGACATCTTCGGCTTGACCGCATCCGTGTCGCCTTCGTAGGTTGCGCGTTCTTTTTGTCGCCCGTTCGGGGATGGCTCCGTGCAGACGCGTGACTCCTCGTTCCAGGGCCTGATTGCGACCCTGCAGGACTACTGGGCCGCCCAAGGCTGCGTGGTGCTGCAGCCGCTCGACATGGAGGTCGGTGCCGGCACCTTTCACCCGGCGACCACGCTCCGGGCTCTGGGCCCGGACCCATGGAAGGCCGTCTACGTCCAGCCCTGCCGACGGCCGTCCGATGGCCGCTACGGCGACAATCCGAACCGACTCCAGCACTACTACCAGCTGCAGGTCGTGCTCAAGCCGTCGCCGCCGGACATGCAGGAGCGCTACCTCGGAAGCCTCAGGGCGCTCGGCATCGATCCGCTGGTCCACGACATCCGGTTCGTCGAGGACGACTGGGAGAGTCCGACACTCGGCGCGTGGGGCCTGGGCTGGGAAGTGTGGTGTGACGGCATGGAAGTCACTCAGTACACGTATTTTCAGCAGGTTGGCGGCCTGGATTGCCGTCCGGTCACCGGCGAGATCACCTACGGAATGGAACGGCTCGCGATGTACGTACAAGGCGTCGACGACGTGTACGCGCTCTGCTGGAACCAGGAAGGTGTGACGTATGGCGATGTGTTTCACGAGAACGAACGTCAGCAGTCCGCCTACAACTTCGACTCGGTGGATCCCGACAAGCTGACGCGGCGCTTCAACGATTCCGAGGAAGAGTGCAGCGCCTTGCTAACTGCCGGCCTGGTCCTGCCGGCCTATGAGCAGTGCATCCGCGCCTCGCACACCTTCAATCAGCTGGATGCGCGAGGCGCGATCGGCATCGCGGTCCGGGCCGACTACATCCTCCGGGTCCGCGCCATGGCGGCCGCCTGCTGCGAGCAGTGGGTGCAGCTGGCGACTCCTTCCACGGCTGATTCTCCCGATGCCTGAACTGCTGCTGGAACTGCGTTCCGAGGAAATTCCGGCCGGCGCCCAGCGGCCCGCCGCCGAGGCGCTCGGGCGGTCGCTGGCGACCGCGCTATCGGATGCCGGGCTTCCCCCGGGCGCCACGGCTTCCTGGTCGACGCCCCGGCGGATCACGGTGCGAGTGGCGGATCTGCCGGACGTCCGCCCGGCGTCGCGCATCGAGCGCCGCGGCCCGCGGGTGGGCGCTCCCGATACGGCCGTCGACGGGTTTTGCCGGGCCAGCGGCGTTGACCGCGATGGCCTCGAAGTCCGGGAACTGCCGAAGGGACAGTTCTATTTCGCCGTGCGCGAGGAGCCACCCGTGCCTGCGCAGCGCTTGCTGCAGGATGTGCTGCCGGGCGTGGTGAGCCGGCTGCCCTGGCAGAAATCCATGCGCTGGGGCGACGGCGAGTTCCGCTGGGTCCGCCCGCTGCGGGGAGTCCTCTGCCTGTTCGGGGGGGATACGGTGTCCTTCCGTCTCGGTGGGACCGCCGCTGGCGCAGAAACCTCGGGCCACCCGTTCCACGCGCCGGAGACGTTCCCCGTCAGTGATTTCGCCGAGTACGCAGAGCGGCTCCTGGCGGGCCGTGTGGTCCTCGATCCGGGGGCCCGCCGCCAACGGATTCTCGATGGCGGGCGGGCGCTTGCCGAGCGCGCCGGCTTCGCTGTCGCGGCCGACGAGGCCCTGCTGGAGGAACTTGCGGGCCTGACGGAATGGCCGGTCGTCCATCTGGGCCGCTTCGACGAGTCGTTCCTGAAACTCCCGGCGGAGGTGCTGACGACGACGATGCGTCGGCATCAGCGCTACCTGCCTCTCTCCCGCGGCGACGGGATGCCGGCGCCAGCCTTCCTCATGGTGGCCGACGTCGAAACGAGCGACGGGGGCGCTGCCGTGGTGGCCGGCAACGAGCGGGTGCTGCGGGCGCGTCTGCAGGATGCGGCGTTCTTTTGGGAGGCGGACCGGAAGACCCCGCTGGCGGACCGGCTGCAGGCGCTCGGGGAGGTGGTGTTTCACGCCAAACTCGGGTCGATGGCTGACAAGGCCCGACGTCTCGAAACCTTGGCCCGGCGGCTGTGCCGGGCGCTCGGATGGGACCGGGAAGAGGCGGCCGGCCAGGCCGCGCGCCTCGCGAAGGCCGACCTGACCACGGACCTGGTCGGCGAGTTCCCCGAGCTTCAGGGCATCGTCGGGGGATATCTCGCAGGCGCCGAGGGCCTCGAGCCCGCGGTGAGCGAGGCGATCTCCGAGCACTACCGTCCGCTCGGCCCGAACGACCGGTGCCCGCGCGCCCCGGTGGCGGCGCTCGTCGCCCTCGTGGACAAGCTCGACACGTTGGTGGGGTTCTTCTGGAAAGGGGAGCGGCCGAGCGGGTCAGGGGATCCGCTGGCCCTCCGTCGGGCTGCGCTCGGCCTGATCAGGATCGCCCTCGAGAACGATGTCCGGCTGTCCGTCGACGATCTGCTTCAGCACGCCCTGACCGTGCATGCGAACGGCGGCAGCCAGGAACTCGCGGCATCGGAGTTCGCGCAGGACCGGCAGGATCTGCGGGATTTCCTGAGAGAGCGCCTTCGGGTCCATTTGCGGACGGCCGGCGCGCGTCATGACCATGTTGCGGCGCTGCTGGAAGCCGGTTCCGGCGAGTTCCGGGACCTGCCCGGCCTGGCGGAACGCGTATCGCGCCTCTCGGAGTTCCTCGCAACGCCGGAAGGATCGGCCCTGCAGGCCCTGTACCGGCGTGCTGCCAACATCGTGAAGATCGAAGCCCGGAGGGACCGCTCGGCCATGGACGGTCAAATTGACACCCGGTTGTTCTCGGAGCCGGAGGAACGCAACCTGCACAGCGCGGTACAGGTCCGCGGGGACGAGGCTCTTCGACGGCTCCAGGACGACGATTTCCTGGGTGCGCTCGAGACCCTGTCGCACCTGCGCGGGCCCATCGACCGGTTCTTCGAGGCGGTGCGCGTGAATGCGGAAGATGGCGGTCTGCGTACCAACCGTCTCCGGTTGCTGGCGTCCCTGGAGGACACCATCGCGCAGGCGGCGGACTTTTCGAAACTCGAGGGCAGAGAGTCCGCTCGTCATGACTAGACACGTCTACCGGTTTGGCGGCGGTCAGGCCGACGGACACGCAGACCTGCGCGATCTTCTCGGCGGCAAGGGCGCGAATCTCGCGGAGATGAACGGCCTGGGGCTCCCGGTGCCGCCCGGTTTCACCATCACCACCGCCGTCTGCAGTCACTGCCAGGCACACGATGGCTCGTACCCCGAGGGGCTGGAGAAGGAAGTCGAACAGGCGCTCGAGGCCGTGGAGGCGATGACCGAAACCGAGTTCGGCGACCCGGTCCGCCCGCTCCTGGTGTCAGTGCGTTCGGGTGCCGCCGCGTCGATGCCGGGCATGCTCGACACGGTGCTGAATCTCGGACTGAACGACGCCACCCGAGAAGGTCTGGCGGCATCCAGCGGCGACGCGCGGTTTGCCGCCGACAGCCACCGCCGATTCATCCAGATGTACGGGAACGTGGTGCTGGGTGTCTCGCACCGGATGTTCGAAGACGTTCTCGACGAGGTCAAGTTCGCCAAGGGCGCGGAGCTGGATACCGATCTGTCGGCCGGCGACTGGCTGGCCGTGATCGAACGCTATCGCGCGCTGGTACTGGATGAGACCGGCGAGCCGTTCCCGGAAGACCCGCGCGCCCAGCTGTGGGGGGCGGTCGGGGCCGTGTTTGGGAGTTGGAGCAACGCGCGGGCCGTCACCTACCGTGAACTCCACGGGCTCGATCATGCGGGCGGCACGGCCGTGAACGTGCAGGCGATGGTCTTCGGCAACATGGGCGAGGATTCCTGCACGGGCGTCGCCTTTACCCGGGATCCCTCGACCGGTGAGCCTTCCTACTACGGAGAGTTCCTGCCGAATGCCCAGGGTGAGGACGTGGTGGCGGGGATCCGGACGCCGAGACCCCTGACCGCCGGTGCCGTCGTCGATGCGGAAGCCCCGCCGATGGAAGTGGCCATGCCTGCGGTCTACGCCGAGCTCACGGCGGCGTTCACGCGGCTGGAAACGCACTACCGCGACATGCAGGACATCGAGTTCACGGTCCAGAAGGGGAAGCTCTGGATTCTCCAGACCCGGAACGGCAAGCGCTCCACCAAGGCTGCGCTCCGCATTGCGGTCGATCTGGCGAACCAGGGCGTCATCAGCCGTGCGGAGGCCATCCGGCGGATCGAGCCCGAACGGCTGGATCAGCTCCTGCACCCCACGCTCGACCCGGCGGCACATACCCGCGTCATCGTGCGCGGGCTGCCCGCCTCGCCCGGCGCGGCTTCCGGCATCGCGGTGTTCAGTGCCGACGAGGCGGAGCGTCGGGGCAGTGCCGGCGAGGACGTCGTCCTTGTGCGCTCGGAGACGAGCCCGGAGGATATCCACGGCATGCATGCCGCACGGGGCATCCTCACCAACCGGGGCGGGCAGACGAGCCACGCTGCCGTCGTGGCGCGCGGCATGGGGCGCCCGTGCGTCGTGGGCGCCGGCGAGCTCGTGATCAACCACGACACGCGCTCGGCCAAGGCGCTCTCATCCAGCTTCGCCGAGGGTGACCTGATCACCATCGACGGCTCCACGGGCGCGGTGATGCTCGGCAAGGTGCCGACGATCTCTCCCGAGCTGCCGGATGCCTTTCACGAGCTCATGGGCTGGGCCGACAGCATCCGGACGCTCCGGATTCGTGCCAACGCGGAGACGCCCGTCGATGCGGAGACGGCGCGACGGTTCGGCGCCGAGGGGATCGGGCTGTGCCGGACGGAGCACATGTTCTTCGACGGCGAGCGCATTCTCGCCATGCGCCAGATGATCATGGCCGAGAACGCCGAAGAGCGCCGGGCGGCGCTGGCGCGGATCGCCCCGATGCAGCGTCAGGATTTCGTCGAGCTCTTTCGCATCATGGCGGGCTGGCCGGTGACCATCCGGCTGCTCGACCCGCCGCTTCACGAGTTCCTGCCGGCCAACCTCGATGAGCTTGGCGAGGTTGCGGCCCGGGCCGGACTGGACGCCGAGGCCCTGCGCCGCCGCGCCACTGAGCTTGCGGAAGCCAACCCCATGCTGGGCCACCGGGGGGCCCGCCTTGGAATCTCGTACCCCGAGATCTACGACATGCAGGTGCAGGCGATCTTCGAGGCCCTGCACGAAACCGCGGACGCGCCGGTCGAACTCGAGATCATGCTGCCGCTGGTGTTCAGCCGGACGGAAGTCAATGTGCTGCGGAGCCGCATCGCGCACGTGGCGGAGGCGGTGACGGCAGCCACCGGTTGGACGCCCAGCTACACGGTTGGGACGATGATCGAGCTGCCGCGCGCGGCCCTTGCCGCCGGGTCAATCGCGGAGAGCGCCGAGTTCTTCAGTTTCGGGACGAACGACCTCACGCAGACCACGTTCGGAATCAGCCGGGACGACGCCGGGCGGTTCCTCGCCGGGTACCTGGATGCGGGCGTGTTCGCGGTGGATCCGTTCGTATCGCTCGACGCCGAAGGGGTGGGCGAGCTGATTCAGATTGCAGCCGCGCGCGGCCGGGCCGCGCGACCCGACCTGAAGCTGGGAATCTGCGGGGAGCACGGCGGTGACCCGGCCTCTGTAGCGCATTGTCACGCTTGGGGCCTCGATTACGTGTCCTGCTCGCCCTACCGCGTGCCGATCGCGCGCCTGGCGGCCGCGCGCGCAGCAGTCGAGTCGCGTGACGGAACTCCCGACTCCGCAGATTAGCCTGGCCTGCGTGGCGGCCGGGTGCCACGGGAGGCCTGCAATCGGAATAGAATCAAGCAAGTGTACGGCTAAACGGACACGCATTTTGCATGTTTTTCCTGATACCGGCTTCTTTGGTGGACATGGGTTGTATGGTACCGTCTCTGGAAACCGCCGTCGGCTAGCTCCGATGGCCCCCAGATGGAGGAAATCACATGAAACTTCGAGTGTTGTTGCCCATCGCGGCAGCGTTCATGTTTGTGGCGTCTGCCCACGCCGGCAACAATCCGGTTGACGAGAACTGGTGGCCCAGCGAGTTCGGACCGGACGACGAAGCGGGCGCTACGAACTGGATCACCCCTGAGAAGCGCATGGCAGCCGCGATGCTGGTCAAGACCGGCCGGGTCGCCACGCTGGGCATGCACTACCACAACACCACCCCGTTGTTCCCCGGACGCGTGCTGTCCCTCACGATCCCAGGTGGCGGCGTTCCCACGCACGATCTGGCCTGGTCGGGTGACGGCTATCGCCAGACGTTCATGGACGAGCTGATGACCGCGAACATCGGCCAGGTCGGCACGCAGTTCGATTCCCTGGCCCACCCCATGATCAAGGTCGAGGGGCAGGACGGCTGGAAGGACGGCAACTACCTCTACAACGGCGCCCGGCTCGAGGACGTCGGCGGCCCGTACGGCCTCAAGAAGAACGGGACCGAGAATGTCGGGTCCTTCTTCACACGCGGCATCCTGATCGACATGGTGGCGCTGAAGGGCGGGAACCTGCCGATCGGCTACCCGATCACCATGGACGACTACAACGCGGCACTGGCGGCACAGGGAATTGCGGACGCCGGACAGGGCGACGTGGTGCTCGTCCGGACCGGCTGGAACGACATCTGGCGCGACAACCACAACCTGCCTACGGGTGAAGCGATCGCCAACAACGCGGCGTTCAATGCTGGCGGCCCCGGCATTGCCCCCGACGTTTGCGACCATCTCGCAGGGAAGAAGATCGCGATGCTCGGCGCCGACAACTGGGGCATCGAGCCGTACGACTTCGCGGGTCAGGGCGACTGGCCGACGCCGTTCGCCGAGGTGAAGGACTGGGCGTACTGCCACATGAACCTGTCGGTGCGTCGCGGGATCTACCTGTTTGAGAACCTCGATCTCAAGCAGCTGGGCGAGGACCAGGCGTACGAGTTCCTGTTCTCGTGGGCTCCGCTCAAGCTCGTGGGCGCCACGGGCGCACCGGGCAACCCGATCGCCGCCTACTGAGGCTGCACTGATGCTGGAGACCGGGCCTGCTCCCGGTTTCCAGCGTCGTTTTGGTGCCAATTTGGGAAAGGTTGACAGATGAAGCACGGGCATTGGCTGGCTGCGGCTCTTGGATGTGCAGTGGCGGTCATCACATCGCAATCGGCACTTGCTCAGCAGGACCAGAGCAATCTCTTTCCGGTGCCGGACGTCGAGGGTGCCATCTCCTGGCGGTCACTTGGGCAGGCGGAGGTTCGCTTTGAAGGCGACCGCGCGCGCGTGGTGGTCCCCGAGGATGTGCTGGAGCAGGAGGGGGAGACCGTCAAGGCGGTTGGATTTCTGCTGCCGCTAAGCACGTCTGGCGACCGCCAGTTCCTGATGGAGACGTCACCGCACTGCCCGTTCTGCCTGCCGATCACACGGGAAAGCCTGATCGAACTGACCAGTAACGAGCCCATCGGGTTCCTGCTCCGTGCCGTGGTGGTGGAGGGGCTTTTCGACATTGCCGACGACACCGTCGAGGGCTCGCTGTACCGAATGACCAACGTGGAGCTGCTCGATGAATGACCCGGTTCGGCTCGCCTTCCTCTCCGCGGTAATCGCTGCCGGCACGGTTGCAGCATCCGTCTCGGGAGCCGCGGCGGCCACGCGAATCGACTGCCCGGGCCAGGTGCTGTACCGGTTCCACTATTCCGACGGCCAGCTTGCAGCAGCCGCGGAGGCGAACTGGGAACTGAAGATCCGCCGCGGGGAAGGCGAACGGACGGTCGGGCTGCCGAAACTGTACGTCCGTCAAGGTGAGCTGGTCTGCGAGTACGAGTTGCCGAACGGCGCCTTCGCGCTGGTCAACCGCCCGGCGCCGGACGGGGCGACCTGCACAGCCGGTGCCGACGACTCGCTCTCAAGGGCGTATTTCGCCTGCGAGTGACGTGCACGGTGCGCCTCAGGCGGGCCGTCTGACAGTTCGGGATCGACGGTGGGTAGCATCACCCGCTGGCGTGGTCTGGAACCCTTGCCGGAACAGCCTTTTACTGGCCGATCCGAGAACTTGCTGAGATGCACCTCGCGATCATGACCGGACGGATGGCTTTGCGATGCGGCACCGGCCGCGCGGCCCGGACAGCGGAGGACAGACGCGCAGGCAAACAGCACCGCGATGGTTCGGATGACGCGCCGCGGCCCCGTCCGGCGCGCAAAAGCTTCTGCCCGCCGCGAACCGATGGTAGAATTCGCAGAGGTGAATCGCGCATCGTTTTCAGATGATTGTCAGGTTGACGATGCAATGGGCATTGCCTAGGTTCGGGCGGGCCTGCGGCCGTGGCGGAACTGGTAGACGCGCAGCGTTGAGGGCGCTGTGGAGGAAACTCCGTGGAGGTTCGAGTCCTCTCGGCCGCACCATCGACCGGGTGCGGCGTGCAGGCGGCTGTGGCGGAATTGGCAGACGCGCTGGCTTCAGGTGCCAGTGGGGGCAACCCCGTGGAGGTTCGAGTCCTCTCAGCCGCACCACGCCGCTGCCAGGCGGGCAGGCCTTGATCGGCCACGGCATTGCCTTCGGCCTGGCGGCCCTGCTGCTTGCCGGCTGCGCCCGGAACGCGCCCCCGGCGCCCCTGGTATCGAATGCGCCCGACACGGCCGGCCAGGAGGAGCGCCGCGCGGCAACGGCAGGCGAGGCAGTCGCGGCGCCCGGAACCGTGATCGTCCGGCGGGGCGACACCTATTCCGAGATCGCCGAGGCCCACGGCGTCTCGACCCGGGCGCTCATCGAGATCAACGGTGCGGAACCCCCCTACACGATCTATCCCGGCGACGTTCTGCGCCTGCCGCCGCCGCGCACGTACACAGTGGTTAAAGGCGATACGGCGACGAGAATCGCGCGGTGCCACGGTGTTGACCTGTGGTCACTGGTGCAGCTGAACAGGTTGAAGCATCCGTATCGGCTGTCGGTCGGACAGGACTTGCGTATTCCGCGGCGAATCCGCGCGCCCCATTGCCCGGAGGAAGGGACGATCCTGGTCGAGGTCGAGATCCCCGATGACGCGGATCCAGCTCCGGCCGCGGTTCCCGGCGCAGTGGCAACCGCGCCGGCTGTGCCCGCTGCCCCGGTCCCGGCTGTCGGTGACGAGGTTCCTTCAACGGTTGCGACCCCCGAGCCGGCGCCGGCTGCGCAGGTTCAGCCCCCGGTGCCAGCGCCAGCCCCTCAGCAGGCCGGGAGCAGCAAGTTCCTCTGGCCGACCGATGGCCGGATCGCCTCGCGCTTCGGCACAAAGTCGGGCGGTCTCAAGAACGACGGCATCAACATTGCGGCGCCGGCGGGATCCCCGGTGCGCGCCACGGCGGACGGCACTGTGGCGTACGCCGGCAATGAACTGCAGGCCTACGGCAACCTGGTCCTGATCAGGCACGAAGACGGATGGATGTCGGCGTACGCGCACAACCAGGAACTCACGGTCGCGCGCGGCGACCGGGTACGCCAGGGACAGATGATTGCGCAGGTGGGCCAGACCGGAAACGTGCCGGGCCCGCAGGTTCACTTTGAACTACGGACCGGGAAGGGGCGGCCGGTCGACCCGCTCAAGCACCTCGGCAAGTAGCGGCGTCACGGAATCGTGATCTTCAGCTGCCCGGCCCGGTCCTGGATGAACTGCCAGGCCACCCGGCCGGAGCGGGCGCCACGGGTGACGGACCATTCCAGCGCCGCAGCGCGAAACGAGTCATCCGCCGGCAGCCTGTAATAGTCGGCGTAGGCCGCAACGATCTCCAGATAGTCGTTCTGGGAACACGAGTGGAAGCCGAGCCACAGTCCGAACCGGTCGCTCATGGAGACCTTTTCCTCGACTGTTTCCGAGGGGCTGATCGAGGTCGAGCGCTCGTTCTCGATCATGGCGCGGGCCATCAGGTGGCGCCGGTTGGAGGTCGCGTAGAAGAGTGTGTTTGCAGGGCGGCCCTCCACGCCGCCCTCCAGCATGGCCTTGAGCGACCGGTAGGAGGCGTCGCCCGCCTCGAAGGACAGGTCGTCGCAAAACAGAACGTAGCGTTCGGGCCGGGGCCGCAGGGCCTGGAGCAGCGCGGGCAGCGTCTCGATGTCCTCGCGGGCGATCTCCACCAGCCGCAGCGGTTCACGGGTCCGGTCGGCATTGACGGCGGCGTGCACCGCCTTCACCAGTGAGCTCTTCCCGGTGCCGCGGGCGCCCCACAGCAGCGCATTGTTCGCCGGGAACCCGTCGGCGAAGCGGCGGGTGTTCTCCAGGAGGATGGACCGGACCCGGTCGATCCCGCGGAGCAGTTCCAGCGGGATCCGGTTCACCTCCCGGACGGGCCGCAGGCAGTGCGCTTTCCCGTCCCACAGGAAGGCGTCCGCCCCGGTCTCGGGCACCGCTGCTTCAGGCGGCGGCGCCAGCCGCTCGAGTGCGTCGACGACCCGCTGGAGGAGCTGCTCCTGGGAGGTTGTCTTGTCCAATGTGCGTGTCCCGGAAATCCGGCTTGCGTGGAAATCTGCGGCCCGAACCGCGCGCGCGGGCGGCGCCGGGAAACGTCGCCTGAGCAGGTCCAGGGCCAGCCTTGAAGCCTGAGCATATCCGAATGCCGCGGCACCGGTTCGGGCCATGTACGGTTGCAGCCGAACCGGGCGCGCCTGTATAGTCTGCGCCTTCCGTTCAGGAGTGTTCGCACATGCTCATCGCGCCGGCGTTTGCCCAGGGCGCGTCCGCTGACGGCGGAAGCTCCTTCTTGATCCAGCTGTTGCCGCTGGTCCTGATTTTCGCCGTTTTCTACTTCCTGCTGATTCGACCGCAGCAGAAGCGCCTGAAGGAACACAAGGCGATGGTCGCTGCCGTGAAACGGGGGGATCAGGTCGTGACGGCGGGCGGAGTGAAGGGACGCGTGACGTACATCGACGACGACCAGACCGTTTCGGTCGAGATCGCGCCTGACATCACCGTGAAGGTGGTGCGCGATACGCTGTCCCAGGTGGTGCCGAAGGGCGGCGCTGCGGCTTCCGGCCAGAACCAGCCACCAGCCAAGTCTTGAACGGCATGCGCTGCATGTCGCGGGGGAACCTAGCGTGACCCAAGTACCGCGCTGGCAGATCGTCATCGCGGTCATCGCCGTGGTGTTCGCGGTGGTGTACTCGGCGCCGAATTTCCTGTCCTCGACGACGTCGTGGCTACCAGGGGACCCGGTTCGCCTCGGCCTTGATCTGCAGGGCGGATCACATCTTCTCCTGCGCGTCGATTCGGACGTGGTCCTGGCCGAACGGCTTGAATCGGTACTCGACGAGATCCGGACCCGATTCCGGACGGCCGGAATCGGGTACACGGGCATCGGTGTTGAGCAGCTTGCCGGCGGATTGACGTTGACGGATCCGGCCCAGGCGGAAGAGGCGCTGGAACTGGCTGAGGAAGCCGATGAGACCCTCGACATCGAGGTGGACGGCGGCGGACGGCTGACGTTTCGGCTGGATGCCGACGCCGAGAAGGAACTCCGGATATCCGCGCTGTCACAGTCGCAGGAGGTGATCCGCCGGCGGATTGACGAGACGGGCACGAACGAGCCCACGATTCAGCGCCAGGGCGACGACCGCATTCTCGTGCAGCTTCCGGGGGTCGACGATCCCGAACGCATCAAGCGGCTCCTCGGCCAGACGGCGAAGATGAACTTTCGCATGGTCGACGAGACGGCCTCGATACCGGAGGCGGTCGCGGGGCGCGTGCCGCCCGGTTCCGAGCTTCTCTACGAAGACGACGGGACCGAGCAGGGGATTCCCATCGTGGTGCGCCGCCGGGTCGGGGTGAGCGGTGACAACCTGGTGGGGGCTGCGCCGGTCATCGACCAGAACAACCAGCCGGTCGTGACCCTCCGATTCGATGCGGCCGGGGCGCGGCGATTCGGCGACCTGACCACCGAGAACGTCGGCCGGCGGTTTGCGATCGTGCTCGACGGTCGCGTCATCAGTGCGCCCGTGATTCGCGAGCCGATACCGGGCGGTAGCGGGCAAATCTCGGGGAACTTCACGTTCGAGACCGCGAGCGACCTGGCGCTGCTGCTCCGGGCCGGCGCGCTGCCGGCGCCACTGGTGATCCTGGAGGAGCGGACCGTGGGCCCGAGTCTCGGCCGGGATTCGATCGCCGCCGGAACCCTTGCCGGCCAGGTCGCGCTGCTGCTGGTGATCATCTACATGGTCGCGGTCTACGGCCTGTTCGGGGTGGCGGCCGATATCGCACTGGCGGTGAACATCGCGCTCCTCCTCGGGATCCTGTCGGCGTTGGGAGCGACCCTGACCCTGCCGGGCATCGCCGGCATCGCCCTGACCATCGGGATGGCGGTCGATGCCAACGTGCTGATCTTCGAGCGCATCCGGGAGGAAACCCGGCGCGGGCGATCGCCCGTGTCCGCGATCGATACCGGCTACCGCCAGGCGCTCCGCGCCATTATCGACGCGAACGTGACCACGCTGATCGCGGCGCTGGTGCTCTTCCAGATGGGCTCGGGGCCGATTCGCGGGTTCGCGGTGACCCTGGCCGTCGGGGTATTCACGACCATGTTCTGTTCGCTGATCATCAGCCGCCTGCTGGTGCTGACGTGGCTCAGCCGCGCCCGCCCCAAGGTCCTGAACGTCTGAGAGACCCGCCATGATGCGCCTGCGGCTGATTCCCGACGATACGACGCTCCAGATCATCCGCTGGCGCCGGCATGCAATGATCGGGTCGGTCGCCGCGATCGTGGCGTCGGCAATTTTCTTCGCCGCCATCGGGCTCAACTTCGGGATCGACTTCCGTGGGGGAATCCTGATCGAGGTCCGGATTCCGGAGGTCCCCCAGGTCACGGAGGTTCGCGGCGCGTTCGACGGGGCGGGATTGGGTGAAGTTGCCATCCAGGAATTCGGCGAGGAAACCGACTTCCTGGTGCGGATCGAACGCCAGCCCGGCGGTGACGAGGCCCAGCAGGTCGCCGTCGAAACAGCCCGGGCGCACCTGGCATCCGCATTTGGCGACGCCGTCGAGTACCGGCGAGTGGAATTCGTCGGTCCGACGGTCAGCCAGGATCTGTTGCGCGGCGGCGCCATCGCCGTGCTCCTCGCCGTGGTGGCGATGCTCCTCTACATCATGTTCCGCTTCGAGATGGCCTTCGCGTGGGGGGCGGTCGCGGCGCTGGTCCACGACGTGCTGCTCACGATCGGGGTGTTCTCGCTAACCGGGCTCGAGTTCAACGTGGCCACGGTGGCGGCACTTCTTCTCATCGTCGGTTACTCGATGAACGACACCGTCGTGGTGTACGACCGGATCCGTGAAAACCTGAGGAAATACAAGAAGACCGATCTCGAACTGGTCCTCAACCGGAGCATCAACGAGACCCTGTCTCGGACCGTCAACACCACCGTGACCACGATCATGGCCCTGGGAGCCCTGATCGTGCTGGGCGGACCGGTGGTGCAGGACTTCAGTTTCGCGATGATCTGGGGGATCACCGTCGGCACCTATTCGTCGATTTTCCTTGCAGCGCCGCTGCTGCTGACCTTCGGTGTCCGCCGCGGTACCGAGGCTGCGGGGCCGAAGGCCGAAGGTGAGAGGGCGGCCTGAGGACGGCGGGACGCTCGTCCGGGTAGACAGCTACGGACCGGGCGGCTTCACGATCTCGGGAGACCGTCACGAGGGACCGGTCATCCTCCGTTTGACCCAAGCACTGCCCTGGACGGAGGTCTCCGATTTCGAACTGGGCGCAAGTGCCGCCCGCGAACTCCTTGCCGATTTTCGACCGCCTGGAATCGTCCTGGTAGGAACGGGCCGGGCGCGGCGCGTTCCCGACACGGGATTCCTCGACTGGTGCCGCACACTGGGGTTCGAGCCCGACGTCATGGCCACCGGAGCAGCCTGCCGAACATGGAATGTCCTCGCGATGGAGGGGAGGGACGTCGTCGCGGGACTGCTTCCAGCTGAATGGCCCCCGGGCGGGGAGGCCGGCGGTGATTCCTCTCCGTCCTGATGCCCTACGAGCAGGGGAGGGCTCGGACGATGCGGGCCCCGACATCCGCGTTCAGGGGTGCGTGAGCTTCGTCCGCAGAAACTGGCCCGTGTAGCTCTCGGGCACCTGCGTCACGGCCTCCGGCGGTCCCTGGGCGATGACCCGGCCGCCGCCGGCGCCGCCCTCCGGGCCGAGGTCGATGATCCAGTCGGCCTGTTTAATCACGTCGAGATGGTGCTCGATGACCAGGACCGTGTTGCCCTGCCCGACGAGGGCGTGCAGGACCTCGAGCAGGGTCCGGACATCCTCGAAATGGAGGCCGGTCGTGGGTTCGTCGAGCAGGTAGAGGGTCCGGCCGGTCGCGCGCCTCGACAGCTCCTTCGAGAGCTTGACGCGCTGGGCCTCGCCCCCCGACAAGGTGGTGGCGCGCTGTCCAAGCCGGATGTAGCCGAGCCCGACCCGGCGGAGGGTCTCCAGCTTGTCTCGGATCGCCGGGATGGCGGCGAAAAAGCGGGCGGCCGACGTCACGTCCATGTCCAGCACGTCGGCGATGGATCGGTCCCGATAGCGGATTTCGAGGGTCTCCCGGTTGTACCGTCGGCCCTTGCAGGCCTCGCAGGTGACATAGACCGGAGCCAGGAAGTGCATTTCGATCTTGATCACGCCGTCGCCCTGGCACGCTTCGCAACGCCCTCCCTTGATGTTGAACGAGAAGCGGCCGGGCCGGTAGCCGCGGGCGCGTGCTTCGGGCAGCTGCGTGTACCACTCGCGAATCGGCCCGAACGCGCCCGTGTAGGTTGCCGGGTTCGACCGCGGGGTCCGCCCGATCGGCGATTGATCGATGTCGATGACCTTGTCGAACAGCCAGGATCCCTGGATACGGTCGTTCTGGCGCTCCGGGTGGGCGAGCGAGGTCCGAAGGAGTGGGTGGAGCGTGTCGAGGATCAGACTTGACTTGCCGCTCCCCGAGACTCCGGTCACGCAGATGAGAAGGCCGGCCGGAATATCGACATCGATGTTCTGCAGGTTGTTGGTGTCGATGCCGCGCAGCGCTAGCGTGCGCTCCGGTACCGGCGCACGGCGGGTCTCCGGCACGGGAATCGAGCGCGCACCGCTAAGGTACTGTGCGGTCAGGCTCTCCTGATGCGCCTTCAGTTCCCGGGGGGTGCCGGTGGCGACGATCTTGCCGCCGGTCTCGCCGGCGCCCGGCCCCATGTCCACCACGAAGTCGGCGGCCTCGATGGAATCCTCGTCGTGCTCGACGACCAGTACCGTATTGCCCAGATCCCGGAGATTCTTGAGCGTTTCGAGCAGGCGCGCGTTGTCCTTCTGATGGAGGCCGATCGAGGGCTCGTCCAGAACGTAGAGGACGCCCGTGAGCCCCGATCCGATCTGCGACGCCAGGCGGATCCGTTGCGTCTCGCCGCCCGAGAGCGTGGCCGATCCGCGGGCCAGGGTCAGGTATTCCAGTCCGACGTCAACGAGGAAGCCAAGCCGGAGAGACAGTTCCCGCAGCGTGCGTTCGGCGATTGTCCGGCTCTGCGCATCCAGGGTGGCCGGCAGCTCATGCTCGACCCACGCCTTCGCGTCGGCGATCGTCATCTCCGAGACGGCGCCGATGTGCCGCTCGCCGATCCGGACGGCCAGCGCCTCGGTGCGCAGCCGATGGCCGTCGCAGACGCCGCAACGGACCTTGGCGCGGTAGCCGCCGAGCTGCTCGCGCACCGATGATTCAGACGCCTCCTGCCAGCGCTTCTCGAGGGACGGGATGACGCCAGGGAACGGGCGCGTCAGCGTGTGGCCCTCCTCGCCGTCGCCGTAGCGGATGGCCACGTCGGTGGCACCCGATCCGTGGAGGACCATCTCCTGCACGGTTTTCGGCAGGCGATGCCAGGGCCGATCGAGCGAGAAACCGAAGTGGTGCGCCAGCCCTTCGAGGGCCTGCAGGTAGTAGCCCGACGGCGGCACTTCCCATGGTTCGATTGCGCCGCCCTTCAAGGTCAGTTTCGGGTTGGGAATGATGAGGTTGGGATCGAAGAACTCGACGACGCCGAGGCCGCCGCATCGATTGCACCATCCGGACGGACTGTTGAACGAGAACAGCCGGGGCTCGATCTCGTCGATGGTGAAACCGGACACCGGGCAGGCGAAGCGAGCTGAAAAGGTCACCTGTTCCGAGGAATCTGCGTCTTCGGTGATCAGCAGGCCGTCGGAGAGTCGCAGGGCGGTCTCCGCGCTGTCGGCAAGACGGGCCTCGAGACCCTCGCGGATCACGATCCGGTCAACCACCACCTCGATGTCGTGGTTGCGATGGCGATCGAGGGACGGCGGGTCGTCGGTCTCGTGCAGTACTCCGTCGATCTTGACCCGCTGGAAGCCCTGCCGCAGGAGGTCTTCGAGGTCCTTCCTGAACTCGCCCTTGCGGTTGCGGACTACGGGACTGAGGAGGAGGAGACGGGTCCCGTGCGGCTGCGCCATCATGGCGTCGACCATCTGGGTGACCGTCTGGCTGGTGATGGGCAATCCGGTGGTGGGGGAATAGGGCACGCCGACCCGGGCAAACAGCAGCCTGAGATAGTCCTGGATCTCGGTGACGGTGCCGACGGTTGAGCGCGGATTGTGCGAGACGTTCTTCTGATCGACCGCGATGGCCGGCGACAGACCCTCGATCTGGTCGACGTCCGGCTTCTCGACCATCTCGAGAAACTGCCGTGCGTAGGCTGACAGGCTTTCGACGTACCGTCGCTGGCCCTCCGCGTATACCGTGTCGAACGCCAGCGACGACTTCCCCGAACCGGAGAGACCGGTGATCACGACGAGGCGGCCGCGCGGGATGGCGACGTCGACAGATTTCAGGTTATGCGTGCGGGCGCCACGGATGGACAGCACGCCGTTCACACCGCCGACCGAGGCGGCTCCGTCTAGCGACGAATCTGTCTCTGCGGACCGGCCCGCGGGCGGCAGATCGATCTTGCGTACGGCCATCGGGAAGTCCGCTCCGGATGCGCGGCCATTCTAGTCCCCAGAGCGTCTGCCCGTGTTCTGGACCACCGTCACCATGGGGCGATAATGCAGTACGGCAGGACCGGATCGTGTATATTTTCCGGAGTAATCGTACACTAGGGCACGCAGGCGTCGCGATCGAGATAGGGTGTTCTGAATTGAATCAAGGAATCGTTACATGGTGATGAGTGTTAACAAGGTGATCCTATTGGGGAATGTGGGGCGTGATCCGGAAATCCGCGAGCTCCCGAACGGTGGACGGGTGGCCAATTTTTCGATCGCCACGGAGGAACGTTGGCGGGACAAGCAGACCGGGGAGCAGCGCGAACGCACCGAGTGGCACCGGATCGTGGTGTTCAACCCGATGCTGATCGATATCGTCGATGACCGGGTCTTCAAGGGAACCCGGGTCTACATCGAAGGACAGCTGCAGACGCGCCGCTGGCAGGACCCTTCAGGTTATGACCGGTTCACTACGGAGATTGCGCTGCAACGCTTTGGCAGCCGCATCATCGTGCTCAACGACCGCCGGTACGACGAGGGCCACGACGACGCGGGCGCGGGACGGGGCCGGGGGACGTATCCGTCGCGCGTGCAGGCAGACCATTCACAAGACGCCGATTACGACGAAGAAGTACCGTTCTAGGTGCCTGATCCGCGGTCCGGTTCCGGGCCCGTTCTATCTCGTTCCGACCCATGGCGGCCATTGACCTATGACTTCTGAAGCCACTTCCGGACCGGGCGTGCCGCCCAGAGAAGCCGCCGCGACGGTGACGATCGTCGACGAGATGCGCCGGTCATATCTCGATTACGCCATGAGCGTCATCGTGAGCCGGGCGCTGCCGGATGCGCGTGACGGCCTGAAGCCGGTGCACCGGCGCATTCTCTATGCGATGTACGAGAACGGGTACGGGTGGAACCGGCCGTACCGCAAGTCGGCGCGGGTGGTTGGCGACGTGATGGGGAAGTACCACCCGCACGGTGACAGCGCCATCTACGACGCCATGGTGCGGATGGCGCAGGACTTCTCCATGCGGCTCGAGCTGATTGACGGCCAGGGCAACTTCGGCTCGATCGACGGCGATCCCCCCGCGGCCATGCGCTACACCGAGGTGCGGATGGCGCGTCCCGCCGCAACGATGCTCGAAGACATCGATTTCGAGACCGTTGAGTTCCAGGACAACTACGACGCCTCAGCGTCCGAACCCACCGTCCTGCCGGCCCGCTTTCCCAACCTGCTGGTGAACGGAACCGGCGGGATTGCGGTCGGCATGGCGACGAACGTGCCGCCGCACAACCTGGGCGAGGTGATATCGGCCTGCCTGGCCCTGATCGATGATCCAACGCTCACGGTCCAGGCGCTCGGCCGCTACATCCCGGGACCGGACTTTCCGACGGGTGGCCTGATCATCGGCCGGCGCGGCATCCTCGAGGGCTATCGCACCGGCCGCGGCCGGGTGGTCATGCGCGGCCGGACGACGGTGGAGGAGCGCGGCAAGGACCGCTTCACCATCATCATCAGTGAAATTCCCTTCCAGGTCATCAAGGCCCGCATGATCGAACAGATCGCCGATCGCGTGCGCAGCAAGGACATCGAGGGGGTCAGCGGGCTCCGCGACGAATCCGACCGCGACGGTCTTCGCGTCGTGGTCGAGCTGAAGCGCGGCACGACCGCCGCCGTCGTGCTCAACCAGCTGTACAAGTTCACCAGCCTGCAGACGTCATTCGGCATCAATGCACTCGCCCTCCACGACGGCAAGCCTGAGTGCCTCGATCTGAAGCAGCTGCTCGAGGCGTTTCTCTCGTTCCGCGAGAGCGTGATCACCAAGCGGACCCTGTTCCTGCTCAAGAAGGCTCGCGCACAGGCGCACGTCCTGCTTGGTTTGGTGATCGCGGTCGCCAACCTTGACGCTGTCGTGGCGCTGATCCGGGCGGCGGCGGATGCCGCTGAAGCGCGCAAGAAGCTCATCGGCCGCTCGTGGCCGGCAGCGGAGATCGAACCCTACCTGGAGCTCATCGCCGAACCCGGCCGGGGGGTGGCCGAGGACGGGACCTGCCAGCTCAGCGAGCGACAGGCAAAGGCCATCCTGGACCTGCAACTTCACCGGTTGACGGGGCTCGAGCGCGAGAAGATCGGCAACGAGCTTCGCGAAAAGGCAACGGAAATTGATGGCTACCTGGAAACGCTCCGCTCCCGCCCGCGTCTCCTGGAAATCCTGCGCAATGAACTGGAGCAGATTCGCGATCAGTTTGGCACGCCACGCCGGACCGAAATCGTCGAGGGTGACGAGGATGCTGACCGCGACGACCTGATCGAGCGCGAGGACATGGTGGTGACCCTCACCCGGAGCGGCTATGTGAAGCGCACCGAACTGGCTGCCTATCGTTCGCAGCGGCGGGGCGGGAAGGGCCGCTCGGCGATGGCGGTGAAGGACGATGACTTCGTCACGCACGTGTTCACCGCCAGTACGCATGACCCAGTGCTGTTCTTCACGTCGCACGGAATTGTCCACCGCCGCAAAGTGTACGACCTGCCGTTGGGCACGCCGGCGTCGCGTGGCCGCCCGATCGTCAACGTGCTGCGCATTGAAGGCGAAGAGCAGATCACGACCATGCTGCCGGAGCGTTCGGAAGGGGCGGAGGAGGGAGCGGCTTCCGAACTCGTGTTTGCGACTCGTGCGGGATACGTGCGCCGCAACCGGATATCGGACTTCGCGTCGATCAATGTGAACGGCAAGATCGCCATGAAGCTTGATCCAGGAGATGCGCTTGTGGGTGTGGCGGAGGTCGCTGCCGACAGCGATCTCATGCTGGCAACCCGGCAGGGCAGGGCGATCCGCTTTCCCATCATCAGCAGTGAAGTGAGAGTCTTCGTAGGGCGGGAGTCACGCGGGGTCCGGGGTGTCCGTCTCGACAAGGCTGATGAGGTCATCGGCATGTCGGTCCTGCCACACACCGATGCCTCCCCGGAGCTTCGGCAACAGTACTTGCGCTATACCGCCGCCCTTCGCCGGAACGAAGAGTACCTCGACCCGCCGGCGACCGCGGACCTGAAACGACTGGCTGCGGAGGAAGTGTTCGTGTTGTCGATTACCGAGCGGGGATTTGGCAAGCGAACCTCATCGCACGAATACCGGCCCACGGGACGGGGAGGGCAGGGTGTGATCAACATTCAGACAGAAGGGCGGAACGGTTCCGCCGTCGGATGCTTCCCCGTGGCGGAGACCGATGAGGTGATGCTGGTGACGGACCTTGGGCGCATCATCCGCTGCCCGGTAAATCAAATTCGCGTGGCCGGACGCGGCGCTCAAGGCGTTCTTGTTCTCCGCCTCGACGACAACGAGAAAGTCGTGTCGGTGACGCGGTTCGACGCGTCGGAGGAAGACGAAGGTCTCGGCACGGTGCAACCTGATCCCGTTCCGGACGACGCGGGCGGCGAACCGGGCGGGGTCTCCTGATGGCCGAGCGTGTTGCCGTTTATCCGGGAACCTTCGACCCGGCCACGACCGGACATCTGGACATCATTCAGCGGGCGACGCGGATCTGTGACCGCCTGGTCATCGGTGTCGCCTACAACATCGACAAGCGGCCCCTGTTTGCGCCAGATGAGCGGGCGGAGATGGTTCGCGATGAGATCGAAGCAATGGCGGGAAAGCTTGAAGCTACGGTCGAGGTGCAGACGTTCTCCATCCTGCTGACCAAATTTGTCGACGAGGTCGGTGGATCGATTATTGTGCGCGGACTCCGCGCCGTAACGGACTTCGACTACGAATTTCAGATGGCTGGGATGAACGCGCGGCTTCGGCCCGATATAGAAACGGTGTTTCTCATGGCGAGTGAGCGTCACCAGTTCATCGCATCGCGCCTGGTCAAGGAAATCTGTCTCCTTGGGGGGGACATCTCCGGATTTGTGTCACCACGGATCCTGGCCCGCATCGAGGGCCGAATTCAGCAAACTTCATAAGGAACTCGTTGCATGCCCTGGACTCTTTCCACTTCACTTGTTGCGGGCGGTGTTGCCCTGCTGGGTCTTTCCGTGGCGGCCACGGCGCAAGCCGAAGGCCAGGACCGGATTCACATGGAGCTCAAGGACGGAACGGTCGTGATCAAGCTCCGCCCAGACCTCGCCCCCAATCACGTTGCGCGGATCAGCGAACTGGTGGCAGCAGGATTCTACGACGGGCTTAAGTTCCATCGAGTGATCGACGGTTTCATGGCGCAGACCGGTGATCCACGGGGTAACGGCACGGGAGGATCCGGTCAGAACATCGCGGCCGAATTCTCAGATCACCCCCATATCCGGGGGACGGTGTCGATGGCTCGGGCCAGTGATCCGAACAGCGCGGATAGCCAGTTCTTCATTGTCTTTGACAAGGCCCGTTTTCTTGACGGGCAGTACACGGTTTGGGGCGAAGTCGAGGAAGGGATGGAGTACGTCGACGCGATCAAGCGCGGCGATGGGCCGAATGGAATGGTGACGGATCCCGACATCATTGTCCGGATGTATTTCCCGGAAGGGTAGGTGGCCTTGGTATCTGCGCGGAAGTTGCCAAATATACTGGCACTGGTCGCGAGCCTGTAGCTCAGTCGGTAGAGCAACTGACTTTTAATCAGTAGGTCCAGGGTTCGAATCCCTGCGGGCTCACCAAGTTCATCTATGAAGCTCTTACAAGAAGGCCTGACGAGGCGGAATTAAGGTCGAAAATGCGCTGAAACTGGCGGGGAGGCTGCCGCCATCCGGTGTCTTGAGGTTGTCGAAGACCCGGGAACAGAAGGGAGGGGGCCGTGTCCGCGCGAGCGAGGCTGGCGGATTTCCTGGCGGCCCTTCAAAGCGAGCTGTTCCCGGAGCTGGAAGAGTCGCTGGCGCGCTGCCGGAGCCCGCTAGGAGCAGGCTCCGGTCGGCGGGCAGGAACTAGTCGTCGTCCCACCGGTCGTCGTCATGGTAGCCGTGCCGTCCGTCACGGAGCGAGAGGCCGCCGTCGCCGTTGCGGTCCAGGCGGGCGACGATCCGGGCCAGCGGCCGGTCGTACTCCGCGCGCGTGATGACCGCATCGCCGTCCGTGTCCAGCATCTGGAAAACGCGCACGGTGAACGGGCGGGTGGTTTCGTTCCAGAGGCCGGCAAACTCCTCGAGCCCGAGGGTGCCGTCTCGATCGGCATCGTGCGCGGCGTGGCGGTCGTTCCGGACCTGGTCGATCTCGGCCTGCGAGAGCGTCCCATTGCCGTCCGCGTCGATGGAATCGAACACCTCCAGCGCCGTCGCGGCGAGACTCCCCTTGTCGAGGAAGCCCAGGCCGTGCCGGCCGTCATAGTCGCCGCCGCGGTGCTTGGCATGGCTGACTCCGACGATCGCGGCCCCGCCGAGAGTCGCGGCGAGCCCGACGGCAATCAGGGTCTTGGTTCGTGTCTGCATCGATGTTCTCCTGCATCGGTGATGGATGAATGCAGGAAGTGTGGGAGCTGGGTGTGGCAGGAGTTTGTCGTGTCTGCCCGTAGTTTGTCGCGATGTGTGACCGGCAAGTGGGTATGACACACCTTGTTACAGGTTGCTTGCGGTGGCCGGCACCGGGATGCGTAAGCTGGGCGCATGCAAGGCACTCCGCACGTGCTCGTGGTCGACGACCACCGGGAGATCCGCGAGGCCCTGGCGCAATATCTGGAGCGTCACGGGATGCGCGCGAGCGTGGCCGATAGCGCCGGCGCCGCGCGCCGGGTTCTCGGTGCGGCGGCGGTCGACCTCGTGGTGCTCGACGTCATGATGCCGGGCGAGGACGGTCTCCAGCTCTGCCGTCACCTGCGCGCGACGACGCGACTGCCAGTCATCCTCCTGACAGCCATGGCGGAGGAGACCGATCGCATCGTGGGTCTCGAAGTGGGCGCCGACGACTACGTCACCAAGCCGTTCAACCCGCGCGAGCTGCTCGCCCGGATCAAGGCAGTGATCCGGCGCTCGCATAGTCTGCCCCCCGGACGCGATCCGCCGCCGGCGGGCGTCCGGCGGTTCGACCGCTGGTCGCTCGACACCGGCCGGCGCCAGCTGGTGGACGAGGCCGGGGTCGTGGTCCTCCTCTCCACGGGTGAGTTCCGGCTGCTGATGGCGCTGCTGGAGCGCCCCGGGATGGTGCTCTCCCGTGACCAGCTGCTCGACCTGACCCAAGGTCGGCGATCCGTGCCGTTCGAGCGGGCGGTCGACAATCAGGTCAGCCGCCTACGGAAGAAGATTGAGCGCGACCCGAAGGATCCGAAGCTCATCGTGACCGTTTGGGGCGGCGGCTACCGCTTCGCCGGCAAGGTGGAAGACGGATGAGGCTGGTGCCGCGGAGCCTCGCCGGCCAGCTTACGCTGCTCCTCTTGCTGACTCTCGCCGTGGCGCAATGCGTCGCCGTGGCACTCTTTGCCTGGGAACGCGTCGAGGCCGTGCGCCATGCGCACCGCGACAATGTCGTCGCCCGTACGGCAAGCGTGGCGCAACTGCTCGCGGAGACGCCGCCCATGCTGCACGGCACGGTAGTCGCGGCCGCCAGCTCCGGTCGCGCGCGGTTTTCGCTGACCGGGGAGCCGCTCGTCCGTGACGTCGGCGCCGGCGAAGCAGCGATCGCCATTTCCCACCAGCTGGCCGCCGCGCTCCGCGTCGATCACGGGCGCGTCAGGGTAGGGCCGATGTGGGCCCGATCTGTGGACGATGACCGGGACGATGATGGTCATGATGACCATTTCGACGACGACGATGACGACGATGAAGACGACCGGTTCCATGGTCATGACCATGACGACGGGCACGCATCCTGGCGGCTCCGGTGGTTCGCTGCGTCAGTGGCGCTGGCGGACGGGCGGTGGCTCAACGTCGTCGTGGAGCCACCGCCGGGTGCGCCCTGGGGACTGACTTTTCTGCTTTCATTCGTCCTCTCGGCCATCGGCACTGCCGGCGTCGCAGTCTTCATGGGGCGCCGGATCGCCCGACCCATGCGGAAACTTGCGGCGGCGGCGAGCCGCCTCGGACGGGGCGAGGACGTGGAGCCCTTGGCCGAGGTCGGCCCTTCGGACGTCCGGGCGACGGTCCGGGCCTTCAACCAGATGCGCGAGCGGCTCGACCGGTACGTCCGCGACCGGATGGCCATGCTGGCGGCGGTCTCGCATGACCTCCGGACACCGATCACTAGCCTGCGTCTGCACGCGGAATTGATCGACGACGCGGACACGCGCCGAAAGATGACCGGCGCACTCGACGAGATGCAGCGGATGACGGAGGACGTGCTGGCGTTCGTCCGGGCGGACCTGCGGCGGGAAGGCACGGAGCGGGTCGACCTGACGGCGCTGGTCGAGAGTGTGATCGCCGATCTGGCGGACCTTGGCCATGCATTGTCCGCCGAGGTGTCGGAGCGGATCGTGGTCGGTGGCCGGCCGACATCGCTCCGCCGTGCAGTCAGAAACCTGCTGGAGAATGCGGCCATCTACGGTGGTCTCGCCACCGCGCGGACCGTCCGCGCGGAGGACGGGAGCGCGCAGGTCATCATCGAGGACACGGGGCAGGGTATCCCGGAGGATGAGCGAGAACGCGTGTTCGAGCCGTTTGTCCGGCTGGAGAAGTCACGGAGTCGGGACACGGGAGGCACCGGGCTGGGTCTTGCCATCGCGCGGAGCATCGTCCGCGCTCACGGCGGTGACATCCGGCTGGAGAACCGCGCGGAAGGCGGACTCCGGGTAACGGTCCAGCTGCCCGGGACCGATTCCGGTTGACGAAGGCTCGCGCCCTGCGGATCTGGCAAGACCGGCAACGAGTGCGGGACCGCAGGGGCCGCCGGCCGGGACAGCCTTTCGTTTGTTCCAGATGAGCCACTGCCGCACAGCTGGCGAGGAGGCGAGCAAATTGAGGGAGTGCATGGGCAAGTGGCCCCGGTGCTCCGTCAGGACGCACGGATACCGTCGTGGCCTGCACTCGGCCACAAGGACCGCGAGAATCGGTACCGGAAGACCGTTGTGCAGGCCGTGCTGACTTTCGAGGGAAGGTCTGGATCAACCGGGCGGCCGGCTTTGCATTGCCGAGGCCCAGCGCCATGCTCGACCTCGGCCTGGATGACTGCGCGCAGATCCGCGTCGTTCGCCAAGGCAACAGGACGAATGGCGGTAGCCCGCTGTGGCAGATTGCCACGGTCCCGGAGACCGGACACCAACGCGCCGTGGCAGGATCCGCTTTGGGACAGGCAGCGGAACGATGAATTGGTGCTGCTAGGTCACGGTGATCGCAGTTAGAATGCCAAGCTGGCATCTCGATGTATTCGACGGATGTCGCGTACCTCGTGTTCCGGACACGGCTTGGTGAAAGGCAATGTGAATGCCATCGGCAGCGTGGGCAAGTTGCTCGTTTGAACGGTGAGGCAATGTTGAATGGTCGCCAGTCGAAGTCAGTAGGCAGCCGCCGATGACGGCCCGATTTCTCGCGCTGTTCCTGTCAATCCTTTCCATCCAGGCCTGTTGGCTTTCGTCGCCGGTTGCGGGCGGGAACGAGAGGTTCCTGTCGCTGAATGATGCGCACCTTGGCGTATGGAACGTCGGCTACGAAAAGCGTGCCGGCGGTGCTTGGCGGGCAAGCGGGAATTTCGGCACGGCATTTGCGATCGGTCCCGACCTCTTTCTGACGAACGCCCACGTTATTCGTGCCGTAACCCGTGCCGGAGCCAGGCTCGACCAGATCAAGCTTTATCAGACGAAAGGAGGGTCCGGCCCGATCCTTGAAATTGATCAGATGCTTGGCATGACGGAAGTGCACGATCTGGCTTATTTTCGAACGAAAACGCGGATCGGACATTATTTCCCGTTGTCCGGGGGCGTGCCGGATGGGCAACTGGAACCCCTGACGGCTGTCGGCTACCCGGGCGATTCGTTCAGGCGAATGAAGAGTATTGCGAGGGCCTCCTTCCAGGAGTCCCCGTTCTACGATTTCTCCGTGGCACTGGACCTGCCGGTGGAACTGGAAGGACTTCAGGGGGCCAGCGGCGGTCCTGTCCTGAGCGCTGACGGAAGACTGGTGGGAGTGATGAAACAGGGCAGCAAGAACATTGCCCATTGCATCCGGCTGGAGAAAGTTATCGAGTTCCTTGAACTGGGACGCGAGGGCGTTGACTGCAGCTCGGCGACTCTGGGCGACTGTCTTGCAGGTGCGGCGAAAAAGCTGGCCGATGCCGCGCGTGATGGACACCCTCTCGCTCAGTACCGGTTATGGCATGCGTTCGACCGGAAGCTCATCTACGGCAACCGGACGACGTTTATCCGCCTGCTGAGGCAATCTGCCGAGAGCGGTTATCCCCCGGCCCAGTACTCCATCGGGTGGCGCTATCTCGACGGAAACGGCGTCACAGAAAGCAGCGAGCTGGGTGAAGCCTGGATCGAGCGGTCCGCCAAAGGGGGTTTTGCCGCTGCGCAATTCACGTTGGCAGACAGGTATCGAATGCGAAACGATATGGGCTCGGCGAGATGGTGGCTGGAGCAGGCCGTTGCGCAGGGCTATCGACCGGCGCAGGAACTTCTGGATGAGCTGGCGACTCACGCCGGCAACTAGGACCTGATCCGCCCGCGGTTCGTGCGCGCAATCGGATCGCAAGTCCCGGTCGCCCGTTCTCGGCTGCCTGACCAGTCCGCTGACGCCACGGCGCAGCCGCCCCGATGGTCTTCCGCTCGGCGCGATTCCTGGGGAAGGGTTCGAATGTCCGGTTCCCTCGTCGCGCCCGGCAAGAACTGTTGGAAGCGATTGCGCGGCCTTGCCGGCGAAAGGCCTCAGCGTCGTTTCCCGTGCGGACATTCAGCCGGTAGCGCTCCCGGGTCATCCCGTGCCGCCGCGTCAATGCGGTCGGCGCTGTCAATATCCCGGCGGCGGCGTGAAGCGGTAGTAGCCCTCTTCGATCAACGCCGCCATGTGCAGGCAGGTCAGATCGTCGTACTGGCGCCCGACGATCTGGATGCCGACGGGCAAGCCCTCCGCCAGCCCGATCGGTGCGACGGTCGAGGGCAGGTAGTACCCGCAGGGATAACCTGCCCAGAAGAGCTGATCGACCACGGGTTGTACCCGGCCATTCACGGTGATCATCCGCTCATGGCGCTCGCCGGCCTGGTCGTGCGGGAATGCCGGCGATGACGCGGCAGGACAGAGCAGGAGATCGTAGGTCTCGAACCACGCTTCCCAGCCGGCCATGAGTTCGTATCGGCGCTCGTTCCATCTGAGCCAGTCCCGGTGCAGCATGGTCTGGCCTTCCAGCATCCGGCGACGATAGGGAAAGGTGTCCGCTGGGAGGCGGGCGAGGTCTTCGCCGGATTGTGCGATCATTTCGTCGCTCAGCCGCTTGGAGGTCGCGGCGCGCAGCAGCATCGTGTAGACCTCCATCGCCTTCCCCGTCGGGAAGTCGGGCTTCGCCCCCACCTCCACGGTGACCCCCTCACCTTCGAGCCAGCGGGCAAGCGCGGCGATGGCGTCCTGGTAGGACTGCGCCACTTCCGCCTGCGGATCGCTCAGCAGGATGCCGACGCGGTAGCCGCGGAGGTCCTTTTGACGTGGCCCGGGCAGGTCCAGCCGCCATCCGCGTTCTGCAGGGCCGTCCGCGCCTGCCAGAATCCCAACGGCCATCCGAAGATCTTCGGCCGATCGAGCCAGCGGTCCGACCACAGCGATATCGGTGGGGGCGAGGTCCCCCGGCAGCGCCTGACCGCGGCCCGAGATAATCCCCCAGGTCGGCTTGTGTCCGAAGACTCCGCAATAGTGCGCCGGGTTGCGGATCGAGGCGCCGATATCCGAACCGGCATCGAGCCCCGTCAGGCCCGCGGCCAGCGCTGCAGCCGATCCACCGGAGGAGCCGCCGGGCGTGCGCGTCGGATCCCACGGATTGTTGCAGGTGCCGTAAATGTCATTGAAGCTCTGCCAGTCCGCCAGCATGAACGGCACGTTCGTCTTGCCGAAGAGCACGGCGCCGGCGCTACGGTACCTTGCGACGAGCGTGGAGTCGGTCGCTGCGATGTTTCCGCTGTACTCGGGGACGCCCCAGGTTGTGGGCGAACCCGTCAGATCGAAGCTCTCCTTCACGGTTATCGGCAGGCCGTCGAGGAGGCCCGTCGCTTCGCCCGCAGCGCGACGACGGTCCGAGGCGTCCGCTTCCGCCCGCGCCCGGTGGGTGTCCTGCCAGATGATGGCGTTGAGCGCCGGATTGTGCCGCTCCACGCGGTCGAGAAGGTGATCGAGCAATTCCCGCGCGCTGACCTTCCGCGCCTGAAGCAGCGATGTCAGCTCGGTAGCCGACTTGTAATGGATTTCGGACATTCAGTGCTCCCCGTACGCAGAAGACCGCCTCGCGACCCCGGCAAGCGCCGCCCGATCAGCGGCCAAGCCCATACCTGACGCCCAACATCAGCGACCATTGACGAATATCGCTGACGCTCGTGGTGCTGGTGAGGTTGGGCACCTTGTGGAGCGCATATGCGTCCTCATCCTCGATGTCGCCGATCATGCTGTACGAGAGCTTCACATCCACGAGAAACTTGGGGCCAATGGCCATGTTCGCGCCGACATAGAGATGTCCTGACGGGACGACGTCGGATACGGCGACGTCTTGCCGTCCGTCGTACTGCCCGGGATCATCGCAAGCGACATCCGCCTTGCAGCGGTACATGCTCTCGTAGTACAGCCCGGCAAGTTCCACGAAGGAAATGCCCAGACCGGCGCCGACGTACGGCGTGATCGGGCTCTCCACGATCCGAACGTCGTGATAGGCATTAAGCGACAAGGTACGCGTCGTGAGATCGTCGACCGAGCGCGTGGAGCTCGACTCGTAGTCGCTGTCTGCGGCAGGCATGAGCCGGGAGCCGTCGAGGTACGTGATACCGGTGAATGCCTGGCCGACCCCGTTCCGCCGCTGCGTGAGCGCCGCCTCCAGCCGCAAGGGCCCGAGGCGCCGGCCAATGGCAATTTCTGCTGCCGTGCCGCGATCGGCCCGGAGGTCGTAGAACCACCGGTAGCCCGTGGGCGCCCCTCCCGTGAGGTGCCCGCAGTCGTCGTTCGGGTAGCACGTCGTGTCGCGGTTCCGACCCGACTGCTCCATTCCGGCAGCGCGTGTCACGCCCGCCCCGGTCGCCAGGTACCAGCCCGAAGGCTGGTGTTCGCCGGCCATGGACCGATCCGCTGCTGTCAGGAACCCAACCCCCAGTCCCAAGGCCGCCAGCATCACCCATGTCGTCGATGACAATGATCGCATTCCGTTCCTCGCAGTTGGTTCCGCTTCCCGCACCCGACCGGTAACCAGCAGCTGTCTCCGCAGCATCGTCAGCCCCAGTGCACTGATTTTCTCGAGTGGTTCACCATGGTACAGAGCGTCAACGGTACACCGCCCGCGCCCGAAGGACATGGCTTCCCGCCTATGAGATGGGCATCGGCTGTCCCGCGACGGCCTTGACCGGGACGTTCGACAGCAAGGCGGCCGACGTCGGGGAGGCGCGCCGGCACGGCTGCGAGCCTTGACACCGGGATCAGCGATGACCTATCCGCTCCATCGAGCTGCCGCATTCGGGTGAGCGGCTCTTGAAAGTGTTGAGAACCGATGCATGACTGAACATCCAGAACCATTCACGTTGTCGGTGCCTGAAGCGGCTATCGAGGATCTACGCTCACGGCTTGGGCGCACACGGTTTCCCGACCAGACACCGGGGGACCCCTGGGCGTACGGAACCGACGTTGACTGGCTGCAAGAGCTGGTCCGCTATTGGGGAAACGAGTTTGACTGGCGCGCAGCGGAAACGCGCCTCAATGCATTCCCACAATTCAAGGTGCCGGTATCGGGCATCGATCTGCATTTCCTCCACGTGCAGGGGCAGGGACCGGATCCGTTGCCTCTCCTGCTGTCACACGGCTGGCCCGGGTCGGTGTTCGAGTTTCTGCAGTTGATCCCACGCCTCACAGACCCGGCGCGTTTTGGTGGCGACGCTGCAGACGCGGTGACCGTGGTAGCCCCTTCGCTGCCCGGATACGGCCTGTCATTCCGCCCGGGCCAGAAGCGTTTTTCCGTGGAGGAGATCGCCGACTGCTTCTCCACACTGATGACAGATGTTCTGGGCTACGACCGTTACGCTGTGCAGGGGGGCGATTGGGGGGCATTCATCTCGTCCCGCATCGCCTTGGTATGGCCGCAGCGCGTCGTCGGGCTGCATCTCAACATGATGCCGGTCCGCCGCGATCCGCTGCAGTTGGATCCCACGGCGCCAGAACTGCGCGCATGGCGAGAGGAGTTGGAGGAGTTTCTACGGGAAGAGACCGGTTATCAGTGGATTCAGGGGACTCGTCCACAGACGCTGGCTTATGGGCTTACCGATTCACCGGCCGGCCTCGCCGCGTGGATTAGCGAGAAATTCGACCGCTGGACCGATTCCGACGGCGACGTACTGTCGGTGATTGCGCGTGACGACCTGCTGGCGAACATCAGCCTGTACTGGTTTACCGGCGCAATCGGCTCCTCCTTCTGGCCGTACTACGCGCGCCGGCACAGCCGGTGGCCGATTCCGAAAGGCCGAACGATCGACGTCCCTGCTGCGTACGCGGCATTCCCGAGGGAAATTCTCCGGCCGCCCCGGTCGCTGGCCGCCGAAACCTACACAGACATCCGCCAGTGGACGGTCATGGAAAAGGGCGGCCACTTTGCCGCCATGGAGCAACCGGAGGCACTTGCTGGCGACGTGCTGCGTTTCCTGCGGCCCCTGCGCGGCAGCGACTGACGGTTCCGCGGGGTCCCGGTCCCGCCGAAACACCCTTCCTGCATCGGGCCTCGGTGCGAACCTGCCGATCCACGCGGCTCAGCGCCACGTTCGGCGCGCATGATCACCCGCTGCGGCAGGGCAGTCGATCGACGGCGACGCGGCCTCCGGGCAAGCCATGACGGCGACCGTCCTTCGTAGTCTCCGGTTCCCGGACGATCGGTGCGGGCGTATCGCGGGGCGAACGTGACGCTTGGCCCCCGGTACGGCCCGCTGCAAAACAGGCGTTCAAACCAATGGGGGCTCCTCCACATACAGTGGATTTCACGCTGCTTTCCTGTATTTCTTCCCTAAAGAAGGAGGAAACACGGGAATGGGCAGCTTTATGGGGAGTCTGGGTGAAGCCGCTGGCTTGATCATGGCCTTGGACGCCGACCTTCTGGAGATCATTGGACTCTCGCTCCGGGTCACGCTGACTGCAGTTGCGGCCGCTTGCCTGATTGGACTCCCGCTTGGGGCAGTGGTGGGCGCACTCCGATTCCCGGGACGGTCGCTGGCGGGGCTCGTGCTCAACGCGCTGATGGGGCTGCCGCCGGTGGTCGTGGGCCTGATGGTCTACATGATGCTGTCAGCGACGGGACCGCTCGGGGTGTTGGGCCTGCTCTACACGCCGACCGCCATGATCATCGCCCAGACCATCCTGGTCACGCCGATCGTCGCGGCATTGACGCGGCAGGTCGTGGAAGACCTTCACACGGACTATGCCGAACAGTTCGCGTCACTCGAGGTCCGGCCGTTTGATCGTGTCGTCGCGTTGTTGTGGGATGCGCGGCTCAGCCTGCTGACGGTGGCGCTCGCGGGCTTCGGACGCGCGGTTGCCGAGGTGGGTGCCGTGATCATCGTTGGCGGCAACATCAACCACGTCACCCGTGTCATGACCACGACCATCGCGCTGGAAACTTCCAAGGGCAATCTGGAATTCGCGCTCGCGCTTGGTGTCGTCCTGCTCGTGATCGCGCTGGTGGTGAACGGAGCTGTCATGACGTTCAGGGCCTCGGCCGCACGGATGACCTATGCTTGAGACGGAAATCAACGTGGGTGCACCGGCAGCCGCGTGGCGGGAAGCGGCGCCGCCCGAGGCGCTGCTGCAGGCCCGCGGACTCTGCTTCGAAGGTGGCGGAAAGCGCCTCATCGACGGGATCGACATCGATATCCGCGCCGGCCGGCGGACCATCGTCATGGGCGCCAACGGGACGGGCAAGAGCCTGCTGCTGCGCCTCCTGCACGGTCTCATTCGCCCCACCAAGGGGGAGGTGCTCTGGCGGGGACGGCCGCTCGACCGACGGGGCCGGCACGCCCAGGCGATGGTGTTTCAGCGCCCGGTCATGCTGCGCCGCTCCGTTCTTGCCAATCTCCGTTTCGCGCTCGCGGTGCGCGGCTTCACGGGCTCCGAGCGTTCGGTGCGGGAAGCCGAGGCGATGGAGCGGGCGCGACTCGAGGGTCTCGCGACCCGTCCGGCGCGGGTGTTGTCCGCAGGAGAGCAGCAGCGGCTTGCAGTAGCCCGCGCGCTTGCATGCGCACCCCGGGTCCTGTTTCTTGACGAACCGACGGCGAGCCTGGACCCGGTTTCCACGCACGCCGTCGAGCAGCTGATCCGGGAAGCGCACGCCGACGGGGTCACCATTGTCCTCGCGACGCATGACGCAGGTCAGGCCCGCCGTCTCGGTGACGACCTGATCTTCATGCATGCCGGCCGGGTGGCCGAGACCGGTTGCGCGTCGCACGTCCTGAACACGCCCCGCTCGGAGGCGGCCCGCGCCTGGCTGGAGGGCCGCCTGTACCTGGATTCGTCGTCGTAACGCGAAGGGCGGGAATGGCAACGTCCCGCAGAACGGCAGGAGCGGTGCGACGCCTCGCCGTCCTGGCCGCGGCGGTCTTCGGACTGAGTGCTCCCACGGTCGCCGCAGATGAGTACATCGTCGTGCAGTCGACGACGTCGGCGGAGCACTCCGGGCTCTTCGACGCGATCTTGCCGGCATTTCGGGAACAGACCGGTATCGAGGTCCGTGTCGTCGCCGTAGGGACCGGACAGGCGATCAAGAACGCGGCGAACGGCGACGGCGACGTGTTGCTGGTCCACGACAGGCTGGCCGAGGACAAGTTCGTCGCGGACGGCCACGGGGTGAGTCGGGCAGACGTCATGTACAACGATTTCGTGGTCGTGGGGCCGCTTGGCGACCCGGCCGGCGTCGCCTCCATGGCGGACGTCTTGGCAGCCTTCCGGAAGATCGCTGATTCCGGCGCGCCGTTTGCCTCGCGCGGAGACGACAGCGGCACGCACAAGGCTGAACTGCGACTCTGGCGAGAAGCGGGAATTGATGCAGCGGCGGCGTCTGGCGGCTGGTACCGGGAGACCGGCGCCGGAATGGGCTCCACGCTGAACACCGCGATCGGCCTCGGTGCGTATGTCATGGCTGACCGCGCCACCTGGGTTAGCTTCGGCAACAAGCGCGACTACCGGGTCATGGTCGAAGGGGACCCGCGGTTGTTCAACCAGTACGGCATCATCCTGGTCAATGCGGACCGGCACCCGAACGTCAAGGCCCGCCTCGGTGAGACATTCGTGAATTGGGTCCTTTCGACGGAAGGTCAGGCGGCAATCGCTTCCTACCGGGTCGACGGCCGGCAGGTGTTCTTTCCCAACGCGACGAAGAGGCCGTAGGCGCCGCACGTGCGGCAGGCAGGGGACATGGGCTACACGCTCCATAATCGGCCTGGGTCTGGTGGCTTCGTCGTCGAGGCGGCACTGACGCTGGCCGACGCACCATTCACCCTGGTGGAGCTGGAGTCGCGGGCGGGTACGCCGCTACCTGAGAGCTTCCGGGGGACCAATCCCTGGGGCCAGGTGCCGACGCTGATCCTGCCGGACGGGTCAACGATGACGGAAACGTCCGCGATCCTGGTCTATCTCGCGCTCTGTTTCCCGGACAAGCATCTCGGACCTCGCCCCGGAACGCCGATGCACGGGGCATTCTTGCGTTGGATCGCTTTCGCGAATGTCAATCTCTACGAGGCAGTGTTGCGGCGGGCCTATCCGTTCCGCTTCACCGACGATCCGGCGGGACACGATGCGCTGCGGAGCGCTGCGACCCGCCGCATGGGCGAGGCGATGGCCCTGATCGATGCGAATGTCGCGGGAGCGTATCTGCTCGGCGACGAGATGACGGTCGCCGACATCTACATCGCCATGTTCCTGCCCTGGTTGCCAGGTAATGTGGAGGCGGCGCGGGTGGTCCGGATTGCGGAGGCGGTTCGGCGCCATCCGGTCGTGGGGCCGATCTGGCGACGCCATTTCGGCGGGCGCTAGGGAATCCGTGACGCCGCCCGACCGCGAGGCCTGGTGCACGGCAGCCTCAAGCCCTGCGACCAGCGTCCGGGCCGCAACGGTGTGGACGGTCCGCCTGGCGGGCTTCGACCGCTACGCCGAGAGCCAGCGCACAGTCCCGAGTTCCGTGAGCCGGTAGCCGCCCATCGACGCGGCCTTGCGCAGCAGGGGCTCATCGCGCGCGAATACCAACAGTGTCTGGACGGGCTCCGTGAAGTAGGCCCGACGATCGACCAACAGGTCGAAACGCTCTTCAACGAGCGGCAGAAACGGCAGGTGGAATTGGCGAGCCATCGCCTCGATGCCCATTGCGGCATCGGCTTCTCCGGCCGCGACCGCCGCCGCAGCATCGCTTTCCGTCCTGGCGAGTCCCTTGGCCGCAATCAGGTCCTTCGCCGTCAGTCCGGCGTTCACGAGCATGTCATCGAAAATGGCAGCGCCCCCTGCTCCCGGTTGGCGCAGGGCGACACACCTGCCTTTCAGATCGGCCACTTGCCGTACGTCACCCTGCACCCGATGTGAGAGGATCAGGCCGCGCGCCCGACTGGCCCACGCGATGAGCACGCAGTCCCGCAGACCGTTCGCCTCGGCCGTCCGGACATTCCAGCCGCCGGGTTCCGGAATGTGGACGCCGGCAAGGGCAGCGCGCCCTTCGGCAAAACGCTTGAGGCCGTCGGCGCTTCCGTTGAAGAGCGTGGCAAGACCGGAACCAGATTCGCGCACCGCCCAGTCGAGCAGCGGGTCGTGTGAACCGGTGAGCACGGAGGGTCGCTCGCGCGGGACGGAGTCACTGGCGCCCTCGATCCAGGCCAGGATCTCGGCGCTGGGAAAGAGCAGCTTGCCCGTGACGCGCCGGTGCGGAATCGCGCCTTGCGCCGCCAGGTCGTAGACCTTCCGCTCCTTCACACGCAGGAGGTCCGCCACCTCCCGTGTCGTGAGGTACGGCGGATGGTCGTTCTGTGCTTCCTTGTGCGTTGCTTGGGCCATGGCCTCTACGAACTACACCATCGGCGGTGAAATGCCTACACGCGACGCCGGGAGCCGTGGCTGCGCAGCGGAGGGGGTGGATTGCCGCGTCTCCGAGATGGCGCACGGCGTCGCACGCCGGTGTCCGCCTGGGTTGGGGAGTTGCCGCCGAACGCCGGGCAGTCCGGAAGATCGATACCATCGCCCACATGGCATCCTCCGGCGCGGGCAGGCCCGGGCGCGCTCTTACGCGATCTCTGGTCGCGGCGATCCTGTCGACGGCGCAACTGACTTGCGTCGCGCCGGTTGCGCAGGCAGCCGCAGGATGTCCGGAGAGCGCACCGCTCGTCCGGCATGGGCCGGTGGAGCGGGTACCGGAGCCGGAGAGCGGGGTACTCCTGCGGCAAGCTCTGATCGGGCCCGGCGCCAGCCAGGCAGCCGATGCCACGGGCCGGCCGGCCGATGCAAGCGTTCATCTCGAAGAGGTGCGCAGCGTTCTGGAGCGCATCAGGACCGCATGGCCCGAGATGACCGCGGTCACCGCACGGCCGCTCTGGGAGCCCGGAACCCTGATCCTGGAGTTGGCACCGGTGCTTGGCGGGGCAACTGCGGAAGCCCTCGCAGGACCGGGGGTGCAGGCCCCGTTTTGTACCGGTCATGTGGAATTCGATGCCCTCAACCGAAGCGTCGGCCTACGGGCGGTTACCGCGTTTCCACATCTGCCAGACCTCTATCGGGTTCATTTCGACCCCAATCGAGACATATCGGACATCGCCGCGCAGTACGCGGCCCTAGAGGGAGTCGTGGCGGCGATGCCGGATGTTCTCCTCGGAGATGGCCCCGGGATCCAGGCACTTCGCTCGGACAACGCGTGGTTCCTGGTGTTCCGGGATGCCTGGGGCGATTGCCCATCCGGCTGCATGTTTTCCAAACTGCACTTCTATATTGCTGACGAACGCCGGATCGCCCGCATCGATCGCGGCGACGCGGTGCGCATGGAAGAGTTCTCCGCCATTCTCGCCGCGAGGGGGTGGCGTCCCCGGTAACGACAGCCCCCTCGATTCCGAACGGCCTGGCAGGAAGCCCGGGTGGCAGGCCGGCAGCGATTCAGGTCGCAGGAAGGGGGCGGGGATCGCTCCCGTTCAGGATGGGGGAGGGCCGGGAAAGAGGGTTGTACGACCGAGCCCCCCGCCCGCGCTGTATCAAGCGCGGGCATTGGCGCGGGCCGGCCGGGTCAGCTACCGGCGAGGAACGAATTCCCATCCCTATGTCGGCATGGTAGGAATGCTTGCTTTCGGCCGCGAGACAGCAAGTGTTGAGATTCCCGGGTTCCGCCCATGCCCCAGAGTAGCGATATCGAGATCGCCCGTACTGCAGACCTCCTTCCGATCCAAGAGGTTGGTGAGAAGCTCCAGATTCCAGCGAGGCACCTTGCCCCGTGGGGGCGAAACGTGGCCAAGCTCGAACTGGATTTCATCGATTCACTGTCCGAGCGCCCCGACGGGAAGCTCGTTCTGGTAACGGCGATTACCCCCACCCCGGCCGGAGAGGGCAAGACGACCACGACGGTCGGCCTCGGCGATGCACTCAACCGGGTTGGGAAACGCACGGCGATCTGCCTCAGGGAACCGAGCCTCGGCCCCTGTTTCGGGATGAAGGGCGGCGCCGCGGGCGGCGGTCATGCACAGGTGGTCCCGATGGAGGACATCAATCTGCATTTCACCGGTGACTTCCATGCCATCGGTGCCGCCCACAACCTGCTGGCAGCGCTTCTGGATAACCATGTCTACTGGGGGAATGCGCTGGAACTCGACGTGCGCCGCGAGGGTTGGCGCCGGGTCGTTGACATGAATGACCGCTCCCTGCGCGAGATCGTGTTGTCGCTGGGCGGTGTCGCCAACGGGTTTCCCCGGCAGTCCGGGTTCGACATCACGGTCGCATCGGAGGTCATGGCCATCTTCTGCCTGGCCGATGGCCTGGCGGATCTCGAGCGACGACTGGGCAACATTGTCGTCGGACGGACCCGGGCGCGGGAAGCCCGCCGGGCGAGAGATCTCGAGGCGGACGGCGCGATGGCGGTATTGCTCAAGAACGCGCTGATGCCGAACCTGGTCCAGACGCTGGAAAACAATCCTGCCTTCGTGCACGGGGGCCCGTTCGCCAACATCGCGCATGGCTGCAACTCGGTCATGGCAACCCGCGCAGCACTGAAGCTCGCCGACTACGTGGTGACCGAGGCGGGTTTCGGGGCCGATCTCGGTGCGGAGAAGTTCTTTGACATCAAGTGCCGGAAGGCCGGACTGACTCCCGACGCTGCGGTCGTGGTAGCGACCGTGCGAGCGCTCAAGATGCATGGCGGGGTGGCCGTGAAGGACTTGTCGACGGAGGATCCGGGCGCCGTCCAGAAGGGTCTCGAGAACCTCGGCAGGCATCTGGACAATGTCGAGAAGTTTGGGGTACCGGCCGTGGTCGCCGTGAACTGCTTCACGAGCGATACGGAAGCGGAAGTCGCTGCGATCCAGGACTACTGTTCAGCACGCGGAACGGCAGTTGTTCCCTGCACGCACTGGGCGGACGGCAGCGCCGGCACGGAAGCGCTCGCCCGCAGCGTGCTGGAGCAGATCGAGAGTACTCCCGCGTCCTTCCGGACCCTCTACCCCGATGACCTGGATCTGTGGGGTAAGATCGAACGGATCGCACAGGAGATCTACGGGGCTGCATCCGTGACTGCCCCGCCCAGCGTTCGAACGCAGATCGACGGGTTCGAGGCCGAGGGGTGCGGGCACTATCCAGTGTGCATGGCCAAGACGCAGTACAGTTTTTCCACTGATCCTGCCCGCAAGGGGGTGCCGAGCGGGCATTCCCTGTCGGTCCGCGAGGTTCGGATCGCTGCCGGCGCTGAATTCCTGGTGGCGATTTGCGGCAACATGATGACCATGCCCGGGCTCCCGCGGGTTCCGGCCGCCAATCGCATTCGCCTCGACACAGAGGGGCAAGTCGAGGGCCTCTTCTGAGAAGTTGCTGTCGGGCGACGTTCCACCCGCATGGATGTGGCGCCGGGCCAACGGCAGCAGGCCCGCGGGAGCCGGGAACGGCATGGCGCCGCGGCAACAGGCAGTTGAGCGCTGGTGTCTTGGCGTCGCTCCCGCGACCATCGGGTGGCCTGACGACGGCAAACTGCATAACGTTAACGTTCTGGACATGCTCCTCCCGGAAGCCAGCTCTTGCTACGTCTTGGACCGGGCCTACCTCGACTTCGAACGCCTTCACCACCTCCATCTCTGCGGGGGGTTCTTCGTCCTGAGAGCGAAATCGAACACGAGGCTCCGCCGCCTCTCCCCCCGGCCCGTCAACCGCGCCATCGGCTCATCTGCGCTCAGATCGTGTGGCCCGGCAGCGCCCACAGCGCGACCGACCATCCAGACCAGCTACGCCGCATCCGCTACCGCGACGCCGAGCGCGACAAGACCCTCGTCTTCCTTGCCAATAACTTCGTCTTGCCGGCCCTGACCATCACCGAACTCTACCGCGCCCGCTTGCAGGTCGAATTGTTCTTCAAGTGGATCAAGCAGCATCTCCGGGTCAAGTCCTTCTTCGGTACTCCGACAACGCGGTCAAGACCCAGATCTAGTCTTTTGTAACAATAGTTGGTGCGCCAGGCTAACTGGTGGAATGTCGCCGGGTGGAAGTCCCGGCAGGAAGAGAGGGTAACCACCACTTCCTCCGCGAACCATGCGTCGGTCGCCGCGAGGCGGCAGGCGAAGCGTTGGGGAGCGGCAGGCGTGGGCCGGGCTATGGAGCCACGAGAACGATATGAAACCGGAGTGCCGAGGCCGTCAACCTGGCCGAAGGCAACACCCTGCGAGCCGCGTTTGGTGAGGCGAGGAGGGGCTCCGCGGGGTCTGAGAACCATGGCACGCGCCGAAGCAGTCCACCGGGACCTGGGAGGTCTTTCAATCGCCCCTCGGTCGTAGA
>JAJDZX010000024.1 GCA_022824395.1 Alphaproteobacteria bacterium
CGGAGGAACACCTGCCGGCATCAACCTGACCACGTCGCTTCGCTCCGGGTGGCCACCCTGCATGGACCTGGCGGCTACTTTACCGAGAATCGGTGGCTACGTTGGATGAGAATCGCCGGCTACGTTGGTGAGATTAGGCACCCGGTACGCCCCTCTTGCCGGCAACCCCCTGCGCAAGGCACCGAAACGGGTTGCCTTGTCGCTTTTTGCAGGCAACGGCTAGATCGGGCCGGACAGCCCGGTCATGCGCAAGTCCCCGTCATCAAACCTGCATTCGCTGGGCAAAGACCGGGTACCACTGCGGATAGGTCTCCGGGTCGACTGGCACCGCTCACACTGCGTCTGTCGAGGCCGGGATCGTGATTGCGACGTGAAAGGTCTTGTGGGTGGTCAGCGAAGCCGCTGCCACGATGGCGACGAGAACTGAGTCAGCCCAGAAGGCGTGGAGACTCCGCTTGACCAGGGACCGGAACATCGGCGCTTCACATGCGTTTGTCGAGCCAGTTCACTAGGTGGCCGAGAGCGCGGCCGATATAGTCGTCTGACAATTTCGTCCCTCACATGTGTGCGTTGTACCAAGCGATCATTTCTTCAGGGTTGCCGCTGAAGTAGCGGTAACCCTCGTAGCGCACCGGCGTGCCCTCGATCCACAGCAGTTTCTTGTCCGGGTTCGGTAGCGTGTCGTGTATGCCCTGTGCATCCGATGGCTTGGTGGTCACGTCATCCTTCACCTGCACGACCATCGTTGGGCATCTCACCGCGTGAGCCCAGGCGATGGCGTTGGAATCCGTATGGCGGAAACTGGAATAGTAGGAGTAGCGCTCGTTGAAGCGTTCGTAGGCGTTGATCACGCCTTGGTCGATCAGGGCGCGCTCGATGAAGGGCGCGGCCGACAGCGGCTGCAACGCGATCATGCAGGCGATGTCTTCAAATTCCTCGGGGTGCCGTGCCATGGCGATGAAGGTTGCGTTGCAGCCCATGCACAGACTATGCAACCCGATCTTCATGCGCGCCGTGTCGGGGCGTGACTTGGCGTAGCGCATCGATCCGATCACGTCCCGCCATTCGATGGCGCCGACGCCGGTGATGTTGCCAGCGCCGTCCGCCGAATGGCCATGACCCCGCAAGTCATAGGCAAGCACATTGTAGCCGGCCTCGTGCAACGCCTTGTAGGCTCGGACGAAATCCACTTCGAACCCGCCCTGCTGGTCCCATGGCGCCAAGTGGCCCGGATAGCCATAGCGGTTGGCGCCGATGAAGTGATTGCAGATGATCAGCTTGTCGGAGCCTTGCGCAGGTACGAACCAGCCGTCCAGCATCACGCCGTCCGCGGCGGGAAAGTAAACGTCTTCGTAGTCCAGCTCGTAGTCCGACGGTCGCCGCAGGATCGGCGTGCGGAAGGAATAGCTTACCGCCTTGGCGATCCGATCGATCAATGCGTCTTCCTGGGTCTGGTCCATGGCCCTTTCCTTCGTCTGGGTGTTCTCAGCAGCACCTGTCAGGCGCAATGGAGTGATGGATGCGGCGGCGGTAACCGCGCCGACTTTCAGTAGGTTTCGTCTTGTCTGCGTCATTGACGGACCCTCCGCTCACCGACTGAAGGCTGTACACCTGTACTAGTCGTGTACAATAGTATGCTACATTGAGACAGCAAGTGTCAAGCTGTAATCTCTTAGCTTCTCTGGGGCCAGGATGCCCGGCAAACTCAGTGGGGTTGGACAGGCGCTAGAGGTGGAGCCGCGGCATCCCAGCCTTAGGAGGACCCCTATCCGTGATGCAGCTCCTCTCCAACGGCGCGGCTCCGATGACGTTCGCGGCCGCTCGCCCTAACCTCCCGTCCGTGTTCGGCGGTGCTGTTCCCCAATCCCGGAGCCGACCTCCGATCGCACCTTCGCATGTCTTCGCCCCTGTCTCCGCCCACAGCCTCCCGGCGCTTGCTATTGTTTGCGGCCGAGACTGCCACGACCCTCCAACTCCATGGCCTTCCTGAAAATCAGCCGCGTCATCGTCTTCACAAGAGCGGCATGACCATCGCCCACCGCCCACTGATTTGGTCCGAAGGGGATTCGTGCGTGCGTACCGACCTAGGTATTCTTCTCGCCGTGTAGTGCCTCTGTGCCTGGGTCGGCGGCAAGCGGATCGGTCGGCCAATCGTCAACAGGGGCGAGCCCCAACCGACATTTCCAGAAAACTCAAGAATTTACCAGCACGATCCGGAAGCGGCCCCAGACGCGATTGGTAGAGCGAGATGACCGCGACGAAACAGAAAATCATCGACGCCGCCATCCGCACTTTCGTGCGTTATGGCGCGCGCAAGACGGCGATGGCGGACATCGCGTCGGAAGCAGGCGTGTCGCGACAGACGCTCTATGACACCTTCGGCGGTAAAAGTGAGCTGATTGTCGCTTCCATTCGCCGCATCACGGACAACAACCTGCAAGCGGTCAGGGACAATCTTGTGGGGCGCACTTCACTGTCGACACAGCTCGACGCTTATTTTGAGGGGACGGTAATCAAGTCGTTCGAACTGCTGCAGACATCGGGAGACGCCGAGGACCTGGTCAGTGGCCACAATCAGGCCGGGCGCAAAGAGATTGAACGTTCCCATGACAAGCATCACGCCCTGGTCGCCGAGTTGTTGAGGCCGCACTCAAGAGCGTTGGCGGCCTCCAACCTGACCCCCGACCAGCTGGCGCATCTTGTCGTAACGGTCGTGATGGGCCTGAAATATTCGGCGAAGAGCCGAGACGACCTGGATGCCCTTCTCGTCACATTGAAGGCAGCGGTGTTGGCGCTCTTGGGAAGCTCGGTGTCTTCGTCGCCGGAGAGACGGCTGCATGACGAGTGAGGCGCGGGCGGTCAGTCTGAATCGCGGTAGGGGACTGGGGCACCCAGGTCCCGTTCTCGCTCCAGCAGTCGTAGCGGCTAGAGCAGTTCGTGTACGGGCCGTACCGCTTGGGCAAGCCGCGCCACGGGGCGTCCCGCCCGCGGGGCGAAGAAGATTCCGTCCATGAACCGACAGTCGTGCTTCCGGGTCGGGCCCGGACGCCCGGTCGGCAGGAACCGGCGCAGCAATTCCCTTTTCGCCTCCGTCATGTCGTATCGCCCGCCAGCCAACTCCACCTCCAGCAACCAAGCCGGTTCCACGGTCTCGCACCGTTCGCGATAATTGGGTTCAGACCTTAGTAGGAACGGGGCAAGCCCAGGACGTGCTGGCCGATGTAGCCGAGAATAAGGTTGGTGGAAACCGGAGCCACTTGGTATAGCCGTGTCTCGCGGAATTTCCGCTCGATGTCGTACTCTTCCGCGAAACCGAAACCGCCGTGGGTCTGCAGGCAGCACTCTGCCGCATGCCAGGAAGCGTCGGCTGCCAGCAACTTGGCCATGTTGGATTCCGGACCGCAGGGGAGGGCGGAGTCGAACCGGCGCGCGGCCCTTTGCACCATTAGGTCGGCAGCCTCCGTTTCCGCGTAGGCCCGCGCGATGGGAAACTGCACGCCTTGATTTTGGCCGATGGGGCGTCCGAAGACCACGCGCTCGCCGGCGTAGGCGACGGCCCGGTCGATAAAGAAGCGTGCATCGCCGATGCATTCGGCCGCGACCAGGATTCGTTCCGCGTTCATGCCGTCGAGGATGTAGCGGAATCCCTTGCCCTCCTCGCCGATTCGCGCCGTGCCTGGCACACGCAGATCCTTGAAGAAGACCTCCGTGGTCGCATGGTTCAGCATGGTGCGGATCGGGCGGATGGTTAGCCCGGCCTGCAGGGCCTCGGCCATGTCCACCAGGAACAGTGAAAGCCCGTCCGTCCGCTTGGCGACCGCTTCCGCCGGCGCCGTTCGAGCGAGCAGGAGCATCAGGTCCGAATGTTCGGCCCGGCTGGTCCAGATCTTCTGGCCGTTGATCACGTAGGAATCGCCGTCTCGGTCCGCCCGGGTCTGGAGCCCCAGGGTGTCGCTGCCGGCATTCGGTTCCGTCACACCGAATGCCTGCAGCCGGAGCTTCCCGGCAGCGACGTCCGGGAGATAGCGCTGCTTCTGCGCTTCGGAACCGTGCCGGAGCAGCGCCCCCATCATGTACATCTGAGCGTGGCAGGCAGCCCCGTTGCCGCCGCTCCGGTGGATCTCCTCGAGAACGGCGACAGCGGCAGCGACCGGGAGGCCGGCACCACCGTACTGTTCGGGGATGAGGCAGGCGAGATAACCGGCTTCGGTCAGGGCCGCGACGAAGGCTTCCGGGTACGCGCGGTCACGGTCCTGCGCTTGCCAGTAGGAACCCGGGAAGCGGGCGCAAAGCTTGCGGACGCCGTCGCGGATATCGGCCCACGGATCCCCGTCCGTCGAGAGATCGGGACGCAAGTCTTCAGCGGGCTTCATGCAGGCCGTGGCCGCCGGCCGGCAGAGCGGGTCAGAAGCCGACGCTCACGCCGACGGTCCAGGTGCTCTCCCGCTGACCGGTCCGCTCCCGCAGGCTCAGCAGCTGATGGTCCGGATGGCTTACTTCGACATAGTTGAAGTAGCCTAGGAGCCCGGGAGTGAACGCGTACTGGAGGTCGACCGACAGGGAGTCGAGGAAACGCCGGGACGGGTGGTTTACCGCGCCTCCCGTCCAGGATCCGTCGGTCCAGGTGGTGATCAGCGACGTGCCGACCCGGAACGCGCCGAACTGGTAATTGGCGCCGAGGTTGTACCCGCGCCGCACGGTGTCGATGGCAGGATCCTCGGCGTCGAAGATGCCGGCACCGACCACGAATCGACCGTACTGGAGTGCGCCCACCAGGGAAACCGTTTCCCCGCCGGTGCGCGGGCGCGCAACGACCGAAGCCGGCGACGCGCGGTAGACGAAGCCGACGGCAAAATCGACGTCTTCGGAGTAGCCGGCCCGCCAGGTTGCGGCCGTCTCGAACGGAGTGCCTGACCGCAAACCGACACCCCGCACCCCGCCCTCCTCGCAGGTGGGCGAAGGATGCACGAATGTCGTGGAGGCTCCGCCGCTTCCAATCCGATGGGTGCGCAACGCGCACGGCACCACGTCCGACGAGCCGAAGTGGAGGGTCCCGAGACCGCCCGAGCGGTCATCATCGGCCGCGGCGGGGAGGGCGGTGCATGCCAAGAGCAGCCCTGCGGCACCGGCAAGTCCACTGCTCCAGCGACCCATACGCATGCTTCAGGTACTCTCGCAACACTTCACCGGTTGGCCCTGCAGCCACCGCGGGTTCCCCGCATGGCGCTTACCATATTTAGGTCTGCCCATGGGTTCAAGGAAGTACAGAGGTACAGAAAGTACGGAAATGCCTCGGTCGGACCAGGGCTCGACGACAGTGCCGCTGTCAGGGAAATCGGTCATCCGCCGTACCTTGACAGTGACCGGGTATCGGTCGTAGACGCACGGGGCGGGCAGGGTAGTGTAGCCTGCAGGCGTCCAGGCCGATGGTCGGCCGCCGGGGCGGGGTAGCTCAGTTGGTTAGAGCAGCGGAATCATAATCCGCGTGTCGGGGGTTCAAGTCCCTCCCCCGCTACCACCGAGACCGACATCCCTGCGCCAGGGGTGTCGGTCATTTCCTTTTTCTCCCCGTTTCTGGTCCATTCTAGGATCGCGCCAAAGTCACCCTTGAGCATGACATGCAGGCCGTCGGGGCAGGGTGGCAGCCCGAACTGCTCAGTCAGTCCACGGAACGGCGAGCGAAATCCCGCAGGGCTCGAAGTGGGCGCTGTTGCGCGTAGCGACGGCTGCGCCGGCAATGCGGGCTGTGGCGGCGATTTGGTTATCGGCTTCCGGAAACGGCCGGCCAAGGGATCGGCGGTCAGCGGCGATGTCCTCGTAGGCCTTGGCGGCGGTGCTGACGAAGAGCAGCACACGCCCGGCGAAGTCTTCCCGGACCATGGCATGGACCTCTGCAGCGATGCGATCACGGCGTCGGCCCGGCGGCAATAGGGCAACGCCGGCGCGCAGTTCCGCTTCAATGACGGCGGTGAGGTTGAGTTCGGCGGAGTCCTGGACGGAGAACCATGCCGTGACCGCGGGGTCAGGCTTGAGGCGCATCAGTTCGGACACCACGTTGGTGTCTAATCACGACCATGGCAACCCGCTCATTCGAACTTGGGCGAAGGGCGCTTCGGGCTCCGCTCCGGAAGCTCGACGCCGCCGAGCGCAGCAAATCGGGCATGAATGGCCCGGCCGAGATCCTTCGGGGGCGGGGCTTCGCCGACGGCATGGCGCAGAATCTCGCGGGCTTCCTCCTCCATGAAGCGCCCGTTCTCGGCCGCACGCACCCGGAGCCGCCGCTTGAGCCCATCGTCGAGGTTGCGGATGGTGATGCTCGCCATGGGTGGTGCCCTCCACGTTTGACTATTGCGCGCAATTGAGCATCGATTGCATTGCAGTTAACCGGAGACCGGCCATCCGCATTCGCAGAGCCGATCCCGAGACCGACCCCCAACTGCTGGTCAGGGGTCCCAGTGACCGCTGTCGGTCACGAGGTCTTGCTCGAGCGCTCCTGGATCGCGCGTTGCGCGGGACTGGCATAGTCTTGGTCGCCCGAATTCCGGAGTCTTCGTCCGGGGCCAGTCGCCAAGTCCCGACGAGACCCTTGCCATGATTGAAGACTTGTGGTGGATCAGGCGGAAACCGCAGTGACCCGTCGGTCGCGGGGATTGCGATCCGCCGCCACCAGACGGGTGGCGCGACCGGCTCGGTTCGCGGCTTCACGTTGACACCAACCTTGCCTGGGGCTAGACATACTCGCGCGGTTGCGGCCCTGCAGTGGCGCAACCAATCCGCTCGCCCCGCGCCGCGTGTTCCGCTAGGACTGTCCATGCGTACATACACCGCTCGCCCGGCGGAGATTAAGCGTGCTTGGCATCTGATCGACGCCGACGGCGTGGTCCTTGGGCGGCTTGCGAGCCTCATCGCCAATCGGCTCCGCGGCAAGCACAAGCCGATGTACACGCCGCATCTGGACTGTGGCGACAATATTGTCGTGGTGAATGCGGAGAAGGTGGCGCTGACCGGCGCGAAGGCCCGAGACAAGCTGCACTACTGGCACACCGGTTACCCTGGCGGAATCCGGTCGCGCCGGTACGGCGACTTGCTGGCCGGGTCCCGGCCGGAACAGGTGATCGAACTCGCGGTGCGCCGGATGATCCCGCGGGGACCGCTGGGACGGGCGCAGTTGCGCAAGCTCCATGTATACGCGGGGCCCGACCATCCGCATGGCGCCCAGCAGCCGGTTCCCATGGACCTTGCAGCAATGAACTCGAAGAACCTACCGCAGGCTTCCGATGACTGACGCGACCAACGCGACCCCCGCATCCAGTCCCGTTCCGGCGCCGCCGGTTGGCAAGGCGCGGAGCTACGGCACGGGCCGGCGCAAGAGTTCGGTCGCGCGTGTCTGGGTAGCGGCAGGGAAGGGGCGGATCACGGTCAACGGCAAGCCCCAGCAGGAGTATTTCCCGCGGGCAGGTCACCTGGCCTTGCTGCGGCAGCCGTTGCAGGTCGCCGAGCGCCAGGATGAGATCGACGTCGTGTGCACGGTCCGGGGCGGCGGTTGCTCGGGGCAGGCGGGCGCCATTCGACACGGCATCAGCCGCGCCCTCGCGGCCCGTGAGCCGGCCCTGGGTCCCCGGCTTCGGGCGCACGGACTGTTGACCCGTGACGCCCGTCGCGTGGAGCGCAAGAAGTACGGCCGGCCCAAGGCGCGCCGAAGCTTCCAGTTCTCCAAACGCTGATCCGTTCCGGCTTGCGTGGCCGGCCTCCGACCTTACTGTTCCCATGGCGCGCAAGTGCCGGGCCTTAACACATGACTGATCGGTTCCCCGTCGCGATCCTGGGGGCCAGCGGCTACGTTGGCGCAGAGTTGCTCCGGCTGGTGCTCGAGCATCCCCGGCTGGAGATTGCCGCCCTGGGTGCGAAACGGCGAGCGGGGACGTCGCCCGAGGACCTGTTTCCGCGGTTTCGCGGCCGGGACCTGCCGGCGTTCGTCGACATCGATGCGTTCGACGCGGCCGGCTGTGCGCTCGTGTTCTGCTGCCTGCCGCACGGCACCACACAGGAGACCGTGGCCCGCATCGCGCCGGTTGCCCGGGTGGTCGACACGTCCGCCGACTTCCGGCTGCGGGATCTCGACAGTTACGCCGAGTGGTACGGTGCGCCGCACCGCGCGGCGCACTTGCAGCCCGATGCCGTGTACGGCTTGACCGAGCATGCCCGCGACGCCATGCGCACGGCATCGGTGATCGCCTGTCCGGGCTGCTATCCGACGTCGGCGCTCCTGCCGCTGCTGCCGGTGCTGTCGGCCGGACTGATTGATCCCGAGCCGCTCGTGATCGATGCCAAGTCCGGGGTGTCGGGGGCCGGCCGGTCGCTGCGCGAAGACCTGTTGTTCGGCGAGGTCTCCGAGGGAATCCGCGCGTACGGCCTGGGCGGTCACCGGCATACGCCGGAAATCGAGCAGGAGCTGGCACGGGTCACGGGGACCGAAACCCGGGTGACGTTCGTGCCGCATCTGGTGCCGATGAATCGCGGCATTCTCACATCCGTCTACGTCCAGGCCCGGTCCGGCGTGACTGCCGGCGATCTGCAGGCATGTCTCGAGGACGCGTACCGCGGCGAGACCTTCGTGCAGGTCCTGCCCCTCGGCTCGGCGCCGGCGACCCGGGAGGTGCGCGGGTCCAATCAGGCCCACCTCGGTGTGGCCACCGGGCGGGGCGGCCAGGCGATCCTGCTGTGTGCACTGGACAACCTGCTGAAAGGAGCGGCCGGGCAGGCGATGCAGAACGCCAACGTGGCCCTGGGCCTGCCGGAGGACACGGGTCTTGCGTCCAGCGCGTTCGCGCCGTAACGGTACTTGGTCCGGTTCCCGCATAACGGTTGCAATGGCGGCCGGCATCGGCGGCCGGACCGGCCGGTTCACCGGGCGAACGGTGACAGCTGGGGCCGGCCCGGCTCGGCGCCGGCCGGACTGATCGGAGTGTGGGTCCGATGAAGCAAGTCCCCTCCCACCGCGAGTTCGAACGAATCCAGGCGCTGCCGCCGTACGTGTTCGCCGAAGTGAACGCGATGAAGGATGCCGCCCGGGCCGCCGGCGAGGACATCATCGATCTCGGGATGGGAAACCCGGACCTGGCGCCGCCCGATCACGTCGTCGAAAAGCTGGTCGAGACCGTCCGCAATCCGCGGGTGCACCGCTATTCAGCGTCCCGCGGGATCCGTGGCCTCCGCCGGGCTGTGGCCGGCTACTACCGGCGGCGCTTCGACGTGCGCCTGGATCCCGAGCGCGAGGTGATCGTGGCGCTGGGCTCGAAAGAGGGGTTTGCCCATCTCGCCACTGCCATCACGGAACCGGGTGACCAGGTGCTGGTACCCGACCCGAGTTATCCGATACACCCCTACGGTTTCGTGCTGGCCGGCGCCGAGATCTGTCGGGTTCCGGTGGGGCCGGACCGGGATTTCGTGTCGGAGCTGGAGCGCGCGCTGGCAGCGGGGGCCGGACGGGTCAAGGCCGTGACGGTCAACTTCCCGGCCAATCCGACGGCGGCCGTGGTCGGGCTCGATGCGTACGAGGCCATGGTGGACCTGTGCCGCCGGCACGGTGTCTGGATCCTGTCTGACCTTGCCTACGCCGAGATCTATTTCGACGGTTCGCCGCCGCCCTCCATCCTGCAGGTGCCGGGCGCGAGGGAACTCGCGGTCGAGTTCACGTCGCTCAGCAAGACCTATTCGATGCCGGGCTGGAGGATCGGCTTCGCAGCCGGCAATCCGCACCTCGTGGCGACGCTGGCCCGCATCAAGTCCTACCTCGACTACGGGGCCTTCACACCGATTCAGGTCGCCGCCACTGCGGCGCTTAACGGCCCCCAGGAGTACGTCGATACCGTCCGCGACACCTACCGTCGCCGTCGTGACACGCTGGTGAGCGGTCTTCGCCGGGCCGGCTGGGAGGTGGAGCCTCCGGTGGCGACGATGTTCGCGTGGGCCCGGGTGCCGGCCCCGTTTCGGGCCGCCGGCAGTCTGGCGTTCGCGAAGACGCTCCTGACGGACGCCAGGGTTGCGGTGTCGCCCGGTGCCGGCTTCGGTCCTGGGGGCGAGGGCTGGGTACGGATCAGCCTGGTGGAGAACGAGCAGCGCATCCGGCAGGCCTGCCGGAACATCCGGCAGTTCCTGGAGCGCGAAGATGTCGGGGACCGGGCCGCGCGGGGCGCGGCGTGACGGTATCGCCCGAGAGAGCCTTGCACGGGCTCGCGGACGGTCTGCTGGAGGCTACCGAGGATGCGGCGGTGGCGGCGGCGGCGTGGCGGGGCCGTGGGGATGAAAAGGCGGCGGACCAGGCGGCGGTCGATGCGATGCGCGAACGGCTTCGGCAGCTGCCCATGGCCGGCACCGTGGTCATCGGCGAAGGCGAGCGCGACGCGGCGCCGATGCTCTATGTCGGTGAAGCCGTGGGAGACGGGACCGGGCCCGACGTGGACATCGCGGTTGATCCGCTGGAAGGCACCACCATCTGCGCCACCGATGCCCCGGGTGCGCTGGCCGTGCTGGCAGCAGGCGGCCGGGGTGACCTGCTGCGTGCGCCCGACGTCTACATGGAGAAGCTCGCGGTCGGACCGGGCTGCCCCGACGATCTGCTTCGTCTCGACCGCCCGCCTGCGGACAATCTCGGTCGTATCGCTGATGCGAAGGGCTGCCGGATCGATGAGCTGACCGTGTGCATCCTCCGTCGCGAGCGCCACGACGCCCTGATCCGGGCGGTGCGCGCGGCGGGCGCCCGGCTGCGCCTGATCGGTGATGGCGATGTGGCGGCAGTCATCCAGGTGGCCGATCACGCATCGCCGGTCGACGTCTATATGGGAACCGGCGGGGCGCCGGAAGGGGTGCTGGCCGCGGCCGCGCTCGCCTGCACGGGCGGCGCCATGCAGGCGCGCCTCGTGTTCCGGGACGAGGACGAGCGCGCGCGGGCGTCACGTGCGGGCATCCGGGATCTGGAACGGGTCTACGACCGGCAGGATCTGGCTTCCGGCGACACGTTGCTGATCGCGACGGGCGTCACCGACGGACCGCTCGTCGAGGGACCGGCGCGCTCAGGCACCGGCGTTACGTGCGACAGTCTCGTGTTCGCCGCCGACGGCCGTCGTGAGCGGCGCCGGTCGACCGTCCCGCTGTCGCGGTGAATGCCGGACCTGCAGCCCCCAAGCGTTCCCTGTCCGGGCGGGTCTGGCAGTATCGCACCGCGGACGACCAGGCGGTCGAGGCGGTCGTCCGCACGACGGGCGTATCCGACGGGCTTGCCCGGTTTCTGGTCGGCCGTGGCATCGGGCCTGATCAGGCCGATGAGTGGCTCCATGCCGGGGCGGCCCGCGAGCTCCCCGACGGGAGTGCCATCCTCGATCTTGACCAGGCGGTTGCCCTGCTGGCCGATGCCGTCGTCCTGAAACGACGGATCGGGATCCTCGGCGACTACGACGTCGACGGTGCAGCGTCGACGGCGCAGCTGGTCCGCTTCTTGCGGGCGGCGGGCGCCGAGCCGGTGGTCCACATCCCCGATCGGGTCACAGAGGGTTACGGTCCGAGTACCTCCGCAATCGACCGATTCCATGCTGCCGGCGTGTGCCTGGTGGTGACCGTGGACTGCGGCGTCACCGCATTCGAACCGCTCGGGCACGCCGCCGGTCTGGGGTTGCCGGTCATCGTGGTCGACCATCATGTGGCGGAAGCGGAATTGCCGGCGGCCGCCGCCATCGTGAATCCCAACCGGGCCGATGACCGAAGCGGGCTGGGCACGCTCACGTCGAGCGCCCTGACCTGGCTGCTGGTCCGTGCACTGCATCGCGAACTGGGCCGCCGCGGCCTGCGGTACACCGCGCCGGATCCCGAGTCCCTGCTTGACCTGGCGGCGCTCGGTACGGTTTGTGACCTCGCGCCGCTGAACGGGGCGAATCGGGTCCTCGCCCGCCGCGGCCTCCGTGCCCTCGCGCAGGGCGGTAACCCCGGCCTGCGGGCCATGGCCGCCGAGGCCGGTCTGGAGGAGGCCCCGCAGGCCTGGCATCTGGGCTTCGTGTACGGCCCGCGGATCAACGCCGCCGGCCGGGTTGGTGATCCGCGGCTCGGCCTGCGTGTCCTGGAGACCGATGATGTCGCGGAGGCCGGCCGGGTGGCCCGCGAGCTCGAACTCCTGAACCGGCGACGCCAGTCGCTCGAGGCCCAGGTCCACGCGGACGCCTTGGCCCGGGCGGAGGCTGCCGGCGGCAATAGCCAGGCGGTGGTGGTGGTCGCCGGCGAGGGCTGGCACGTCGGTGTGATCGGCATCGTGGCGAGTCGCCTCGTCGACCGGTTCCGGCGTCCTGCGGTGGTGTGCGCCCGCGAGGGGGGCGGCATCCGCGGCTCCGCCCGCTCCCTCGACGGCATCGATATCGGGGGGCCGGTGATACGGGCCCGGCAGGCCGGCCTGCTGGAGGCGGGCGGCGGGCATCCGATGGCGGCCGGCTTTTCCGGCCGGGCCGACCGGTTTGAGGCACTTGCATCCTTTCTGACTGCGGAGGTGAATGCGGCCCGGCCCTCGCGCGCCGCGCCGTCCACGCTGATGCTCGACGGCGTGCTGGCGGTGTCCGGCGCCAGCGTGGCGCTGGGGACGGAGCTGGAACGGGCGGGGCCGTTCGGGGTCGGCAATCCATTGCCGTGCTACGCGTTCCACCGGGTGTTTCCGGTGCACGCGCGAGTCGTCGGAGCGAACCATGTCAGTTGCCTGCTGGCAGACGACACCCGCGGCCGAATCAAGGCGATCGCCTTCCGGTCCGCGGACTCGCCCATCGGCGGCGCCCTGATGCGGGGCCGGCCGGTGGATATCGCCGGCCAGATCCAGGTGTCTACCTGGCGGGGCAGGCAACGCGCGGAAGTGCACATCCAGGATGTGGCGGCGTGCCGCAGCTGACCGGCAAGGGGGGCGGGGTCACGACCGCGGTGCTGCCGGTGGCGGGCCTCGGGACCCGCTTCCTGCCGGCCACCAAGGTGGTGCCCAAGGAAATGCTTCCGGTCGCCGGCCGTCCGCTCGTGCAGTACGCGGTCGAGGAGGCGGTGGCCGCCGGGCTCGAACGCGTGGTTCTGGTCACGGCGCCCGGGCGAGACCTGGCGCTCCGGCACTTCGAGGCCGATTCGGACCTCGAGGCGGCCCTGGCCGCCCGCGGCCGGTCACGCGTGCGCGCGGAAATCCGGGCGCTGGCGGTACTTGCCAGCCGGCTGGAGGCCGTCGAGCAGGCCGAGCCGCTCGGACTGGGGCACGCAGTCGGCTGCGCGACCCGGTCACTCGGACCCGGGCCGTGCGCCGTGCTGCTGCCGGACGATCTGGTGCTGGGCCCGGTTCCCTGCCTGCGCCAGCTGCTTGACGTCCATGAGCGGCTGGGCGGCACGGTGCTGGCCGTCATGGAACTGCCGGCTGCCGAGGTGGGAAAGTTCGGCGTCGTGGTGCCCGGGCGGGACGACGGCCGCGTGGTGGAGGTGCGCGGTCTCGTGGAGAAGCCCGCGCCCGGCACGGAGCCATCGCGGCTGGCGGTGGTCGGTCGCTACGTGCTGTCGCCCGCTGTCTGCGCGGCCTTGCCGGGCCTGCCCCCGGGGCACGGCGGGGAGCTGCAGCTCACGGACGCCATCGCGGAGACGGTCGGAGTGGCGCCGGTGCACGCGGTGCGCTTCGAGGGCCGCCGCTTTGACTGCGGAAGCCCGGCCGGCATGGCGGCGGCGGGCGTGGCGGCGACGCTGGCCGATCCTGCCCTCCGGCCGGCCGTCGCGGCGTCGGTGCGGGAACTCCTCGCGGACCACCGCGGAAACGGCGGGCCGGCATGACGGGCGCGCTCGCGCTCACCGGCAGCGTGGGCGCGGGACGGCACGACAGGGGAACCGGGTGACCCACGTGTTCCACCCGTCGGTACTTCGGGCGTACGACATCCGCGGCATTGTGGGCGAGACGCTGGGCCCCGATGACGCCCTGGCGCTCGGCCGCGCGTTCGCGCACCAGGTGCGCGCGATCCGGGAATCCTGCCGGATCGTGGTTGGCCGCGACGGGCGGCTGACGTCTCCCGCGCTAGAGGCGGCGCTCGTCGACGGGCTGTGCGCTGCGGGCGCCGCGGTCATCCGGGTGGGTGTCGGGCCGACGCCGATGGTGCATTTCGCGGACCATCAACTGGCTGCCGACGGATCCGTGATGGTGACGGGTTCGCACAATCCCCCGAACCACAACGGTTTCAAGCTGTCGCTAGCCCGCGCGCCCTTCTATGGCGACGCCATTCGGCAACTGGCCGATGCTGTGCCGCCGCCTACCGCCATCGCCGGCACGATTAAAGAGCACCAGGTCATCCAGACGTATGCGGCGAGCCTCGCCGATGCGCTGGCCGGACGGGGGCGTCCGTTGCGGGTGGCGTGGGACCCCGGGAACGCGGCGGCAGGTGCGGTGCTGCCCGCGCTCACCGAGCGGCTGCCGGGCGAGCACCGGATCCTGAACGGTGTCGTCGACGGCCGTTTCCCGGCCCATCATCCGGACCCTTCGAAACCCGGTAACCTGGCGCAGCTGGCCGAGGCGGTGCGCACCGGCGGCCTCAATCTCGGGATCGCCTTCGACGGTGACGGCGACCGCCTCGGCGTCGTCGACGGGAGCGGGGAGGTCGTGTCGCCCGATCACCTGCTCTGCGTGTTCGCCGCCGATGTCCTGGCCGCCCGTCCGGGCGCGGCCGTCCTGGCGGACGTGAAGACGAGTGACACGGTGTTCCGCCGCATCGAGGAGCTCGGCGGCCGCCCGAAGCTCGGGCCGACGGGGCACGCGCACATGCGCTCGAGCGTGCTCCGCGGCGAGGCGCTGTTCGCGGGGGAGATGTCCGGCCACCTGTTCTTTGCCGATGAGCATCCCGGTTACGATGACGCGTTGTATGCGGCGGTGCGGCTGCTGCGGGCGCTCTCCCGCGGACCCGCCCTCGCGGAACGGCGCAGCGCCCTGCCGCAGACGTTCAGCACGCCGGAAATTCGCATTCCGTGTCCCGATGACCGGAAGTTCGAGATCGTGCGTTCCGTGCACGACGCCGTGATCCGGCGGGGGATCGTGCCGAACACCCTGGACGGCGTGCGGGTCTCCGCAGCCGGCGGGTGGTGGCTCCTGCGGGCTTCCAACACCGAGGCCGCGCTCGTCGTGCGTTGCGAGACCCGCGAAGAAGAAGAGCTGGCGAAAATGTGTGCGTTCGTTCGCGGACTGTTGGCCGAGGTCGGGGTCGACGCAGCACGCGTCGAGTCGTCCTGACTTGACGAACGGGTGACGGCGGGCGGCGGATCGAGCCCCCTGCGTTGTAGCGGTTTCGGGGGCATGTCCCCGCGCTGACGCAGTGGCGGCGGCCGCTGGCAGCCCTGCGTGACGCTTTGGCCACGCCGATTCAGGCCGGAACGGGCCTGGCGGGCGCTTGGTGGCGCCGGTT
>JAJDZX010000114.1 GCA_022824395.1 Alphaproteobacteria bacterium
ACACCCTGCGAGCCGCGTTTGGTGAGGCGAGGAGGGGCTCCGCGGGGTCTGAGAACCATGGCACGCGCCGAAGCAGTCCACCGGGACCTGGGAGGTCTTTCAATCGCCCCTCGGTCGTAGAGGGGCCGCAGAGGAAAGGAAACTATTCCGTAAGCTGATGATGCACGATTGGAAGAAGTCAGATCCGGCCGTAGTACCGGCGAAGGCGGCGAACAAGGGCTCCTCGGGGCCTGCGGAGCTGCTGGAGGGAAGGGCCGGACCCAAGGGCAATGCGGATGGCCGAAGCCCGTGCCGCGCGCAGAAGCGGGGAAGCGGGTCACCGGCGGCTGAGCGCATACGACAGGCTGCGAAGAGGAACCCGGAAGAGCGTCTGGTGGCGCTGCTCCACCATGTGACGGTCGACGTCCTGCACGACGCGTTCCATTCCTTGAGAAAGGACGCGGCGGCAGTTGCGGACGGAGTTGTGTGGCAAGCGTACGCGGAGGGTCTGGAAGACCGGCTGGTCGACCTGCACGCCCGTGTGCACAGGGGTGCGTACCGGGCGCCTCCGTCCCGGCGGGTGGACATACCCAAAGAGGATGGAGGGCAACGACCGCTCGGCATTGCCTCGCTGGAGGACAAGATTCTTCAGCGGGCGGTGACGGACACGATTCTGGTGCCGCCCTACGAGACGGAGTTCCTCAGGTTCAGCTACGGCTTCCGGCCGGGGCGCGGGACGCACAATGCGCTCAATGCTGTCACGGTCGGAGTGGAACGGCGGAAGGTCAACTGGATCGTTGACGCCGATATCCGCGGGTTTTTGGAATCATCGTCAAACTGCACCCCGGTTCATGCGGATTGCTCGAACAGGCTTTGCTGACGGTCCATGACTTTGATGCGCAAGGCCTTTTTCCTTCCTGCCCGGATATGGATGGCATCGAGCTCGCCGCGCTTTACACGCTGCAACACGGTCTGGCGGGTGACCCCGAGCCGCTGCATGGCCTGGAACATCGAGACGTAGCCGGGCGGCGCCTCTTCCATGAATCTGGGGCGGAAGGCTTCGGTGATGCGGATCCGCCAGGGAGCACCGGGTGTGACCTGCTCGCCATCGATGAACCCGTCATTGAGCCAGCGATGCACGGTCGAGGTGGCGACGCCGAGTATGTTCGCGGCCTGTGCGACGTTGACGAGCCTGCCATCGTCTGGCGCGGTGGCCGGATCGAAGCACGGAATGTTCCAGTGGCGGCGGAGACTGCCGACGCGGTGGACATTGAAGGGGTGTCCGTAGGCGGTGGCCTTGCCCTGACGATTGAGAATGGCGGCGATCACCGCATCGGGATGGAACCGGGCCAGGCGGCGGACGAGATCGATGGTGTCGTCGTCGGTGCGAATGGCTGCCCGCCGTTTGCGCGGGCGGTCGAGCTGGATCTCGGTCAGCAGGCCGGTCCGCCAGCGCAGGGTCAAGCGGATAAAGGACTCACCGCGCGGGGCCAGGACGATGACCTCCTCGAGCATCGTGCGTAGCAGTTCCTTCCGGTCCCGTGCCGTCGTGGTGGGCGCGTCCCAGACGCGCGGGAGGTCCTCGCCGAGGGCCAGGAGCGCCTCGCGACCGGCCGCATCGAGCTGCCGCGGCCGGTCGCGCTGACGCTGCTCCAGTTCGGTTTGCGCTTCTTCGAGCGCGCTCAGGCACTGTTCCCAATCCCGTTCCAGCCCGCGTGCGACGAGGCGATGCTCGGGTTCGACCGCGCGATACCGCCGCTCGGCCCGCTCGGCCTCGTAGCGCGCCCGCTCGACGGTGAGCCGCCATTGCTTGAGCGCCTGATCGTGGTCCGCTTCGAGGCGCCCGACCGCCTGCAGGGCAGCCTCGATGCCGGCCGGACGGATCGCCTGCAGTACGGCCTTGGCGACCGCCTGGTCGATCTGCACAGCCCCCACATACAGGCACAGGGCGCGCCGCCCCTCGACCAGCTCCTTGCCCCTGCAATGATATCCGGGCGAGGAGGTCCGGCCGGTGTAGTGGGTCGCCAGGCGGCGACCGCACTCGCCACAGGTGCCGAGACCCTGCAGCAAGGCCGTTCCTTCCCGCACTGCCCCCTTGCCCGCGCCGTGCGGCAGCGGCCGGGTATTGCGCGAGAGGCGCTCGAGAATGGCTTCGTGCGTCGGCCAGTCGATATAGGCGGGATGATGGTCGTGGATCAGCACCTGCCATTGGGAGCGCGGCAGTTTGCGGATGCGCGTGCGGACGATGCCGTTCTCGTCGACCTGGCGCTCACGCCGTGACTTGCCGTAGGTGTAGGCGCCGGCGTAGACCGGGTTGGTCAGCACCTGGTGGATGGTGTGATAGGCGGGCGGCTCCCACCGAAGCTCGGCGCCACGGTGGAAGCGATGGGGAAAATCGAGCTTTTCCATCAGGAACCAGCGCCACACCCGGCGTGCTGATCCGAACTCGGCGAAGCGATCGAACACCGCCCGGACGGCGGCCTGAACCTCTTCATCGGGGTCGAGCAGGATCTCGGCATCGCCCTCGCCCCGGATGTATCCGATGGGCTGTCCCCGGTAGAGCTCGCCGCGGGCCGCCTTGTTGCGGATGCCGCCGTCGAGCCGTGCGCGCAGGATATGGAGCTCCGCCTCTGACATCGTACCTTTTAGTCCCAGGACGAGTCGGTCGTTGAACAGGCCGGGATGATAGATGCCGTCGGCGTCTGCGATCAGGGTGTCGGTCAATCCGCACAGGTCCAGCAGTCGGTACCAGTCGGCGTTGTTGCGGGCGAGGCGGCTGACTTCAAGACCGAGCAGGAGACCGACTTGCCCGAGGGCCACTTCGGCGGTCATGCGCGCGAAGCCGCTGCGTCCTTCGGCGGTGGCGCCGGACAGGCCGAGGTCTTCGTCGACGATCGTGATCTGGTCGGCATGCCAGCCGAGATCACAAGCGCGATCGGCCAGGGCGTACTGACGCCGGGTCGACTCGCGATTGTTCTCGACCTGGGAGGACGAGGACTGGCGGACATACACGAGGGCTCGGCGTTGCCGATGAGTGGCGCAAATCTTGCCGTCAGTCACGGTTGCTGCCCTCCGTCTGGGGCTTGGCACGTGCTGCGTTCGCGATCACGTCGGCCAGCCGTTCGAGCACGATGCGGCGTGCCTCCTCGTCGAGGGCTGTCCACAGTTCCGTGTGCGGCTCCAGGGTTCCCGGAAAGATCAGGTTCAGTTGCATGGCAGTGCTCCGCTTCAGAACGACCGAGCAGAGCATCGACGAGGGCGCGCAAGCGCGACAAATCCTGGGGGCCGGCTGCGAGACCATGGATGGCCGCGGGTGGCCCGGCCGCATCGGCGGGCACCGCATCGGTCCACTCGACGGGAACCAGGCGGCGGCTGCCGTCAGGGCATAGAAGGAGAAGAAGCAGAACTCCGTGGCGTCGGCGAATCCGCTTCAGAACCTTGAGCGACTGGCCCTGATATGCATGCGCTTCGCGCGTGATCCTGACCGAGGCCGGAACCTCGCGGAGGTGGGTAGTGTGTCGGGGAGTCTTTCGACAATCTCGACCGCGACCATCTGGTCCGGATGCTCGGGAGGCGGATCGGGGACACGCGGGTCATCCGGCTGATCACCAAGTGGCTCAACGCCGGCGTCATGGAAGGGACCCACTGGTCGGACACAGGTAAGGGGACACCGCAGGGGGCAATCGTATCGGCCTGCCTTGCGAACGTGTACCTGCACTACGTGCTCGACCACTGGTTCCAGAACGAATGGCGCAAACGGATGATTGTGTGCGGCTTCCAGGATCAGGGCGATGCGAAGCGCTTTCTCCGGGACCTTGGGGAGAGGCTGGCCCACCATGGACTGGAACTGCACCCGGACAAGACCCGGCTCATCGAGTTCGGTCGGTTTGCGAGAGCGAACCGCCGGAAGCGGGGGCAGGGCAAGCCGGAGACGTTCGACTTCCTCGGCATGACGCACTTCTGCGAGCAGACGAGGAAGGGCGGGTTCAGGGTTGGTCGCAAACTGTCCCGGAAACGGGTCCGCCGCACCCTGCGGCGGATCAAGGAGGCACTGCGCATGCGGTGGCACGACAACCGGCACGAGACGGCCAAGTGGCTTGGGCGAGTTATCAATGGCTGGCTCAACTACTACGCCGTCCCTGGAAGTAGTCAGTGCCTGCAGGGGTTCATACACCAGTGCAAGCGGCTGCTCATGCGTGCCCTTCGGCGGCGCTCCCAAAAGGACCGCACCGAATGGAGGGACATCGACACCCTTACCGCAGCCCACTGGCCCAAGGCCAGCATCCGTCACCCGTGGCCAGCCCAACGGCTCGTCGTTTGACCCAAGGGAGGAGCCCGGTGCGGTATGTGGCGAACTTGACTATGTGGCGAAGTCGCCCGAACCCTCTGGAAGGACAGGGGGCATTGATCACGATCGCCACATAGTCGAGGGGTTTACAGGGACGCGAGGAAGGTCATCAGCCCGCCGTCGGCGTGCC
>JAJDZX010000006.1 GCA_022824395.1 Alphaproteobacteria bacterium
CGTCAGCGCCGGCCCGGTCAGCGGCACCATGCGCGGACCGGTCTTCGAATCGCGCAGCCGGATGACCCGCGCCGTGCGGTCGATGTCGTCCCATTGCAGGGTGAGGACCTCGTCCGAGCGGCAGCCGGTCAGCATCAGCAGTCGGATCGCCGCGATCGCCGAGGGCAGCATCGAACGCTTCTTCTCGAAGGTCTTCAGCACATCGCCGATGCGCCGGAACTCGTCGGGCGTCAGGAAGCGCTCGCGGGGCGTGTCGCGGTAGTGACGGACATGCCGGCACGGGTTGCTGCCGGGAGTGACCATCTCCCAGCTCTCGGCCAGCGAGAACATCTTCGAGAGCACCCAGATCGTCTGGTTGGCCGCCGCAGGCGTGGCGCGCAGCTCGTGGTGGAGTTCACCCGCATCCTCGGGAACGACATCCTTCAGCGCCTTGCCTCCCAGCGCCGGCAGGATGTGGCACTCGATGGCGATGCGGTAGTTCTTCGCCGTCCTCGGCTTGCAGCGCGCCGCGACATGATCCTTCAGACAGAGCGCCGCCAGGTCGGCTACGGTGGGCTCGGGCGCCGGTTCCGGCGGCTTCGGGTCCTCGCCCCGCTTGATGCGGTCGATGGCCGCCGCCCCCTCGCGGCGGCGCGCCTCGGCGGTCGTCTCGCCCGCCGGCCCGGGGGGCGCCCGCGTCCGGCCCGCCGGCCCCCGCGACTGGACGATGTAGAGCTTGCGCCCGGTGGCATGGACGCGCACCCCGAAGCCGGCGAGGTCGCGGTCCCAGAAGATGGCGTCCTTGCCGCCGGGCTTGAGCCCGTCCACAATCCGCTTGGTGAGCCTGAGGGTGCTCCGTTTCGGCATCGTCGTCGCGCTCCGCTGGAATCGCCCGCAGACCAGTCATCAAACCGTATGCGAGCGGCATCAAGTCGGGGGCGATTGAAGGCGATGTCTGACGGCAAGTCAAGGGCTCGGAGGTCGAAGGGGACAGAAAAATATCAGTTATTACAGCGCTCTATCACACTATTGGCGATGGACGGCGGACGGTGGCGGAGAGTGTCCAGGAAAGCATGCGACCCCGGGACAAAGCCGAGCGCCCCGTTGGCAAGGGTCATGTCGTGCAGCACCAGGCCGATCGTCAATGGGCTGTAGTTGGTGTGCGGGTAGAACTGGATGTCTTGGTGCCAGTCCACCTGATCATGACCGTCATTCCATTTGAAATTGAGCTTTGAGTGATGGAACACGACATCCGGGCCGACCAGATTCGCTGCCAGGTCGGCCAGTACGCCGGTGGCGATTTCCCAGAATAGCGGGTGGTGCTGATGCGGTCGGCGCAGGCGGCGCAACCGGGGCGAATCGGCGGAATGTCCCGGCGCGAGGTCGAAGACTTCCCCCGATCGGGTTTCACGCTTGCTCAGTTCGAGGAAGTGATCCACCACCGTCAGGATGTCGGCCAGCTCTGCGGGCCCAAACAGGGACTCGACGACAACGTAGCCGTCGCTGAAATACGACTCCCGCTGGCGCTGGCTGAGCACGCGTGCCGGGTGGGAAAGTACCGCTTCGGGCGTCATGGTATTCCGGTCTCCCTGGCCACCCGCCAATGTCTGGATCGCGCTTGCTGAACGGTGGCCACGTGCCCGCGGAGCGGGCCGGATGATCCGCCGGCGCGTGCGCATCCCGCCGACGCCTTGACGTTCGGACGTGACGCCTGAAGCGCCGGCCGTTGCCAAGCATAGGTGAAGGTGGCCTGCCGCATGCTTCTTCTCGCCGAGACCCGTCAGGAGGGCCGATCGCCCTCGATCTGGATCCGAAGCATGCGCCGCCGGTGGCCGTGATAGTCGTTCAGCGGATAGTGCAGTGCCGCTCGATTGTCCCAGAACGCCAGTGAGCCGACCGCCCACTGGAAGCGGGCCGTGAATGCAGCCTGTGACTGGTGGGCAAACAGCCACTGCAGAAGTGGCTGACTCTCGTCTTCCGTCATGCCGTCGAAACGGATCGAGTGGGCGCCGTTGACGTAGAGCGACTTGCGGCCGGTTTCGGGATGGGTCCGCACCACTGGGTGCACCGCCTGAAACGCTGTCTCCTGCAGCGCTCCCGAGCGGGGTGCGCGGGTGGCCGAGACCGCGGCTCCGTCGGAGCGGTTGACCGCCCGCAACGGCTCCAGCATCGCCTGCATGCCGGGGGACAGCGTGTCGAACGCCAGATAGCCGTTGGCGAACAGCGTATCGCCGCCGGTCTGCGGGACCTCGAGCGCATACAGGAGACTCGCCATGGGTGGACGTTCGAGATAGGCGGTGTCCGTGTGCCAGAGACCGCCGAAATTGACGGTTTCGTCCTCGCGTTTGAGGACTTCGATGACGTGGGGCTCCTCCGGGAGACCCTTTACCATCGGATAGGGCATCGGGGTGCCGAACAGGCGCGCAAACGCCGCGAGCTCCCTGGCGCCGAGCGTCTGTTTCCGAAAGAAGACGACCAGGTACTTCAGCCAGGTTTCCCGGATCGCCTGCACGGTTGCAGGAGCCAGCGGCGCCGAGAGGTCCACCCCCTGGATTTCCGCTCCCAGAGCCCCCGGGAGGGGCCGTACCGAGAGGCGGTGCGGTCTGTCCTCTGCCGCCCCGTTGTCGTGGTCACGTGCCATCGAGTGCCTCACGCGCGACCGGCCCAGCAGAACCTCGGCGGCCCCGAATCGTTTCCGTCGCTGACCCTGTCCATTGTAAATGGCCGTGAGCGGCATGGGTGTCGCCGGCTTGCCGGAGCCGCATGCACCATGCCTTGCGCGTTCACCACCGCCCACGTCATCAGATGCATCCCGCGAACCCGCTGCCCGGAGACCGGGCAGCGCGACGGGACGGGGCCGATACTACGCGCCGGGGCGGCGTATCTCGTATAGCGCGACGGCTGCAGCAGCGGACACGTTGAGGCTGCCCTGGTCGTCCCGGACGGGAATGGAGACGAGGAAGTCGCAGTTCGCCCGGGTCCGGGGTCGAAGCCCGCTTCCCTCCGCACCGAGCACGATGGCGATGGGGCAGCCGGCGTCCACACGCGCCATGGCCGACACGAGCGAGTCACCGGCCCCGGGCTCGAGTCCCAGGCGAACGAACCCGGCGTCGCCGAGCATGCCCAAGGTGTGGGCGAAGCGGCGCGCGCGGACGACCGGAACGGTTTCCAGCGCGCCGGACGCGGCCTTGGCCAGCGCGGCGGTTTCTCCGGGCGCATGGCGGTCCGGAACCAGCAGGAACGCGACATCGAAGGCGGCGGCTGAACGCAGGATCGCGCCGACGTTCTGTGGATCGGTGACCCGGTCGAGCCCGACCGCGATGGTGCCGGGTCCGGCCGCACGACACAGCTGCTGGAGGTCCGGTTCGGGCAGTCGGTCTGCCTCGAGCGCCACGCCCTGGTGAGCCGCGCCGGCCCCGACCAGTCGATCGAGCTCGTCCCGCGCACGGTGCTCCGGGGCCCGCGCGGACCCGCGCCTTCGCAGGGTTCGGGCCAGTGATTCGGCGAGGCCTGACCCCGCTTCGCGGGCGACCAGAACCCGGCGGATGTTGCGTTCCGGATTCTGCAGGGCCGCCCGCACGGCGTGACGGCCGTACAGCCAGACCGTGGACGGGGCAGGATGCCGGCTGCCCGAACCGGTGACCGGACGCCCCCGGTGTCGCCGGGGTTTGCCACGCGCGCGCGCCGTCATCCGGACGCCAGCTGCACTCCCTCCGCTTCCAGCATGGCCCGTTTGAGCGCCGTCCCCCAGGCGTAGCCGGCGATCCCGCCATCGCTGCCGATCACCCGGTGACACGGCACCAGCCAGGCGACCGGGTTGGCTCCGTTCGCTTGGCCGACCCACTGCGCACCGCGCGGGGTGCCAAGATTGCGGGCGAGATCCAGGTAGCTCCGGGTCTCGCCCTTCGGAATGGCGAGCAACTCGGCCCACACCTGCAGCTGCCGTTCGGTTCCGGCCAGGCGGATGCGCGCGGCGCCCGTTCGGCGCAGCGCTTCGACGCGAGCCGAGAGCGTTCCTTGATGGGGGCGGAACGCCGCCAGCGGCCAGTGGTCCTGCATCGACCGCAGGACATCGTCGCGCCGGCCGTCGCCGCGGAAGGCGAGGCCGACGATGTCCCGGGCGTCGCCCAGCACGAGCATGTCCCCGAACGGGGAATCGAACCAGCCGAAATTGAAAATCTGACCGCGTCCGCGGCCCGCGCGCGGCCCCGCCGCGATCTCCCAGGTGATGTGCAGCCGCCCGACCCTGGTCGGGCGACCGTCGGGACGTCGGCCCGTCGAGGCCATTCGTCGACCGTCCCGGCCTATGCCGTACTCCGACCGACAGCCGAAACTGCCAGCCGGCCGCCGTCAGCCACGGCTCGGTTCGGGAAAGAACGTGACCGGGGTCATGAGACGGTTGTCCTGCGCGACCATGGCCCCGAGCTTCGCGCTCTCGCCGACATAGGCCTGCCAGTCCGGATCCTTCCACATGGCGGCCCGCTTCGCTTCACGGTCGCCCGCGTTCTCGTACACCCAGATGTGAACATACTGATTCGGGTTGGGAGTCTCGGTGACGAGGTAGGCGAGCGGGGCTCCGAGATGCCGGGTCTGCGGCGCCTTGCCCATCCGCTCGTAGAGCTCGAGGTGTTTCTCGATGGTGCCGGGGCGGCAGGTGTACGTGCGGACGTCAAGCAGCATGTGGATCTCCAGGAAGGCAATCGGAACTCGGAACCGTACAGCGGCGTCCCCGGTCCGGGTAGCGGCAGGGCGAGGCGACCCGGGCGTCCGGCCCGGTTCCCGACCGGGACGCGCGTACGGTTCATTTATACTCATCCCCGGGAACAGCGGCGGGGTGATGCCGGCCATGACGGCAGAGCACCAGAGGGCGGAACCAGAGGAGCGCGCGCTGGCGGAAATCGCCGGGGCGGTGGCGCAGTCGCGCAGCGAGGGGCTGGCGGCGCAGCGCGGCCCCGAGGCCAGGGAGACCGCCAGCCAGGCCGGGGCCGATCCCGACCGTGAGCTGGCGGCGTTGCGGCTGGATCCGACCGCGCGGGCGCGGATCTTCCGGGAGGGCGTCTATCCGTACAAGCGCAAGCTCGAGACCGCCACCTACGAGAAGCAGAAGCAGAAGCTGCAGGTCGAACTGCTGAAGGTGCAGAACTGGGTCAAGGCAGCCGGCGAGAAGGTCGTGGTGGTGTTCGAGGGGCGCGATGCTGCCGGCAAGGGGGGCACGATCAAGCGGTTCATGGAGCATCTCAATCCGCGTGGAGCCCGGGTCATCGCGTTGGAGAAGCCGAGCGATCGCGAGCGCGGGCAGTGGTACTTCCAGCGGTACATCCAGCACCTGCCGACGGTCGGCGAGATCGTGCTGTTCGACCGCTCTTGGTACAACCGCGCCGGCGTCGAGCGGGTCATGGGCTTCTGCACGGGGCGCGAGTATCTCGAATTCCTGCGGCAGTGCCCGCAGATCGAACGCATGCTGGTCAACAGCGGCATCCGGTACTTCAAGTACTGGTTCTCGATCACGCAGGCCGAGCAGCGGCGGCGTTTCGAGTCGCGCAAGAGGGATCCGCTCAAGCAGTGGAAGCTCTCGCCGATCGACACCGCGTCGATGGACAAGTGGGCGTCCTACACGACCGCCAAGGAGGAAATGTTCTTCTACACGGATACCGCCGATGCACCGTGGACGGTCGTGAAGTCGGACGACAAGAAGCGGGCCCGGATCGCCTGCATGCAGCACTTCCTCTCGTCGCTCCCCTACCCGGACAAGAACCACGACGTCGTGCAGGGTCCGGACCCCCTCATCGTCGGCCCCGCCACGAACGTCGTGGAGCTCGACGCGCCGCTGCTGGACCCCTCCTGATCCCGTGACCCGGACGCCGTTCTCCCGGCGATCCGGGGGTTCGGAGACGGGCCGTTGCCGCCCGGTCCGACCTGACCGCCAGCGGCGGGATCGAGCCTGCCCCGCACCTCGGGTGCGACACCCGCCCGGCGCGTGGCGTGCTAGGTTTTTCGGGTGACCCAGCTGACGCTTCCGGCTTTTGAGGCGGCTTCCGAGACGCCCTCCCGCGAACGCCGCGGGAAGGGCCGCACGCCGATGTTCCGGCAATACTTCGCGGTCAAGGAGCAGCACCCCGACTGCCTGCTGTTCTTCCGGATGGGAGACTTCTACGAGCTGTTCTTCGAGGACGCGGAGAAGGCGGCCGCGGAGCTCGACATCGTCCTGACCAGCCGCGGCGTGAGCGAGGGCGAGCCCGTCCCGATGTGCGGCATTCCGGTGCAGGCGAGCGAGACCTATCTGGCCCGGCTTACCCGCAAGGGGTTCCGGGTCGCCGTGTGCGAGCAGGTGGAGCGCCCCGAAGAGGCCCGCCGCCGCGGGAACCGCTCCGTTCTCAGGCGCGAAGTGGTCCAGGTGGTGACGCCGGGGACCGTCGTGGACGAGCATCTGCTGGAGGCCCGCGAGAACAGTTTCCTCGCGGGCCTGGCACGGGTCGGGGCCGAGACCGCGGTGGCGTTCGTCGACATCTCGACGGGCGAGGTGGAAGTCGAGTCGGTGGCGCCGGACGCGCTGGAGGCCGCCCTGGCGCGGGACGGCACCCGCGAGATCATTGTGTCCGACGCGCTCGCCCGCCAGCCCGGGTTCGAAGCGGTGCTCGAGGGGCACGGCGCCGTCGTCACGGAACTGCCGGCGGCGCGATTCGCGTTCGAGTCCGCGGAACGCCGGGTCCGGGAGCACTATCAGGTGCTGGCCCTGGATGCCTTCGGGGCGTTTACCGCGGCCGAGGTGACCGCGCTCGGCGCCGTGTTCGACTATGCGGAGCTCACCCAGCGGGAGAGCCTGCCCACCTTCCTCCCGCCGAGACGGGTGGAGCCCGACGGGTATCTCGGGATCGACGCCGCCACCCACCGCAACCTCGAACTGACCCGCTCGCTCGCCGGCACGGTCGGCGGCTCGCTGCTGGCGGCTGTCGATCGCACGGTGACCGCTGCGGGCGCCCGACGCATGGCCGGGGAACTTGCCCGTCCGCTGACCGATTGCGCCCGGGTTGGCGCCCGCCACGACCGGGTCGAGTGGCTGGTTGCCGAGGAGGATATCCGTGCGCAGGTGCGCGTGGACTTGCGGCGCGCCCCGGACTGCGCCCGGGCGCTGGCGCGGATCGCGTTCGGGCGCGGCGGTCCCCGCGATCTCCGGCACATCGCCGACGGATTGGCGATCGCCGCCGCCGTGCGGGCGCAGTTGACCGCGGCCGACCGTCCGCTGCCCGCGAGTCTCCAGGGCGTGGTCGAGGCGCTCGACGGCGAGGCGGACCTCGCCGCGCGGGTCGACCGGGCCATCGAACCCGACGCGCCCCGCCTCGCGCGGGAGGGCGGGTTCGTGCGGCCAGGCTTTCGGAGCGACCTCGATGAGCAGCGGGCCCTGCGGGACGAATCGCGAGGGCTGATCGCGGCCATGCAGGCGGAGGAGCGCGCGATCACGGGAGTGCAGGCGCTCAAGGTCCGCCACAACCGGGTCCTGGGCTACTTCCTCGAGGTCCCGTCCAGGCAGATCGAGAAACTCCAGGCGGGCGACGCGGATGGACGGTTCCAGCACCGCCAGACCCTGGCCGGCGCGGCCCGCTTCATGACGCCCGAGCTGGCCTCGCTTGCCGAGCGGATCGAGCTGGCCGGCGAGCGGGTTCGGGCCATCGAGGAGGAGGTGTTCGCCGAGCTCTCCGAACAGGTGCTGGCCCGGAGCGGACCGGTGCAGCGAATCGCCCGGGCGCTGGCGGCGATCGATGTCGCGCAGGGGTTCGCCGAGGTCGCCCGGGAGCGGAACTACGTGCGCCCCGCGCTGCACCCCGATACCCGTTTTCGCGTGGTCGGCGGCCGGCATCCGGTCGTGGAGGCCGCCCTTGACGGCACGTTCGTCACGAATGACTGCGAGCTGGACGAGACCAGACGGATCTGGCTGGTGACGGGCCCGAACATGGCGGGCAAGAGCACCTTTCTCCGCCAGAACGCGCTGATCGTCGTGCTGGCGCAGGCCGGGAGTTTCGTGCCGGCGGAGGCGGCGGAGCTGGGCGTGGTGGACCGACTGTTCAGCCGCGTGGGCGCGGCCGACGACCTGGCCCGCGGCCGGTCGACCTTCATGGTCGAAATGGTCGAAACGGCGGCCATCCTCAATCAGGCCGGCCCCCGGTCGTTTGTGATCCTCGATGAGGTGGGGCGCGGTACCGCCACCTTCGACGGTCTGTCGATCGCCTGGGCCACGGTCGAGTACCTGTATCGGCGCAATCGGTGCCGGGCGCTGTTCGCCACGCACTACCACGAGCTGACGCAGCTGGCCGAGCACCTTGAGGGGCTGGCGTGCCGGACCCTGCGCGTGCGGGAATGGCAGGGCGAGGTGGTGTTCCTCTACGCCATGGTCGAAGGCGTGAGTTCCCGCGCGTACGGGGTCGATGTCGGCCGCCTGGCCGGCCTGCCCGGCGAAGTCCTGGGCCGCGCCAGGGAGATCCTCGCGCGCCTCGAGGCCGACGGGGGCCCGTCGCGCGGCGCCGTGCTCTCGACGCTGCCGGCGCCGAGCGAGCCGGAACCCGATCCGGTCGCCGACCTGCTGGACGGTCTCGAACCCGATTCGCTAGCCCCGCGCGCCGCCCTGGAGCTGGTGTACCGACTCGTGGAACTGCGGCGGAAGGGGTATAAGACCGTATCGGACACGGGAGCGAGCGCCGCCCCATCGCCGCGTAACTGACGGCCCGCGTGGGGGTTTCGGTCTCCGCGCGGCACGCGGTTGGGGGCCTAGGGTGATCGGTCATGGATATCGTTGAGCCGAGGAGGATCATCGCGCGGCGCGCGCTGGTCGCCGAGGCGGAGGTGCTGCGGGAACGGACGGACGGTCCCGAAGCCTGGCGACAGGCGCTGGCCGGCCTGCTGCGCGGCGCAGTCGCGGCTGGCCGCGACGAAATCCAGGCGCGGTTCCAGCGGAGCGCGCACGGGCTCCCCGCCGTCCGCGAGTACGCGTTCCTGCTCGACCAGGTGCTGGCGTTCCTGGTGGACGGGGCGCGGCGGGGCGGCCTGGTCGCCGACGCGGTCATCGATGACATGGCAGTGCTGGCGGTGGGTGGTTACGGGCGCCGGGAAGTCTGCCCGCATTCGGACGTCGACGTGCTGTTCCTCACGAGTTCGCAGCCGGGGCCGGCCACCAAGGAGCTGATCCAGTTCATCCTGTACGTGCTGTGGGACCTCAACTTCACCGTGGGTCACGCCGTGCGCAGCGTCGATGAGTGCGTCCGGGCGGCGCGGTCGGACTGGACCATCGCCACGAATCTGCTGGACCACCGGTTCGTCTACGGCAACCAGGCCACGGCCGGCCGCTTCCAGCGACAGTTCCGGACGAGGTTCGTCGGGCGCTCCGGTGCCGCGTTCGTGCAGGCCAAGGTGCGGGAACGGGATCGCCGCCACATCCGCATGGGCGATACCCGCTACGTCAACGAGCCCAACCTGAAGGAAGGCAAGGGCGGCCTCCGCGACCTGCACCTGCTCCGCTGGATCGTCCAGATTCTGTACGGCCGGGACGACATGCGCGTCGCGGTCGAGCACGGACTGCTCTCCGAGGCCGACCGGGTCGCGTTCGAGCGCGCGCTGCAGTTCCTGCTCTCGGTGCGCTGCCACCTCCATTTCGAGAGCGGACGGGCGGAAGAACGCGTGATGTTCGACCTGCAGCCGCCACTGGCGGCGCGCATGGGCTACCGGGACCGTCCCGGCGCCAACCGCATCGAGCGGTTCATGAAGCACTACTTCCTGACGACCAAGCGCGTCGGCGAAATCACCGGGACCGTGCTGTCGAACCTGCGCGAGCAGCGCCGGGCCCGTTCCATGTTCGGCTGGCTGCGCCTGCCCGCCCGCAAGGTCGAGGGATACGAGGTGCGGAACGGTGAAATGGTGCAGCCGGACCCCACCGTTTTCGACCGCTCCCCGGTCGACATCCTGAAGACCTTCCGGGTCGCGGCCGAACACGGCCTGCTGCTGCACCCGGCGCTGCGTCGCGAACTGCAGGCGCGGGTGCGGAGCGTGGACCACCTGCGCACCGACGTGGCCGCCGGGAGCGTGTTTCTCGACCTGCTGGCATCGCGGAACGACCCGGAGCCGGTGCTCAGGCAGATGGCGGAGACGGGCGTGCTCGGCCGCTTCGTGCCGGACTTCGGGCGGGTCGTCGCCCAGACCCAGCACGACATGTACCACGTGTACACCGTCGACGAGCACACGATTCGCGCCGTCGGCATGCTGTCGGCGATCGAGCGCGGCGAGGCCCCGGACGACCTGGCGCGGGTCACGCGCGTCGCCCGCAACCTGCAGTCGCGGCGGGTCCTGTATCTCGCCGTGTTCCTGCACGACATCGCGAAGGGGAGGGGCGGCGACCATTCGCTTCTGGGCGCCGAGGTCGCGCGGGAGCTGGGGCCCCGGCTGGGGTTGGACGCGGAGGAGACGGAAACGGTCGCGTGGCTGGTGCAGGAGCACCTGTACCTGTCGGCGATGGCGTTCAAGCGAGACGTGCAGGATCCGCAGACCGTCGCCGACATCGTCGCGCGCATCCAGTCGCCGGAACGCCTGCGGCTCCTCTACGTGCTCACGGCGTGCGATATCGCCGCCGTTGGACCGGGCGTCTGGACGCGGTGGAAGGCCGACTTGCTGGAGGAAGCCTTCGACATGGCGCTCGCCGTCATGCAGGGCGCGAGCCTGAAGGACACGCACGACGCGCGCATCGACGAGACCATGGAGGGCTTCCGCGCCCTGATGACGGACTGGCCGGCGGCGGATGTCGATGCCTTCGTCCAGCGCTGCCGGGCGCACTTCTGGGCCGTGCACGATTCGGACACGCTCGCGCGCATCGCCCGCGCGGTCCGCGCGGCCGACCAGGCGGGGCGCCCGCTGGCCCTCGACTGGCACGTTCGCACCGGGGGACGCACCGCCGAAATCACGGTCTACGCGCCGGATCACCGGGGCCAGTTCGCGCGGATCGTCGCCGCGATCACGCTCGCCGACGCCAGCGTTGCCGACGCGAAGGTGATGACGTCGCGCGACGGCATGGCGATGGACACCTTCCTGATCGAGTCGCAGAGCGGCGCCGCCTTCGACGACCCGCGACGGATCAAGACGCTGCTGGCCTCGGTCGAGAAGTTCGTGCGCGACGAGCCCGACGTCGATCACATCCTCCAGGAGGTGCGGCCCAGATTCCGGAGCCGGACGGACGTGTTCCGGGTCGCCCCGCTCGTGCGCACCGACAACGAGGCCAGCGCCAGCCGCACCGTGATCGAGATCGAGGCGCGCGATCAGCCCGGGCTGCTGCTGGCCATTGCCGGGGCGCTGCTCGAGGTCGGGGTGTCGGTGTCCGGCGCCAGGGTTTCGACCCACGGCGAACGGGCGATCGACGTGTTTTACGTGCAGAACGGATTCGGCGGCAAGATCACCGAAGGTGCCGAACTGGAGCGGGTCCGGCAGCACCTGCTCGGGGTCCTGTCCGCGCTGCCGGGGAACGCCATCGCGGATCCGAAGGCTGCCTGAGCCGACGCCGGGCAACCGGCACATGGTCGCCCCTGTCGCCACGGTCGGGGGGCTGACGCTCGCCAGCCGCGCACTGGGCCTCGTCCGCGACCTGTTGATCGCGGCCGCTCTCGGCGCCGGTCCGCTCGCGGATGCGTTCTTTCTCGCCCTTCGGCTGCCGAACCTGTTTCGGGCGCTCTTTGCCGAGGGCGCGTTCTCGGCCGCGTTCGTGCCGGTATTTGCCGCGCGGCTCGAGCGCGAGGGCCCCGCTGCGGCCCGCGCCTTCGGCGCGGCCGTCGCGTCGGTGCTGCTGGTCGTGCTGGTCCCGTTCACCCTGCTGGCGGAATGGCTCATGCCGACCGTGGTGGCGGTGCTGGCCCCGGGGTTTCCCGAGACCGGCGAGCGCTTCCAGGCCGCGTTGTCGCTGGCCCGTATCACGTTTCCCTATCTCGCCCTGATCACGATGACGGCGTTCTTCGCCGCCGTGCTCAATGCGGTCTTCCGGTTCGCCGCGGCGGCCGCGGCGCCGCTCCTTCTGAACCTGGCGCTGATCGGCGCGCTGCTGTTTGCGGCCGGGTGGTTCGAGACGCCGGCGCACGCCCTCGCGTGGGGCGTCCTGGTCGGGGGTGTGGCGCAGCTGGCGCTGGTCGCGCTGGGTTGCTGGCGCGCCGGTATGCCGATCCTGCCGGGGCGGCCGCGTCTCACGCCGGACCTGCGGAAGCTCGGCCGCCTGATGGTCCCCGGAGTGATCGGCTCGGGAGTGACCCAGTTCAACGTCATGGTCGGCACGATGTTCGCAAGCGTGGTGCCGGGAGCGGTCTCCTGGCTGAACTACGCGCATCATCTCGTCCATCTGCCGATCGCGGTGGTGGGCATCGCCGTCCGGACAGCCCTGCTGCCTGCGCTCGCGCGGCGCCTGCACGGGTCCGGCGCGGCCTCGGGCCAGCGCGAGCAACAGCAGGCGAGCGCGATCGCTCTTGGCCTCTCGGTGCCGGCTGCCGTCGGCCTGTGGGCGGTGGCCGAGCTCGCCATCGAAGTGCTGTTCGAGCGGGGGTCGTTCACTTCGGCTGACACGGCCGCGACGGCAGCGGCACTCAAGGCCTATGCCTGGGGGGTGCCGGCGATGGTACTGACGCAGACGCTGGTCGCCTCGTTCTTCGCGCGCTTCGATACGTCGACGCCGGTGAAGATGGCCGCCGTGGCGATGCTGGTGAATGTCGCCTTCATTGTGCTGTTGATGCCGGTGCTGGCGCACGTCGGGATTGCACTGGCGCAGTCGGTGTCGGCCTGGGCGCACACGGGTCTGCTCGCCGTGTTGGTCGTGCGGCGCCGCTATGCCGCCGTCAGCCGGGCGTCGGTCGGCAGGGGGTTCCGGGTCGTGCTGGCCGCCGCCCCGCTCACCGCTCTTGCGTACCTGGCCGATCCGATGCGGGCCACGCTCGCGGAGGTGGTCCCGTTTGCGGCGACGGTGACGCTCGTGTTGCTGGTGGTCGGTGGCGTCGCCGTCTTCGCCGGACTGGCGCTCGTGCTCGGCGTGGTGCGGCGCCGGGATCTGGCAGCTGCCGTCCGGCGATCCCGCTCCCGATGACCGGCCGCCGTCTTCGACGGCACCCGCCTGCCGCCGGCTCCGGTCGCGGCCCAGTCTTTGCTATGTTGCCGCACTTCGGAATTGAGCGAGATGCCTGATGCCTAGGGTGTTTTCGGGAGTGCAGCCCACCGGCGACCTGCATCTGGGCAATTATCTGGGCGCCATCCGGAACTTTGTCTCGCTGCAGGACGAGCACGAGACCATCTACTGCGTGGTCGACCTTCATGCGATCACCGTGCATCAGGACCCGGCGGCACTTCGCGAACAGATCCTGGAAGTGGCGGCCACCTTCATCGCGGCCGGCATCGATCCGCGGCGGAGCATTATCTTCAACCAGTCGCGGGTCGTGCAGCACGCGGAGCTGGCCTGGATTTTCAACTGTGTCGCGCGGCTGGGCTGGCTGAACCGGATGACCCAGTTCAAGGAGAAGGCCGGGAAGCACCGGGAGAACGCCTCGGCCGGCCTCTACGTGTACCCATGCCTGATGGCTGCCGACATCCTCGCCTACCGGGCCGACCGGGTTCCGGTCGGGGACGACCAGCGCCAACATCTGGAGCTCGCGCGCGATATCGCGCAGAAGTTCAACCACGACTATGGCCGGGAGTTCTTCCCCGTCATCGAACCGCTGATCCATGGGGAGGCGACCCGGGTGATGAGCCTGCGCGATGGTCGCGCCAAGATGTCCAAGTCGGACCCCTCGGAGCAGTCCCGGATCGGGCTGACCGATGACGCGGACACGATCGCGAGGAAAATCCGCCGGGCCAGGACCGACCCGGAGCGCCTGCCGGACGAATCGGCGCTGGACGACGCGGGGAGACTCGGCCCCGAGCTGATCGAGAATCGGCCCGAGGCGGCAAACCTCCTGACGATCTTCGCCGCCCTGGCGGGGAGGCCGGTCGCCGCCGTCGTGGCTTCGTACGCTGGCGCGGAGTTCAGCCGTTTCAAGAGCGATCTCTCGGACCTCGCCGTGGCCTCGCTCGCCCCGCTCGCGGACCGCACTCGGGACCTCCTCGACGACCGGGTGGAGCTGGAGGCGATTCTCGACTCCGGCGCGGAACGGGCGACGGCGATCGCCGAACCGGTGGTGAGCGAAGTGAAGCGCATCGTCGGCTTCCTGTAGAGCCGCACCGGGACCCAGCGCAGGCAGCGTCGCGTGGAGATCTACCTGCCGATCGCCGGCATGCCGGTCAGCATCGTGCTCCTGCTGGGGATCGGGTTCGGCACGGGCATCCTGTCCGGGATGTTCGGCCTGGGCGGAGGGTTCCTCACGACCCCGCTCCTGATCCTGATCGGCATTCCACCCACGGTGGCGGTGGGTTCCGAGGCAAGTCACATCGCGGCTTCATCCGTGTCCGGGCTGGTCGCCCATGCCCGGCGTGGCAACGTGGATCTCCGCATGGGGCTCGTGCTCCTCGCCGGCGGCACGTTGGGCGCCGTCACGGGCTTGGCGATCTTCCGACTCCTCAGCCGCCTGGGCCAGATCGATGACGCGATCTCGCTGATCTACGTCGTGGTGCTCGGTACCGTGGGCGTCCTGATGGGTCTGGAGAGCTTGCGGGCGCTGCGCCGGCACCGTCTCGGCATCCGGTACCGACCCAGCCGGCAGACTCTCCTGCGCGGTCTTCCGCTGCGGGTGCCGTTCCGGCGGTCCGGTCGGTACATGAGCATCGTCCCGCCGGTGCTCACCGGATTCGTGGTCGGTGTACTCTCGACCATCATGGGCGTTGGCGGTGGTTTCATCCTGGTTCCCGCCATGATCTACCTGCTGGGAGTGCCCACGCAGGTGGTCGTGGGGACGTCGCTGCTGCAGATCGCGGTCGTGACGACGATCGCCACGTTCCTGCACGCGGCCTTCAACCAGAACGTCGACCTGCTCCTCGGGCTGCTGCTCCTGCTCGGTGCCGTCGTCGGCGCGCAGGTTGGCTCGCGCCTCATGATCCGGCTTCGGGGCGAGCAAATCCGCTTTCTGATGGCGGGCCTGGTCCTGCTCGTCGTCATCATGCTGGGAGTCAACCTAGTGGTGCCGCCGGACGATCCGTTCATGGTGGAGCGGCTGCCATGAGGAGATGGCGCAAGGCCCTCGCTCTCGCGGCCGCGGCTGCCTCGGGCGCCGTCTGCGCCGGGAGCGCTCCCGCCCAGATGCCCATGCTCGTGGACCTCGCGAATCACCGCATCCACATCGATGCGGCATTCACCGGGGCGGAGCTGCTGCTCTTCGGCGCGCTTGACCGGCGGGGTGACGTCGTCGTCAGGGTCGTGGGTCCGCCCGCGGACATCGCCGTGCGCCAGAAGATCAATACCGGCGGGATCTGGCTGAACGGCGATCGCGTGGGCGTCGGTACCGTGCCGTCGTTCTATTCGGTGGCGGCGTCACGTCCCCTGGATGCCATCGCCTCCGCCGATCTGCGCCAGGATCTGGAGCTCGACGTGCGGTACCAGGTACGCGCAGACGTCCCTGACGCGCACCGGGCGGGCTTCATCCGGAACTTCACGCGGCGCGGGCTCTACGCGGTGGAACAGGAGCCGGTCAAGATCATCGGCGGGCGCCTGTTTCGCGCGACGGTGACGCTGCCGGCGGAGACTCCGCCTGGCGAGTACTGGGTGGAGACGCTCCTGTTTCGGGAGGGGATCCTGGCCCATCGCAGGATCAACCGCCTGGTGGTTGAACGTGTGGGCTTCGAGTCGTTCCTGTTCGACCTCGCCCAGGAGCGCCCGGCGGAGTACGGGTTGCTGGCCGTGGTGCTGGCATTGGCGATGGGAGTCACTGCGGCCGAGGTGTTCCGCCGCGTGTGAGGATCCCCGGCGCGGCAGCGGATTTCGTGCTGGATAGCGGCGGGCCCGGCGCGTAGACCAGGGTGCGCCAGAGGCGCACAGCAGGCGAGACCGTCAAGCCGCCGGGTACCACGGAACCCGGCAAGCTGGTCGAGGCTGGCTACGCGCGCATGGTCCGGGCACTGCTGGGCAGTACGTCGACCCCGGTGATTTCGGCGGAACCGATGGGCGCATGGACTCACGCAGTCTTTGACACGGCCAAGGCTTACGAGCAATAGAATGTCTCTGCCGTCACCGGCGGCCGTGCCTTGTCTTGGCGCGGTGTCGGCATCTTTGGGCGCGGCATGGCCGGGCCGACCGACAAGGTCAGCGACGGGTCGGTGTTGACTGACCGGGTATTGGCCGGGGAGCGAAGCAGCATGGAACTCTGTGCAGGAACCAGCCAGGGCGTCTTTGTCGTCTCGAAGGGCGGGGCGAAGCATGTCCTGCGGAGCCGCGCCGTCCGTGAACTCGTCCGCATAGGTGGTCGTACGTTCGCGGGTACGGACGACGGCTTGCATGTGTCGGATGACGGCGGACTCACGTGGAGGCCATCGGGTCTCGAGGGCAGGGAAGTGTGGCAGGTCCGCGGCAACGGAAACGGGCTGCTCTACGCCGGGACGGCGCCCACGGGTCTGTTCCGAAGTGAAGATCGTGGCGCCACCTGGACGGAGATGGCGGGCCTTGCACGATTGGCGGATGACGGAGGATGGTGCCTTCCGCTGGATCCGCCGACCGCAGCGCGGGCGCGGGCCCTGGTCGTCGACGGCGCGCGCATCCTGGCCGGCGTCGAGGTGGGCGGTATCGCCCTGTCCGAGGATGCGGGCGAGACCTGGTCCGTGACCCTTCCCGGCGACAACCCGGACCTGCACATGCTGTTCGCGCACCCGGTGGAGCCGGACACGCTGTACGCGACCACCGGGTATGGACGTCTGGACGGGGTTGCGGAGATGGTGGAGGGCAATGCCGGGGTATTTCGTTCCGGCGATGGCGGACGCTCCTGGACCTACGCGTGGAAGGGCATCACGCCGCGCTACTCCCGCCCGATGTGCATCGATCAGCGCGCGCCGTACGGGCTGACCGTCGCGAGCGCCCCCTCGGCATTCTCGCACTGTCGCGAGGAAAACGGCGCGCAGGCCATGCTGTTCCGTTCCGAGGATGGCGGTGAGTCGTGGCGTTCCCTGTGTGACGATGCGCATTCCCCGAGTGCTGCCAACTTCCACGGACTGACGGTCGATCCGGAGATGCCGGGCGGTGTGCTGGTTGGCACGGACACGGGCGAAGTGTGGCGCGTCAGCGGCCACGCCGTCTGGGAACGGTGCGGCGAGGGCATGCCGAGCGTGCTGGCACTCGTGGCAGCGGCCTGACCGCTATCCCGCTTCAACGAAGCTGGGGGGCGACCGGGCGGACCGTCGCGCGCGTTGGTTCGGGAAGGAGTAAATAGACCATAGACTCTGACCATGGTATCTTTGATCCCATGGAAGAGATTCAGATTTCAAAATTCAAGGCGACCTGTCTGGCCGTTCTTGACCGGGTGGGAAAGACCCGCAAACCCGTGCTCGTGACCCGGTTCGGCAAACCGATTGCCCAGGTCTTGCCGCCCCCGCCGGGCCCGGCAGGGAATTGGCTCGGCGCGATGAAGGATCAGGGCGAGATTCACGGTGACCTCGTCGCCCCTGTCATGGATCCCATGGAGTGGGAAGCGCTCAAGTAGATGGGATTGCTGCTGGACACACACATCTGGCTCTGGAGCCTGCTGGACCCGGACCGACTTGGCGGCACTGCGATACACGCTCTTCAATCCCAGGAAAATGCACTCCAGATCTCCCCCGTCAGCGTGTGGGAGGCGCTGCTTCTTGCCGAGCGCGGCCGGGTCACGCTCGATCCCGATCCCCACCGCTGGTTGCGCAGGGCGATGTCGATTGTCCCGGTCGCAGAGGCCCCGCTGACGATCGATGTGGCACTCGCCAGCCGCACCGTCGATGTCGAGCATCAGGACCCGGCGGATCGGTTCATCGTCGCCACTGCCGTGGTACACGGCTTGATGCTGGTAACCGCGGACGAGCGGTTGTTGCGGTGCCGAGACATCGAGGTGCTGCCCAACCGCTGAGACGTGTCGCGTCCGGGCCGCACGGCGGGCGGAAGACGTCAGGCGTGACCCTGCGGTCCGCAGGTTCGGATGCGGGCTCCAACCTCTGAAGGCTTCCTGTTCCCGGCGCTCCCGGCGGCATCCGGCGCCACACTTGCCACTCTGCAGCGGGCCAGCTCTCACTGACGGCGGCCGATCGGACGGGGCCGAGGTGGCCTGGGGTCGACGGTATTCGGGAAGCCGGGTACTTGTTCGGGTGGGCGACGGGTGAGGCATCCGGGCCTCCGGGACGGCTATTCGGATGGGGCCAGTCTCCATCGCACACCTGCTTCTCAACGTTGCGGATCCGAAGGCCGGATGATCCCGGCTGCGTGGTCCGTTTCGCAGCTACACTGACGTCGGGCTCGTTCCAGCTTGCACAGTTGAACTCCCCGGGCCGCGTGACGCATCGCAATGCCGCCCGCAGGCGATGACCGGCGACCCTATATTCCGCGGTGTTGCCGCAGACTGAACGCAGGGTCCAGGTGGGAGGAGGTCACATGTCAGTCTTGAGGGCGCTACCTGGTCTCGCGGCGGTGCTGGCGATCGGGGCAGCCCCGGCGTTGGCGCGGGACTTGACGGTGGTGTCGTTCGGTGGTGCGTACGGCGCCGCCCAGAAGGAGCACATGATCGACCCTTACGAGGAAGCAACCGGGGCCCGCGTGCTGTTCGACGACTACGCTGGCGGCATCGCCGAAATCAGGGCCCAGGTCGAAACCGGGAACATTCACTGGGACGTGGTCGACGTCGAGATGATCGATCTGGAGCGGGCCTGCTCCGAGGGTCTGCTGGAAGTCATCCCTACCGACATCCTGCCGCCGGGCAGCGACGGCGTACCCGCCCAGGAGGACTTTTTCGAGGATGCGCTCGCCAGCGAGTGCGGTGTCGGTGTGATCTACTGGGCCGTCATCTATGCCTACAACACCGATACGATTCGAGGCGGCGCACCTGACACCATCGGGGATTTCTTTGACACCGCGGCGTATCCGGGACCCCGGGCCCTGAGACGACGCCCGCAGGTCAATCTGGAATGGGCCTTGATGGCCGACGGTGTCCCGCGTGAGCGCGTATACGAGGTGCTGGCGACGGAGGAGGGACAGGCGCGCGCGTTCGCGATGCTCGACACCATTCGCAAGGACGTCGTTTGGTACGACTCCTGGTCGCAGGCGCCACAGATCCTGAACGACGGCGAGGCAGTGATGGTGCAGTCGGCAAACGGCCGCATCTATGGAGCCATCGAAGAGTACGGCCGTCCGTTCGTGATCGTCTGGAACGGCAACGTGTTCGACCTCGACGTGTGGTCGGTCGTGAAGGGTACGCCGAACCTGGCGCAGGCACTCGAATTCGTGAAGTTCGCCACCGGCACCGAACCGCTCGCCGGCATGCAGGACGTTGCCTACGGACCCACCCGGCGATCCGCGGCGGAGATGGTCGATCCGGCCGTGCTGGAGAAGCTGCCGAGCGCCCATATCGATAGGGGGCTGAAGGCCAGCAGCACCTTTTGGGCGGACTTCGGCGAAACCCTCAGCGAGCAATTCAATCGGTGGCTGCTCAGGTAGCCTGTTCGCAGTTTCGGCATGGTCCGGGGCGCAGTGCAGGGCCATTGGGCGCTGATCCGGCCATGGCCGTGGCCTGCCCGCCCGGTCCGGCCAGGTAACAGGTTCGCGAACCCTCGACGGTCGCGGACGTAATCCCGACGCCGGTCCTGATTACGGACGACGGCGACTGCATTGACGGGCGGACCGGAATCGGTGAGCTGGATAGCGAGCGCTTCCCCGCCTTCCGGGTTGACCCGGGTGACTGCTTGGCGTCGGTGAAGACCCGCGGATCCTGCGTGCAGAAGGAGAGCCGGTCAGCCGCGCCTCGCGCCAACCGATCCGGCTAGTGGCGGCCGCCTGGGCAGTTGGCGTCCAGCGGCGCGACCATGCACGTCTCCGGGCTTGGGGTCGGATCCCGGGTTCCGGCATCGCGCCGGGTGCCGTGACCGGACCACCCGCCGCACTCAGGCCCGGGACAGGTGACCGCTACACTGCGCGGAGCCGCTGCATCTCTCACCTCCAACCGGAGGCCGCCATGTCCGTCGTGGCCGTCACCCGTGGCCATCACTACGTCGTCAGCGCCGGGCACGAGCTCGCGGCGCTGGCCGCCTTCGAGGCGCTCGACCAAGGCGGCAACGCGATCGACGCGGGCGTCGCGGCAATCCTGACCCTCCAGGTGGTCTACAGCGAACAGGTGAGCGTGGCCGGGGTGGCGCCCATGATCATCCGCCTCGCCGAGACCGGCGAATTGGTCACGATCGCCGGAGTCGGGGGCTGGCCGCGCGCCCTTGACCCCGACGCATTCATCAAGCGTCACGGAGGCGTCATCCCGCTGGGCGTGCGCCGCACAGTGGTGCCGGCAGCGCCTGACGCCTGCCTCCAGGCGCTCGAGCGCTGGGGCACGATGACGTTCCGGGATGTCGCAGCGCGCGCCGTGCGCTGCGCTTCCGGTGGCTTCGCCCGCCATCCGGTCATGCTCGACTACGTACGCCGGTACGCCGACGACATGCGCCACTGGCCGGACAACGTCGCAATCTGGATGCCGGGCGGCGAGGTCCCCGCATCCGGCGACCAGCTGGTGCAGGCCGATCTCGGCAGCGTCCTCCAGTTCCTCGGCGACGAGGAACGCGCGGCCGGCGGTGACCGCAAGGCCGGCTTCGAAGCAGTCCGCCGCGCCTTTTACCGCGGCGATATCGCCAGCCGGATCCTCGCGCACCAGCGGTCGCACGACGGTCTGCTCGCGGCCGCGGACCTGGAGTCGTTCCGTTGTCAGGTGGTCCCCACTGTCTCGCGTCGGTTCCGGCTGTGCGGCGAAGAGGTCGAGGTCCACACCTGCGGCGCGTGGTGCCAGGGCCCGTTCCTGCTCGAAGCGCTTTCGATCGCGCTGGCGGCCGGCGTTGCGGATATGGAGTACGGCTCCGATGTCTACCTGCATGTGGTCGCCGAGGCGCTCAAGCTGACGTTCGCGGACCGCGAGGGCTATCTCGGCGACCCGGACTTCGTGGACGTCCCTCTTGATACGCTGATCGGCGAGGCGTACGCGGCCGAGCGCCAGCGGGCGATCGATCCCCGGCTGGCGTCCTCCGGGATGCCGCCGCCGGGCAGTATCCCAGGTCATGCGCCCTTCGTTCCGGCGTTCGGCACGAGCGAGGCGCCGCTGCAGCCCCCGCCGGATACCTCGATCGTCTGCGTCATCGACGGCGAGGGGAACGGTCTCTGTTCGACCCCGTCCGACACGAGCTGGGATACGCCCGTGGTCCCGGGGACGGGATTCGCAGTGTCGGCGCGGGGAGCCCAGTCGTGGGCGGTCCACGGCCACCCGTCGTGCCTGGCGCCGGGAAAGCGCCCCCGTCTCACCCCGAGCCCCTGCTTCGTGCTGTCTCCGGAGCGATGGATCATGCCGTTCGGCACCCCGGGCGGAGATGTCCAGATCCAGGCAAACCTGCAAATGCTCCTCAATCACCTGGCCTTCGGCATGCAGATTCAGGATGCGGTCGAAGCGCCCCGCATCGCCACCCACAGCCACCCCGACACCTTCGCCCCCCACGTCGCGCATCCCGGGCTCCTGACGGCCGAGGGGCGGATCGACGACGGTGCCTGCGGGCGGCTGGCCGCACGCGGGCACCGTGTGGAGCGGCTCGCGGACTGGACGCACTGGACGGGCGGGGTCTGCGCCGTGCGCAAGGACCTCGTGACCGGACAGATCGAAGGCGCCGCCGACCCGCGGCGCTGGAGCCGCGCGATGGGCTGGTGACCGGGACCGCCGCCATGGTGCACACGGGCGATCAGGCCAGGGCCGAGCGCGTGGCTGCCGCCCCGGTGGTCGGCACCGTGTGGGTTAACTGCTTCTTCATTCGCGATCTCGCCGCGCCGTTCGGCGGGGTGGGCATCTCGGGCATCGGTCGCGAAGGCGGGCGCTGGGGCTTCGATTTCTTCTGCGAGGTCAAGAACGTGGCGATTCAAAGGGACAGCTCTGGGGGACTGCCGCGTGGGTGAGATCGTGAGCGCTGCGGTGGTGGGCCATGTGCCGACCGTCATGCTGGCGCCGGAGATTCGACGGAAGCAGAGCCGCAGCGGCCAGGACACCACGCTGATCGAGGGCTACCGGCGCCTCCGGGATCACTTTGCGGCCAAGGCGGTGGACTGCTGGGTGATCTTCGATACCCACTGGTTCACCACCACGGAGCATGTCGTCGCCGGGGCCGGGCACCATCGAGGCGTCTACACCTCCGAGGAACTGCCCCGGGTCATGCACGAGCTCCCCTTCGACTACCCGGGAGCGCCGGCGCTCGCTGAAGCGATCCGGAGCGTGGCCAGGGAGCGGCGCATCCGGATGACCAACGCGACCACACCGACGCTGCCCCACCACTATCCCACCATCAATCTCGTCCACCACATGCGGCGCGACGAGAAAATCCTCTCCGTCGGCGTGTGTCAGACCGCGGAACTCGACGACTATCTCGCCTTCGGGGCGGTGATCGCCGCCGCCGTCAAGCGCACGCCGGGACGGGTTGCCCTGCTGGGCAGCGGCGGGCTCTCGCACCGGTTCTGGCCGTTGCAAAGCCTGTTCGACCATCTGGACTACGACCCGATCCACGTCATCACGCCCGAGGCGCGGGCTGCGGACCTCCACGTGCTCAGGTGCTGGGAACGGGGCGACCATGCTGCCGTATGCGACTTCTATCCCGAGTATCGTCGGCATGCGCCGGAGGGGCGCTTCGCCCATTACCTGATGCTGCTCGGCGCCATCGGCGGCCCTGCTTGCGGAGCCGCCGGCGAGCGTTATTCGGCGTACGAGAACTCCATCGGCACGGGCCAGGTTCATATGGTCTTCGACCTCGGACGCTGACCCGCCGGCCGCCGACCAATGGGAGCGCGCATGGCACTGAACGGATGGACACCGGTACCTGGCCGAACCGCCGAGCCGTCGCACGCAGCACCGTCGGCGCTTGCAGGTGTCGTTGGGGACGATGCCCCTGAGCCGGCCGGGGACGGGCGATGAGTGTCCTCGACGGCCCCCGCCGGGAGCATCGCCGCATTCTTGTCGACGGCGCACCGCAGTGGTGTCAGGCCGACGGAGAGCTGCTCACGCTGCCTGACGGGCGCCGGCTCAGGGAAGCGGAAGCGGTCCATTTGCCGCCGTGCGAACCCAGCAAGATCCTTTGCGTGCACCTGAATTTCCGGTCGCGGGCCGTCGAATTCGGCCGTGATCTCGAGGGCGAAACCCCGACCTACTTCGCGAAGCCGGTGAGCGCGCTCAACGCGCATCGCGGGAATCTGGTGCGGCCCGCCGACTGCCACTGGCTCAACTACGAGGGCGAAATCGCGGCGGTCGTGGGCCGGACGCTGAAAAACGCGTCCCGCGAGCAGGTGTGGGACCATCTCGCCGGTTTCGCGCCGGCCAATGACGTCGGCGCCCATGATTTTCGCGACACCGACGCTGGCTCCATGTTGCGGGTCAAGGGCATGGACGGCTTCTGCCCGATCGGCCCGGGCATCGTGCGCGGGGTGGACCCTCGGCATGCGACGCTTCGCACCTACCTCAACGGCACAATCGTGCAGGAAGCACCCGTGAGCGAGATGGTCTGGGGTATCGATTACCTGTTGGCTGACCTGAGCCGCCACCTCACGCTGCTGCCGGGCGACATGGTGCTGACCGGGACCCCCTGGCACTCGCGCCCGATGGCGCCGGGCGACGTGGTGGAAGTGGAGATCGACGGTCTGGGCCGCCTCGTCAATACCGTCGTCAACGGGCCCGTCCCGAGCCACGCCTTGGGGCATCAACCCGCAAACAGCAAGGCAGTGCGGGCGGTCGCCCTCGGCAAGGATTACCACCGCATGAGGAATGAGGGCTACGGGGTCGAGCCGGCGGACTACTTCGACAACCGTGACGCGTTTCTCCGCCGCAGCCGGGAAGAGGGACCCGGGCGTGCCTGAAGCGGTCGCGCCCGCGATCGGCGAAGTGGGCCGGCACGGGGCACCGCTCAGGGAGACGATCGCGCGCGCCCGACGGGAAATCCCCTTCTACGCTGAACTTCACCGGAACACGGCTACCCTCGATCTGCACACGCTCCCGAGCTGCAGCAAGGCGGACCTCGGGCGCTTCGGGCGCCTGCCCCTGAGCGCCCGCCCGCTGTCGGACATGTACCGCGTAAGCGCAACCTCCGGCACGACTGGCCCGCGCCTGCTGGTCGGCTTCACCGAGCGCGACTGGCATGCGGTCCGCGATCAGTACCGTCGGGTGGCGGCGTCCATCGGGATCCGGGCCACCGATGCGCTGCTCAATACCCACGGCGGCGGCCTCTGGATCGGAGCGTCATCGCTCGACGAGCTGGCACATGCTGGAGGCGCCGGCACCGTAGCGTGCGGTCCGACCGGGCCCGCTCAGGTCATCGAGTGGCTGCGCGACCTGCCGGTGACTCTCATCTCGGCCACGCCCTCCTACATGCGCCTCCTGGCGGAGACGGCTGCGCAAACGGGCGATGACCTCACTGGCCTCGGACTCCGCATGGGACTTCTCGGTGGCGAGGGCTCGAGCGGATCGCTGAAACGCAGCGTGTGCGAAGCCTTTGGTCCCGGCTTCCGCTGGCAGGAGCTGTACGGGGCGACCGAAACCGGCGGGCCCATTCTGGCGTTCGCCCCTCCGGGCGACCCGTTCGGCGGGCGGCTCAATTTCAACACCGACTATTTCGTCGTGGAACTGCTGCGTACCGACGCGGACGAGCCTGCCGGGCCCGGCGAAATCGGCGAAATCACCCTGAGCACGCCCTATCGCGAAGGTTCGGTGCTGATTCGGTACCGCACCCGCGACCTGGCCGTTTCGCTCCCCCGGGAGCGCGACGCGTCGGGCTGGCCACAGGCGACCACGCTCATCGGACGCGTCGATGATGCGATCAAGGTGCGCGGCGCGCTCGTCTACCCGAGCGCGATCGAGGACGTGCTGGTGGCGAGACTGCAGTCCGGCGCGGAATGGCGGATCGAGATCGAACGGGAACGCGGTACCAACGAGATACTAAACGGAACTTCATCGGCCAGGAGGTCGATCAGGCCATGTGTAGCAAGGGATATAGCCGGGATCAGGGTGTCACGCTTATGTAAGCATCCTGGTTCGGGTCGATGCCGAGCAGCTCGAAGGCCTTTGCCTGCAGGACGGTCGGC
>JAJDZX010000054.1 GCA_022824395.1 Alphaproteobacteria bacterium
CCTGGGGTGGAATCCGGCGAAGCCGCCGCTCCGCCCACCCGAAAGCCGCTGCTTTCCTGACCCACCGTGGGGTACTGCCGTCAGAACCCCTCGCGCAACCCCTTACGCGACAACCGCCAAGTCACAGCGCAGGCGGCTCGGCCGGGCGCGCCCGAGACGGACGATCGCTCGGCCCCTATAGTCGGCGCCCACCGTGTCCCCGGCGCCCGCGATGCGCCCGGGCGGCCATCGTCACCCCGCCGCGCGTCCGCCCCCACCGTTCGAAGAGCCCCATGTGCCGTCACGCCGCCTACCTCGGCCCACCGTGCCGCCTGGACGCCTTCATGACCCGGCCGGCGCACTCGCTCGTGGTCCAGAGCCATGCCGCCCGCGAGTTCGAACGGACCCTCGTGTGCGCCGACGGCTTCGGCTTCGGCTGGTTCAATGACGACCGGAGCCCCGGCCATTACCGAAGCACGCTCCCGGTCTGGCAGGATCCCAACCTGCCGCAGCTGGCGGGCGCGCTCACACGGCCGGTCTGGGTCGCCAACGTCCGGAGCGCCACGCCGCCCCTCCCCGTCCACCACGAGAACACCCACCCGTTTCAGGCGGACGGTCTGCTGTTCTCGCACAACGGCTACATCGAGCAGTTCCTGGGCACGGTGCGGCCGCGCCTGCGCCAGCTCCTGCCGCCCGGACTCGAGGCAACCATCCGGGGTTCGAGCGATTCCGAGCTCCTGTTTGCACTGGTGCGCCGACAGTGGCAGCTCTCGGGCGATGACCTGCCCGGGGCCGTGCGCGAGGCATTCAAGGTCCTGTCCCATCTGCTGCCACGTGACGCGGATGCGCTGCTGAACGTGATCGCGGCCACGCCCCACCGGATCGTCGCCACCCGTCACGCCGTCGGCCGGCGCCCCGCGCCCAGCCTGTACACCGCCGTGCGCCACCCGGCGTTCGCCGACGGCCTGCTGGTGGCCTCGGAACCGCTCGACCAGGACCCGTCCTGGGAACGCGTGCCGTCGGGCCATCTCGTGGTGCTCGCGGGCGCCGGCATCGAGACCGAGCCATTGTGAACCCGGCCAACGATCCCCTTGGCCGCTGGCACGACCTGCAGCGGGCCCTCCTCGGCGCCGCTGCCGCGCTGGGCGAGGATCGTCTGCGCGACCAGGCGCACCCCGACCTCAGTCCGATCGGGTGGCATCTCGAACACTGCGTGTTCGTCGAATGCGTGTGGATCCGTTCCGCCCTGTTGGCCGATCACGCGATTCGCGAGCGCCTTGCGCAACGCTGCCTGCCGGAACTGGCACCCAAGTCCACCCGCGGATGCCGGCTGCCGCCGCGCGCCGAGCTGCTCCAGTGGTCGAGTGAGACGATGCAGCGCAACCGGGCGCTTCTCTGCGAGGTGCGCGATCCGGACGCGGCGGACCCGCTGCGCACCGATGACCGCATCCTGCATTTCCTCGTCTCGCATCACGCCCAGCATCTCGAGACCGTTCGCACGGCTGCCGGCCGGGTGCACACCTCCGGCCAGCCGGCAGCCGGGCCCGGGCACCCGGGCCTGACCGATGCGCCGACCCGGGCGCTGGCGGGCGGGGTCGTGCCCGTCGGCAGTAGCGACGCGGCCCGCGCGCACGACAACGAGCTCCCGCGTGCGCGGGTCCGACTACGCGATTTCCGCATCGCGCAACGGCCGGTCACCAATCACCAATGGGAGGCGTTTGTCAGGGCCGGCGGGTACCGCAACCCCCGGTGGTGGACACCGGAAGGCTGGCGCTGGAAGACGCGAACGGAAGTCGAAGCACCGGATGCCTGGCAGGGCGCCGCGCCGGGCGACCCCGGGGAATTCGTCGCCGGCGTGAGTCGTCACGAGGCCGGCGCCTATGCCCGATTTCGCGGCGGGCGCCTGCCGCACGAGCACGAATGGGAGACCGCCCGGCGGGCCGGTCTGCTCCACGACACCGGCCGGGTCTGGGAGTGGTGCGCCAACTGCTTCCATCCCTATCCCGGGTTCCGGCCGTTCCCCTATCGCGAGTACTCGCTGCCGTGGTTCGACGGACGACACTTCGTGCTGAAGGGCGGCAGCCGCCTGAGCGAGCCCGAAGTCCGGCGCCCCGCGTTCCGCAACTACTACCCGCCCGCGACGCGGCATATCCTCTGCGGCGTCCGGGTGGCCTTTGACGGCAGCGCCTGAGGCGAACTTCGGGTAGCCTGCGGGCCACGGGGCGTAGCGCAGCCTGGTAGCGCACCTGCTTTGGGAGCAGGGGGTCGCGTGTTCAAATCACGCCGCCCCGACCACAGGGAGTCGTCTATGGCCGACGTCCGGATCTACCGACCAGCGCGGACGGCCATGCAGTCGGGCCTGCGCAAGACCCGCCGCTGGCGCCTGGAATTCCTGGCCAAGGTGCCGCAGACCGTGGAAACCCTGATGGGCTGGACCGCGTCCAACGACACGACCGAGCAGGTCACCATGACGTTCCCGAGCCGGGCCTCCGCGGTCCGGTTCGCCGAGACGCACGGGCTGCGGTACGAAATCGCCGATCCGGCCGATCAGCGGCCGGGACAGCAGACCTACGCCGACAATTTCCGGCCCCTCCCCCCGATGTGAACCGCCGGGCGCGGCCGTCACGCCGGCGCCGCTTCACTGGCCACGGCGGCATCGGTCCCGACCCGGGGCGGCCTTGATTCGCGGCAATCACCGACCCGGACGCGCCCGCCGCGACTGGAGCACCTAGCATGAGTCGACTTCCCCCCATCACACTCCAGGAGGCCACCGCCGCACAGCGCGCCGTCTTCGACGCCGTCACCGGCGGTGAGCGCGCACGGCACCACACGCCCGCCACCTTCATCGATTCGCGCGGCGGCCTAGCCGGTCCATTCAACGCCTGGGCTCATCGCCCGGACCTGGGCGAAAGCGTGCTGGCCCTCGGTGAGCAGCTCCGGTTCCGCGGCAGGTTACCGGCCGCTGCCCGTGAAATCGCGATCCTGACCGTGGGTGCGACCTGGAGAGCCGAGTTCGAGTGGTGGGCCCACGCCCGGATCGCGCGACAGGAAGGCGTCCCCGAAGAGACGCTCGCGGCCATCCTGAACGGCGAGCCCCCGTCCCTGTCGGATCCCGTCGAGCGGGCCGCGTACGACGTGGCCGCGGCGCTCCTGAAGGACGGCAAGGTGGACGAGACCACGTACCGGAACGCCCGCGCCGTCGTCGGCGACGGCGGACTGGTCGAACTCGTCACGCTCGTCGGTTACTACACGCTTGTCTCGTACATCCTGAACGCATTCGAGGTGCCGCTCCCAGCAGGGGAAACCGGCGTATTCGCCGACTAGCACCCGGAAATCCCCTGGGGTGCCCCGCGACCCCCGAGCCGATGCAGCCCCACCCGCCGCTTCGCCGGCTCGGCGCGGTGCAGCCGCTCGACGCAGCCGGTAGTGTCTAGGCGGGCGCCCTTAGCTCAGGCGGATAGAGCAGCGGTCTTCTAAACCGCAGGTCGCAGGTTCGAGTCCTGCAGGGCGCGCCACGCGTCAAGCGGCGCGGAGCGCTTCGGCCAGCGGTGCCCCGGTCTTGGCCTCGACCTCGCTGAACTGCACGCCCGGCGCCAGTTCCACGACCCGGACCACCCCGTCCTTCGGCACGAAGACCCCGAGATCCGTGATCACGAGATCGACACACGCCTGCCCCGTGAGCGGCAGGGTACAAGTCTTTAGCAGTTTCGGGCTGCCGTCGCGGGCAACGTGTTCCATCACCACGATGACCCGGCGGACGCCAGCGACAAGGTCCATCGCGCCTCCCATCCCCTTGACCATCTTTCCCGGGATGGTCCAGTTGGCGAGATCGCCGTTAGCCGCGACCTGCATGGCGCCGAGGATGGAAAGATCCACGTGCCCGCCCCGGATCATGGCGAAACTCTCGGCGCTCGAGAAGTAGCTGGAATCGGCGAGTTCAGATACGGTCTGCTTGCCGGCATTGATCAGGTCAGGGTCGACTTCGTCCTCGTACGGGAACGGGCCCATGCCGAGCAGTCCGTTCTCGCTCTGGAGCGTGATGTCGACCCCCTCGGGCACGAAGTTCGCCACCTCCGTCGGCATCCCGATCCCGAGGTTCACGTAGAACCCGTCCTGGAGTTCCTGTGCGGCACGAGCACAGATGTCAGTTCGATTCCAAGGCATGATCGCCTCCGTTCGCGCGCTCAGGACCGGGGCCGGGTGGTGCGGTGCTCGACCACCCGACTGTAGCGGGGCCCCTGCAGAATGCGGTCGACGTAAATTCCGGGCGTGTGCACCTGGTCGCCGTCGAGCTCGCTCGGTTCGACGAGGTGCTCGACCTCGGCGATCGTGACCTTGCCGGCGGTGGCCATCATCGGATTGAAGTTCCGGGCCGTCTTGCGGTAGATCAGGTTGCCCTTGGTATCGCCTTTCCAGGCTTTCACGATGGCGAGGTCGGCAACGAGGCCCGTTTCCATGACGTATGCCCGCCCGTTGAACGTGCGGGTCTCCTTGCCGTCGGCAACGACCGTTCCGGCGCCGGTCGCGGTGTAGAACGCGGGAATCCCGGCGCCGCCGGCGCGGATCCGTTCCGCCAGCGTCCCCTGCGGATTGAATTCGAGTTCCAGGATGCCGTCGAGATACTGCTGGGCGAAGATCTTGTTCTCGCCTACATAGCTGGAAATCATCTTGCGGACCTGCCGGGTCTCGAGCAGGAGCCCCAGTCCGGCGCCATCCACGCCGGCATTGTTGCTGATGACCGTGAGGTCGCGCACGCCCGTGTCCTTGAGCGCAAGGATCAGGTTCTCGGGAATGCCGCAGAGCCCAAAGCCGCCGGCCATCACCGTCATGCCGTCAGCGGCCAGCCCATCCAGCGCCACGGCAGCATCCTCGTACACCTTGTTCATGGAGCCATGATCCCGATGATTGGCCACCCCGGCCGGCCAGAGAGTACGAGAGACTCCAGCGGGCGGCAACGGTACCGCAGGCTGTCAGCGGGCCCGGCACCGGCCCGCGCCCGGCGGCGCCGTCGGCCATGCCGTCCGGAGCGCGGATTCGGCGCGGCGCACGGGTTCGGGCCCGCCTGCGCTACCCTCTCCGCCTACGGAGGACGTCGCGTCGCATGGTTGCAGTTTCACGACCAGCCGCGTTTGTGGTTGCCGGCGCGATCGCCTGGAGCGCGGCAGCCGAACCGAACGGAGCGGTCAAGCCGCTGGCGCAGGTCACCGAGGAACTCCTGCGGGCCGGCGTTCCGCTGGTACTGTCGCCGGAGGATGCTGCCCGCTACCGGCGCATCTTTGCCCTGCAGGAGCGGGGCGACTGGACCGCCGCGGAGAACGAAATCGTCCGGCTCCGGGACCGCGTCCTGCTTGGCCACGTGCGCTACCAGAAGCTGATGCATCCGACGGAGTACCGGTCGTCGTTCGCCGACCTCGCCGGATGGCTGGACGCCTACGCCGATCACCCGGGCGCGCGCCTGATCCACCGCCTCGCACTCCGGCGCCAGGGGCCGGACGACCCCAAGCCGCCGCCGCCGGAACGCGTGCGTCGCCTCGGCGGCTACGGTCCCGACTGGCCCAGCCATGCCCTGAAAATCGGGGACACGCCAGCGGCACGGAAGGTCGCGCAGGAGATCATCCGCCTGGTGACCCGCGGCAAGTATGACGCCGCCCTGTCGCGCCTCCACGGCAGGCCCCACAACCTCTCGCCCGAGGACGTCGCCCAGCTCGAGGGCCGGATCGCCATCGGCTACTACGCGGACGGCGAGTACTGGCGCGCGTTCACGCTGGCCGCGGCGGCCAGCACGTCCGTGGAGCCGGGATTCTCGTGGATCCATCTGCGCGCCGGGCTGGCGGCCCTCAGGCTCGACCTCACCTATTCCGCGCTTGAGCACTTCGGGCAGGCGGCGGTGACTCCCGGAAGCACGTGGGAGACCGCCGCCGGTGCGTACTGGGCCGCCCACATCTACACCCGCATCGACCACGACGACGACGCCGAGGCAATGCTGCGCATGGCGGCCGGTTTCCCCCTGACCCTCTACGGACAGCTTGCCCTGGAACAACTCGGGCTCTCCGAACGGCACGACTGGGTCGACCGGCTCGGGGTCACGGTCGACCCTGCCTGGCCGGTTTTCGCGCGGCCCGGCGCCCGGCGCGCGATCGCGCTGGTGCAGGCAGGTCGCGTGTACGAGGCCGATGCCGAATTCCGGCGGCTCGCCGGCGAGGGCCGGCAGGCGACGGACCCCGAACTTCTCGCCTTCGCGATGGCCCTCGATCTGCCCGGGGTGCAGCTCCGGCTGGGCAGTCGCCTGGGCCGATCGGGGACCCTCGACCTCTCGGCGCTCTACCCGGCGGCGGACTGGGTCAGGAGCGCGGCGTCCGAGATCGACCAGGCTTTGATCCATGCGATCGTCCGCAAGGAATCGGGCTTCCACATCCGGGCCAAGAGTTCGCGCGGAGCCCGTGGGCTCATGCAGGTGCTGCCGCGGATCGGACGGAGACTGACCGGCGACGAACGGCTTCGCGGGCCCGGCGCCGACTTCCTGTACGACCCCGTCTTCAATCTGAACCTGGGGCAGCGGGTGCTGCGTGGCTCCCTGGACCACCCGAAGATCCGCCGCGACCTGATCGGCCTCCTGGTGGCCTACAACGCCGGGGCACGGCACTGGGTGGCTTGGAAGGACAATATCGGTACCGACCACCCGCTTCTGTTCATCGAGAGCATTCCGTTGCTGGAGACACGGTGGTTCGTGAAACGGGTGCTCACCAGCCTGTGGCTCTACCGAGATCGCTTCGGCCAGCACAAACCGGCACGGGTGGCCCTGAGCCACGGCAAGTGGCCACAGTACGTCCCGCTGGATTCTGAATCCGGGGCAGGGAACTCGGAGTTCTATGTCGGGTCTTGATGCCGCTAGGCCGTTCCTCCCGGTCCAGATCGCCGTCCTCACCGTCTCCGACTCCAGGACGTCGTCCGACGATCGTTCGGGCGACCTTCTGGCCGGCCGGGTCACGGCCGCGAATCACATCCTCCAGGCGCGCGCGCTGGTTCCGGATGAAGCCGACCGAATCGAGGCGCAGTTACGGGAATGGATCGCGGATCCCGAGGTGGATGCGGTCATCGCCACCGGCGGCACCGGCATCACGGGACGCGACGTCACGCCGGAGGCGTTCCAGCGCGTGGTGGAGAAGGACATCCCCGGTTTCGGAGAACTCTTCAGGATGCTGAGCTTCTCGAAAATCGGGACCTCCACCATGCAGTCCCGGGCACTCGCAGGAGTCGCCGACGGCACATACCTGTTCGCGCTGCCGGGCTCGCCCGGCGCCTGCCGCGACGGCTGGGACGACATCCTCGTCCACCAACTCGACAACCGGTTTCGCCCCTGCAACCTGGTCGAATTGATGCCGCGCCTGAACGAACATCGCCGCTGATCGCCAGCCCGGCCGCCGGCGCGGGCGTGCCGGGCGGACTGCCCGGGTCCCATGAGGAGTCTGCACACCAGGAGTCTGCACACCGTCCGGATCGCGTGGGCGGCCATCCCGTCGCCGGTGCGGGGCGCGATGTGGATGATCCTTGCGAACGTGTTCTTCACCCTCATGAACACGCTGGTCCGCGAGCTGTCGGCCCGCTACGGGCTGTTCGAGCTCCTGTTCGTCCGCTCGCTGTTCGGGCTCATCTTCGTGCTGCTGCTGGTCTGGCCCGCAGGAATCCGCTCGCTCAAGACGACACGACCGGCGCTGCAGGTGGTCCGGGGCATGCTCGGCTTCACCGCCATGTACCTATGGTTCTACGCGGTCAGCAACATCCCCCTCGCGCAGGCGACGGCAATCAACTTCTCCGCACCCATCTTCGCGGCGGTGCTGATCGCCATCTTTCTCGGTGAGCGCATGCGGGCTCGGCGCTGGACCGCGACCGCGCTGGGGTTCGTCGGGATGCTCATCGTCCTCCGGCCGGGGTTCGCCGAATTCTCGCTGGCGATCGGCTCGGCGCTCTGCGCTTCCATGCTGATGGCGGTCGGGGCGACCGTGGTCAAGGTCGTCGCCCGGACGGACCACCCGAACTCGGTGGTGCTGTACGTGCCGCTGTTCCTGTCCGTGTTCGCCGTTGCCCCGGCGTTGCTCGAGTGGACTCCCCCGACCGGAACCGACCTCGTGCTGATGGCCGTGCTCGGCCTGGTCGGCACCCTGGCCCATCACTGCTGGGTGCGCGCGTTCGCCGTCACCGAAGCCACGGCCGTGCTGCCGTACGATTTCGTCCGCCTCCCGATGATGGCCCTGGCCGGCTACGCTCTCTACGCTGAGATTCCGGACCTCTGGACCTGGGTCGGTGCGGCCGTGATCCTGGGGAGTTCGGTCTACATGGCGCATCGGGAAAGCCGCGCGCACCGGCGGCGCCAGTGATGCGCGGGTTGGGGATGCCGGTCTCGGCGCATACGCGCGCCACGCTCTTCATTCTCTGCGCTGCCGCCACGTTCCCGGTGATGGCAGCGCTGGTCAAGTTCCTTTCTACCGACTTCCATCCCCTGCAACTCGCGTTCTTCCGGTGCCTCTTCGGCGGCGTGGTCCTGATCCCCTTCTTCCTGCGACGTCCCGCGGCGATCGTGACCGCGCGGCCGCGCATGCATCTCTTTCGAGGCCTGCTCGGGGTGGTCTCCATGTGGATGGGCTTCACGGCCCTGTCGCTGCTGCCGCTGGCGGAGGCCGTGACCCTGGGTTTCACGCGCATTCTCTTCCTGATTCCGCTTGCGGTCCTGATCCTGGGGGACCGCGTCGATCTCCCGCGCTGGATCGCGACCCTGATCGGGTTTGGCGGCATCGTGCTGATGGTGGGCCCGTCCGGCACGGACTTGCCGGCGGCCGGGGTGGCCTTGTCACTGGCGTCGGCGGTGACCATTGCCGGTGTCAAGCTGACGGTGAAATCGCTGGCGGAGACCGAGGCGACGCTCACCATCCAGCTGTGGTTTGCCGGCTTCGCGACGCTGGCGACGTTCGTCCCGGCGCTCTTCGTCTGGCGCTGGCCGGAACCGTTCGAACTGCTGCTGCTGCTGGCGATCGGCGGTGCCGGCACACTCGGGCAGATGTTCACCGTGCTCGGGCTGCGCGGCGTGCAGCCGAGCGCGGTGATGCCCGTCGACTACACCCGGCTGATCTTCGCCACGTTCTACGGCTTCCTGCTCTTCGGGCACCTGCCTGCCGCGGCCACCATCACCGGCGCCGGCGTCATCGTCGCCGCCACGCTCTTCATCGCCCGGCGTGGTGAGCGCGTCGACACGGCCCAACTGGGACTCATCCGGCGACGCTGACCGGGGCATGGACCAGGAAGGTCCCGCCCCAGAACAGCACCACGCCCGTCACCCACTTGCGGACGGTGCGGTACCACGCCGGGGCGACCCCCTCGCGCACGGCCCGCAGGTCGGCCGCGTGGGACACCAGGAACGCGCCCAGGAACAGCACCACCACCCAGAAGTAGTCGACGAAGCCGGCGAGCGCGGCCAGGCCCGCCACCGCCGGCAGGAACGGGACCCACCACCAGAAGCCGTGCTGGCGGAAGCCGCGCGTGGCGGCCCCCAGTGCGAGGCCGAGATGCAGGGCGCCGAGGAACGCGAGCGACGCGAGCGCGTAGTTGAGACCGGTCAGGTAGAGGTAGTCCCGCCATGCCCCCTCGAGCAGCCAGAGGCCGCCCGCCGTCCCGACAAAAGGCGCCGATCCGCCGGCCGTGGCCAACCAGGCCGCCGCCGGAGTAGGGTCTACGGGTCTCGGTCGCCCCACGCCGCCTCCATGGCCAGGGCCAGGTCGACATCGAGCTGGGTGACCGCGCCGGCATCGTGGGTGGCGAGCGTCACCTCGACGCGGTTGTAGACGTTGGTCCACTCGGGATGGTGATTCATGCGCTCAGCGACCTCGGCGATCCTGGTCATCCACGCGAAGGCCGCCTGGAAATCATCGAACTGGTACGTCTTCCTGATCGCCGGTCGGCCCGGCTGGCGCTCCCAGCCTGCCAGCCGGGCAAGCGCGCCCGCCAGCTCCGGTTCCGTGAGGGGTGCAGGCATGGCTCCTCGCTGGTGTCGGTTCCCGCCGCCCGGCCCGGGCTTCCAACGACACCGTGCACGACCGTGACGGAGGCTGCAAGCAGCGCGACGCCCCGGGCGTTCGGGCAGGCCCCCTCGCTCGACGACATCGCGGCCATCGCGGCCACCGAGCTCGCGCGCCTGCCGGAGCCCTTTCGCTCGCAGGTCGGGGCCATCGCCTTCCGCGTCGAGGAGTTCTGCGACGACGACGTGCTGCGTGACCTGCAGCTCGACAGTCCCTTCGAGCTGATGGGGCTATATCAGGGCGTCGCCATCGGTCACAAGGATTCGGTCTCGGTGCCCGACGGGCCGGACATGGTATTCCTGTACCGACGCGCGCTCATCGACTACTGGGCCGACTCCGAGGACAGCTTCGAATCCATCGTGCGCCACGTGCTGATCCACGAAATCGGCCACCACTTCGGCCTGAGCGACGAGGACATGGAGCAGATCGAGGCGCGGGCCGGCTGACGGCGACTCATTCGCGGCAGGCGTCCGCGAACTCCCGCGTCTCCAGTTCCGGCACGCACACGCCGTCACTGCCGACCGCGATCAGGCACGCGTGTTCCCGGAGGTCAACGGCGATGTCGCGTTCGTCGCACTGCTGCACGTCCCAGTTCTGGAGCGTGGCCAGGTGCTCGTCGGTGCGGAAGCAGCGCAGGCGTCCGCCGTCCAGCCAGAACATCGAATGCCCGGATCGGACTCCGAGCGAATCGGCGCCGGCATTGCGGACGCAGATCAACTTTGCCGAAGCGGGCAGAGCGGTGACGAGCGCGATGCTCAGCAGCGCGCAGGCGACGACAATTCGAGACACGGCGGAAGGTCCTCCCGTCAGGCGGCATGGGATCGGGTTGCAGCGCAACATAGGGCGCTGCGGGCGAACGTGGCGAATCCGGGGCCGGCAACCCGCGGTGCTGGCTCAGCCCTGCCGGAGCCGCGTCTCGGCCGCGCGTCCCTTGAGCAGCCACCTGACGGCCAGTGCGGCGAGCAGCGCGCCGGCGGCCTGCGCGAGGAGAAACGCCGGAACGTCGACGGGCCGGATCCCGGAAAAGGTATCGGACAGACAGCGCGCTATGGTGACGGCAGGATTGGCGAAGGACGTCGACGCCGTGAACCAGTACGCGGCCGAAATGTACAGGCCGACGAGCCAGGGGACCGCCGACGGGCGAAACCGGAGCCCGGCGAGAATGGTTGCTACCAGCCCGAACGTCGCGACCATTTCAGCGAACCATTGCGCCGGGCCGGCCCGCGCCGTCTCCGAGAACTGGAGAAGCGGCTGCTCGAACATGAGGTGGGCGGCAACGGTGCCGATCACGCCGCCGGTGATCTGAACCGCCATGTACGTGACCGCGTGGGCGGGCGGCAGTTCGCGACGGACCGCGAAGGCCAGCGTCACGGCCGGGTTGAAGTGCGCCCCCGACACGGGCCCGAGAACCGTGATCAAGACGACGAGGATCGCCCCGGTCGCAATGGTGTTGCCCAGCAGTGCGACCGCCGTGTCGTCGGCAAGGGTCTCGGCCATGATGCCGGATCCGACCACGGTGGCGACGAGGAAGGCCGTGCCAACCCCTTCGGCGAGGTGCCGCCGAGCGTGATCGAACTCCACGGGGCAGACTATTCCGGCGCGGCCCGGGCTGCATCCTCCTGGCGCTGGCCGATCTCTTCGAGCTGCTTCTGCAGCGTGAGTTCGTCCAGGGAGGCGATCGGCAGGTTCACGAAGATGGAAATGCGGTTGAACAGCATCCGGTACGTATCGGCGAACGCGAATCGTCGTTCCGCCTCGCTGCCGCCGACGGCCGCGGGGTCCGGGACGCCCCAGTGGGCCGACATCGGCTGTCCGGGCCAGGCCGGGCAGACTTCCGCCGCCGCCCGGTCGCAGACGGTGAAGACGAAGTCCAGGTCCGGCGCATCGGGGCGTGCGAAGTCATCCCAGCTCTTCGAGCGGGCAAACGACATGTCGTAATTCAGGCCCACGAGAAATTCGTGGGCGTACGGATGGACCTCCCCCTTCGGGTAGGAGCCCGCGGAGAAGGCCTTGAACCTCCCCATCCCCTCGCGGCCCAGGATGGCCTCGGCCATGATCGAGCGGGCGGAGTTTCCCGTGCAGAGGAACAGCACGTTGTAGATACGGGTCATGGTTCCCTTTTCACGTGAGCGCCGTCGTCCCGTCGCAGGTGGCGCCACGGGTCGCGACTGCGAGCAGCGACGAGCAGATTTCCGGGTTTCCCGCGCAGCAGTCGCGCACGAGGAACGCCATGAGTTCGCGCATCCCGTCATAATCGGCGGAGTACCGGATCACCCGGCCGTTCCGCGCCGGCACGACCAGCCCGGCCCGCGCCAGCAGCCCCAAGTGGGTCGAAAGGGTGTTCGGCAGCACCTCCAGCTGTTCGGCGATGACGCCGGCCGAAAGACCCGTGGGGCCCGCCGTGACGAGAAGCCGAAAAACCGAAAGCCGCGTCCCGTGGGACAGGGCGCTAAGCGCTTCCAGGGCTCTTCTGTTTTCCATACTTCGCGAAATATCGAAAGATTGGCCGATCGTCAAGAAGAAACCGCCGCCACCGCCCGGCCGCCGGCGCGGTCCTGGGTACGAGTGCCCCGCCGCCGGACGGCAACTTCCGTGACGCGCCTGTACGGCTCCGGCGGCATCCGTTCACGCACAGCCGCGGGATCAGGCCGGGGCAACTGCCGTTCGGACGCCTGCGCCTTCGGGCACGCAGTCGCGAACCGCCGAGAGCCAGCCGCATGAACCGTCCCTACGTTTTGCCCGATGTCCTCCGAACGGGTCTGATCACTGTGTTCTGCGGCTCGGCCGTCGGCTTTACTTCGGCGAGGGTCGGCGCGTACTACGCCCGCAGCGGGAACCGGTTCTGGGCGGTGCTGCATGAGGCCGGGTTCACCGACCGGCGGCTCGATCCCGAGGAATATCGCCTCGTGTCCGGTTACGGCCTGGGCCTGACCGATCTCGCCAAGCACGAGTTCGGCAACGACTCCGACCTGTCCGCGGAGGCGTACCAGTCCGATGCGCTGCGGAAGAAGGTCGAGCGGTACCAGCCGCGCGTCCTCGCCTTCACGGCCAAGACGCCCGCCCGGGCCTTCCTCCGCGAGCAGTTCGACGTGCGGCTGGCCACCGGGCCCGAGGGTTACGGGCTGCAGCCGCAGCGCATCGGCGGCACGCGCCTCTGGGTGCTGCCCTCGACGTCAGGCCGGGCCCAGACTTTCTGGCAACCGCGACCCTGGCACCAGCTCGCGCGGTTCCACCGGGCCGAGCGAGCACGCGCCGAGGGAGGCTGAGCGGCCGGCAAGTTGTCTGTCCCCGGAAGGTCCTGTACGGTCCGCAGCCTGAGGCTTCGATGGCTGCCGGACCCCGCGCCGGAGCATTGCAGCGGCCGAACTGCTCCCGAGCCGGACAAGCATCATGGACATCACTGCCGGCGTGGGCGAGCTCACCACTCAGGCCGTTCCCCCGTCCCGCCCCGTGCCCACGCTTGCCGACGACGTGCGTGAGCTCCTGCTCGGCTCCCCGCGCTCGCTGCCTCCCAAGTACCTGTACGACGAGGCCGGTTCCGACCTGTTCGACCAGATCTGCCGGACCAAGGAGTACTACGTGACCCGCACCGAGGACGCGCTGCTGACCGAAGTGGTCGGGAACGTCGCCGCGACCGTCCGGCCGGCCACCGTGTTCGAGTTCGGCAGCGGAATGTCCCGAAAGACCCCGCAAATCATCGACGCGTGCAGTCGCGTCGGTCCGCTCGCGACCTACGCCGCGTTCGACATTTCGCCCGATGCGCTGCACGCCGGCGGCCGGGCGCTGCAGGCGCGTCATCCGGAGATCGACGTGCAGCTGTTCGTCGGCGACTACACCGCCGGACTGGACGCACTGCCGGTACCGGAGGGACCGCGCCTCTTTCTGTTCCTGGGCGGGACCATCGGCAACTTTCCCGAGACGGAGGGCATCCGGTTTCTCCGTGATCTCGCCGCCAAGATGGAGCCTGGCGACTTCCTCCTGATGGGGGCCGACCGGATCAAGGACCACCGGGTCCTGCACGACGCCTACAACGATTCCGAAGGCTTGACCGCTGCCTTCAACCAGAACGTGCTGCGCGTCCTGAACGCGCGCCTCGGCGCCGACTTCGAACCCGAGGCCTTCCGCCACGACGCGATCTACAGCGAGCAACGCACCCAGATCGAAATGCGCCTGGTGGCGACGCAGCCGCAAACCGTGACCATCGGCCGCCTGGACGAGCAGGTCCGGTTCGCGCCGGGCGAGTCAATCCTGACCGAAGTCAGCCGGAAATTCAGTCGCGAATCGCTGGAACATCTCGTGCGCAGCGCGGGCTTCAGGCTGCATCGTCACTACACGCCCGACAACCAGTACTTCTCGCTCGTGCTGGCGGGTTTCGAGGGCTCCGCCGAGCGGTGAAGCGTGCGCGGTGCCTGAGCGCGCCGCTCCCGGTTCCCGGCGAACCCGAACACTCCGAAGGTGCGAGCAGGGCGGATGCCTTGGCAAGGGCCTGGCCGCCGGGCGACACGATCACGGATTCGGATGAACGGTCGACGTCAGTGCTGTCCGGCTGATGACGGTCACCGCGCCGTCCACGGACCCCGGCGGGGTGTCGCGTTCAACCCCGCATCGCCCTCGCGTCGGGCGGGCGACACCGGCGCCGTACGGAGCCCATGATGGAGCGGGCGATGAGATTCGAACTCACGACTTCTACCTTGGCAAGGTAGCGCTCTACCCCTGAGCTACGCCCGCTGAGCCGGGTTCGGCATGATAGAGTAAGGTCTCGGCCGCGCAACCTTCAGCACGTGGCGAGCCCTGCCTCCATCGGAAAATCCATGCAAGATTCCGACGCCCTGATCGGCGGCGCGCCGGCCGCTCCCACGGGTCACATCTTCGACACCGGTACCGCCCGGTTCGCCGAGGATGTGCTGTCCGCTTCCCGAAACCGGCCGGTGATCGTGGACTTCTGGGCCGATTGGTGCGGCCCCTGCAAGCAGCTCACCCCGCTGCTGGAGGCAGCGGTGGGCGCCGCGGGCGGCAAGGTGGCGCTCGCGCGCGTCAATGTCGACGAGAACCAGACGCTGGCCGCGCAACTGCGGGTCCAGTCGCTGCCGATGGTGTACGCGTTCGTGGACGGTCAACCGGTGGACGGCTTCGCCGGCGCCTTGCCGGCCGCCGAAGTCCGCGCATTCGTCGACCGGGTGGCTCAGCAGTCGGTCGGCGCCGTGCAGGAGCAGATCGAGCAGGCCCTTGAAGCGGCCGACGCCGCGCTGGCCGACGACGCCAAGAAGGCGGCCGATCTCTACACCGCGGTGCTGGAGCGCGACGGCGCCAATGCGCGCGCCATCGCCGGGCTCGGGAAGGCGCTGCTCAAGGCCGGCCGCACGGCTGACGCGCGAGACATCCTGGAGAACATTTCGGAAGATCTGGCCAACGATCCGGCCATCGAGTCACTCCGTTCGGCGATCTCGCTCGCCGCCGAGGCCAGCAGTGCCGGCGACGTGTCGACGTTGCGCGCCAAGGTTGAAGCGAACCCGGACGATCACCAGGCCCGCATCGATCTCGCGAACGCGCTGCTGGCCACCGACGCCCGCGAAGAGGCCGTGGATCAGCTGCTCGAAAGCGTGCGCCGCGACCGCAAGTGGAACGATGCCGCCGCCCGCAAGCGCCTGCTGAAGCTGTTCGAAGTCTTCGGCGAAGGCGATCCCCTGACCGCTCAGACACGCATGCGGCTGTCGGCGATCCTGTTCGCCTGAGTCGTCCGGTGCCACCGCCCGGCCCAGGGGAGTTACCGACTCATCTCCCGCTCTTTCCATTGCCGGGCGCCGTCATGTTTCCCCGCGACCGGATCGTGATCCAGGCGTTCGAGCCCCGCTACCTCCGCATGGTGAACGACGCGCTCGGTGGATCGCGCCTGTTCGGCATCGTCCAGCCCCGCGACGACGGCACGACGCACACCCACCCGCTTCCCAACGACTGTCCCCTCTACGCCGTGGGCGGCGGCGCCTACATCCAGGCTTTCCACGAGACGGACGACGAACGCTACCTGCTGCAGCTCACGGGAATCTCGCGGTTCCGGATCACGAGCGAAGCGCTGGATCAGGCCGGCTATCGGCGCGCCACCGTGGCGTGGGATGAGTTCGCCTCTGACTTCGAGGCCGCCGATTGCGGCACGGTTGACCACGAGAATCTGCTCAACGCACTACAGCGTCATGCCAAGATTCACGGCCTCAAGGTAAACTGGGACAATCTTGAGAACGACGCGACCGAAATGCTTCTGCACTTCGGCATTCGCATCTGCCAGTTGGACAACCGCGAGAAGCAGGGAATGCTGGAGGCGGCCGGGGTCACAGAAAGAGCCAGGATGCTGCTGGCGTCGCTCGCCATGAAGGAGGCGGAGCGTTCCGGTTCGGGATCGGGGAGCATCAATTGAGCCGGGAGTCGACGGGAACCGAGGTGGACCCGCGCCTGCTGGAGATCCTCGTCTGCCCGGTGACCAAGACCGATCTCGAGTACGACCGCGACCGCAACGAGCTCATCAGCCGCGCGGCCGGTCTGGCCTTTCCGGTTCGGGACGGAGTTCCCATCATGCTGGTGGACGAGGCGCGGGCCCTGGAGGACGACGAGCCCTGATGACCGCGCCCGGTCCCCGGCCGGTGCGCATACGGGTGCGCCGGGCGGAGCGGGTCGTCGACATCGCCTTCGACGACGGTGCCGCATTCCAATTGCCGGCGGAACTGCTCAGGGTCGAGAGCCCGTCCGCCGAGGTCCAGGGACACGGCGGCCCCAAGCAGCTGGTGGCCGGCAAACGCGGCGTCGCCATTGCCGCAGTCGAGCCGGTGGGACACTACGCCATCCGCATCTCCTTCGATGACGGGCACGACACCGGCATCTACTCCTGGAGCTACCTGAGGGAACTGGGCGAACGCCAGACGACCCTGTGGGAGGACTACCTGCAGGCGTTGCGGCAGGCCGGCGCCACCCGCGAGCCGTGAACCGGGATCGGACGGATCGGTCGGGGCGGGCCGGACACGGCAGTGAGCTCCCTCCGCCACCGCAGCAGGGGCATCGCCGCTGACCGCCGCCGTCAGGATCCCCCGTGCCGATCAGCCCCGATTCCGCGCTTACAACACTGCCGTGTCCGTGCTGATCCGGCCAAGCCGGCTTCAGGTCAGATCGGCTCGCCTCGGATCAGCCGCGGCAGCGGCCCCGCCATGCCGGCGGCGATACCCATGGCCTGGCGCATGAGCGCCTGCTTGACCGGGGGAATCGAGTTGACCATTCCCAGACCGAGCGCGCGCACGACGCCGAGCCCGGGCAGCCTGTTCGAGAACAGGCGGTTGACCCCATCGGTGACAGCCACGAGGGTGGCCGTGTCGATGCGCCGGCGTTCGGCGTATTCGGCGAGCACGCGTGGATCGCCGGGGTCGAGCCCCAGCCGCACGTGATCGGCGGCCAGCTCCGCCAGCAGCGCCACCCCGCGCAGCCCCAGATTGAAGCCCTGACCCGCAATGGGATGCAGCGCGTGGGCTGCATCCCCCACCAGGGCCACCCGCCCCTGCACATGGCGCCTGGCGAGCACCAACGACAACGGAAATGCCTTCGGCGGGCCCTCCACGGTCGGGGTGCCGAACATGCCGTCGAACCGGGCCGCAAGTTCGGCCTGGAAGTCGGGGGCCGGCAGCTGCATCAGCCTCGCTGCCACGCGGTGCGGTGCGGTCCAGACGATGGCGCTCCGGCGACCGCGCATCGGCAGTACGGCGAACGGGCCGGCGGGGAAGAACCGCTCCACGGCGGTGTCGTGGTGCGGTTCCGTGTGCCGGACCGTGCAGACCATCGCGGTCTGCCGGTAGGTATGGGTGCGCTTGTCGATGCCGGCCAGATCCCGCACCGGCGAGGCCCGCCCGTCGGCTCCCACCAGCATCCGGCTGTCGATCTCCGATCCGTCACTCAGTCTCGCGCGCACCCATCCCGGGCGCTCCTCGAACGCCTCGACTGCGCTGGCGGCCAGGGGCACGCCGAGCGTCTCGAGCCGGGCCCTCAGGGCTCCCGAGAGATCGTCATTCCGGACGATATGCCCCACCGGCCCCTCGCCGATGTCATCGCATTCGAAGTGGAGGAACAGCGGGACATCGTCCTCCGCCACGCGTATCCGTCGGATCGGCTGCGCGCGTGCTCGGAGCGCCCGCCAGACCCCTAGGGTTGCGTAGAGACGCTGCGAGCCGCAGGTTACCGCCGTGGTCCGCGCGTCCGACCGCGGGCCGCCCTCCGCCGGGTCCACGATCCGGCAGTCGATCCCGGCCGACGCGAACGCGGCCGCGGCGGTGAGGCCGGTCAGCCCCGCACCCGCAATCAGCACTTCGGTTCGAAGCCGTTCCTCCGACATACGTTCAGCGGACTCCTCGGCCTTGTGCCCGCCAGCATACGCCAGCCGCCCAGCGCGAGTGGCGCGGCCGGCTGCCATGCGGCCCGGCAATCACTATCCTCGTTTCCGCCATGGCCGACGATCCACGCCAGTCCACTGCGCTTGCCCTGGGGGCCGCGATCGAAACCGGGAAGCTCAGCCCGGTCGATCTGGTCGAGTCCTGCCTGTCGCACATCGAGGAAGCCGGCCTGCAGTCCGCGGGCTTCGTCAGGCTGACGGCACAGCGCGCCCGCGCCGAGGCGGCCGCGGCCGCTGACCGTGCGGCTGCCGGCCTGCGACGGAGCCCGCTCGACGGCGTGCCGGTCTCCTGGAAGGACCTCTTCGACACCGCCGGTGTCCTGACCGAGGGCGGCTCCCCGCAGCTCGCGGGCCGGACCCCGCCGCTCGACGCTGTGGTCCTCCGCCGGTCACGGGAAGCAGGCCTCGTGTGTATCGGCAAGACGCTGACCGTCGAGTTCGCGCTCGGCGGACTCGGCACGAACCCGCATTTCGGCACGCCGGCCAACGCCGCGATGGCGGATGTTCCGCGCGTGCCCGGCGGCTCCTCCGCCGGAGCCGCGGTCTCGGTGGCCGGCGGGCATGTGCCGATCGGGATCGGCAGCGATACGGGTGGTTCGGTCAGGATTCCCGCCGCCTGGAATCGGCTCGTCGGTTTCAAGACCGGCATCGGTGCGGTGCCGAGAGACGGCGTCCTGCCGCTGTCCTCCACGCTCGACACGGTCGGGCCCCTGTGCCGCACGGTGGCGGACGCCGGACAGATGTTCACGGTTCTCGCGAACGAAACACCCGTCGACCTCGCACATGCGCGGGTCGCGGGGCTGCGCCTGCTGGCCGCCACCAACCTCGTGTTCGACGAGGCCGACCCCGAGGTGGCCGCAGCGATGCCGGCGGCACTCGAGACCCTGCGGCAATCCGGAGCGACCGTCGTCGAGGCGGAGATTCCGGAATTCACCGACATCCACGACCTGCTGCAGCGCCACGGCGGCATCGTGACGGCCGAGGGCTACGTGTCGTGCCGCCACCTGATCGACGGGCGCGAAGCCCAAATCGATCCCGACGTGCTCGCCCGCATGGAAGAAGGCCGCGCCATGTCCGCAGTGGACTTCCTCACCGTGCGGGATGCTTCGGAACAGCTGGCCGGTGCACTGGCGCGCCGTCTGGCCGGGTGGGACGCGCTGATCCATCCCACGCTGCCCATCCTGCCGCCGCCGCTGGCCGAGGTGACCGGCGACCGCGCGGCCTACGCCCGCGCGAATGCCCTTGCGTTGCGGAACACGCGGCTGGGGAACGTGCTCCGGCTTGCCGCGATCACGCTCCCGGTAACGGACTCGCTGCCAGTAGGCATCTCGGTCGCCCGGCCCGCTGACGACAACCGCATCCTGCTGCGCATCGCCGCCGCCGTGGAGGGTGCGCTCGCCGGCTGACGGTTGCCTCAGTGCCGGAAGTGCCGCATGTCCGTGAACACCATGGCCAGACCGCGCTCGTCGGCCGTCCGGATGACTTCCTGGTCCCGCACCGAACCGCCCGGCTGAATGACCGCGGTCGCGCCCGCTTCGACGGCCGCCAGCAGCCCGTCCGGAAACGGAAAGAACGCATCCGACGCGACGACCGAGCCGGCCGCCAGCGACGCGCCGAGGCCGGCCGCCCGGGCCGCCTCGACCGCCTTTTCCGCCGCCACCCGCGCCGAGTCCACGCGGCTCATCTGCCCCGCCCCCACACCGACCGTGGCCCCATTCTTGGCATAGACGATCGCATTTGATTTCACGTGCTTGCAGACCTTGAACGCGAACAGGAGGTCGCGCATCTCGGCGGCGCTCGGCGCGCGGGTCGTGACGACCCGCAGGTCGGCCTCATCGATCTGCCCGCCATCGCGATTCTGCACCAGCAGGCCGCCCGCGATCGTCCGGACATCCGGTGCGGCGGCAGCGGGGTCCGGCATGCCGCCGGTCTCCAGGAGCCGCAGGCCCGACCGGCCGGCCTCCTCGAATACCGCCTGCGCCGCAGCCGAGATCTCGGGGGCCACCACGACCTCGACGAAGAGCGCAGCAATTGCGCGGGCGGTCTCGGCGTCCAGCCGCCGGTTGAGCGCGACGATGCCGCCGAAAGCCGACACCGGATCACAGCGCAGCGCCAGGCGGAAGGCGTCGGCAGTCACCAGCGCGGTGGCCACGCCCGCCGGATTGGCGTGCTTGATGATCGCGACCGCCGGATCCGCGAATTCCGCGACCAGTCGAAAGGCCGCGTCGGCATCGTTCAGATTATTGAACGACAGGGCCTTGCCCTGCAACTGACGGGCGTGCGCCACACCTGGCTCGGCCATCCCGGTGGCAAACAGGGCGGCCTGCTGGTGCGGGTTCTCGCCGTACCGAAGCGGGGTTCGGCGGGGCCCGCCGATGCTGTACCAGGGAAACGTCCCGACCCCAGCACCTGCGTGTTCGGCCAGCCATCCCGCCACCATCGAATCGTACGCGGCCGTGCGGGCGAACGCCTTGGCCGCCAGCCACCGGCGGGCTTCCGCCGTGACGCCTCCCTCGGCGCTGATCTCCGCCGCAATCCCGTCGTAGTCGGCCGGGTCCACCACGACCGTTACCGCGTCGTGGTTCTTGGCAGCCGAGCGGATCATCGCCGGGCCGCCGATGTCGATGTTCTCGACGCACACGGCCGGCGCCTCGCCGCCCCACACCACGGCCTCGAACGGATACAGGCTGACGACCAGCAGGTCGATCGGGCCGATCCCGTGCGCGGCCATCGTGCGCACATGCTCCTCCGAATCGCGCCGCCCGAGCAGGCCGCCGTGGATGGCCGGATGGAGAGTCTTGACCCGGCCATCCAGAATCTCGGGGAACCCGGTGTGCTCGGCGACCTCGGTCACCGGGACGCCCGCGGCGCGAAGGGCCGACGCCGTGCCGCCCGTCGACAGGATCTCGACGCCGGCCGCCTGCAGGGCCTGCCCGAATTCCACCAGCCCGGTCTTGTCCGATACCGAGACCAGCGCGCGGCGCACCGCCACGACCGTTTCGCCGACGGTGCTCACGACTTGGCACTCGAGGAGTCGACCGGTCGGAGAAAACGCCGCCACTCCGGAGAACCCTCCACCAGGAACGAGGGATTTTCCCGGGACGGCTTGCCGTACCGGAGCCGCCCGCCCATGAGCTTTGACACCGTCCCGCCGGCGGCCGTCACGATGGCGTGCCCGGCGGCCGTGTCCCACTCCATGGTCCGGCCCGGTCGGGGATAGAGGTCAGCCGTTCCCTCGGCCACGCGGCAGAATTTCAGCGCGCTGCTCATCGCTTCCCGCCGACCCCCCTCGATCCGCCCGACGCTTTGCTCGAACGCGGCCTCGTGCCAGCGGCTCGTGAGGACCGTGGGGCCCTCGGCGGGGCACCTGCGCACTCGCAGCCGGGCGCAGTTGCCGTCTGCATCGGCGACGCGCGCCGCCACGCCGGTGCCGCCCCAGTAGAAGCGGCCCCCCACCGGGTCCAGCATGCTCCCGAACACGGGCTCGCCATCGAGCACGAGTCCCACGTTGACCGTGAAGTCGTCGCCCCCGGCGAGGAAGCTTCGGGTTCCATCAAGCGGATCGATCAGCCAGTGGCGGGCATGGGCGTCGAGGTCGCCCGGGTACCGGCGCTCTTCACTCACCACCGGGGTGGCCGGGTCGATGGCCTGCAGCGCTGGCACCAGAATCGCGTCGGCCCGCCGATCCGCCTCGGTCACGGGAGAGCCGTCGTGCTTCACATCGGACCGGACGGCCCCGCCGGCCCGCACTGCCAGGATGGCGTCTCCGGCCGCCCGCATCGCCCGCTGGATCGCGGCGATGCATGCCTCGTTCGGAGCGCTCAGCACCCTGGCCCCGGCGGACGCGCCCGCATTGGGCATTTTGACGGAATCGTGGTCGCCCGATAGGTTGGACGATTGCACGACTGCCCCCGGACGCCAACTTGCAAATCGCGGATATCGAGTACCGGCTGGGTTCCCGGACAGAGACTCTCGAAGATCTCGGCGCGCTGAACCCACACTGGCGAATAGAACGCTTGCACGCCAAGACGGGTGTCGCCACCCGGCGCGTGGCGGCGCCGCAGGAGAACGCGACCGTGCTCGCCGAGGGCGCTGCCCGCCAGCTCCTGGAACGGGTCGATCCCGCGTCGCTGGACGGCCTGATCCATGTGACGCAATCGCCGGAGTCGACCCTGCCGACCACCGCCTGCCTGCTGCAGGACCGGCTCGGCCTGCCCAATACGCTCCTGGCCTTTGACCTGATTCAAGGCTGTTCGGGCTTCGTGTACGGGCTGTCGGTCGCGGTGTCGCTGATTGCCAACGCCCACCCGGCTCGAATCCTGTTGATCTGCACGGACCACTACTCCCGCTACATCTCGCGTCACGACCGCACGTCGAGGCCGATCTTCGGGGACGGTGCCGCGGCCTGCATCGTCGAACGCGACGGCCCGGGGACCATCGGACCGTTCGTGTTTACCACGGAAGGCTCCGGCGCGCCGTACCTCACGCTCACCCCCAACGAGGGAGTCGCGGACGTCGACGGACCGGTGCTGTTCATGGACGGCCCGAAGGTTCTCGCCTTCACGCTCCGCGTAGTCCCCGATGCGCTCCGGGACCTGCTCGAACGGGCCGGGCTGGTCCAGGACGACATCGATCTGTTCGTCTTTCACCAAGCGAGCGCCGTGGTCCTCGACCGCCTCCGCGAGCAGCTCGGCGTGGCGCCGGAGCGATGGTTCCAAAGCCTCGATGGCACCGGCAACACCGTTTCCGCGACGATCCCGATCGCGCTCCGGCAGGCGCAACAGGAAGGCCGCCTCCAGGCGGGCATGACCTTGGTGGTCATGGGGTTCGGGGTAGGACTGTCGCTTGCCGGCTGCGTGATCCGCACCTGACACGTTCATGCCATCAGTTCACCCGCTCGCCGAGCGGACCAGCCGCCACGTTACCGCGCTGACCGGGCTGCGATAACGGCCCCTGAGCACCAGCTGCCAAGTGTCGGCAATCTCCGCGCCGTCGTCCACGTAGGCCGACGGCTCGATCGAGAGTGCCGCGTCTCCCTCGAAGTGAAACTCCCACACGCGCCCGCTGCGGTGCAGCAGGACCGAGTGCGAGTCCTCGCCGCCGAGCGGCTGCACTTTCGGGTGCAGGTGAAACCGTATCGTGAACGGGTGCTCGCGCCGCCCCGTCAGCGTCTCCGTGCCGGTGAGGGCCCGGCCGGCGCGGGTCAGCGCCAGCCGGCGCACATGGACGATCCCGAAGCGTGCTTCGTAGCCCCGATGCATGCCGGTCACCTCCTCGCCGTCCTGCCGGGGCCGCCGTTCCGCCGTCACCATGGGGTTGCGCTGGTCGCGCCGTAGCCGCGCATCGCTGTCACGGATCGAGAGCGCGGAATGCGCACTGTTTGCCCGCACTGCGGTTCCCGTGGCCCGGGCCATCGGCCGGGCCGGTCCGCAGTTGACGATCAGACGCTGATCGGCGTCGCTCATCTCGAAGCAGAGCGGCGCACTGCTTCCACCCGGCGGCGGCAGGCCGAAGTCGGCGACTACCGTCGTGCCGCCCACGGACATCCTCCGGTAGCCAGTAGCATCCGCGGAACCGGGCCCGGCGTCCCGGCAGGCGTTCAGGAAACGGCGAATCTGCTCGGCGTCCCCGGCCACGCCACCGTGGAACCGTCCGAGCTGGTGATCCCCCAGCAGGCAGGCGCTGACGCAGGACGCGGTCTCGCGCAGGGACGGGGTGACGGTCGCGGCCGTCGACTCCTCGCCGCACTCGGCGAGCGCCCCGCGCAGCGTGATCAGCTGTTCCAGCAACCCCACGCATTCCGACGGCCGCGGAGAGACCAGCGGGTCGCGTCCTGGGGCCGTTTGCAGAGCCTCCGGCAGGAGCAGCCGCGCCTGCTGCAGGCGTTTCGCACCGTCACTCAACAGCAGGCCGGACAGGTAGAGCCCGCGCACCGCCGCCACGGGTCGGGACGCGAGGCGCGGGACGCGGGCGCCATGCGCGAGATGCCGGACCTGCGCCGTCAGTGCCGCATGGAAACGCTGACTGAACGCGTCATCCGCCCGCTTCAGCAGGAAATCGGCATGCAGCAGCCACGCTGCGACGCGATTGCCGAGAATGTCGATGCGCCAGAACTCCGGATGCCAGTCCGCATACGCCTCGAGCCACGAATCGATCAGCTTCCGCGCGTGCAGCGCCGCGAGTTCGTCGCCGGCGGCGCGCAGATCCCGGATCCACAGGAAACCGTGCAGGTCTTCCCGCCAGGCCGCGCTGTGCCCGTCAGCCTCCCACACCGGCTGCGTGCGGGACACGAGCGTCTCGCCCTGAAACGCGTAGCTGCCCGTGAAAAGCGCATCGCCCAGCTTCGCGTCACCCGGTACCGGGTCCTCGGCGCGATGGATGATCGTCTCGGGGCGCCCGCGCCGCAGCCACGTTCTCCAGAGTGACGACCCGTACAGCGCAGCACGCCAGGCGGGGATTGACCGATGCGGATCCCTGGTGTCGCCGCCCCCGATCACGCCGTGCTTCCGCCGGGCCGCAATCCGTCCAGGTTCCCGCGGTACCGTTCGGGGCCGCCCCGGAACGCGGCGGCACCGGCCACCAGGATGTCGGCGCCGGCGTCGATCGCAAGCGGCGCAGTGTCCGGATTCACGCCGCCGTCCACGCTCAGCTCCACCGGGAGCGAGCGCGCGTCGATTCGCTCGCGAAGCGCCCCGATCTTCCGCACCTGGTCCGTGAGGAACGTCTGGCCGCCGTAGCCGGGGTTCACCGTCATCACCAGAACCAGATCGCAGATTCCCAGCGTCGGCTCCAGCAGGTTCTCGGAAGTGCCGGGATTGAGCGCGACACCCGCCTTCTTCCCCAGTTCGCGGATCCGGCGCAACGTGCGGTCAAGATGCGGACAGGCCTCGACGTGGACGGTAATGAGATCGGCGCCCGCGGCGGCAAACGCCTCGACGGCTGCCTCTGCCGGCTCGACCATCAGGTGGACGTCCAGCGGCAAGCGGGTGTGGGGACGGAGCGCCCTGACGACGGCGGGGCCGAAGGTCAGCTCGGGGACGAAATGCCCGTCCATCACATCGACGTGGATCAGGTCGGCGCCCGCCGCCTCCATGGCCCGCGTCTCGCTTCCCAGCGAGGCGAAGTCAGCCGCTAGCAACGACGGGGCAAGACGCGGTCGTTGGGACACGCTTCCACCTTACTGAACAGATGCCGAAGCCGACAGCGCGAAACCAGACGGTCGGGCGCGAGGCCGTGAGACGAAGCTCTGGCGCGAACGCGGCTGCCGCCATGACGGTCGGCATCACCGGCGGTTCGACGGACCGGTAACCGCATCTCGGCCAGATCACTGCGGACACCGCCACGAATATACCGCAATTGCCGCACGGACCGTCAGGCGGGGCCATCCGTACCGCGGCCGTCGGCGGGCGTACCGGGCGCGACCAAGCCCGTCCCGCGATACCGCGACCCGGGTTCGGACCTTATGCTCCGCACCCGATTGCCGATCCCTTCCCGGAGTTCCGTCCTTGATCGACGCCCACTACTGGCCGACCCCGAACGGCTGGAAGATCTCCATCGCGCTCGAGGAGATGGACCTCGACTACCGCGTCGTGCCGGTGAACATCGGCCGCGGTGCACAGTTCGAGCCGGATTTCCTGAAGATCAGTCCCAACAACCGGATGCCGGCGATCGTCGACCACGACCCGCCGGGCGGCGGAGAGCCCGTGTCGGTGTTCGAGAGCGGCGCGATCCTGCTTTATCTCGCCGAAAAGACCGGGAAGTTCCTGCCCTCCGACCTCCGGGGCCGCATGGAAGTCGTCGAGTGGCTGATGTGGCAGATGGGCGGGCTCGGGCCGATGCTCGGCCAGGCGGGACACTTCCGCCTCTACGCCCCGGAAACGATGCCATACGCTGTTGAGCGCTACACGAACGAGATGCTGCGGCTCTACGGCGTTCTCGACCGCCGGCTGGACGGGCGCGAGTTCATTGCCGGCGACTATTCGATCGCCGACATGGCCTGCTGGCCCTGGGTCATCACCTACAAGCGCCAGGAGGTGGATCTCGACCGCTTTCCGAACGTCAAGCGTTGGTACAAGGCGCTGCAGCAGCGCCCCGGGCTCAGGCGCGGCTACGAGGTCGGCAGGGAGTTCGGCAAGCCCACCGGCACCTGGGACGAGGAAGCGCGCAAGCACCTGATGGCCCAGGCGAATCCCGGAGCGGCCCGATGATCGAGATCAACGGCATGGCACATGTCATCCTGACTGTCAGCAACTTCGATGAGGCGCGGGCGTTCTATTGCGAGCTGCTGCCGTTTCTCGGCCTGCACAAGGTCTACGACGGCAACAATTTCGTCTATCACGTCGGCGGGCGGACGGCGCTTGGCATCCAGCGGGCCGGCCCAGACCATGAGGACGAGCGCTTTGTCCAAAACCGGGTCGGGCTGCACCATCTCTGCCTGCGCGCCCGTTCGCGCGAGGACGTGGACAAGGTGGCAGCGAAATTGCGGACGATGGGGGCAAAGATCGACCGGGGGCCGCTCGAGGGCAGCTGGGCGCCCGGCTACTATTACATCGTCTTCGAAGACCCGGACGGGATCCGCCTCGAGATCAACCATGTCCCCGGCAAGGGGCTGCTCGCCGCCGATCCGCCGATCTCGCCCAGTGACGATCCCGACTGGCACCAGAATCCTTGAACGCCGGGATGGCCGTGCTAGCGCGTGAGCCGGTCGCTCCGCCCGCGGACAGGCTGGGCGACCGCGAAGCTCCGGACGGTAACTCCGCCCACAGCGACATGACCGACGCCTGAGTCAGGTTCAGGGCAAATGCGGTTCTGGCGCGACCCTTGCCGGGAGACCGGTCGGAATTCGCCGTTCGGCACGCAGACGGCCGGGATGTCCAGATCCCGGAGCATGAGCCGGGTGCCCGGCCGGGAGCAATGGACGATGGCCTCCCCCGACCCGGAAGCCATGAAGGTTCGGCGGCGCACGCCCACGGTCCCGCCGCTCGGCGCGCTATTCACAGGCAGTCCGATCCGCCCTCCACAACTTCGTGTGCCGGTAAAGTGAGTGGTTCACAGCCACGGGCTTTCCTCTAACTTTGAACCGCAAGGTGCCAGAACCACTCGGGTGATTTGCCCGGGGCCCCCTGTACCGCCAACCAATTGATCGCGCATGTGCCGAGAGGCCCCGCAACACCGATGGAGTCCCGATAGATGACGTCCGAAGCACTGACCTTCCACAGCGTCCAGGTGCGCCCCGTCGTTCTCAAGCTGAGGCGCCCCGTAGTCGCCAGGATCGCGACCATCACGGAATGGCCGCTGATCCTGATCGATTTGCAGACGGAGGAAGGAATCGTCGGACGCTGCTATCTGGAACCCTACATTGTCAAGTCGATGAACTATCTCGTGCCGGCCCTGCGCGACATGGGGACGATGCTCAAAGGCCAGAAGCTGGCGCCGGCCGAGGTCTACGAAACCACCCGAAAATCACTGCACTTTGTCGGATACGAAGGCATGACGATGATCGCCGTGTCCGGCATCGACATGGCAGCCTGGGATGCGCTGGCCAGGGCCGCCGGCATGCCGTTGTGCACATTGCTCGGCGGTTCACCCGGCCCGGTGCGCGCCTACAACAGCAACGGGCTCTGGCTCAAGCCTCCGTCCGAAGTCGCCGCGGAAGCCATCGAGCTCCGGGATGAGGGACAGTTCGACGGCGTGAAGCTGCGTCTCGGCCGGGAAGATCCCAAGGACGACCTTGCCACGATCGATGCGGTCCGCCGGGCGGTCGGCGACGCCATGCATCTGATGATCGATTTCAATCAGGGTCTCGATATGGCGGAGGCGTTACGCCGGTGCCACATGCTCGATGATCTTGGACTGACCTGGCTGGAAGAGCCGGTTGTCTATGACAACTTTGACGGGTACGCCCAGCTCGCCCGGGAGCTCAAGACGCCCCTGCAGATCGGCGAGAATTTCTACGGACCGCGCGATCTGCACACGGCATTGCGTTCACAGGCCTGCGACTACGTGATGCCGGATTTCATGCGCATCGGCGGTGTTACCGGATGGATGCGCGCAGCGGCCATCGCCGGTGCGGCCGGTATCCCGATGTCAACCCACCTCTATCCCGAAGTCGGCGCCCATGTGATGCGGGCGACCGAAACCGCGCACTGGCTGGAGTGGCAGGACTGGGCCGATCCGATCCTGGAAAAGCCCTATGAGCTCAAGGACAGCCATCTGCACATCCCGAATGTGCCAGGAATGGGCCTTGACTGGAACGAGGATGTCGTCGCCCAAAACCTGTACGAGGCCTAACCGCCCAAGAACTGACGCCTTTCCCGTTGCTTACCAGGTTTCCCCTTCAGCGCTGACCGCGGTCAGGGCGTCGATCGAGGCGCTGGAGGCGGTTCTACGCAGCAAGCCCTTGAGGTCATTTTATTCGTAGAGGTCGAACCCGGCGCCAGTGCCGATTGCTTGGCCGCAACGATAGTAGGCCGGACTCCGGACAGACTCTCTGCCCCCGCCACCGTGGCGGGTATCACGCCATCTCCTTGCCCCCACAACCTAAATCCCTGACCGCGCACAGGTCTCCTAATTCCCGAGCAACAGATCAAGGTCGATCGATTCCGCCATCGCCTTGTATCCGGCGTCATTCGGATGCAAATTGTCGCCGCAATCGTATGCCTCAAGAATGTAGTCGGGATTCTCCGGGTCGCGGACCGCCATGTCGAAGTCGATGACACCATCGAATGCGCCGCTGTCGCGAATCCACGCGTTGACTTCCTTCCGCACCGCGTTCTTCGCCTCGCTGTAATAGCCTTCAAGGATTGCGCCTTGGAAGGAATCGGCAAACGGTGTCAGGGTGGCACCGAGGATGCGGATGCCAAGCATGTGCGCTCGATCGATGATCATTTGGTACATCCGCGTGACATCGGCACTAGAGGGGACCGGGTTCCACGGGTCCAGCGCCATTGCCGACCACCCGATGTCATTGATTCCCAGCATGATTACCATCGTGGTGACGCCCGGCTGCGCGAAGACCTCGCCGTCCAGTCGCGCCAATGCGCTCTCACCCATGCCGTCCTTGAACAGCCTCGCTCCGGAAACGCCGGCATTGATGATTGCGACGTTGGTGATGCCACCGGCATGCAGGCGCTCAGCCAGGAAATCGGGATAGCGATGGTTGGCGTCCACGGTCGAGCAGTTGCCGTCGGTAATCGAATCGCCGAACAGGACGATCGCTCGAGCGTCGGCAGGAGCATCGACCATGATCCCGCTGAGGAGCATGCGCGACGGATTGGTCATCTCCGCATCAAACGCCGGGTGCGCGACGAAGTTCCCCGGCCCGGAGATATAGGCAGTCTGCACACCGTCCCAGTGATAGGTCTCGATCAGGGAATCGTTCGGCAGATAGATGCTCACCGCTAGGCTGTCGAACGCGCTCACCGAGCGCTCGACTGGGTCACTGATGATCCGGGCGCCTTGCGGAATGCGGATTGCTTCGGCTCCCGCAAACGTCAGGGCTTGGCTTGATCCTTCAACGATCTCACCGCCCTCTCCTGCTGCGGCTACGGATGCTGCCCCAATATGGAGCGGCAGGTCATTGTATTCATTGGAGATCACCACCCGCACCTTGCTGCCACCAAGATTGAGGCGTGCTACCTGCCGGATGGTCTGGTTGGTCAGCGACTTTGGCGGCGTGTTGGGCAGGATGAAATCCGGCGCAAACCGGGGGTGCGGACTGGCCGACCAAGCGGTGATCCAGTCGCCGGCGTGACTTCCGCTCGGCATGCCCAACGCCAAGAGGACCACGCAGCCAAAAAGGGAATTGAACGCACCCCGCCATATGCCAAGCGCCGGGTTCGGTCGCAGTTGTGCACGTTCGCCGGCTCGTTGTCGACACGCTGTCATGGACGCCTCCTGTGCTCCTTTGGGCCGTCCCGCCTCGCCCGCACGGAACATCGCGGCTGACGGGCAGGAAACTGCCGGTAACCCAGTTTAGCCCAGTTGCAGGATGCTTTCTGGCTTCCGGCCACATTCACGAACCGCGGCGGTTTTCGTCGACCGCGTGCCCGGCCGTGCGCTGGGCTGCCGTCCGCCGGCACCAGTGACTGCCGCGACAGCAAGCCGGCCGGACGACTCCGCTTCGCTCCGTCGCCTGGCCGGCTTGCCTGCGCAGCGCCTTGTTATGACCATGCGCCTCTTGAGTAGCTCCAAGGGCTACTGCTTGAAGCTTCACTTGGTCGAGTCGAGGATTCCTGCAACTATCGCGCGCAGACCTTCAAAGTACTTGAAATAGGTATCGTCACCATTCTGCCGGACATGATCGGCAAACTCTGTCTTGCGCCGGCCATCGAAACTGCGGTTTAGCTCGCGTCCCTCATGATCGGATATGGTGACTGAGAAGGGCTCGAGAATGTCCTCCTCATAGTTGTTTTCTATGCCGCCTTTGGCAATCTGGTTGTCTCTTTCGCAAAATGCAAAGGGCGTGACTTTTGCGCCGCCGGGCAATTGCTCACGCAGTTTCTGCGCTTCCTTGGAGGCATCACAGTCCCAGACGACCACGAAATGCGTTTCAGGCTGCATCGCTCCAAGCATCAGCCCGTATGAGAAAAGTTGACTCTTGTTGGTGTACGCAGTCAGCTTGTCAAAGACCTGTACATCCTGTGGGAAGTTCAGTTCCACCCATCGCTGGAGATGCCTGGCATTGTGACCTTCGGTTAGAATCGTGACATCTACGTCGCCAGAGAGAGCGGCGATGCGCAAGCCTGCGTCCACCGTTGCAAGCCCTTCCGACAGCTCCTCGACGGCGTCAGCGGCAGAAGTTGAAACAAGACGGATTTTCGCGCCCTCTCTGTCGACCCGGAATACCTCGGCTTCCGGCAGCGCCGCCACGGTAATGGGTGAATGGGTGGTCATGACCACCTTGCTTCCGTGTTCGACAAACAGCGACATCAGTACCTCGACCAGCGCTCAAATCATGGAGGGATGGAGCATTGCATCGAGTTCGTCGAGAAGGAGCAGCTTCGGGCGTCGCCCGCCGAGCCTCTGGTTGAACGCGGCGAGGCACAGCGACATGAGGATCTTCTCGCCGGAGGACAGGGAATCGAGGCCGTACTGCTCCCCCGTCGTCTTGTTGGTCATCTTTGCCCCAAACTTGAACTCGCGAATGTTGCCAATGCCAAGGAGGACGTTGGCGGGGTCCGAGAAATCGAAGTCAAACAGACAGTTTTCGCCCGTAGCTTCGCGCATCCTTGCCATAACGTCTCGAAGCGAATCCCAGGGTGGTGGATAGTGCTGCTGATATTCGGTCAGAACTTCATCCCAACTGACAGCATGTCCCCGTGTTTCGAACTGGGTGTGTGCCCACTCGTACTGACCCCGCTTGTACTCGGCGAATACCCTGCTGATCTTGTTCTCGATGATGTTGCCTGCGTAATGTGCTGCCCGATTTATGTCCTCACGTGTCAACTCGTGGGGAAGCTTGCCGGATTGTTTCATTGCCATGCTGATGAGCGCGACGGGATCCCCGCTGAAAGGTTGGTTTCGCCGATCCCGGTTGGATCTGGCTTGACGAACCCGTTCCTTGAGAGGGGCCCACACGAGATCACGCAGTGAATTTTCATATGTGTCGGCACCTTCTGACTGGCCGGTCGGGAAGCGGGAAAAGTCCCGAACGCGTTTGATCCGACGACGGAGATCGCGGTCGAATGCATTACCTCCCTCCGGACTTTCACCACTCTCGCGCCTTGACTTGAACTGCTCGTAGATCTCACGAGCAACGTCGATCAGCAACATGCCGTCGTGACTTTCCAGGTAGTGCCGGGCGGTGGATTTTGCCAAATCGATCGAGGCGATTCCGCCGCCGCCTGCATTGGGCTGGAACGAGGCCAAGTCATACAGTTCGATGGATTTCTCATCGATTCCGGGAACCGCTGCATGTCCGCCCTGGAGTGCCTGCAGAAGCTGCGTCTTTCCTGCCCCGTTCTGTCCTGTCAGGACTGTAAAGTCGGGCAGTTCCGGGCACTCCAGTTCGCTGATAGACAGATAACTGCGCTTGAGTTCAATCTTCACAACACTGCTGTCCCAAGAAAACCGGGTGAACCTGCCATAAGATACTGATGTAAATGCAAGTAACGGGCGTTTTCGGTGTTGCCGACTTCACCTGCGCCGTCTGTCGTCACACTTCCGCCCTGCACCGTACCGTCAAGGGGGG
>JAJDZX010000090.1 GCA_022824395.1 Alphaproteobacteria bacterium
CGTTCAGCGCCTGCAGGTTCGACAGGCTGACGTTGCCGCGCTGCACCGGCAGGTGCGGCGCTAGCCGCTCGTACTGAGCTTCCGTGAGTTCCATCCGGGAACCGTAGCACAGGCACACCCTTTAGTGTTAACACGCCCTAGACTGATCAAGGGGAAGACGCGTACCTCCGCCGCGACACGCGTCATCTCTGACAACGCCTCCAGGTGAAATTTCAAATCCAACTCGTGGTCGTACAGGAACAAGAGGTGCGAGCACAGGGCCAGGTCGAAACGGGAAGTGCCAAAGGGGAGTTCCGGAAGTTCCCCGCAGATATAACGCCCCAGGGACTGCCCCAAGGGAAAATCCGAAAAGAAGGTCTCGGCCGCCTGTCGGCGAGTCGTCAGCAACCGCTCGGTGTCGCCATAGAAGTCCCAGACAAATCGGTCATGCTCAGCGGCGAACGCGACACGGATCCGCTCCTCCGCCCTCGCAAGGTCAGCCCGCAGGGTCGAGACCGCAGACCCGTAAATGGGGTCGAGCGCCGTTGCCTTTACGCCCCGCTGGGTCATCTCTGCGCTGAATGATGAGGGCCCTGCCCCACAATCGAGAACGGTTCCCGACAAGGTATCTGCAGACAGATCAAAAAAGGCCTCGTACTCGAACGCACGTCGCCCCCACGGCGTCACTCCACTGAGCCCGAAGCGTCGACCAGGCTCGGAACTCATGGATAACCACTGTCGCCTGCCACGATTAGCGCTTGCAGGCAGTATTTCCAAAGAGAGTTTTGGTGCCTTACCTGTCTCTGAGAGTGTCCCATAGAACAGTTTCCGTTGTTATGCCGGAGTTCGAAATGGCCTCGAACGACCCACTGCCGCTCGGCTCGATCGTCACATGCGTTCGGCCGCTTTACCGTCTCGTTCGCGTGACGGTTGCTGGAGGGGCGGGCACTAGCCTAATGCACTTGCCCCCGTGCCGTTACGTATTGGCAAAGCGAAGCCACGAGGAAGATCCAAGCCTCGATCAGTAACTTGAAGATCTTCAGGTCGACCTCATTCTTTCGAAACCACGCCTCGAAGCGCTCACCGGGCGCCGGCGGAGAGCTCACGCCGTCGCTATCGCTCGGGCTGCACCATGACAGTGGCGACGCGGAGACGGGGTCGGACATGGAACTCGGCGCCGGTCTCAGCTACGCCAACCCGTCGCGAGGCCTCGACATGGCGCTCCGGATGCAAGGTCTCGCGGCGCATGCGGCGGATGACTACGGGGCGTGGTGCGTCTCGCGATCGCTCCGGCTGGCGCCAGGCGTTGCTGGCAGGGGTTTTACGATGTCGCTCACGCCGTCATACGGCCCGGCGGCGGCGGGCTCGGAGCGGCCCTGGAGGCTGCCCGACGCGTCGGGGCTGGCGGCGGACGAATACGCGGCGCCTACGCGCCGGCTGGACGCGGAGCTCGGCTACGGGCTCCCGGTGCACGGCGCGCTCTTCACGGGCACGCCCGTGGTCGGGCTCGGGCTGTCGGACGCGGCGCGGGAGGTGCGCCTGGGCTGGCGGCTGACCCCGGCGGGTGCGGCCGTCGGCGACGTGTCGCTCGGCATCGAGGCCGCCCGGCGCGAGAGTGCGGTCGACCTGGAGACGGAGCACCGCATCGGGGCAAGCCTCTCGGCGCGCTGGTGAGGCAGGTGCTCGCGGCGGGACCGGTGACGGTTGCCCGCCGCGCGCAGCCCCGGCGTGTCGTGTTCCGCATTGCCGCCGTTGTTGGTGGCGATGCGGAATGCACCGACAGCCGCGGCCCCGCCGCGTCGCTCAAACGCCACGAAGGCTCCGTCCCTTTTCGGGTTTGCGGTCGCAAACCGTGAACGGAGTGCGGGGCACGAGGTCGTTTCCACTTCCTGCGGAAGCGGGTTGGCCACACCCGACGCAGGTCCCTGCAGGTGCGCGCATATGCGCTATGGCGTGCCCTGACGGACACTTCAGGCGCCTGACGGCGCCTCGGCTATGAGGGGCGCGTGTATGCTCGCGAGCATACACGCAGAGCCCTGTATTCGCTTGCCCTGCCGCCTTTGTATGCTCCAGAGCATACGCCGTATGCTCGCGAGCATACGCGCCGGGCGGTTTCCGAAGCGGGCAAATCCCGCCCGATCCGCGCCCTGTCCGGGCATTGACACACGCTCTATCGCTGACGCGCATCGCTCCACCGGCCGCAAACCGGGCCCATTCCGGTGTCGTTTCCGCCCCGCTTCCAGTCGAGTCAGGTGCCGCCTTTGCCAGCAGTCGGGAGCGTTCTCGGCCGCCGGTGCGGCCGTATCCCGCCGGTCGGGCACCGATCCCGGTGCGTTTTATTCCCCGGAGGCCTGGTCCGGACGGGCCGCAGCGCGCTTGTTCAGCTCGCGCTGCAGCTCGCGCGCCGACCGGACCAACTCCTCCAGTTCGTCGCCACGGCCGTTCTTCAGCATGTCATCGCGCAGGGCGGTCGCAATGATGTGCGTGTACCGGAAGATCTGTTCGATCTGCCGGGCGAGCCGGCCACCCGAATCGGTGAGCCCGGGCTCCTCACCGAGCGCCGTCAGGACCGTGGCGCGGATCAGTTCCGTGACGGTCATGCCCCGCATGACGGCGTAGGTCTCGATCCGGTCCCAGTCCCGGTCATGGAACCGGATCGTCCGCGGCGTCAGCTTTCCCCACTTCCCGTCCTCGCCGACCGGTCGCCGGACCATATTCCGGTTCATCTTTCGCCTCCCGTGACTGCCGCTCCGCGCGCGATGCGGGCCCGTCCGGGCCCGACCTGGTACCCCCCGCTCGCCATTTCCCTAAAGCTCGAGGTCCAGCCCGGCGCCCCGGCCGCGATCCCGGGCGGGCGCGTTCGGCTCCGCGGTCCGCGCATCCGCGCTGGCATCTCTGCCGACAGCTCCGTTCCCCGGTGCTTTTCCTGACGCCTTCCCGCGCGCTCCACCGGTTTCCGGTGCCCGCTCCGACCCGGCCACCGGCATCTCGCCGATACCTTCGAGTGCGGCGATGCGCTCGCCCGTGACCGCCTGGAGCTGCGCGCGGAGCTCGGCCGCGTCGTCCGTGACCAGCTCGGCGCGCTCGCGGGCGCGGCTGATCTCCACGTAGAAGCTCTTCTGCGTAGTCAGGTGCGGGTGCCTGGCCTCGATCGCGGCGATCACGTTGTCGACGGTGCGTCCCTGGAAAGCATGCACGGTGGAGGCCCAGGCGTGGTCGAGATGCCGCAGTTGCGGGTCGCCCCTGCCCAGTTCCAGCCGCCGCCCGTCCTCCAGGCGGAACGCGACACGGCCCTGCCCGACGCCCAGCACCTCGGCGGTGCGGCTGTTGACCACGCCCAGGCCGTCGTCGTTCCGCGTCCAGCGGATTCGGTCACCGGCGCGGAGCTCGATCCCGCCGGACCGGTACACCTCGGTGCCACCCTTGAGGCCGCCGACCTGCGACGGCTTCCAGGCGACGGTCCCGCCCCTGCCGTCGCTCAGCAGCACCGCGCGGCGCCTGCCGTCGACGCTCACGACGCGGCGCTCGTCCCCCTTCTCGACGCCGATCCGCCGGTAGGTTCGGTAGAAGGCGACCACGTCGCCCTTCGCATAGTTGCCCGCGAGCGCCTTCTCGGCATTGGTGTAGCCCTTCGAGATCAGCCGTTCGACCTGCACGGCGGGCCCGTGGAGCCGTCCCTCGCGGGCGAGCTCCCCGCGGATATGGCCGTTGATCTTCAGGCGGAGGTCATGGCTCGGGGCCATGACGCCGGTCTTTTCCCGCACCTCCGGCGCCAGCGCCAGCCAGCGCGCGGCCACCGCCGCCGCGATCCCGCCCCGCGGCACCGCGGCCACGTTGGCGCCGAGCTTCCCGAAGGCTCGGCCGATGTCGCCCCTGATGCTCGCCTCGACCGCCTCCTTCAGGGCCGGGTCGCGCTGGCGCATGACCTCGTCCATGACGGCCGTCTGCATGCCGGCAGCCTGCAACTGGGCGAACGGCTTCCCGGCGTCGACCGCGTCAAGCTGCTTGGCGTCGCCAACCAAGACGACGCGGGGGACGCGGAGCTCGTCCGCGATGCGCAGCAGGTCCCTGGCCTGCACGGTCGAGGCGAGCGAGCCCTCGTCGACCACCAGGATCGTCTTCGAGAAAGCTGCGCGCATCTCGCGCGCGCCGTGCTTCGTGAGGCGCCCCGCGGCCACTCCGGCGTTGCGGGCGAGGAACCCCTGCAGGGTCTGCGACTCGATGCTGGCCTCGGCGGCGAGCGTCTTGACCGCCGACGCGGACGGTGCGAGACCCACCATGCGCCAGCCCTTCTTCTCCGCCAGCGCGCGCGCCCGGTCGAGCATGGTGGTCTTCCCCGTCCCTGCGTAGCCCTGCACGCCCACCACCCGGTCCTTCGCCGACAGGATCAGCTTCACCGCGTCCCTCTGTCCAACCGTGAGCGACGAATTGTGGAGGTGATCGCGGACCGCCCAGCGGCGCATCGGAGCCTGCCCGCGGCCCGCGCCCGCGCGCATCAGGGCGATGGTCTCGCGCTCCTCCCCGACCGTGCGGTCGGTCGCAAGCGAGTCCCGGGCCCCCGGCAGTGTCACCGCGTGCAGCGCTCCCGCCTTCTCCAGCCGTGCCACCTCGCGTTCGACGTCCCCGACGGCGTGCCTGCCCGGGGCGTGGGTCAGGGCTGCGGCGAGCAGATCCGCCCGCGCAAATACGGCCGCGCGCTCCGAAAGGTGCGCCATCGCCCACGCCACAGAGGAGCTCACCGTGCCGCGATCCTGCAGCGCCTCTTCTGGCCCCGCCGGTGCGGCTTTCCCGGTCGGCAGGCGCCCCGGTCGTTCAACTGCGTTCGGTGGGTCCGGCGGCGTGTCCCGCTCATTGCCCGAAACCGGTGCCACTCGCCCCTCATGCCGCCTGTCCGTTTTCGCCGCCGGCGCCGGGTCGGCAACGGGATTCAGCGCCGGCTCCGGCGAGAGAGCGCCGCCCGGCACGAAGTCCTGTACCCGGCTCCCCGATCCCCTCTCCTGCTCGATGCGGCGGGCAAGCGCACCGGCGACGAACCCGCCGACGTCGAGGCCCAGGTCGGCCGCCTGCCGATGCCACACGTGACGGAGTTCGTCGCGGTCGATTTCCCGCTTCGTGGCCCGTGTCATCAACGCCGCGCGCTCGGCGTGGCGGGGGTTGTCGGCCGATTGGTCGAGCCCGCGCGCTTCCATCGCCGCCTCGATCTCGCCCCGGCGGGTGGAGAACGCCGTGATCGCCTCGCGGGAGACGCCGGCAAGCTCGAAGCGACCGTCCGCGTGCGTCTTCTCGATGTCGTACCCGAGCCGCGTGAGCCCGGCGGCGAGCTCGTTCCGGTAGATGGCGCCGATCAGCATCTTCGAGTCGTAGAGCTTCTCGTTGGCCATCGTCCGCCACTTGCCGTCCTCGCCCTGGACCATGTTGGCCAGCACGGAATGGGTATGGAGCTGCGGATCGAGGTTGCGCGAGGTGTCGTGGCGGAAGGTCGCAACGACGCACTTCTGGTCGCCTACGTGAACCATGCGGCCGGTCTCCGGGTCCCACATCCGGGTCTGGACCGCGTTCTTCTCGACCCAGGCGAGCGTCGCCTGCACCGCCCGGTCGTGGGCACCGACGATGCGCTCGTCGCCGCCCACGAGGGCCGCGATCGAGACGGACTTGGGCGCGGAGAACGTGAGATCGCGGCCGGGCCGGTGCGTGATCTCGCCGTCCCTGCCGCGTTTGCCCAGCTCGGTCCCGGAGCCGTCGGGTACCTTGCCCTCGAGGATTGCGCGGAAGGTTTCCGGGTCGACGGGCCCGCTGAGCCCCAGCGCCTCGGCACCCTTCCCGAACCAGGCGCTGGCGTCCCGGTGCTCCGGATCGTCCTTCGCGTAATACCCGTCCTTCTCGTAGTAGGACGCGCCCTGGGCCGCCGAGGTAATGGCACCGATCGACAGCATGTCAGGCCCATCCGTCCGTCACGGCCGACGGCGCGGGCGCGTGCCCTGGCGGGGTCGCCCCGCGGGCTGTTTCCGGAACAGCCGCCGGCCGGTCGGGCACCGGCGCCGCAATGTTGTCCACGTCCGCGGGCGCAGTTTTCATCTCGCCGGCAGGCTCTTGAGACACGCTTTCGCCACGGCCGGAGACCGGCTCATCTGGCCAGGGCAGCTCGTCGGCTGCGCCCGCCGGGGATGCCGGGACGTGGGCTTCACCCGACGCGTTCGGGGGTTCCCGGTCATCGCGCGGCACGAACCGGGGGGAGCGTTCCCGCCGTCCGACCGGCCTGAGCCTGATCGATGCCACCGGGAACGGCCCCGGGAACTTGAGGAAGCCGCGGAGGTTGGGGAGCCGCATGATGTCGGCAGGGAGCGCCAGCGCACGGAGTTCCCGCCGGGGCGTCAGCGAGACTCCGTCGCGGATCGTGTTGGCGCCGTAGCTGACGTTCTCGGCCACCTCCTCAACCTCGCTCCGGCCGAGGCTGTCGGCCGACCACTGGGCGGTGTCACGGTCCGGGGCCGCGAGGACGACGCGGGTGCCGCAGAGCCCGGAGATAGTCTCGGCGCCGTTCCGCCCGTAGAGGTCGCGGAGCGCCGAGGCGACCTGCACGCCGAGGACGAAGCAGCCGCCGAACTGCCTACTCTCCGCGAGACCCGGCTGCAGCGACGGCACCTGGTGGAGCGTCGGCAGCTCGTCGAGGATCACCCAGATGCGCCGGTCGTCGGCCTGGTCGAGCGAGAGCATCGCGTTGACGGCGATCTCGAGCCACGTCGAGATCAGCCCGCGGAGGCTCGCATGCTGGTCGCCGCGCGAGGTGAGGAACAGGAATCCGCCGGATTCCTCCGATATCCACTCCCGGATCGAGAACGGCGTGCCAGTATCGGGGAGGAACTCGAGCGCGCTCACGTTCGCGGTCAGCATCGCGCGCACCGAGAGCGCCGTCCGCGGGTTGTCGGGGTCGACGATCGACTGCGCGACCGTCCCCTCCATGGCCTGCGCCAAGGCCGTCAGGTCGGCCTTCAGGAGATGGTCGACGAGGACCCGGTTCTCGGTGACGCCCTTCTGCGCCAGGACCGCGGCGCCGTTCGCGAAGAGCTGCCGGGCCGCCGTCACCCAGAACGGGTCGGCGCTGTCGCGCTGCTGCGGGATCAGCGCCGCGGCCATCATGTCGAAGTCACGCGCATTGCGGGCTTCGAGGAACGGCGACCAGCGCGGCGCCCGGGCGTCGAGCGGGTTCAGGAGCACGTCGCGCGCGGGGTCGAAGAAGGACCGCGTGTAGCTTCCCATCTTGTCGTAGATCACGCAGCGCTCGCCCATCGCGCGGATCTGCGCCACCAGATCGGAGATCAGCACCGTCTTCCCGGAGCCCGTCGTGCCGGAGACGATCGTGTGCTGGGTCTCGCTCCGGGGCGGGAACGGGATGCTGGCCAGCCGGTAGGCGCGGTCCCGCTCCCTGCCCGGCAGGCTCTCCAGGACGCGCTGGCGGAGCGGCCGGATGCGGCGGCGGAGTTGCGCCGCGGTCACGAGTTCGGCGCCCCGGACACGGTGCTTGCGCCCGAGCTGCACGCCGCGGTACCAGAACCAGGCGAGGAACAGCGCGATCACACCGGCGCCCGCCTGGCCGCCGAGCCACGCGCTCCGGATGATCTCGTCGAGGATGCGCTCGCGGATGCGCTCGGCCGGCGCCGACGACGCGATCGTCCGGATCGAGAGCACCCGCCAGGTGCCGCCCGCGTCGCGGACGACCTGGCCCGAATCCGGCTGGTAGCCGATCGCGAGCTTGACCTCGGCCAGCGTCAGCAGGCCGGTCGCGTACCAGTCGGCGCCGGTGGTCGTGTGCCAGAGGTTCCACGCCGGCACCGCCACCACGACGATGGCGCCCAGCATCATCCCCGCCTGCAGCAATTGCCCCCACATGCGGACGCCGTGGAAGACCGTCTGCCCGCCGCGGAGGGTGCTCCCGCCGATACCGCGCATCGTGCGTGCTCAGGAACGTGGCGGGGGCATGCGCGGCGGCGGCGTCAGGCCCAGTCGGCGCTGGCGGTGGCTGGGCTCGCCGCCGCAGCTGGCGCCACCGGCTCTTCCATTTCGCGCCGGGCTCCCGACGAGAGCACGTTCACCATGCCCTGCGGCCCGCCGACGATGACCTCGGTCGCCTGCTTACGCGTGTCCTCACTGCCCGTGTACTCGCGGACGGTAAGGCGCCCTTCGACGAGCACGGCCGCGCCCTTCCGGACCAGGCGCTCGACCACGTCGACCGTGCCGCCGAACACGATGATCCGGTGCCACTCCGTCCGCTCCTGCAGCTCCCCGTCGCGGTTCTTCCACCGTTCCGTGGTGGCCATGCTGAACCGCGCGGCCCGGTCGCCGCCCGCGCTCGTGTGGAGTTCGGGATCGCGCCCGACGTGGCCGAGCAGTGTCACGCGGTTGACGTTCAGCATGGGAGGTCTCCTTCGGTGTGGAGGGTGGTTCGGGCCGGGGCGACAGGCAGTGACGGCGCGGGAAGCGCAGAAGATTCCCTTTTCGTGCTGCATGCGTATACTGCGGCGTCATGCACACAGTACCGACAGCAAGAGATTCTTCCGGCACCACTGTCACCTGGGGTGAGCGTCTCTTCGTGTTCGCCGGGATCGGGGTCGCCGCGGCCGTCACGGCGATCTCGCCGGCGCTCGGCGCGGGCCTGGAGCCCGTGGGCCTGGTCTGGTTCGTGGCGATCGTCTGGACGGTCCTCGCCAATCTCGCGCACGTGCTGTGGCGGGGCTTCCGTCTCGGCGACTGGTCGGCATTCCGCCGCTACGACCCGCCCGACAACAGCGAGCTGATCGACTGGAGCACGCAGACCGGCGAGTACGCCTACGTGCGCATCGCCGAAGAGCACGATCGGCTGATGCGCGAGGACTACGCCTAGGCGCCGCCTCACGGCGATCGCTCGCCACCGTCCGGCGCGGCGTTCCTGGCCGTGCCGTAGAGCTTCCCCGCCAGCCGGTCGCCGATGATCGGCACTCCCTCGGCCGCGTGCTCGGCGAACGGCCGCTCGACTTCACCCGCTGTCGCGCTGCGACCGGCGCGGATCGCATCCTCCGCCAGTTCCGTCCGCGTCGCGCGGACCGACCCGCGCTGCGCCATGTCGCGCTCGGCGGCGGCGCGGTGGGTCCCGGCCTTCGCCCCGACCTCGCCCGCTTCGGGCGCACCCGCCGCCGCGGCCCGGTCGCGGAGGCCTTCCGCCTGTCCCGCGTGCGCCGTCGCGATCCCGGCTGCATGCACCGAGCCGAACTCGTCGCGGCCCGCCTCGTACGCCGCCATTCCGCCGACGGACGCCGGGTCCGCCCCGGCCGGGTCCGGGAACCGCTCGGCGATGAACGCCGCCGCGTGCTCCCGAAGCGCCTCGGCGTCCTCCGGGGTCTGCGGCGAGGCGAGGCGCATGGCCCCGCCCGCCCCGATCGGCCGCCCGTCCACGCCCTCCCGCTCCGCCAGCCAGGCGAAGAAGGGCTGCGACAAGTCGCGCTCGATCGCCCGCGCGTCCGCGCGCACCGCCGCCGCCTGTTCGGACCACTGCTCCGATTCGCCGTAGCTGAGCGCCGCGCGATCCTCGAAGCGCTGCATCCGGGTGAGGCTGGCGCCGAGGCTCTCTTCCAGGCTCGCGAGTTCGCTGTCGCCCGTCGAGGTCGAGTACCGCCTGGACGACTCGGCGACGCGGGACCAGAGGTCAGTGACCTGATGCTGGTCCGCGTAGTCCTGCATGCGGTTCCAGGACTCGCTCTCGATCGTCTGGCCCCGCCAGAGCGCCTTGCCGTCCGCCCCGAAACGGAGCAGCCGGGAAAACCCGCCGCCGATCGACGCCTCGCCGGTGAGCACGGCCGCCTGGTTCGTCGTGATCCCGCCGGCCTCCGCCAGCTTCTCGATATGGCTCGCGAGCTCCTGGGCCTGCGCACTCTCGCTCTCTGTCACGCCCCGCGCGTGCGCCGTGCCGACGCTCACGTCGTGCGAGTACCGCTCCACCATCTGCGTGGCATCCGTGGCCGCGGCCGTCCGCGCCGTCGCCGCCTGCACGTCCCAGTTGCGCCCCAGCGAGTGCGCCTCGGCGGCGCGCTCCTCGTGCGAGACCGCGAGCGATTCCGACAGGCGCACCCCCGCCGCCGGCACCCGGCTGGTCGCACTCCCCATGTCCGCGACCGCGGTGCCGTCCGGCGTCACCGTGAAGGCGGCACCCGCCGGGGCATAGCCCGTGTACCGATCCGTGTCGACGTGCATCGAGGTCCGGAGCTGGCGGCCCTCCTGGCTCGCGAAGCGGTGCGTGTCCCACTGCGTGTTGGCGAGCGAGAGGTTGCCGGTCGTGCCCTCGTGCGCCGCCGACGTCGCCGCGTCCTGGCCGACCGCGAGCACCGAGGTCGCGAGCACCGTGGCCTTCGAGAGCCCGTACGCCAGCGCCGCCGCCAGGAACGGGATCGACATCGAGAGATACCCCGACATCACCGCGACGTCGGCCGCGACCGCCCGGATGCCGGCCTGGGCCACCAGCGAGATGCCGACGTCGCCGTTCGGCATGACGGCGGCCGCCTGCATCCGCTCGGCCGCCTCGCCCATCGAGATGCGGTGGAGCACGGCGTAGAGCGGCCCCCACGACTGCAGCCAGATCAGCCCCGTCACGTACGACTTGAAGATCGGCAACCCGGCGGGCGTCAGCATCAGGAGCACCGCCAGCGGGAAGGCGCCGACGTAGAGACACTCGAACACGATGCGCAAAAGCGGCACCCAGGTCTCGGCCTGCCGCCCGATCGCCCGGTACGCCGCGGCGGTCTGGGCCTCGGCGCGGGCCTCGGTGTAGGTCTGGAGGGCGGCAGCGTTGCCGGCTTCGGCCGCCCACTGCTCGCCGGCGTCGTGCACGGCATTCAGCACCATCTGCTGGCGAAGGATCTCGGCGGCCGAGCGCGACGCGCCGATCAGGAAGTCGTGGGCGGCGGGGAGCGCCGCCAGCAGCTCGGCGCGCGCCAGCGCCTGGGTCCTCGCGTCCGGGAAGATGCGCCGCCCGAACAGCGTGCCAGCGCGCGCAATCTCGGCCGCCCACGCGGTGTTGAGCCGCCCGGCGCCGTCCCGGCAGGTGACGATCTCCTTGTCGACGGGCGTGGCCCCGGTGGCGCCCGCGGGCTGGCGCGTCGCGAACTCGAACATGCGCGCGGGCGACGCCCCCGCCGACGGCGTGCCCCCGGCCGTGACCAGGCGCCAGATGTCGGTGCTCTCGCGGAGATCGTCGGCCGAGATGTGGCCCAAGAGCAGCGCGTGGAAGACGCACTGGCGGGTGAAGTTCCGAAGGTTCCGGGCGAAGACCGCGTCGGTGACCTCGAGGCGGGTCGCGGTGGCGGCGAGCCTGGCCCCGAAGATCAACCCGTGCCGGCGGTACTGGAGGTCGTTCGGGAGGGTGAACGCCTGCTCGGTGAGGCGCGTGAGGCCGTCGCCGACTTGGCTCGTGATCGACGCGAACAGCGCGAGGCCGATCGGCACGTTGGCGACGACGGCGGGGGCGAGTGCCGGGTCCAGCCGGTCGACCACGCGCACCGTCGCCTTCGGCACGATCATCGCGCCCCAGACGGTGACGAAGAGGAGGATCCACTTCCCGTTGTCGCGCCAGCTCCCGCCGAAGGCGGTGCGGAAGACGATCCAGGCGACGCCGCCCGCGCCCGCGAGCTGGGCCAGCGTCACGTACGCGCCGCCCGACGTGATCGCGGCGACCGCGTTCAGCAGGTCGACCAGGTAGGGCCCGCCGCCGAGGGTGAAGAGCTCGTACATCTATGGGTACGGCGTCAGCGCGACCCGGCACCGGCGCCGCCGCGGGCGAACGCGAGGGCGGCCCGGAGGTCGGCCGAGAGCGCGCCCGCAAGCTCGGTCTCGATGAGCCTGAGCTTCTCCACGACGGCGAGCGCCGTGTTGAAGCGCTCGAGGCCCTCGTGGCGGTGGCGGGCGAGCGCGGTGCGGTTGGCGCGGAGCCCCTCGCGCCAGCGCGCGAGCTGCTCGCCGTCGGCGATGTCGAGCGTCCCGGCCCTCTCCTCGACCGTGCGGTGGAGGTCGGCGATCCAGACCTGGAGGAGGTCGAGCGCCACGGCCTCGGCGAGCGCGTCGATCTCCTGGTCGACGACGGCGCCGCGGTAGGCCGCCGCCGTGTTGGCGACCCGGTAGACGGGGAGCGTCGTGAGGTTCACGAGGCCGAGCGCCGCTGCCGGCGGCGCGGTGTCGTTGCGCACGGCCGTGACCAGGTCGCGGAGCAGCGCCGCCACGCGCGCGCGGAACCCCTGGTCGGCCGGCACCGTGACGCTCCCCAGCGTCGGGTTGAGGCAGCGGGCCGTCGTGTCGCACGTGTACACCGGGAGCGCGCCGCCGCCCTCCATCAGAACCTCCGTCACCCGGCGGTCGAGCGCGAGCGGCTCCAGGACCCGGACGCGCGGGCCCGACGTGTCGGCATCCGCCGTGGGCGCCGTCACGATCACCGTGCCCGAGACCGACATGGCGAACTCGGCGAGCCGCGTGTCGGCCGACAGGAACGACGACGCCAGCACCGCCTTCCACGCGTAGTTGACGTTGACGGGGACCTGTTCGGCCATCTCGCCCGAGGCGGCGGCCAGGGTGGAGTGACGCTGGCCGTCGGCGCCGCACCCGTGCCGCGCGGCGGCATAGTCGGTGAAGATCCCCTGCGACGTGCCGATGGCGGCGCAGATCGCGGCCGACGCCCGGTCGTTCCTCGACCAGACGGCGCCCACGAGCGCCTGCGCAGTCTCGCAGGAATTGACGTTCCGGTTGTTCGCCCACTGGGCAAGTGCCCGAAGCTTCGACATCGTCTCGGCGATGACGGGCGAGATGGTCTCCAGCGCGAGCTCGAACGCGAACCCCGCAGCGTTCTGGGCAATAGCGCGCGCGAAGGCGACCAGCTGGTCCGAATCGATGAAGGAGAACGCGCCCGCGAACGCGTCGATGCCGCCGCACCCCGCCCGGAAGCTCGGAAGGTTGACCGTCGCGATCTGCTCCGAGCGCACCGGCGAGCGGAGGTAGAGGTTGCCGAGCGTCCAGTGGCCCGACGCCTGCCCTTCGAAGGCCGTCGGGCCCGTGGTGTTGACCGCGGCCCCCTGCCAGAAGCGGTTCATCTCCGAGAGCACGTCGGCATGCGCGGGCGCGGCCAACAGCAACCCGGCGGCCGCCAGCGCCGGCAACCGGCGCGTCCTTCGCCGGGCCGAATCAGTAGTCACGACCGACCTCCAGTGCGGTCAGTGCGAAGATCCGCTCGGCGAGCTGGTCCTCGGCGAGGACGCCGAACCCCACGGGCAATACCTGCTGCGTGGCCGCGTCGAACAGCACGATCGCCGGCAGGGGCGAGCCTGCGAGGCCGAGGCTCGCGGCCCGGCCATCATCTGGCACTGCCTCCGGCCAGCCTTCGAGCGCTTCGCCGGTCATCGAAACCGCGAGTACGTCGAGGCCGTGGCGGAGTGCAAACGCGCGGAGCAGCGGGCCGAACACCCGGCAGCCGGCGCAGGCGGGATCGCCCAGGTAGATGAGCCCGTAGTGCTCGCCCAACGCGGCAAGCGCCGCGTCCCGGGCGGCACGGCGTTCGTCAGACCAGAGCTGTTTCGCCAGGGCGCCGACCGGGCGCCGGAGCGTGTAGTCGAGGGCCGGCGTCGCCCAGACGGTGCGCCGGAAGGTGTCCGAAAAGGCGGCCGACCGCTGCAGCGCCGCCTGCTGGAGGCGGAGGTATGCGCTAACGTGCGCCGGCGACGGCTCGAGGATCGCCGTGGCGCGCGCCTCCTCGAGTTCGCGGCGCATCTCCAGGATGCGTGCGTGCGCGGACGGCGGCGCCACCTCCGGCGGGATCTGGGAAGGAGGCTCGTCCGGAGCGTCGTCCCGGTCGCAGTAGAAGTGCCAGCCAAGCGAAGGGTCCGAGCCCTCGTCGCCGCACCAGGCGCGCCATTCGCCCGCACCGGCCGGCGCCACGGGGACCAGGAGCGCCAGCGCGCACAGCGCCATGCTGGTCCATTGCACGCCCGGCCGCATCTCAGTCGCCCCGGTCGTAGAACGCACGGACTCGGTCCCGCATGAGGGTCTGCGTGCCGCCCGTGTCCGGGAGCGAGACCGAGGGCGCCCGCCCGTCGTCGAGCAGGTCGGCGGTGAACTCGCCGAGGTCCAGCGCGTCAAAGTCGATGCCCTCGATTTCGGCGACGGTGAGGCCGCGGCAGCTCCCCCAGCCGATGCCGAGCTGGACCCGCCCCTGCTCCTGGAAGATCCGCCCGAGCTTCGAGCCGAACACGCACCAGCGCCGCTCGCGGGTGACGCAGATCCCGAGGATGCGCCGCGCGCAGAACTCGCCGAGGTAGCGGGTGTTGCCGTCGTGGCGCTCCTGGGCGAGCTCGCGCTCCGCGCGGCTGCAGTTGCCCAGTCCCACCAGCAACCCGGAGTTCGTGCAGCAGTTGGCGAGCCCGCCGAAACGGATCTTGCACGCCCGGCGATCGCCGGTGAAGAATCGAAGGTTGCTCCGGTCGAATTCCTCGCCGCCGAGCTCCATCACCATGTTGAGCTTCGTCGCGGCATCCACGAAGCCGTCGCTCGCCTCCGGGCGCACGGTCTCGCAGTCCGCCCCGACGCAGTAGCGGACGGACCCGCAGGCGCCGCCCGACTGCGCGTCCTGCAGCCCGGCGCCACAGTCCTGGACGCTCCCCGACGCCAAGCCATCGGCCCCGTGCGCAGCTGCCTGCGGCGTGGCCGCGACCCCCTCGGCGCGGACGACGGCGGGATCGGAGGCCGGCACCTCGGCAGCCGGGCGCCGGGTCGCGCCCTCGATCACCGCGCGCCCGGCCTCGCCGCCGGGATCGGCCGGATCGGCGAGCCGAGCATTGGCTGCGGACGGCATGCCGTCCGCCGTGAGCCGGCGTTCGGGGAGGTCTGTTCCCGCGTAGCCCGGCACCTCGTCGGCGCTCGCGGCGTTGCGCGCCACCTCGCCCGCGGCCTGCAGCCCCGCCTGCCCGATGGCGCGGGCCGCCGCCTTCGGGTCCTCGGCCAGCGCCGTCCCTGTCGTGCCCGCTGCCATTGCCAGCACGGCCACGCCCGCGCCGATCCACCGTTTCGTCATCGTCCACTCCCCCTGAGTGTTGCCAGGTGCCGTCGCGCGACCGCGCGTCCCTCGCTGCCTTCCGCTGCGACGGCCTCGAGCGCCGCGGCCAGCGAGAGGTTTCCGGCGACGACATCGAAGGGGGGCGGCGCGTCGTCCGCGCAGCCGCGGCTCCGGCAGGGCGGCACGCCGCCCGGCACGACGACGACGGCGGGCACCCGCGCGATCCCGAACAGGCGGAACAATCTGGGATCAATCGCGACGCCAACCTTCGCGTCCCCGAGGCGGATCCTGATCCGCCGCGCCGTCGCCGGGAGGCTCCCCGCGGCCACGCCGCCGAGCACCAGCGGCGCCCCGATCCGGGCCGCAGCCCGCGCCGCCGCGCGCCAGCTCGCAGCCGGCACGGCGAGGCTCGTGAAGAGGAGCACCTCGGCGGTTGGCGCATGGTTCGCTACGTCCGTTCCTAATTGGCCTCGGAACACCGGCGCGGGCGTGACGGCGTCGTCTGATGCGGGCCCGGCTTCCCTGGCCGCGCGCTCCAGCGCCCGTTCGATTACCGCACGCGACCAAGCATCAAGAGGTCCGGCCTCAGCGCCGGCGGAGAGTTCCTCGGCGAGCTGTCGCGCCAGGTCCGCGTGGCCGGATTGCGCTTCCTCCGCAACGGCCGGGGCAGGGGATGCCAGGGCGCCGGCGAGGAGCGCCATCCCGACGCGGAGCGAGGCGTTCATGGCGGGCATGCGGAGCGCGGAGATCACAGGAGGCAGCAGTTGCGCTTCCGCCAAAGCAGATAGCCGAAGTTCTCGCCGGCCACGGGAAGCTCCCGAAGCGTCTCCCAGAGCACCGAGGACCTGCCGGTCGGGTTGCAGCCCGTGAGCGGCGACGTCGCCGGAACCGGCTGGGTCATCTGCCAGCGGTACTGCGACTTCCGCATCACCGGCATCGGGTACCGGCCGCAGAGCGCGCCCGAGCCGACAGTCCCCCAGGCGAGACCGGCGCGGTGCAGCCGGTAGAGGAGGCGCTGGCCGGCGAGCAGCGACGCCTGCACCCCGCCGACATGCGCCGCGACGTTCCCGGTCAGCGGGTACATCCCGCCTTGGCACCCCGCGCACCAGAAGAGCGGGTCGAGCGGCAGCCCGGCCAAGGAGGCCGTGCAGTCGGCCGCGCAGGCGGCCTGCGCGGGGAGGTTGGCGAAGAGCGCCGCCTCGGGGTTCAGCAGGAACGAGAGTTCGTCATCGAGCCAAGCGGGGTCGAGTTCCGACGTCCACGCGATGTCGATCCCGCCGGCCTCGAGACAGCCGAGGTCGAGGAGCGCCCCGATCCACGAGAGGAGCGGGTACATGTAGAGGTGCGCGTGCCAGACGGAGCCCGCCGCGCCGTCGCCGCCCGAGGAGCCGGTGCGTCCGCGCGCGGCGTGGAAGCCGGGATTTATCGAGAGGCCGCCCAGGTTCGGGAAGCACCAGGGGGTGCGCGTCACGTCGACGAGCCGGGCGGGCTCCCAGACGCCGACGGAGAGCCCGATGCGCGGGATCGGCGAACCACAGAGGCAGATCGGGGACGAGGGATTGGGCGTGTCGGGGGCGCCGGAGGCATTCCCCATGCTGATCGGGCCGATCGAGATCGGAAACAGGCACTCCCAGCAGACGTCCGCGATCGGGTTCACGAAGCGGCCGGTGCAGGTCTGGGCGGTGACGTCGCCAACCGAAACGGCAAGTGCCAGAACCAGGCCCGCGAGGCCGACCGCGCAACGCCTCATGGCCGGCTCCCCCGATCCCGCACCGGGACCTCGGTGATTCGCAACTGTTGCCCGTCCTGCTCGATAAGGGCCGGCGTCGCGGCGAGGCCGAAGCGGGCGGAGAGACGACCGCCTTGGTCGAAGAAGAACGGACGGCCGTGGCGGCGCGTGAGGTCGAGCGGACGGCCAGCGAGCAGGACGATCTTCGACGGTGCGGCGTGGGCCAAGGCCCAGCCAACCTCCACGTCCCGCCGGCCGTCGATGAACAGCAGATCGCGGCTGAGCGGCGCGTGCGCCAGCGGATTGAGACGCGTGCCGCCGGCAGCCAGCAATGTTCCGTCCGTGAGCCGGATATCGCGGTCGATCTCGATGGAAGGGTCGAACACGCGCGTGTGGTACTCGGTGGCCGGCGCGATCCCCGCCACCGGTTCAGGCATCTCGATCCGGGAGCGAGCCCGAACGCGGGCCCCGTTCTCAAGTTTCGCCAGGCTGCCCGATTGCTCCAGTTCCAGCAGTCGGGCCTCGATCACGTCCAGCAGGTCGGGCTCGGCGATCGTCCAGGTCTCACCGCGCACGCCCAGATCCTTCGCGGTCGCAGGCATCTGCAGAAAGACGGACAGGCCGATGGCGAGTACCGCCACGGCGACGCGCGTCGTCCCGGGGTTCACGGGTGAACCCCCTCCGGCGGCCCCACCAACGGCCCCTCCAGCCCGAGCCAGGGTATGTCCGGCAGGGGCACGGCCAGCGCCCGGATGCGATCGCGGGAAACGAATCCGATCTCGGCGTAGCGGCTGTCGTGACTGTCCCGGTGCGGCCCGTGGAGGAAATAGTGGCCCCCGGGCACCGTGCCGGCGGCGATTGCTTCGAGTGGCCGGTCGTCACGGGCGCGGGCCTTCGCGGTGCCGAGCACCCGGCCGTCGACCACGATGGTCCGTGCCGGGCCCACGTTGACACGCGCGCCCGGCACGCCGCGCACTGTCTTGAGATACGGCACCTCCGCGCCGATACCCTCCGGCGGGTCGAACAGCACCACGTCACCCGGGCCGAGATCGCCGAAGAGCGGCAGCGCGAGATATCCCCAGGCCCCGTCCGACCAGCTCGCGTTGACATGCACGCGCGAGGCGGCGAGCAGCCACAACCCGGCGAACATCGCCATCCCGACGAGGACCCGGTTGCGGGACCGGGTTGTCACGGCCTTGCCCCTCCGGCTGCCATCGCGTTCCCCGCCGCGGGCAGTTCCAGCAAGCGGGCGAGCGCCGCCTCGACCTCGGGCGTCAGGTCCACCGCGCCTGCCGCGATGGCCCGGGCTGGCAGCAGCACCACGCGGTGACGCTCCGCAACGTTGCGAAGTGCATCCTGCAACGCCGACGCCCAGCGCCGGGCCTCGCTCGCCGCCGCTTCTTCGGAGCCGTCATGGCCGGCCACGTCGAGCGCGAACCGGGCGGTCAGCTCGCCGAGCCGCACGCTCGCGATCCGGGGCGGGTCCGGCTGCGTCAGGCGGACCATGGCCACCGCGACCGCCGCCGCAACGGCGGCCGCGAGCACCAGCGTGGCGAGGAGCGCCGGCAGATCGATGGCCGGCGGGTCCGCCGGCAGCCGTGCGCGATCAGGCCGGCGTGGCATTGGTACCGGTGACGGCGCCCGCGGTGCCGTCCGTCGTGCGAAGCTCCTGCAACCGGCCAAGCCACGCCCGTGCCGCCCGCTCCGGCGCCAGGGGGCGGACGCGGCGCCGGCATGGCGGAAACGCCAGCGCGCCGTCGGATGCCTCGGTGCCGTCGAGCAGGTCGCGGCTTTCCGCCGAGGCTGCCATCCGGTCGACGAACCTGAGCAGCTCCGCATGTTCCTCGTCGAGCACCGGGTCGAGGCCCGCCGCCTCGCGGAGCGCGCGCTCGACGGTGGCGGCGAGCTTCCCAGTGCGGTCGGCGCCCCGTGCGGCGCCGGCCGGCAGGTCCCGGAGCCAGGCCGAGGCCGCGCCTGCGATCAGTGCGTGCAGCGACAGGGTGCGCCGGTCCGCAACCGGCAGTCCCTGGAGGGCCTCGATCTCCTCGCTCACGACGACCGCATGGGCGGCGAGCGAGTGGTAGTGGCGCATCCGCCCGCCGCGACGGCACGTGTTGGCGAGCACGTGCGCCACCGCCTCAAAGTCGATGTCGGCGGCGCTGACCGCGTCGGGATCGCCCGGCCAGGCGAGCGGCCGGTCTTCCCCCGCCCCGGGCAATGGTTTCGATGTCATGGAAGGTCTCCCTGTTCCTGCGGTTCCGGTTGTTGCTGCTGATCCCCCCGGGTGACCGGGCCGGTCGCCGTTCCGCCACCGGCGATGCGGTCGATGGCCTCGGTCGTCGTGAGCCCCTCCGCCTTCAGGCTCTCGACCGCCGCGAAGGCGGGGCCGCGCGACGAGAACAGCGCGACCGACCACGGATCGAGCACGAGGCGCGCCACCCGCCAGCCGTCGGGGCCGTGCAGCACCAGCTCGGCATAGCGGCCGTCCGCCGTGGTCAGGCTCTTCAGCGCGCGCTCCATGCCGGGGTCGCAGTGAATGCGCTTCTCCTGCTTCAGGAGCTCGACCGACTCGTCCTTCTGGGCGAGGAAGATCACCCAGTCCGAGTTCTCCCAGGCCGCCCTTGCGGCCGGATTGGCGTAGTAATCGTTGACCGACTGGGTGCCGGTGATGAGCGCGCCCCGGTACTTCCGTGCCCGTCTTGCCGCCCCTTCGAGGAACGCCTTGCTGTCCTCGCCCGAGAGCAGGTCCCACGCCTCGTCGATCACGATGGCCTTGGCGCGCGTGCGGGGCCCGTGGTACATGCGCTGCGTGGCGAGGAAGACGACGAGCATGAGGACGACGCCCTGGACGTCGCCCCGGCCCTTGAGTTCGGCCAACTCGAACACTGTCATGGCGTTCTCCAGATCCGGCACGTTCAACCCCGCGAACAGCCGCCCCATGGCCCCGCCCGGACACCAGGGGCCGAGCGCCGTCGCCATGTCCCTGGCGCGGCGGTCGTTCCGGCCCTCCAGGTTCCTGCAGACCGTGCCGAGATCGGCCTCGTTGCCCAATTCGTCCCAGGCTGCCGCGATGGCCTCGGCAATCAGCGCCGCCTCGATGTCGTCGATCGAGCCCCGACGCCGCGCCATGCGGCCGATGACGCCGGCCAGCATCGCGAAGCACTCCTCGCGGTAGTCGCCGTCGTGGTTCGCCGTCCCGGCGTCGATCATGGCGAAGGGGTTGAGTGTCGCGGCGTCCTTGCCGAACGCGATGAAGGCACCGCCGAGCGCCTCCGCCGTGTGCTGGAACGAGCGGCCGTCGTCGATCACCACGGCCTCGCCGCCAGCGCCCACGATGCCCGTCACCAGCTCCTGCATGAGGACCGATTTGCCGGAGCCCGACTTCCCCGTGACCGCGACGTTGTAGTTCCCGGCGTCGTTCGCGAACGGCGACCAGCACGCGGGCTGGCCGCGCCGGCCGATCAGGAAGAGTGCCGGCGGGTTGTCCGGACTGGCCGGCTGGCCTCGCCACTCGCCGTGCACGGGGGCGAGGTTGACCGCCGACGAGGTGAGGAGCGTCTTCATGCGCCCCAGCCGCTCGAAGTCGGCGTCGAGCCCGCCCGCGGCCGCCATCGGCAGGCACGCGAGCCACGAGGGGAGCTGCACGTAGCGCTCGGCCGCGACCCGCCAGCCCTGCCCGTGGTAGATCGCACGGACCGCCTGCTCGGCCTCGTCGAGCACGTCGAGCGGCGCGTACACCGCCACCATGTACGCGGCTCGCACCAGCTTCTCGCCGTCCTTGACGCGCTCCGTAACCGCCTGCCAGTCGCGCGCCTTCTCGGGGAGGCCCGGGAGATACCGTGCGAGTCCGGTCCCGGCCTGCTGGGTGGCGCGGGCCGACTTGAGGAACGCCTTCTCGCCCGCTGCCTCGTCGCCGGTGGTGAGGACGAGCGCCGTCAGCACGGGGCAGCCAGGCTGCAGGAAGTCGCGGTGAAAGTCGCCGATCAGCGCATTACCCCGCCACCCCGGCCAGACCTCGGGATAGGTGATCGCGGAAAGCACCCTGACGGCCACATCCTCGCCGTCAGGGTGGTGGAAGGTGAGCCCCGTGGGAGCGACGGTGAGCGCCCGCCCCGGCGCGATGCACTGCTCGTGCAGCGGATCGCGCGGCGACCAGCGCCGGGGCGGCGGGCGAATGCCGCCGTCGTCCGTGCCCCGGACGTCGGGCGCCACGAGCTCGGCGGCGAGGGCAAGCAGCGCGTCGGGCTCAAGCCGCCGCGCCGACGCACCCGCCGACGCGAGCGTACCTTCGAGCGCGCGGCGGAAGGCGCCGAGCCCGGTCTCCGCGGCCGGTCCCGGCGGCCCCGCAAGGCAGGCGGTGACGAAGACCCGGTAGTCGGAGAGCGTGTTCGGCGGGCCGCCGACATGAAGCCTCCGCCAGCCGGCCGGGCGCAGCAGCGCGCCGCGGCGCTCACCGATCCGCGCCTGGACCCCGCCCGCACGCGCACGGGGCGCTGCCCAGTCGTCGTAGGCGGCCCCGAAGCGGGGGCTCGCCCAGTGCAGCACCTGGAGGGTGCAGTGCTCCGGCGCGGCGTCGGCGAAGGTTCCCGCAAGCGCGCCCGCCACCTCCTCGTCGATCCCGACGAAGGGCGGGATCTCCAGGATGAACCCGGTGCTCCCCGCATTGACGTAGAGTTCGCTCCGCTCGTCCCAAGCACGCCACGGCAGCAATTGGTGGAGCGCTGCCGGCAGCGGCGGTGGGGTCCAGGGGGCCGGCGCCTCCGGACCCTCGAAGAGTTCCAACAGGCGGCCGATCACGGGAGCTTCCAGCCGGAGGGCTCCAGCACCATCCGCACCCAGTGGGCCTCGCGGTAGATGCCGTCCGCGTCGACGAAGGGCGCGATCCAGATGCGGCCCAGCACCTCCGGTACACGGAGGGCTTCGTCCGTCACAGGCATGGCAATGCCATCCGGCCTGGCAGCAGGTTCGGTTTCAGCAGCCGGTGTGGGTGCTGCCGATGGACGTGGGCCCGCATCGTCGCCGGCGCCGATCCCGAACAACCCCCTGAGCCAGCTGAACGGTTTGCAGCCGTCATCGCAGGCAGCCGTCCCGTCCAGCGGGCGGCGAGCTTCCCGCAGCGGCTCGCCGAACAGGACAGCCGGCCGGGCGGCGCTGGCGGGCACGGCGGGATCAGCCTCGGCGATGGTCGTGCACGAGGTGCCCTGAGCCAATGGGCACTGCCAGGATTCGCCGACATGGGAGGCAGAGCACCCCGCCAGCATCAACCCCGCCGCGACGATCCCGCCCATTCCAAGTGATCGCATCACGTTCGTCTTCATTGGCTTTCTCCCCTGTTGCCGTGGTCGCCGAGCAGCCCGCCGTCGAGGCGGGCACCTTCCAGGAACACGACGCTCACGCGCGTGCCCGAACGCAGCTGGATGACCGGCTGGTACTGCTCGGCACGGCGGATCAGGTAGTCGGCAACCTTGCCGCCGGCCGACGCCGCACCCGCCCCGATGCCGGCCCGGCCGATGTCCGCAAGCCCTGTGTTGGCGACTGCCGCCGCGCCGCCGCCGGTCGCGACAGCCTGCGGCTGGAACGCCTGCGCAGCCCCCTGTCCGGCGCCCGAGACGAGCCCCGCGAGGAACGCCTTCTCGACCAGCGCCCCCTCCCGGCTCACCACCGGCCCACGCACACCGGTCTTGCCCGAGCCCGCGATGAACCCCGCCACCTCCGTCTCGATCACGCTCCCCGGCTCGGGACCCGCGCAGGTCAGAGTCCGGAGCCGCGCGTAGACCTTCTCCGACGAGAGGTCGCCGTGCGCAGCGCCGGTCACGGTGCAGCCCGCGATGTCCACGCGTTGGGCAATGCCGTCCGTGGCGGCGGTCCAGGCGGGGCCGGTGAGCCGCAGAAGGACGGGCCGCGGGTCGCCCTGAGAGGAGATGCCGGCCGAAGCGTCGACGCCGGCGAGCACGACGGCCTCGGCGTGGCTCCCGGCGGGGAGCCACGTGGAGAGCGGCTTCCAGGCTTCGATTACAGCGGCGCCGGAGGACGAGCCGTCCAGTTCGAAGGTCTCGATCAGCGGCGGCGGGGCCTCAGGGAGCGGGAGTCCTTCGTCGACATCGTGCCCCGAACCGACGGGCGCACCCGGAAACACCGGCGCCTGCCCGGGATCCACAACCGCGGGCAGCCGCTCCGTCACGCGCCGCTCCAGGTCATCGATCATCGCGGCCTGTCGGTCGATCACCGCACGTGCATCCGCCGCTTCCGCCGCGAGCCGCTCCCGCAGCCGCTCGTTCTCCGCGCCGAGGCGCCGGGCGTCGGTCTGCATCTCGCGGAGGCGGGCCTCGATCGTCCCAATCCGCGCCTCGGAGCGCCGAGTCCACGCCTCCTCGGCGGTATCCGGACCCGCCAGTTCGGCAACGATACCGGTTGCAGCAGGCGGAGTGCCGCCGCTGCCCATTCCCAACCACAGGGCGAGTGCCACCAGCAGCGCGGCGGCGAATCCTGAGAAGACCAGCAGCTGGCGACGGCGTACGCCCCCGGCATCGGCATCGACCGCTTGCGCGCGGGCCTCGGTTGCAGCCGCACTCATCGCCGGGCCCCCACCCTGCCCGGTTCCGTCACGACGACCGCAATCCGTTCCCGGGTCACGCCGGGCTGCGGGGCGGCGATCCAGACCGCGGCGACCCCGGTCCCGAATCGTTCGGCCAGCACACCTGCGTCAGCGGCGGAATCAACTGCCATGACATGCGCCGTGAACTGCGCCCCGCGCCAGGTCTCGATAGCCCGGCGGCCCGGCCCCGACCGGCCCACCTCGACGGCGTAGCCATGCAGGCGCTCGCGGCGCACGGCGGCCTGCACCAGCCGGGCCAACTCCGTAACCCTGGTGTCGCGCATCGCGGCGGGCGACGGCTGCAGGTTTGCTTCAGGACCGGCGGCGGCATTGCGGATCAGCACCTGGGCCGAGGGCCGGACGTCCGGAATCAGCGAGAGGCGGTAAGTGAATCCCCGCTCGGTGCCGAGGAACAGTGTGATCGGCGACGGGGCGCCAACCATCCCGTCTGACGCCGGATCCAATGCTTCCACGGGACGGAGATACAGATCACCCGAGATGGCATCGTGCTCGACATCGAACCCGCCCGGGCTCCGGATGACCCGCCGGATGCGGTCGTCGGCCAGGGCCACGCGACTCACGCCCGTGGCGGAGACTGCCGCCTCCAGCTCGGCATGGTCCGTCGCCTCCAGCGTCTGGATCGCCGCGGCCGGTCCGGGCAGGGCACCAAACGCGACGCACGCCACCAGGAGTACGGATGCGCGATGGCCGGCGCGGCGACCGGTGGCAGGCTGTCTGCATGTCGGGTTCCGGTACATGTTTATTCCTCCATCTCCTCGAAGCGCACCAGGCCCATCCGTCCGGCGTCGAGCCGGAACGAGAGGCGGTAGCGCCTGTCCTCTCGGGCGGCTTCCTCCCGCCCGATCCAGGTCGCAAGTTCTCCCTCGACATTGACGGCAAGCGTCCCCGGATCCGCCTCGATGCGTTTGGGGTAGAACGCCGAGGCCAGGTCGCGACCGGCCATGCGCCGGGCCTCCGACGCCACCCAGGCACTGATCGCGCCCCGCGCCGAGGGGTGGCTCAGGCGGGCCGCCGCCTCGCGCACGTGCTCCGCGTTCTCCGGCGTCAACGACAGCAGCGTCACCGCCGCTGTCCGCGCCATGTCCTCGAGGTACCGCTGGCCGGCGCGCCCAGCCCCGACTTCCCAGGCCGGCCCCGTCACCGCGGGCACCAACACCATGCTCGTCTCGCGCCCGGCGAGGCCGAGCGCCAAGACGAGATTGGCCGTCATCGAGAGCACCAGCAGGCCAGCGAGCGCCACCCGAGCATCACGGGCACGCCGGAGACCGGTCTCCATCACCTCGCGTCGCATGGCCGGCCTACCCAACGAACCGGCGCATATGACTCGGCGGCGTCGCCCGGAGGCGCAGCACGAAGTCGGGCAGGAACCAGTAGAGCGCGTAGCGGGCGATGTTGGCCCCGCCGCCCCGCTTGATGCGGCGCAGCAGCAGCCACCCGCCGATGCCCGCGACCAGTCCCGGCACGAAGGCGTTGGCCGCGAGGCCCAGGAGCGCCGGGCCCATCAGCACGGCCGCCTCGTCGACTGTCCAGAACAGCCAGCGCTCGGGGTCGTCCAGCCGGCGGGGGATGGCATGGCGGGCGGGATCGGGCACGTTCCCGTCCTCAGACGATCGCCGTGCCGACGAGGCCGGTCACGATGCCCGTGCCGGCGCCGGCCGCCACACCCACGCCGACCGCGCCCATGAGCTGCATGGCGTTGAAGCGGAGCACCGAGCCCACGAGGGCGGCGCCCACGGCCAGCGCCGCGGCGAGCTGTCCGCCGGTGCCCGAGACCATATCGGTCACCGTGTCGAGGGGTGCGTCGAACGTCGTGTCGGTGGTGGCGAACGCCAGGTCGATCCCGAGGAACACGAGGAACAGGGCCACGATCGCGAGGATCGCAGCCCGTGCGATGCGCTCGCGCCGGCTCTTCGCCACGGTCCGGCCCGCGCCGCGCCCGCTCACCTGGCTACTCCCGCACGGAGGACTTCATCGTGGTCCGCCGTTGAGGTGCGCCGTCGCGACGCCGCCCAGTCCTCCAGGTCGGTCCGGGCGTAGCACACCCGCTTGCCGAACTTGTGGAAGACAGGCCCCTCGCCACTTACCCTGAAACGATCGAGGGTTCTGGGACTGATCCCTAGCAAGCGCGCGGCCTCGCGGGTATCAACATAAATCGGGCGTTCACTCTTCATGGAAGGTTCTCCTTGTTCACGGGACGGGCGTCCATTCGGGCCAGGACATCGACCAGCGCCGCGCGTTCCCGGTCACTCGCATGTGTGGCCATCCACGCCCGCACCCGGTCCACCTTCGCCAGGGTCGGCGAGGCGCCCCGGCGGAGCCGGGCGGCGAAAGACGAATCCCCCGCAGCCATCTCGCCGAATAGGGAGACCTTGAGCCCGGTCACGGCCAGAAAGGCCTCCACCTCGCGCCGGAACGCCGGACCCACGGGCTCCATCCCCATGAAGGCGAGCAACCGGTCCGCGGTCCGGAGCCGGAGGGAGCGGCCGCGCCGCAGGTCCGCCACCAGGCAGGGATCGCCGATGGCGACCTCGCCGAAGCGGCGCCCACTCACTGCCTGGCACGCCATCCAGTCCTCGATGGCGTCGTGCAGGAAGGTGGCCAGGTCCGTCATGATGGAGGAACGTAAGGAGAACGAACCGGGCCTGCAAAGGAAATCGAAAGAAGATATCCTACGCTCGATGCAGGACGACAGGAGCACCGCGATGACACGCGACCCGGTGCGGGAGACGGTGCGGCACCTGTTGCGCCGGAAAGGGATCACCATGCGCGAGGCCTCGCTCGCTATGGGACGGAACGCGAGCTACCTCCAGCAGTTCCTCACGCGGGGTTCGCCCGCGACGCTCCGCCGCCGGGACCGCGAGGTGCTGGCCGGGCTGCTCGGCTGCTCGGCGTCCGACCTGTGGCCCGCCGAACCGGTCAAACCGGAAGGCCCGGCCTACGGCCGACCCGCGGCTCCTGCCGGGGCCTCGCTGGCGGAAATTCCCGAGGTCGAGGTCGACGCCGCAGCCGGGGGCGGGACCACCGGCGCGGACCACCCGCTGGAGATCGCGCGTTGGAGCCTCCCCGAGGACATGCTGCGCCACGAGGGCAGGGCCTCCCCGGAGAACCTTCGCATCCTCCGGGCGAGGGGCGACTCCATGGAACCCCTGCTCGGCGAGGGTGACCGGCTCATCGTCGACATCTCGCGTCGCGTGCCGGCTACGGGCGAAATGGCCGTGCTGTGGGACGGGCTCGGGCTCGTCGTCAAGCGGCTCGAGGCCGTCAGTGGCAGCGACCCCGCCGAACTCAGGCTGATTTCCGCAAACCCGGTCTACGAACCCTACGCCGTCCCCGCGCAGGACGTGCACATAGTCGGCAAGGTCATTTGGGTGCTGAGGAAGGCGTGAGTTGGCACCGCCCAAGGCGACCTACCGCCGCTGATTTGGTCCACCATGAATGCGCGTCGTCGGACAGTTGATGGAAATCACTGACGCGGCAGCACCGGCTGGTGCGACGCGGACGCGGTCCGGATCACGGCTCGGCGTGCCTCACGAACGATCCTGCGCAGTGGTAGGATCGATTGGTGCAGTGCACCCAACGCTTGGCTGCCTAGGGTGGCGTTGCGCAGGTCGTGTAGAGGCCGCGTGGTCGCCGTCGACACCGAAGACCTGCACCCGGCACAGTCGGGGCGACGGCGGCCGTAACGGTGCCTGCTGTCCGCCAGCGCTGCGTGTCTGCGGGGCGGGTCCGGTTTCGGGCACGCATACCGGAAAGGTGAGTATGAAGCACAACCTGACCTTGGTGGTCCTGAATGCGGAACAGATCGCGCGGGCAAGGAAGGCGAACGGCCGCCGAACACGAATCACGCACGCGCTGATCTGCGGACCCTACGGGCAAATGTTCGGAACAGAGAAGGAGTGCCTCAGGCACTTTGTGGCTTGGGATCCGGACCACCGGATCGAGTTCGCACCTGGTCAGCTCCAGACGCCCTTTGCAGACCTGTTCGACAGGGCGGTGCGGACTATTGCCTATCCAATCACCGACTACAGGACGACCGCAGACCTGGCCAAGCGGCTGATGGAGGCCTCCGGTGCGACCCCGCGCATGGTGCCGTCCGCCCGGGGACTGTTCGGTCGGCTTTTCGCCGAAAACTGACCGTGCCGGCGCCGGCGCCCGGCATGCTCATGCCCGCTACGGGTGAGCGGGCCGAGGATAATGGCATGACTGCGCTGCGACCCCGCCAAACCCCGGTTGATCTCCGCGAACCCAGCCTACGTGCCCCACACCGTCCCTGCCCATGACGTGCACATGTTCGGCAAGGTCGTCTGGGTGCTCAGGAAGGCGTGAGACGGCGCGGCAACGGATGCGAAGCTTCCGATCGGGAAACCTGTACGGCGAAGCCCCCGGAATCCGCGGGTCGCCACGCCCGGGAACCAGGGGGCGTTCAAGCAATCCGCCCGGAACAAGCGGCTGAAGGGCCTAGTGAGCGCGTTGACAGTGGGCCTCCCCCGCCGCGACAAATCCAGTTTTACAACGTCGAGTCAAGTCTTGGGATCGAGCACCTTGCTGACGAGCCCGGTCCCATTGTCGTAGCGAACTGTCTCCGGCATGTCGCGCTTGGCGGGTGCAGCCCGGATAGGGGGCCCGCCGCCGCGTAAGGACCGAGAACTGCTAGGATGGATCCATGGCGACCACGCTCGATACTCACGCCGCAATCAAGCGCCTGACCGCGGCCGGCCTCGACACCACCCAGGCCGAGGCGATCGTCGACACCGTGAGCCAGGCGGACGACCAGCTCGTCACCAAGGCCGACCTGCAGGCCGCGCTCGCCAGTCTCGAACGGCGCCTCATTGGCTACCTGGTCGCAGCGGTGCTAGTCGTTCTGGGTGCGATCAAGTACCTCTAGGATCCGGCTGCCGGCGCGTCGACCTCCACGACCATCCTGAAGCGTCCCCTCACTGTGCGGACCTGATCCGCGACAGCTGTCGACGGCGCGCCGGCGTTCACCTCCGGCGCCAGGCAAGTCGAGGAGATACCGCTCAACGGTGTGTCCGACTACAGTTTCAAACCGACAGGCCATTGCGAAGGCCAAGGTTTCCAAGCGCGTCGCCTGCTCGTACCGAAGCGAGTTCGTCCTCCTGACCTCTCACGTGTGCGGCAGCGCCCTGTCCGCCGACTGATGCGGTCAGCTCGATGCCCCGGTCAGCATGCCGTGAACGACGGCATCACGGTCTTTCTCAGCGGACTGAGCCTGACCGGCGAGGACGCGAAAGTGTACTCGGACCTCCCGGATCGGCCCGTGTCGCTCTCGCACCCGGGCGAACGTCTTGCATTGGGCACGCGCGCTTGGCCTCGGGCGAACTACTTCTGCGGTTGCTCGAATCGCAGTCGACACGGCATCGTCATTCACATGCTGATCGATACGTGCCGTCCACCCTGTCGGTGCGAGGCCTGGACGTGTAAACGTGCAGGACCTTCCCCTGATGCCGGCTGCCGGTTCCCGCCGGTATCGGGCCTTGAGAAGACGGATGATCACGCAGGAACGGTGTCGTTGCCAACGTTCCGTCAGACGCACTTTGTGGATGATCGGCAGAACAGGCTGGCGACCGTCATTGTGTGTGCGGCACTCAACCCATACTGCCCCGCCGTGAATGGGAAATAAACAACGGAAACAGGCTATGTCTCGTATTCGCCGATTCGGTGCCAAAGCTATTGGGTGACTTCGGCGATCCGCTCCGAGATTCGATTTGCTGCCGCCTTTACCGGGTCGGCAGCAAGGTGAGCGTACCGAGCCGTTGTTTGTACCTGTGTGTGGCCAAGAAGCTTGCCGATCATCGGCAAACCCTCGCCTACCAGCAAGCCACCGCTGGCAAAGCTGTGTCGCAAGTCGTGGATGCGGACGTCGTCAAGACCCGCACGTGCACGTATACGCCGCCAAGGAGTCTGCAAATCGGTGAGATGGCCCCCGCGCCGGCGTCCGACGATCACCCAAGGATTACCCTCTATACGCGGCACCCCGCGGAGCACTTCAAGGGCGGGCTCCCCGAGATGCACGACCCTGGCTCCACTCTTGCTGTCGGGCAGGCTCAACTGGCCAGCCTCCATGTCAACGTAGTCCCAGCGCAACGTCAGAATCTCGGAAAGACGGCAACCTGTGAGCATGAGAAGGTGAACCGCCGCGACAGCAGATGGCGTTTCGGAACGCTCCGACTCCCTGAGAGCTGAACCGAGTCGAGCGTACTCGGTGTCAGACAGGAAGCGCTCCCGTTTTTGCTCCCTGTATCGTTTCACGTGACGACAGGGGTTCGAACCATCCGGGCGCATGCCCCAAAGCTCGGCCATGTTGAACATCTTCGACAGGACGGCGAGAGTACGATTGGCTTGGTAGGGCGTGGCGCGCATATCCTGATGCAGGGCCATGACATCTTCTCGCCGGACATTAGCCACCCGACGTGCGCCGAGCCTTGGACCAATGAAGTCCTTTATCGAGTGGCTGTAATCCTTCCTGGTCGTTCGCTTGCAATGCACCGCGACGTAGTCGTCGAGGAAACGGCGACACAATTCTTCCACGGTCCCGTTTTCAGGAGACTGTTTTTTCGGCCGTGAGGGGTCCTTTCCGGCTCTGGCCTGGGCGATTATTTGCATCGCCTGAGCACGCGCCCCGGCGACGGTGACCACCCCGTGCTGCCCGATCGTCACCCTGATCAAGCGGTGATCGACACGTGTCATCGCAATGAAGACCTTTCGGCCCGATGGGTGGACACGCACCCCGAAGCCCTTGAGCTCGTCGTCCCAGACCTCTCGCGGACGCTCTCCTGCGGCAATCGCGTCCACCCTACGTTTTGTCAGTTTCGGCAAAAGTTTGCCCCCTCGCAATCTCGCTTCAGGTAACAAATAGGTAACAGATTGCGTCGACTTTGCAAGCAATTAGGAGTGAATGAGCGTAGAATGTGTTTCGATAACCTACTGTTTCATATTACATGATATATTTTGAGCGCAGGTAAGGCTGGCAGGCATAGGCTGACTCTTAATCAGCGGGTCCAGGGTTCGAGTCCCTGTGCGCCCTCCACCTAACTATCTGAAATACAGCCACCTTCGGAGCCATTATCGAATTCCCAGCATCGCCGACTAGGTCTGTTGGGAATCCTATGGGAATCAATTGCGCCACAAACCAAGTCCCATATTGGCGATGCAAGGGGCTCGTTGGCGATCACTATTCGGTCAAACCATGGAATCCTCCGGCTGAAACACTCCGTCCGCGGTTGGCCGCCCATCGGTTTCCAGCTACCGCGCCCAGCTCGACGACTCCATGACCGGGCCGCGCACGATCTTGCTCGGACCCGAAGCCACACGGACGCTCGCCGCGCTGCACCGGCAAGAGGACTCCGGCCGGGTGTTCCCCGAGACCCTCACCGCCCATCGGCTCCACATGTTCTGGCGCGGCGTGCGGGAGAAAGCTGGCCTTCCGGGCCTCCGCCTCCCAAGGGGTCAGACACGGCGTCGGCCTCTACCCCGTCGGCCGCTTGCTTGAGCGCAGCCGCCGCGAGACCTCGGCAGGCTGCGCCCACCTTGCCGATGCGCACCTTGTCGAAGCAGCGGAGAAGGTCGGAGCAATCATCACCACCGCGATGACGGGTCAACGCGCACGACCGATAGCGCATCGACATAGCACCGCCGCGCTCCGGGTTGCGGGAGCTCGTCGAAAGCGTGCATCAATCCGGCGCGACCGTGTCGCCCGTGTAAAGGGCCGCTGTACGTTGCGCCGCGGCGCGCACCACGTCGGCGTCCGTTCCTGCTGCCTCGGCCGCCCGGCCCCACGCCGCACTGCTTCCAACGATGAGCGCCCTTCCGTCACGAGTCGTGAAGAACGTCGCCCCGTCCAACTTGGGTTCGTTCGGCCGCGCAAGATGCAGTTCCATCCCCAGCAAGCCCATCTCCCAACCTACGCCGACGGCACCGGGTCCGAACCTGTGCCAGTGGTCCGACACCAGTGCGGAATGCGTAATCGCAATGCGCGAGCGGCCGGTACCATCGTCGCACACACGCGCCTCCACCCAGCTCACGTCATCGCCGAACTCCCACGTCAGCCCGAGATACGAGGGACGCTCGCAGTGCCTGATCGTGCCGCCTGCGTTTCCCTCCAGTTGGTAGCGACCGCCGAGTTCGAGACGGCCGCTGACTGGCAGGAACCAGTGTGGGATTCGTTCCGCGCTCGTCACGGCGTCCCAGAGATCCTCCACTGTCGTCGCGTAGCTGCGGGCCAAGGTGACCGCGCGAGCGGCCTGTCCGGCGCGCTCCAGGGACGACACTGTGCGCTCCACGGCACCGAGGAGGCGATCGACATCCAGGTCCATGGCTTCTCCGTTTCATCAAGCAGGCGATTATCCAAGTGCATGCCACTGCGTATGAGCGTGCGCAGGCTTTCAGCGGTGATTTGGGACTGATCGGCTCGGATTAATTGAGGTTTTGGGGAGGGTGCCCCCCGGCGAACTTGCAAGAAGTTCTCCGGAGGGCTCGTCTCGGTGACGTTGCAATCACGCCGGCTGGTAGCGCCGGACATCGATCTCGTCGGCGCGCGCCCGCATCCGCATCGCGTCGCGCAAGGCCTGCATCCGCAACAGCAGGTCCATGCTGAGGCCGAACGCCTTTTCGATCCGCAACGCCATCTCGGGCGACAGCGAGGCGTTGCCGTTCACCAGATCGGAGAGCGTCGCCCGGCGCACGCCGAGAATCCGCGCCGCTGCCGACACACTCAACCCCAGCTGCTCGAGGGCCTCGATCCGGATGAAGGTGCCGGGATGCGGGGGGGTCATCCCCATCTTGATGCCGCCGCTGGTCATCAGTGGTGGTCCTCGAGGTTCATGCGCTCGATTTCGCCGTTCCGTTCCTCGAAGGTGATCCGCCAATTGCCCGACACCGACGCGCTCCACTCGTGGCGCCGCCCGCCGGACAGGCGGTGGACCCGCCAGCCGGGCGCCGCCTCGCGCATGAAGCCGTCCATCGTCTCCGCGATGGCGAGCGCGGCCAGGATGCCGCGCACGCGCTCCACGAGGTCCGCCTTCAATAGCCGGGGCGAGTCGCGCTCGAAAAGTTGGCGCAGACCCCGGTGGCGAAAGGGACGGATGATCACGGCGGGCATGTGTACGGCATGACCGTGCACACTGCAACCGCCGGGATGGACGCAGCCGGTGCCGAAACCCCGCCCCGGAAGGTGTTGTACAGCGACAGGTTAATTGACGCGACGACACCCAGATTTACGAAGTGTCGTCTGGTCTGCATCGATGTCCCGGTGGACGATCTGCCGGGAGAGGACGATGGGCCGTCTCGATCGAGAGGCACGCAACGCGATGGCAATATTGCTTGAACGGTGCCCGCTGAAGGGCCTCACCGCTCTTCTCGACGCCAACATCCTCTATCCCGCACCGACGCGGGGTATTTTTCCGCAATTGACGGTTGACGAACTGTTCTGAGCGAAGTGGACCGCTGATATCCATCGCGAATGGATCCGTGCCCTGCTCCCTCCCCAACTTGCTGGCGGAGGCCTGCGTGTCCTGTGTCAGCAGGATCGAGACAAGTACCGGCGCCAAATCGACGGTCAGGCGGCCGCTTCCACGGTGACGACGAGGCGCTTTCCGAACCTCGCCAGGGCATCCTCCAGCCGACCGATCTTGGTGGCGGGGCGGGGTCGAGCATGCATCGAACCTCGCATTCCTGAACGCCCAAGGCCACCGCGAAGGCGCTGTTTGACAGCCGCTCTTCCCGCAGAACCTCGTAGAGTGCCGCCTTGGCGGCTAGGACCGCGCCGGGCGTCACCGAGGCCAGTGTCAAGACGTACTGGGCAGATAACGCCGTTCCAGGTGCCGCAGGAACGGCCCGGTACCCAGCGGTCGACCAGTCGCGTGCTCCAGAAGCGCGTCCGATGATGAGTCGAAACAGCCCCGGCCGTGCACATGCTCCCGCAGCCATCCGGAGAGCGGTGCGAAATTTCCCCGCGCGAGGTCTTCGTCGAGACCGGGCAGGGCCGCCCGCAGGGCTTCGTGCAGTTGTGCAGCCATCAGCAGGCCGAGAGCGTAGGTCGGGAAGTAGCCCCATCCCCGCATGAGCGTCCAGTGCGGATCCTGAAGGCAGCCCTCGCCAGGATTCCGGGGACGGATTCCGAGCAGGGACTCCATCGCCTCGTCGAAGGCGTCCGGCAAGTCGGCCGGGTCGAGCGTCCCGTTGAGCAGCGCTGTCTCGCAGCGGTGGCGTACGATGACGTGCAGCGGGTAGGTCACCTCGTCCGCCTCAACGCGCGTGACGCCGGGCTCGACATGGATGAGCACCTCGTGCAACCGGTTCGGATCCCACGCGCCGTCTTCCCCGAACTCGTCCCGGAGCAGTCGGGCATAGTGAACGGCAAAGGCGCGTGATCGGCAGACAAGCATTTCGATCAGCAGGCTCTGGCTCTCGTGGACGGTCATGCCCCGGGCCGCTCCCACCGGCTGCCCGAGATGGGTCGCTGGCAAGCCCGCGATGTAGAGGGCGTGACCGCACTCATGGAGTACCGCCATCAGGGCTTCACCCGGTCTACCGGAATAACGCGTTGTAATGCGAATGTTGTCGGGATCGCCCGCCGTGAACGGATGGGACGAGGTATCCAGGCGAACGTGGGTTTCCGGCAGGCCGATCATCGACATCATCCGCCGGGCGACACGCTTCAGCTTTCGCTTCTTGCCCGTCGGCCCTGGAGGCTTGGGCCGGCCGCGCACCCGGTCGGCAATCCCTGGCAAGACCGCTTCCAGTTCCGCGAACATGCCGGTTACAGCCGCATCCCGCCGACCAGGATCATGCCCTTCCAGCAGCGCATCGTAAGGCGACAGGCCGAGCGCCCGGCCCTGTATCCGAGCCCCGGTGCTTACCTGCTCGAGAATCCCACGCAAGGCCGGCAGGAACGCCGAGAAATCCCCCTCCGGCTTGGCAGTTTCCCAGACCAGATGGGCATGGGTGGACGCCTGGACTTGAGCCTCCACGAGATCGACCGGAAGGACCGAGGCAAGACGATGGCGGCGGCGCATTTCGCGCAGATTGGCGGCTTCCCAGGGCTCGCGCGCTTCGGCCTCTGCAAGGTCGTCGGCACAGCTGGGGTCCACGAGAAGTTCGTGCGCCTGCTTGCTTAGCGTCGCGATCTGGCATCCAAGCCCGGTCTGTGCAGCCTTCGGCGCCTTGGTCCTGGCATACCAGTCAAGGGTCATGGTCGCAGCGTTTACATCGTGAATGGTCGCGAAACGCTGAACCAATCGCCGGTAGGCATCGCTCTCCATCGTTTTCCTTCCGTATTTCCCCGGTCCGCATGAGCGCTGCAGATGTGGCGACGACCATGCCGAACCTTAGCGAGCACGGCAGCGGCAACGGGATGATCGCTACCGGCAGAATGTTGGCATGCGGCGGGTGGGACTAGCAGTGGAGCATCAATAGGTTGTCCCCGTCGAGACGGAATCTGCTGATGGGAATATTGGCTTTCAGGCTGCCATGTGGTCGGTGCCGGTTGTATCGGTGCATCCATTGTGGCAGCTGCTGAGCGCGTTGGGATGAGGTTCGATAGGCGCGAGCGTAGGCCCACTCGCGCAGGGCAGTCTGGATGAAGCGTTCGGCCTTTCCGTTGGTCTTTGGGGTGTAGGGCCTGGTCCGGATGTGCTTGAGGCCGAGGGCTTTGCAGGCGTCGCGGCAGGCGTGGGCCTTGTAGCAGGCGCCGTTATCGGTCATGACACGTGTGACGGCGACGCCGAGGCTCTGGTAGTAGGCGACCGCAGTGTTGAGGAAGGCGGTGGCGCTCTGCTTCCTCTCGTCCGGCAGGATCTGGCTGAAGGCGACGCGGGAGTGATCGTCGATGCAGATGTGGAGATACTCCCAGCCAACGCCGCGGTAGTTGCTTTGGCCGGTTCGGTCGCCGGTGACGCGATGGCCTGGGCGGTCGAGGCGGCCGAGCTTCTTGATGTCGATGTGGAAGAGCTCTCCGGAGTGCTGGCGCTCGTAGCGGCGCACTGGCTCGGGCGGGTAGAGATGCTTGAGGCGGTTGAGCCCGAGACGAAGCAGGACCCGGCTGACGGTGGCGGTGGAGACGCCGAGCTGGGCGGCGATCTGCGCGCCGGTGCAACGCCGCCGGCGCAGCGTGGCAATCTGGCGGACCACCGCTTCCGGGGTCGGGCGGCGCAGCGTGTGGGGCCGTGACGAGCGGTCCTGGAGGCCTTCGTAACCTTCGCGGCCTGGAAGCGCCGGGCCCACTTGCGCACGGTGCGTTCGCAAGCCCCGAAGGCCGTGGCCACAGCTTCGGGGCTTGCCCCAGGTCGACCACCCACCGCACGATCTCGCCTCGACCGCGCAGAGTCAGGTTTGCATTCTTGTGGACGTTCATCCGGGGCCCGCTGCTCGGTTCGCTGACACGATTTCGTCACCCACCAGCTTCCAAGATCAGCCCCGGATGGACAACCTATTGAGAGATCACGTCTAGTCGCTTTCGGCGACGCTGCTCGTAGAGAGAAAGTGCGTGCAGGGGGAAATACTGGCGGTACAGCACATAGTCCAGGAGTGCGGTACGAAAAAAAACGCCAGCCATGTCCTGCTTGGGCCAATTCCCGTCTGCTTCCTGCATAGCCAGCAGGTAGCCGGCGCCTCGTGAAATCGCAGCCCAGTCCGTTTCGCCCGCCTCCAGGAGTGCGATCAGCGCCCACGCCGTCTGTGTGACCTGGCTTTCCTGATGCGGTACGTAGCGACCGCTCAGGCAGCCGCTGTGGTGTTCGCCCCATCCCCCGTCTGGGCGCTGGCGCTCCAGCAGCCAGCGGCAAGCCGAGTGCAGTGCCGGATCGCCAGGACCGGCCCGGGCCGAAACGAGGCCCCTGACGCCAAAAAGCGTGCCATAGATGTACTGGACCCCCCATACGCCACGCCAACTGCCATCGGCCATCTGGTTCCGACGCAACCACAAGGCGCCCCGGGCGATGGAGCCGGCAACCGCTGACCTGCGACCGATCTCGGGAAAGCGATCCCGGCAGGCAGACAGCGCCGCGACGCAGGAGGCGGTACATTCGACAAAAGAATGCTCGGTCATCGATTCGCCAAACATCTCTGCAGGACACTGCTGTCCCAAGAAAACCGGGTGAACCTGCCATAAGATACTGATGTAAATGCAAGTAACGGGCGTTTTCGGTGTTGCCGACTTCACCTGCGCCGTCTGTCGTCACACTTCCGCCCTGCACCGTACCGTCAAGGGGGG
>JAJDZX010000121.1 GCA_022824395.1 Alphaproteobacteria bacterium
TGGCCGTGGCGCCGGTCAACCTTGCCCTCCGCTCCGGCGAGGCTTCGAGCCTGGCGGCGGAGATCGTGCGGACCGTCGATGTGCTGCACGGGACCGAGCATTGACGCCGGACGCAATGCGGCGGGAGCGGCTCTGGCGGGAACGGTGGGCCGCAATCGTCGTCCTGGGCCTGACATGGCTGCGCCGGCTTGCCGAGGCGCTTCCGTCATCATCACCGGCGAATCAGTGTCACTCGGCGCCGACGACAGCCACAATCAAGTGCGTTGCAACGCGTGCTTGGCGACTCCGGCGCGAAAGCGGAGCGCATTGATAAGTTGCTGCAAACGAACCAGATACGCAGATCGAAGGCGACAACTGAGGCACAACCTGTAGCTTGATTGCGTCGCAATCACCGCGTACGCTTTAGCTCCGATATGGGGGCGTAGGACATGGACATGGCGAGCATCACCATCCGCAATCTGGACGACGAGGTGAAGACCCGGCTTCGCATGCGGGCGGCGGGCAACGGTCATTCGATGGAAGAGGAGGCGCGGCTGATTCTGCGCGAGGCCGTCAGCCGGGAAGCAGAGCCGGAGAATCTGGCCGCTTTCATCCACGAGTGCTTCGCGCCCTACGGCGGCGTGGAACTCGAGCTGATGCCGCGCGGGCCGATGCGCGAGCCGCCGCGCTTCGACTGAGACGCCGCCGATGCTGGTGGTCGATACGAACGTGCTGTCCGAATTGATGCGCCCAACGCCGAATGCCGTCATCGCGTCGTGGATCGTGGAGCACGCAACATCGAGCCTGCACCTGACGGCGGTCAGCGAGGCGGAATTGCGCTTCGGCCTCGCGATCATGCCGCCGGGAAGGCGACTCGATGGATTGGCGGGAGGATTGGAGCGGATGTTGCGCACCGGCTTCGCCAACCGCGTTCTTCCCTTCGACAGCGCCGCCGCCTCTGCCTATGCCGAGATTGCCGCCGCCCGGCGGGCGATGGGCAGGCCGATGCCGGAAGCCGACTGCCAGATCGCGGCCATCGCCCGCTCGCGCGGCATGGCGGTAGTGACGCGCAACGTGCGGGACTTCGCGGATGCGGGCATCGACGTGATCGACCCCTGGACGGACGCATGATCTGCTATCGGGCAGGCAGTGGAGCATCCGGTGTCGCCGCGAAGGCGCAAGTTGCATATCTCTGCAAGTGGTGGAAAGCAAATCGAGGGGGACCGCGGCGGCTCAGGAACCCGTCTCCGACCTGTTGCTGAATGCTCGTCGAGCCGGCGTACCAGGCGGCGGTGCGGTTCGGCATGCTGTCGAGCATTGTCGGCCATGCGGTCCCGCGCCGTTTTGCGGGCGGCGGGTGCACGGTCCGTCCGCGGGGGCCCGGTCATGGGGCGGAGGCGGCGTCGGAGATCAGCGGAACAGGATCGTCAGCGGGGCGGCGCCAGCAAGGCCGTGGCAAGGCCGGTCAGCGCCAGCGCGGTCGCCGCGAAGGCACCGGCGACTTCATCGAGTTGGAGGGCACGGGCCGTGCCGATGCCATGCGAGGTCAGTCCGAGAGCGAAGCCGGTCGCCTGGGGGTCTCTCAAGCCGAAGGCGCCGAGCAGCGGCGTTGCGAAGACGGCACCCAATATACCCGTCAGGATAACCAGGCCAGCGGTCAGTGATGGCAGGCCGCCGATCTGTTCGGCAATGCCCATGGCGACCGGCGCGGTCGCCGATTTCGGCGCCAGCGAGGCCAGGGTCTCGGAGGAGCCGCCCATCGCGTGGGCGATGGCAAGCGCCGAGACGACCGCGGTTAGTGTGCCCGCTGCCAGCGCGGCAAGCCTCGCGAGGACTTCGCCGGCAAGCTGGAAGATCAGGAGCGTTGCGATTGCCTGGATCACACACGGAAGCTGATGCGGGATGCCGATGGAAAGACGCAGGATAGTCCTCGGGACGGAGCCTGAGAATGCGGCGGTCTTGGTATATCGCCATGACGGCCCCGCGGTCGCACTGCCACAGTCGGCAATGCGCGCGCAAAGGCCTGAACGACAGCGCCGCCGCGGGCTGGACGACTACCTTCGTCCTGCCGGAAGGCATAGCCGATGGACCCCGGTAGTTGAGGCGCAGCACGGCGTATCCCCGACTGCCGAGGAAGCGGTTCAACCAGGACCCGGGCCAGCGGTCCCGGTCCCACGGGCCGCCATGCAGCATGAGCGCCATCGGCGGCGGATCGGCATCGACAGGGAGTTGCGGCAGGGTCGGATAGCCGTGGAGCATGAGCCCACACTCGCCAGAAAGCTCACCGGGCGCGATGGCTCGGCCGGGCGGGCAGATGCAGCGAGCATTCCTGCCGATAGCTCGCGAAATGTGCCTGCTTCAAGGTCAAGCAGATACCAGCGCCGGTCGGTCAACGGGCCTCGAGCTTCAACAACGGCAAAGTTGAGGGCGCGGTCGGCGCCTTGAAATCCACCCGCACCGGATCGCCGAGAGCCGCATAGGCGGCCTCGAGCCGGGGCCCGTTTCAGCCGAGACCGATACACGGTCGTCGTCGATTTATGAGCCAAGCGCGCCAGGGGCTACAACTACGGATTTCTGCGCGCGTTTGACGACTCCGGCGTGGCGTCATCGTTCCTTCGCCATGTCGCGATATTGCTTCAGGATCGCCTTCGCACGCGCCCGACGGCGCCTGACGCGCGTATGCATCCAGCTGCCGTGACAATACTCCTCCGCGACCCGCTCCCGGCCCCAGAAGCGCACCGCGATCTGGCGCTGGGCGAGCCCTTCCGCCTCGCACTCCAGCGCCAACAGAAGTTCCCTGTCTCCTTTGTCCCCCGTCTCGACCCGGGTCGGCACCACTCGCACCGCCCCCGGGAAACCGGTGCGACGGCGCCCCCTACAAGCCGATTCCGGCCTGAAGCGGCGCGGCTCAAGCACGCCGCAGGACCGCCAGCGGCGCCCGAAGCGGCCTCAGGGAGTACAAAGGCTCCCGAAACTGCAACAGCGCAGGCGTCTCTGTGAAGGAAAGGAATTTCTTCGGATCGGTTCCGATCGCCAAGCCTTTGTCGCAAGCATTGAGAACGCGGCATGCCCTTCCCGTGAGCAGGCAGCGATCGGGGTCAGAACCGTCGATAAAGATTGAACTGCACCCCGGATACCGGATGGCGGTCGTAGACCTCGACATTGACCAGCGCGCGCGACATGCCGAGGAGATCAAGCCCGAGCGCGCGGCGATTAGACCCGCCACCCGGAGAAGCCAGAAGCCCGGCGTACGGACGGATCATGCCGAAGAGGGGGCCGCCCCAGAACCCGTAGCCGGCCTCACCCTGAAGTCCGAGGCCAGTCGGGCGTGCGTCGGCCGAGGATGCTAGGCGGGTATCGAGACTGGCATCGAAGCCCCGCCCGGCACGGCCGGGCGCGAAGCGGGCGCTGGCACCAACGCTCAGGGATTCCTGCTCGTGGTCTCCGAGGCCAAGCGAGGCCGTGACAGTTCCCTTCAGACTGAAGCGAGGAATGTTCTTCAGGAGGCCGTCGGCGGAGACCGCGCCCTGGGCCTCGAGAAGCGCGCCCTCGGGGCCGTCCCCGGTCAATTGCCGATAGGCCAGGGCCACCGAGGGCACGCCGGGGCCCGGTGAATTCCAGGCGAGGCCGGCCCGATAGTCGAGACCTCGCAGCGTGGGAATCTCGGCAGAGATCTGGTCACCCCCCCCGATGTCGAAGGCAAAGGATGCAACCCCGGCTTCGGCATCGAGCGTTCCCTGCATCACTTCGGCTACGGGTAGCGTGGCTTCCAGGGCATACGCCTGTAGCCGAACGTCGGAACTGGAGAGGGACGGGAAGGCTGGTGCATCGCGGTGCTGGAGCTGCCCGACGCCGGCACCGATCGACATCCACAGATGGCCGCCGGAAGGCACGTGCCAGGCAACGAAAGGATGCAGGGACACGATCCCGGTGTCGTGCTCGCCGGAGCGATAACCCAATTGCGCGAGGTTCGCCTCGGCCCGGTACCGGAGTTCGGTTTCGGTGAGGGCGGCCACCAGGCCGGTCTGCCAGGCGTCCGCTCCCGCCTCGGTGCCGACGCGGAGGGACCGGCTCGACCCCGTGTAGTCGAACCCCCCGCTCATTCCCGACAGGTAGGCAACTTCGACTGCGGGCGACAACGTCCAGCCTTCCTGGGCGCCAGGCGACCAGCCGCGTACCCGGCCGCGAACCGCGGCATGGGCGACATCGACGGCGCGTCGCGCGTGGATGGGCCCGAGCGCCAAGTGGACCGGGTTGGAAGTCATCGCGCGGGAGGATAAAGGCTCTGGACGGGGCGCATCCGGGCACCGGTATTCCCCGCCCGCAAGAAGAAACGCATCATCGCGAATCCAGACGGACACGGTACTCAACAGTCCGTCGGTCTTGTCGTTGTCAGCGGGGTCTTCGTCGCGGAAGCTCACGTCGACGCACAGGACATCCTGAACATCAACATACTTGCAGGGAACCGCATCGTTGCCCGAATAGGCTTTATCCGGCTCCGGACAACTGGCTTCTGGAGGCATCTTATGGCTATCTAAATTTAGGTACGCCCGATAGCGGTACGTGGTGGGTGTGTTGAAGACGGGATCGGCTTCCGGTTGCGTGTAGCTGAGCTGCCGCTTTGTCCCGTCGAACGTCAGAGGCGGCCTGATTTCCGGAAGGAACTCATATTTCACTTCCACGCCATCAGGTGCATTCGGCCCGGGAATGGCGTGGGGCAGTGGGACGAAAGGTTGCGGGTCATCCATGTCCCGATCAACGGGATGGAGGTTCTCCGCAACGCTTCGCGTGCGGAACCGCCACGAGCCCCGATCGAGAGGGGTAACGGCCACCTCAAAGGACTGCGAGCCCGTTGCGGCTGGCTGTGAGCTGTCCATCACGGTGTAGGCGCACGTATCGCGAAACGCGGCGGTCGGCGTGCCGGCCAGAACGCGGATTGTCGCCTCGAAACCCATCCCCGGCGGCAGCGAGCCTCCCGCGCAGGTAAGGGCATACGTGTACGGCGAGACGCCACCCGTGGCCGCAGGGAGTTCGAGTGAAGCGAACGTGCCGACTTGGAGCCCCTTGAGCCCTTGGGAGAGCTGGGGGGCAGGCTGAAAATCAAGATCCTCCAAGCCCTCGACGGCTACGTCGAAGGGCCGTGAAACCGTTGCCGCCGGCTGCGAGCTGTCCGTCGCGGTGTAGGCGCACGTATCGCGAAACGCGGCGGTCGGCGTGCCGGCCAGAACGCGGGTTGTCGCCTCGAAGCCCATCCCCGGCGGCAGCGAGCCGCCCGCGCAGGTGAAGGCATACGTGTACGGCGCGACACCACCCGTGGCCGCAGGGAGTGTGAGCGTATGGAACGCACCAACCTTCAGGTTCTGGAGCTTCATGAACTCGGCGGCGTCAGGAGCAGGCAATGCAAAAGCTTCCGGCCCCTTGACGGTCAGCTTGAGCCCGAATGACGTACTCGCCGGTTCCCCAATGGTGTTGGAGTCGGTCACGACGTAACGGCAAAAGAACGTCTGGCCGCCGGCGCTGGCGGGAGCTGTTCCCGCCAAGATCCCCTGATCGGGAAACAGCGTCACCCAATCCGGGCACCCTTCGATCCTCGCAACATACGGAGCGACGCCGCCGGTGACATCAAGGGTGAGATTCCTCTGGATGGCTTTCTCGGCGGAAAAATCCAGCGTAAGCGTGTTCGCGTCGGGATTGTCGCGAACAGCAATTACCAATTTCTCCCGTTTGCCACCGAGGACGTCCAGTTGGAGCCCGAATGACGTACTCGTCGGTTCCCCAATGGTGTTGGAGTCGGTCACGACGTAACGACAAAAGAACGTCTGGCCGCCGGCGCTGGCGGGAGCTGTTCCCGCCAAGATCCCCTGATCGGGAAACAGCGTCACCCAATCCGGGCACCCTTCGATCCTCGTTTCGTATGGAGGTATGCCGCCGGAGATCCGGGCACGAAGCCGGTGCCGTACAGGTTGGCCAGGGGGAAATTCGAGAATCTGCTCTTCTCCATCCTCGTCCGCGGTGGGGGAAAGCCCGACGGAAAGCTCATCGACGCTGCACGCGGCGAGCACCACCGCAGCAGGAACGAACAGAATGGAAAGCTTGGCCCGGCTTCGCGGCCGAGGCGCGCCGCCCCCGACCACGCCACGTCCGGCGACCGGCATGGGCCGGAGACGGCAGCCCCGACGCCCAAGGGCGAACAACCAGTGGAGTGCAGGCATAGCTGGCGGTTAAGGAAGCGCCGGAGCCTGGGAGCACGCCGTCGACCACGGTCGTGGCGGCACGGATACCGCGGTGATAGCGGCGAGCGGCAGACAGGCACCCGACGTGCCGCCCGATCTGCTGCCCCGGCACCGCTCGCGGCGCAAGCAGGCACCCCGTTGACGGACCGATGCGGATGGCATCCTGGTTGCGGGGTCAGACCTCATGGGGAACGGTGCTCTCTCGCTGCGGTTCGTTCAAGGAGCACCTGTACCCGATCATCCCGAGGCGCATCCAAACGTCTCCATCGCAAACTCCGGGAACTCCGCCGCCCAGTCAGCTCGGACGAACGGCGGCAACGCGGAAAGATCGGCCTCCAAGCCGTACGTCACCACCGTTTCCAAGGTGGTTTCGTACTGCACGGGATACCCCATGTCCTTGAGCGCTGCAACGCGGCGCCTCATGTTGTCGGTCGAGCGGTACACCCCCAGAGAAATACCGTTCGCACGGTCGCCATGGCGAACGACCGCGAGGTCGTCGACGCCATTGGCGCGCATCTCCTCCAGCTTGGCGGAAGCTTCAGCCTCGCTGGCGAGCGGCGGGAGGTACACCCAGTGGTCCCGGATCACTTCGGTGAGGTTCTGGCGCTGCTGCACGGCGGCGCCCTGACTCTCGAGCCAGGTGATCGCGTCAGCCGCCGCCCCCGCGTCGGGCAGGCCAGTCACCCGCACGCACGCTTCCGGGGGAGGGAGTGCTGCGGTTTCCGAAGGGGCTGGCGAAGGGGCTGGCGAAGGGTCTTCCGCTGCCGCCACCGCGGCGGCCGCGTCCGGGTCAGACCAGGCCACAACGGGCGCATCCTCGCCGGGCGGCGCAGCCGGTGCCAAGTCCTGATCGGGCGCCGGGGCATCTGCCAGACCGCGTGCGTGCAGGGTGCTGCGTCGCGCCAGCCGGATGTAGAGGTCGGCAAGGTTCTCGTGGGCTGTGGGCAGGTCAGGCTTGCGGGCTATCGCCGCCACCAGCGCCCCGCGGGCGTCCTCGAGCCGGTTCAGCGCGACGTAGACGGCAGCCAGGTTGTTGTACGGCTCGGAGCGCTCCGGGTAGGTGTCCCGCAGGGCCTCGAACAGCCGGACGGCATCGTCTAGCCGTCCCTCCCGGGCGCGCAGGATCCCCTGCAGCAGTCTGGCGCGAAAATGATCCGGCTGCGCATCCAGCACCGGCGCGATCCGCTGATGCGCCTCCTCGTACCGGCCTTCATTCGCGAGCTCGATGGCGCTGTCCAAATCGTCAGCGCGGGCCAGCAACGGCCCGCAGGCCAACAGCACGATCAGTACCCATTGCGTCAGGAAAGCAGGCGTCACGGCGAATCGCGCCGCCGCTCGCATGCACCCGTGGCGCCCGTCCCGACCGTCTGCCAAGCGGCAGACGTGTCTCGCGGCGGACAGGCTCACCCGTCCCGCGCCTCCCGGGCCGGGACTGCCCCCGTCACCCAGGCAGCGATCAGCCGATTGGCAATCACACGCACGTCGCGACGCAGGCTCTCGGCGGCCGCTGTCACCCGGGCGATATCGCTCGGATCACGCGGGTTGGGCAGGCCGGCTTCCGCCGGCCAGCCAGCGTCCGCGCGCTCGGAGGGCTGCAGGGACTTCAGCGCGCTCGCCGTCAGTGACGCCTCCTCCAGCGCACTCGGAGGCACCGGCGATCCGTCCGCCCGCGTTCGACGGATTCGCTGCAGCTCCTGCTCGATGCGCACCGCGGCCTCCAGCCTGGTGCGCTCCGCGTTCGTGAGCCTGGCCTGTTTCACCGCCACGTCGTGGAGCGTCCATTCCGCTTCCTTGCCGGCGTCACCGAGCAGCGTCAGGGCAGACCACGTGTCGTTCGCAAAGCTCAAGCTCAGACGAACCTGCTGGACCACGTCAATGGCCCGAAAAACACCTGATGCGGAGGTTGCGGGGTCATTGACCTTCAATCCCTCGGGCCCGTGCGGAAGGTCAAGCTGGACAGGGCCAGCCCGCAGCCCGTCCTGCGTCTCGGCGCCCGTGTCAGGCAACAGCCTGGCGGCAAGCTCTTCCAGCCAGCCGGGCACGGCGTCTCCGGGAGGCTCGGTGCCGAGCGTGTCCTGCAGCTCGGTGATGCAGTCGGGATCCTGCAGGCGGCCAAGCAATTCGGCCGTGCCACCACCGCAGGCATCCGCGAGTCGCTGCGTCACCGCGGCGGGAACCCGTCGCGCCGCCTGGACGAGCAGGTCGATTTCGGCCTGCGGTGAGCGCATTCCCATCGGGGTACCGAAGAGAAGGCCCGCACCGGCGTCCGCTGGCGAGTCGGCGATCTCCGAAGGGGGACGCGGTGCCGGTACCGCGTCGGCACCCGCATGCGGTTCTCGCGCAAGTGAGGCCTCCGGGCCAAGACTCTCGCCTACTGCGTGCTCCGAGGGGGCGTCAGGCCTTCCCAGTTCCGACTTCAGAACCTCGTCCAGGCTTGGGTCATCCAGTGTCAGCCCGGCCTGCCATGCTGGCACCTCCGTCGCTTCCGACGGCCCATCAAGAGGGTCGGCATCACCGATCTCCGCCATGTTGTTGTCGGGACCGGCCACACCGTCGCCAGGGCGGGCCTCGCCGTCATCCGGATCAGCCATGCTGTCGTCGGGATCTGCCGCGCTGTCGCCAGAATCCGCGGTTGCATGGTCTTCAGGTCCAAGACCTTCCATGCCGCCGGGCCACTGCTGCGGCTCGGGCCGATCCGCGGTCTCGGGGCTGAACGGGCTCTCGACCGGCGCCGGCCCGGCCGGATCCGCATCCGCCCGCCCGTCGTCGCCCCGGGGGCGCGTGTCGCTCCCCGCATGCACGCCCAGGGCCTGCAGCCAGCGCGCCTCGGCGATGTCGAAAGCATGCAGACGAAAGCCGGTCTCCGTGGCGAGGTAATGTGCCTGCGGCGCACACGCGTCGCGCGGACAGGCGAACTCGCTCATGGCCAGTGCCTCGCGCGCCTCCACCGTCTGCGCGTTCCAGCCGTCCTCCATGACCTGCGCCAGCACGAGGGCCGAGGGAGGCCGGGGAGCGGTTTCGGAGAGTGCCTGCAGGCGGTGGTGCAGGTCCGCCGCACAGGCCGTCAGGGCGTCGCGCTCGTCATCGGGTATCGCTTGCGCCTGCGCGCCCGCGCGAATCCAGGCGTCGCGGGCCTGATGCACGGCGGTTGCGAGTTCCATCGCCAGCACGGTGTAGCCGGCGAGCACAGCCGGGCGCACGCCAGGCAATAATTCGCCGCTCCGTTTGATGCGCAGGCGATAGCGCTCACCGTCCGGTTCGACCGCAACCGCGTGCATCCAGGTGGCCGCCCGACCGCGGCCCTGGCTTCCTTCCGCCACCTCCACGGGCGCGATACCGACGTCCGCAACCAGTCGCTGCGCCAGCGCCTCGACCGCACGCGGAAGCCGGACTGACGTGCGCACTGCCTCCTCGATCCCGAGCGCGCAGGACGGGTCAGCCAGCGCGTTCCAGTCGATTTGGTCGTCATCGTCCAGACGGTTCCCGACATCTGCAGGCAACGCGGCGAGCGCGCAGGTAAAGCGGGCAGACAGCTTCATTGCTCCTCCAAGAATTGCATCATGCCATCCACATCCACCAGGCTTTCTGGCGTATCCATGCCGCCTGTAATTCTTCCACCGGCAAGCCCCGGATACCGGCCGTCTTGGCTGGCCGGGCCCGGGCCGCCAAAGACTACCGTTTCCTCGCTGGCCCCTCGAATGACCCGGATCAGCACGGGGTCCTCGGCCAATGGCAAGAGATCCTCCAGCCCCTCGACGGTCACCTCGAAGGTCCGCGAGCCCGTTGCGGCCGGCTGTGAGCTGTCCATCACGGTGTAGGCACACGTATCGCGAAACGCGGTGGTCGGGGTGCCAGCCAGAACGCGGATTGTCGGCTCGAAGCCCATGCCCGGCGGCAGCGATCCACCCGCGCAGGTGAGGGCATACGTGTGCGGCGAGATACCGCCGGTGGCCACAGGGAGTGCAAGCGTGTCGAATTCACCGACCTTGAGATTCTGAAGCTTTGCGATCTCCCTGAGGCCAGGATCGGGCAACAGCAGCTCAGGTTCGAAATCAAGATCCCCCAGCCCGTCGACGGTCACGTCGAAGGTCCGCGAGACCGTTGCGGCCGGCTGTGAGCTGTCCATCACGGTGTAGGCGCACGTATCGCGAAACGCGGCGGTCGGGGTGCCGGCCAGAACGCGGATTGTCGGCTCGAAGCCCATGCCCGGCGGCAGCGATCCCCCCGCGCAGGTGAGGGCGTACGTATGCGGCGAGATTCCGCCGGTGGCTACAGGGAGTGCAAGCGTGTCGAATTCACCGACCCTGAGGCTGTGAAGCTTTGCGATCTCCCTGGGGCCAGGATCGGGCAACAGCAGCTCGGGCTCCGGCAGGGGCAGCGGCTCGGGCTCCGCCAACCTCAGCACTGAGCGCATGTCCTGCACCGGCCCATCGGGCCGGCGTGGTGCTCCGTGATCCGGTCGGATCGCGAGCGACAACTGCCCCTGATAGGTTCCAAGTGCCAGTTGCTCACCCTGAATCGGAGTCACCTCGAGCGTTACGGTCGCCACCTCCGGCCGTACCGCGCCCGCGTTCGCTTCCGCGCCACCGGCCTCGCCCTTTTCCCCGACCCGCACGTCTTCTCCGGCGATGATTTGGCTGTCGACCGCGAGGACGCGCACATCTTCCATGATGGTCCGTACCACGAGTGCGCCCGAAAGATCGGTGGCCAAGACCACGTCAACCCGGTTGCCGGGACTGACAAGCCGTGCCTGCCGGTTGGCCTGGCTGACCGGAATGGAGACGGCAACCCGACCGGGCTCCAGCACCGTCGCCAGGAACTGGGAATCTCCAGGGCTAACCACCGTCGCCCAGACGACCGGCTCGCCCGCCGTCACCGTGCTCCGCACGGCGTACCCGTGCAGGCGGTCGAGCTGCTCTGGCGGCACGCCCCCGGCGTCCTCCTCGATGTCCCCGAGGTAGACATATTGCCGGGCAGGGAGCGGCACCTGCGTGTCGGCGACCTCGGTCAATGCCAGGTCGCCGTCGGCCAGCAGCATCCCGGGAGAGAGCGTCCGGGCCGCCGTCAGGGCGACTCGCACCATCACCGGCTCCGGCGGTGGCGCCTCCTGGACGGCCACGTCCGATTCCTCCACTTCGTCCGTCTGCTGCAGCGACGGCAACAGTACCGTCACGCCGAGCACCAGGGCCACGACCATCGGCACGATGCCAAAGAAGAAGACCAGGATGACGGTTCGATAGCGGCGCATCCTCTGCCTTTCGCCATCCGCTCGACACCCGCTGGCCGGTCAGACTCGGTACAGACCGGAGCGGGCACTGCTTGGTACTCGGGCCAGACACCGCGGGGAATTTGCCGCTGCCGAGGCCCTGCGGAACAGCACGCCGCCCGCCCCGGAACCGCTGGGCATCGGGAGACCGCATCTCTCCCCGAAATCCCGTCCGGCATCGGGTGCGGGACAGCCCGCAGTGTACACGGGCAGGACTCTCTATGCGAAAGCACGCCCTTGTCGCAAGACTCCTACGCGGTGACCTGACTCTGGTCACTCAGGAAGTTACGCGAAGGGACCTGACGGGGCAGCCCAGCGCCCACCGAAGGCCACGGCGGGCTGCGTTCCCCCGACGTCCCCGTGAACGAGCGGTGCCTGCATCGGCAAGAGGGGTCGTCAGGACACGCGGGTTCTGAATTTCCGTTTGTACCTACCGCATCCGCGATGCTTGCGACAAGAGCCTAGTGAGCGAAACCAATCCTGAGGACAGTCATTTACTCACAGACGGTTAGCCCGTGTCGCTCTTGGCCTTTCCCGTCTCTTCGTAATCCCCAACCCGTCGCGCCATCAGGACACGAGCCTGGCCCAAAACGGCATGGACCGCCCCCACTAGTCGGAACCGCGTGCGCTCATTTTGCAACCCAACCGAGATTCCAGACGTCTGTCGCGAACTGTCCATCCGGCAACCCTGTGCCCCGTGCATCTTTTCGGAGTTCGCTCCTGAGGTCACCAAGCGTCTTCTCTGTGTAGACCCGGATCTCCTCGCCGCTGTCCGCCTGAGCAGTCGGCTGGAAGCCCTTGCACTCATAGGCGAGGACGAGACACCCCTGCACTGGTGTCCCGGCCGGCACCCGTTTCCTCACCGCATCTGTGTTTGCCGCTATGCCGCTCAGGACCTTTGGGAAGATTTTCTTGGGCACCGCCTTGTACTTCGTTTCGATAACCCAAATCCTCTTTGGAGTGGCGACGATGTGATCGATATCGCCCAACTTCGCAATTTCGGTATCCGTAACGGAATGTGCGACGGCGCAGTCTCTTGCAGTGATTGCATATTCGATCGCCTGTCCCACACGCCTCTCCGCTTTCTCACCTTTCTCCAGGTTGTCGAGGTTCCATTCGCCTGAATCGAGGATCCGCCAGGCAAAAAAGACCGCCGCCGCGGTAGCCGCGTGCACGACGATGACCCCAAGGGAACCGATCCATCGTTCGACCGCGAGAAACAGCAGCCCGACCGCAAGGCCCATGAGGATACCCCCTGCCAATATCCCCCACTTGGTTAGCCGAGTCATTTTGGCTCTAAGGAACGAGCCCGCTTTCTTCATCATTCAGTTGGCTCCAGAGGTTTGGAGAATGCCAATGTTGCCCAGATTACACGCAAGCCGTGCTCGGCCAAGGGTTCAGTAGCGTGCAGGCCGCGCCGTTCATGAGCGCGTCCGAGGCGTGCGCATGGTGCAGTTCGTGAAGCCTCGCATCCGCCCGGCTGAGGAAAATGTGCCCCGGCCCGGTTTTCGCATCATTCGGCCCCAGCCGGTCCACCTTGCCCTCGAACCAGCGCAGGCGGCGGCTCCCTCCGGCCTGCACCAGCTCAGCGGGATCGGTCGCCTCGGATGGCAGGGTCTCACCGGCGGATCCGCCGGTGGATTCCGGCACTGCGTACAGGGTTGCCGGCTACCGGCGAGAGCGTCGCCATCCCGCCGCCCTTGCTTCGGCCTCGGAGCAGAACCATCGCTCGCCCCGCGAGGTGTTGATGCGGGTCTGGTCGTAGAACCGTCCGCCCGGCACGTGGTAGATGCGCTCTCCGTCCCTGCTGATGTTGCCCTTGATGCTGCATCGCCCCGGTCTCTTGACGGCCGTCCCCGCATCGACGATCCGCTTGCCTCTGCGCCAGTCCCAGGGCGCGACCACGTCCCCTCGCCACACCCCGCGTTTGGCCGTTTTCGCGGCGACTTCTTCTGCAACGTACCGCATGGAGTACTGACGGTAGGCGAACGCCCAGCCCTCAGCGACCATCCATGCGTTCACGTCGTCGCCCCCGACCCGGCACACGGCGACCGCGCGTCCGTAGCGGTCACGGTCGCGCTCCGTGCAAGCTACCGGACGCGAGCCGATGCGGCCGGCAAGCGCCCTGGTGGCCGCACGACCGCAAGCCCAGACCCGTCCTCCCGCGCGGCAGTGCTGTGCGCTCTCCGGGGCGTCGATGCCGTGCAGGCGCACGCGCGACCCGCGAACCTCCAGCGTATCGCCGTCGATAATCCGGGCGGACCCCGTGAGCGCTTCGTCAGCGACTTCCCGGCGGAGCGCCTCGCGGACCACACCCGTGCCGTCGGCAATAACGTCCGCAAACTTGTGCATCGCCCACCCCCGGGTCGATGGTGAGATTGCGATGATTCCGAGCACCACGAACCCGGCCACGACCAGCGTGATGTTCCTCCGTCTCACCGGGAGCCTTCTCCGCCGACGCGTGTATCGCATTCTTGAGAACTTTGCGGCGTCGACAATTTTTCGGTCGCGTCGGGATGTCATTGACGGGTTCGCACTTTCTGTTCGATTTCCGCGGCCACCCGCTCGGCAACCTGGCTCAGGGTCGCATTGTCGAGGTGGACGTAGCGGTTGGTTGTGCCGCCTCTCCGGTCACCGAGCGGGTGCCCCGCGACGTGCAGGCTCTCGCCGCTCATGACTGCGTGCGAGACGTGCGAATGTCGCAGATCGTGCGTGCATGCGTAGCGGCGGAAGCCCCGCCGCCGTGCGGGCCGCGTTCCATGCCTCGTCCACCGCGACTGGCCTGCCGCTGCGGGAGGTGAACACCCAGCGGCAATCAGATGAAAGGCCAGGCCCCCGCGTGAAGTGAAGCCGCGGCCGGACCTGCCACCGCCGCCTGCCCAGCGGACTTCCGGCTCCCGGGACCCGCTCGATCTTTCGTCCGCGTCAAGCCCGTCCCGCCACGAAACCGGCAAGGCCGCCCCGTCGCGCCTTCCGCAGATGCAACGGTGAAGATACGCCAGCAAGCACCCCATCAAGACGCCCTTCGGCGCAAACTCCCAGGATGTTGGGACAGGTGGATTCCGATGCTGAGCCATGACCTTTCAATATCAGACTCGACGAAATTCAATGCAGACCAATTGCTTGACCAAGGTGGTGCGAGGACTAAGCTTCCAGCTTAGCTGGGAGCCCGCCGCTGCCGCGGTTTCTGGCACATATCGGCCAGGGAGCGGGAGACCATGGCAAGGCGTGTGAAGATCGGCGAGGCGAAAACTCATCTGTCTGCATTGCTGGTGGAGGTGGAAGCTGGCGAAGATCTGGTGATCTGTCGTGGCACCAAGCCAGTCGCCCATGTGACGCGAATAGCCGGGGAAGACGAGCATACTTCGCTTAGCGCGACATTGCGGAGAGAACGGGCCAAACAGCGGTCGGTGACGACTGCCGAGATCCTGTCATGGCGTCACGAGGGTCACGCGCACTGATGGCGTTCGTGCCTGATGCCTCGGTGGTGGCCGCCTGGGTGCTGCCGGACGAGGAGGCATCACTCGCCGACCTCGCGTTGGATCGCCTGGGGGAAGAGCCGGCGAAGGTTCCGGACGTGTTCTGGCATGAGTTGCGTAATCTGCTGCTGTCGGCCGAGCGTCGGGGGCGTATCGACCGGCGGCACGCTGACGCCTCCCTCGCACGGCTGCGTCATCTTCGCATTCGGCTTGTGCACCAAGCCGACGATATTGAAGTTTTGGCGCTGGCACGCACCCACCGTTTGACGGCATATGATGCGAGCTATTTGGCCCTTGCGATTCGCGAAGGGTGCGCTCTGGCAACCTTGGATCGGCGGCTGAAAGAGGCAGCAGCGGCCGAAGGGGTAGTCCCGTTCACTTGATGCTCACCTTGGTGCCGAGAATAAATTCGGAATGAACGTGTAGGCGTAAATCGAAACGAATTCGTGTCGTGTGGACTGTCTTGCGTCTCGTGGCGGCGGTGTTCCGTCTGTTCGGTCGGACCCATAAGGTGGACCGCGCCAACATGCCCGCCGGTCAGCCCCTTGACCACTTCCCCCATCCGTTCCTTGGTGCTCGCCTCTCGGTCGTTGTGCCTGCCTGCCCGAGAACCCGGCCACGTTGCTGTCAAGATGAAGCTCTTGCAAAATTCCTCGCTGTTGTGCTTGGGGTGACGAAGTCCCCGGCGGCAGCGGTCGGCTGAGCCCGAAGCGACCGTCCGGGTAGCCAGCGGCCCGCCGGGATACCGGCTTCGGTCCCGGTTTGGCTGGTCGCTGGCGGTTTTCGGCCGAGCGGTTCCGTGGCCCGGTGCCGGGCGCAGATGGCCGACGGCAAGGCGGCAGCCGGGCTCAGTCACCTCCTCCAGTGCCGGGAACAGCTCGCCTTGAAACGCCGCCTAGTACTCCGATAGGCTCGCCCGCAGGGACATGGCCGCTCTCCCTCCTGATCCCGGGGGTGTTGACGACCTCAGGATAATGGAAGGCGGCGGCCTGTCCCGCCAGATTCAGCCCATCTCCGAACTTAATTCCGCTCGCTCAGACCGTTTTGCAAGAGCTTCAAGATGTTTCTGTAAAAATCGAAGGAACGTGCCGACATGGCCACGCTTGAAGCACCCGCTGGCGGGACGGATTGAGCTTGTGTCAGCAGACGGACTGAGGAACCAGATAATCGTTGAGCGGTCGGTCGCCAGGGCGCTCGCGCGAACAGCGGAAGAGCACCGCCGCCTGATCCGGCCCTCCGAACGGGCTGTTGCAGCGTACATGGCCCCAAGTCCGTCTGGGGGTGCAACTGTATATGGTCGGTGCCGGAGTATCGCCGCCAGGCAGGCCCCCGGCCACGTCTGAGCCGGCTGGCTTGGACACATACCCCGGCACCGCGTAGCCGCCAGTCGCACCAACCCTGTGCCCGTCCCGCCCCGGCGGCCAACGGCGGTCGCGGCCGCACCGGGGCGAGCAACTGCCCCCGGAAACCGTCACGGCGCAGGAGTCACTGCCACACCGTAACTGCACATGTCACCAGACGGGCAGACCGGCACGTGGAATGAGGACGAATATGGCGGGCGGTGCGATGGCCCACGCAAACGGGAGACCGCGGCGCCGGAGCTCCCCCCCGCGCAGAACGCCAACGACGCTCAGGGCAAGGGCGCAGGCGGCCATCGCCAGCAGGAAATGACTGACCGGGTCGGGTCCGACCCACAACCCGGCCGCCGCGACAAGTTTGCCGTCGCCGGCGCCAAAGCCGCCGATCAGGTAGAAGACAAACCCCGCCACCAGAAATGCCCCGCCGACCGCCAAGTGCTCACGCCAGTCCGACGGCAGGGCTTCCAGGATAACCTGCACGATGAACAGCGCCACGAGCGCCACCGGTACCGCGTTCGGGATCCTGCGGCGGCGCTGATCACAGACGACGCTCGCGGCGAACAGGCCGCAGGCCCCCACGGTGAGGATATCCATCCGGCCTATATACCTGATTCTCCGACCACCTGACGGCGGTAGCGCAATTCTGCCTGCCGGCCGCGCGCAACCCCGCCGCCACGGCTCGAGGCCAACATCGAATATCCCCGGCGCACCCGGCGAGGCAGTGACATGAGCGTCTCAGGGCCGAACTCTGCTCCCCTGCATTGACCGGGTCCACCGGCACCCTGCACGCCCTGGGCGCGGTCGTAATGCGTCAAGGTGGATTGCAAGACACCAAGCTGCCCGGCCACCGTCGACGCGTGCTCGCGGAAGGCTCGCGACAGATGGGACCGGGAGGCGGCCCGGGCGGCATCGTCTGGTCCACCGCTCGTTCCGGGGGTGCCGCCGGCCCGGAAGGCGTGGAGCCTGCCGGGATGGTGGAGCGAACGCGGAACCGAGGTATCCGAATCGTGCCGAATCCGAGTATGTTTCAGCATGCGCTCTGCCACGTTACTGCCGGTGTACATGACGGGACGGAGAGGTTTTCGAACGGACGTAGGGCGCCTCACGTCAACCTGCACGCGCGCGAACCGGCCGCAGCCTGATTCCCCCGGCTGCCGTGATCGGGAGCCCTTCAACGCACCCGACGGGAAACCACCGTCCCCGCCGGCCCGGCCCGCACAGGAAATACCGGAACGGGCGCCGGCGACCGGCGGTGGAGCGCAACGTGTACGGGGCATGACGCGCCCGCTCCTGCATGCAACCTGTCCGCTTGCGGCGGTGGCCGTGCTGGTCATCCTCCACGGCTGCCAGTCGGCTTCCGGGGCCAGCGACCGTGCACTGGCACGGGGCCTGCAGGTGGCCGAGGCGGCGGTGGCCGCCGGGCTGCCGGAACTTGCCGGCCAGCTGTATCAGTCACTCGTGGAGCGTTATCCCGATGCCCCCAGTCCCCGGCTCCGGCTTGCCCATATCGTGTTCGAACAGGGTGATTTCCAGCTGGCGCATGAGCAGTTTGTCCATGTCGCGAGGTTGCAGTTGCCGGAACGCGAACAGGCGGAAGCCTGGTTCAGCGCCGGCCGGTCGGCGCTGGCGCTCGGCGAGGCCGGCACTGCCAGCGGTCATTTCCAGCGTGCCCGCGGGTTGATCGATAACCCGGTGGCGGAGGCCTGGATCACGAACGGCCTCGCGGTTGCCGCAACGATCGAGGCCGACCTCCAGCGTGCCGGCGACTACTACCGAGAAGCGATCGCACTGGATTCCACAAACGCCCGCATCCTCGCCAACTACGTCCAGATGCTGACGGAATCAGGAGGGATTGACGAGGCAGTGCGGATCTATATCAGCCATCCACCGTCGTTCTGGCTGGACGGCGATGAACGCCGGCTGCGGGCCCTGCTCCAGATGCACTTGCCTGAATAGGGCTCGGCCGATCGATTCCACACCTGCTGCACCGGAACGCGCACGACCGCAACGGGGTCGGATCGCGAGGTGGTCACGGTGCCAGCCGGTCGGATGGGCGGACCCGGCTCATTCTCCCACCGGGCTCCGCAGCGACGGGCCTGATGGGTCCGAGTCGGACCGGGCGATGCAGGGGCGACTCCCCGAGAGAGACGCGCCCGCCCGTCTTCGGCAACCCCGTGGTTGTTCTGCAATTTCCTGTGTCCTGCTGTAAACTCGAACGCTGTCGGCCAAGCCGGTTTCCTGGAGATCTGGCACGTGCCAGTCTGCCATGCCACACACCCTCCGAGGCATCCTGTGCGTGCCCTCGATCGCTTCCGCGACGGTCCGTGAGGCTGCCGTTCACCCGGTACCGTGATGCCTGCCACCCGCGCACCCAGTCGAACCCCGATTCTCCGTGGAGCGCGTGGATCGAATCCAATGCAGGACCGGTCAGGGATTCTCGCGCCGGGGCTGGCGCTGGCAGCCGTCGTCGTGTCTCTCGGGGTCGCTGTACCGTCCGGCGCTAGAGGAAGCGAAGCTACCGAGGGCACGGCGGCCGCCGCCGCGACGAACGCCCTGTCGGTCAGTCCTGACGACCCGCTGCTCCTGGAACTGCCGCCGGACCGCACCGCCCCTGCATCCGGCCCCACGGCGCGGGGGGCAGAGGGTCGCGCCGGCCCGGCTGCGGAGCAGGCGGTGGTGCCGCGCGACCTGGCGCTCCGACTGCTTGACCCCGAGCGAATCATGTCCCTTCCGCCAGCAGTACGGGTGTCCGGTCCGCCTGACGAAGACCCGAAACCGGAGGCCGTCCCGGCCCCCGCATCCGAGCCGATTCCTGCACCTGAGCCGGCCCCTGCGCCCCAGCCGGCCGTCGTCGACGAGTCCTCGCCCGCGGCACCAGCACCACTCCCGGATGCGGTCGCTGCGCCGCTTCCCGTGCGGGCGGCCGATATGCCCCCCGACGACCTGTCTCACGAAGTGACGGGTGGGGACCCGCTCAGGTTGGTGACAATTCCGATCCATCAAAGCCGCCGCTGGACGCTGGACCGGCACGCCACGGCGGTGATCGCCGCGACACCGGAAATCGCCGATGTCCGGCTGCTTTCGCCCGACCTTCTCTATGTCATCGGTCGCGGGGTTGGGCGCACCTCCGTTGCCGTCCTGGACAATCAGGGCCTTCTCGACGAATGGCTGGTGACCGTCGTCCTTGATCTTCAGCCCGTAACCCAGATTCTCGCCAGCGATCCTGACTTCAGCGAGGTGGGCGTGCAGCATTTCCCCCGCGGTGTCGCCCTGACCGGCGCGGTCGATTCCGTGGCCACGGCGGAAAGGGCCCAACGGCTGGTCGCCGCTGCCCTGCCGGAAGGCGCGATCCTGGAAAACGACATCGATGTCCAGGCGCCGCAGCAGGTGAACCTGGAAGTCCAGATCGCGGAAGTGCAACGCTCGGTCACAGAGAGCCTTGGCATTAGCTGGGAAGCGTTCAATACGTTGGGACGAGGCGCCGATCTGCTGTGGCGGGTGGGACGGCCGCTGGGCGCCCAATTCGCCCTGGATCCGAACGCTGCGCTCGGGGCGCTGTTGCCCGGCTTCGTCGAAGGGCAGCCCACGGGATCAGTGGGCGTGCGCTTCCGCGGTCGACGCGGCGCCGTGCAGGGGGTGGTGGACGCCCTCGCCACGGCAGGCCTCGCCAACGTGCTGGCCCGCCCAAACCTCACGGCGATCTCTGGCGAGACGGCGTCGTTCTTCTCGGGCGGCGAGTACCCGCTGCCGGTGGGCTTCCGGGATGGGGTGATCACATTCGAGTACAAGAAGTACGGTGTCCTGCTGGACTTCGTTCCCACCGTCGTTGATCCCGAGCGGATCACCCTGACGGTCAGGCCCGAAGTATCGGAGACGTCGGATGTGGAATCCCTGGTCACGGTCGGGACGGAAATTCCGGTGCTCAACGTCCGCCGGGCTGAAACCACGGTCGAGCTCGCAAGCGGGGAATCGATCGTGATCGCAGGCCTCTTCCGCTCCGGCTCCAATACCGTAGAATCCGGCCTGCCCGGCCTGAAGGACCTCCCGGTCTTCGGCCAGTTGTTCCGCCAGGACCGGGTCGAGGCGAGCGAGACCGAGTTGATCGTGGTGGTGACCGTCAACCTTGTGCAGAGCGGCACGGTACAGCCTCCGCTTCCGGCCAGTCCGGTTGCAGCAACAAGGCAAATCCATGGCTATCACTTCTAGCAGCCGGCCCCGGCCGGGGCCAGATACGAGGCGATCGGGCGGGCGCCGCCGGATTCCGGCGGCGGTCGTCGCCGCCGCAGCATGCCTGGCGGGGTGCCAGGGCATTGATGGCAGCCTGTCGGCTCGCAACGCCTTCTTCGCGTCACCGTCCTCGATCGCCGGCCAAGTCGGCCTGGCCACCACCGCGACCATTGAAGCGCACCAGGACCTGGCGGTGACTCAGCGGCTGTGCGCGAGCGCGCCCGAGGCGGAGACGGCGGATCCGCAGGAAGCCTGGATCGTCTGCGACCGGCGGGCGGCAGGGTTCCACGGGCGCCGTGCCGAGGCCTATCGGCGATGGGTGGAGGATCAGGTGCGCGAGCTCCCGGCACCTACCGATACCGCGGCGGCGGCGGGTGGCTAACGGGGCTGTCGACATCGTCTGATCGAGCGGATGACGGATCCCGTCGACATCCTGGCGTTTGCCGCCGATGCCCGGACGGAACGAACCCTTCGGCAGGGACTGAAGGAGCGGGCCTCGGCCCGGGTCCGGCGCGGGAAGCTGGCCGAGGCGCTGCAGGTGCTGCCGACGATCCCGTCCTCCAAGCTGGTGCTAGTCGATCTCGACCGCGAGGCCGAACCCGAAGCGGCCTGCGCACGCCTGCAGGCGGTCTGCCCGTTCGGCACCGAGTTTGTCGCCCTGGGGTCGATCAACACCACCGGTCATGCGCACGCGCTCCTGCGGGCCGGCTTTGCCGACTACCTGGTCAAGCCGCTGTCCGTCGCCGATGTGCGCACGGCGTGCGCTGCGCTGCTGGACGAATTGCCGGAACGCGAGTACGCGGGCCACGTGGTCGGGTTTGTCGGCAACGGCGGGAGCGGCGTGTCGACGCTGGTGGCGGCCGTGGCCAGAGCGAGCCGGGCCCGGGGCCTCAACTGCATCATCCTGTCGTTCGACCCGCTCTTCCCGGAGGCGTTCGGTCTGGAGCCGGCCGGCAATGTCTCCGACATGTTGCTGCGACTCGGGGACGGGAAGTTCCTGGAATTCGAGCCGTTCGACGACCAGGCGGAAGGCGGCCCGCAGAACATCGCGCTGGTCGGCTACCCGCGCGCGGAATCCCTGCCCGTGCTGCCGTCGGTCGAGACCGCGCAGTCGCTGGTCACGCACCTGGCCAACCGGGCCTCGATGGTGCTGCTGTGCGGAATTCCCGACCCGGAACTGCTGACGGCGCTGATGAACCGGTGTGACGTGCAGGTGGTGCTGTACGAGCCGACCCTGGTGAGCATCAACGTCGCGGTCCGGTGCCTGGTGCTGCTGGAACCCGAGGATCCGCCGGTCCTGGTGCAGTCCAATCGCCGGGTGCCCAGGAGCTCGTTGTCGACGGCCCAGATCCGCTATGCGCTGGGCGATCGCGAACCGGTCGCCAGGCTGCCGTACGATTCGCAACTGCATAGCGAGATCGCCTCGACTGACGCGGAGCCGCGGGCCGGGCGGCGGTACCGGAAGGCGCTGGCCCAGGTCGTCGACGTCATTTTCGAGCGTATCGGATAGGCGCTTCCCACACATGCGCAGGGCCGGGCAGCGGGGTTCCCGCCGCACTCGCGCCTGCCCGCCGCCGCGATCGCTACATGATCTTGCGCAGTGTGCGAAGCTGCTTGGCGATATCCTCGAACGCGGCCTCAAGGTTCTCGGGAGTCGCGTTGTTGAGGAAGACGTACGTGCCGTCGGGGTTGTCCTTCTTGCTTGAGCAATTCTCAAGGGCCTCGGCGAACGGGGTCAACGGGGCCGACGGGTCGTTTGGGTCAGTCCTGATTTTGCCAGGCTCCACGGCGGCAATCACGAAAATCTCGGTTCCCTGCGCCTTCGCCGCCTCACAGGCGTCCTTGCGCGAAATCCCGGCCGCACTGTCGTCACAGCCGTGATTGCCCAGGCCACAGCGCGTGTCCTCGCCGTCGGTGAGCAACACGATCACCCGCCGCGGAGGCTCCGGGTTCGAACTATCCGGGGCGGCGCCGGAGCCCCACACGTCCTTCCAGGAAGGCATGAGCAGGCGCTGGCCCCACAGCACCCCGAGGGCGGAGTAAGTTCGCTTCCCGACGGGCTGGAGCACGGCAATGGCTTGCTCGATTTCCTCTGATTTGGCGCTGAGAGGCAGGATCGGCGAAGTATCAGGCGTACAGTAACGGAGCTGGGATCCGGTGTTCTCTGGTTTGACCAAGAAGACGCTTGAACTACTCAACGTCTCCCGGGAAACTCCGGACGGTGGGTTATAGCAATACTGCCAATCCACATTGGAGGGAAAGTTGGAAGACTCAGGATTAAGGCAATTGTAGGCGAACCCAAACCCCGTTACGAAATAGGCTTGGGCGAAGCGGCTCTCGCCTGACGGCGGTTCCAAGAGCCGGTCAACCGGGGGCAGTTCGGCGGTGCCGGTCAGGTCGAGGCGATCCTCGTCCAGACATCCCATCCAGGCTTCAGGTGCGGGGGCGGGAAGATCCTCCACGCTGGCGCTCGGCAGGTTCCAGCAGGCCGCCGCGCGGCCCCAGCCGCAGTTGAGGTACGGTACTGCGTAACTGCGGCGGGTGGGATAACCTGCCCAGCCCTCTCTCGCCCAGTTATCGCGGGCTCCGTCCCCGAGGCGAACCACATAATGCCAGGGCACGACCCCGATGCTGACCCCGGTTATCGGGCTGGGGTTGAGGATGGCGACCAGCTGGCGGGCTGCCTCTTTGACCACGGCCATGCGGCTGCAATCGGGAGAATTGGTGCTTTCAGTGCACGTCTCTCCGGGTGCCAAGGGATCCCCGTATCGGACGCTGGCACCAATCAGATTGTCCCTCATGGACGTGCTGGTATCGATGGCGAGCACCACCTCGACTGGCGTCCTCACGGTCTCGACGCCAGCCTTGACCCTGAGGGTCTCCGGTCCCTCGTAGTTGTCGAGCAGCAGAATGTGGCGGGAGAAGAGCGTGCCGCCAAGATCAGCCTTGACGCCTACCTTGACGGTGCGTTCGTCCCGATTGATGTCCAGCGTGATGGTGCCGTCGAGACTCCGCTTGGCTTGGGCCAGCCGCTTCGGTGCAAGATGCTCGAGGTTGATTTCGATATAGCGCTTCGCGATGGGCTCAAGGACGGTCTTGAGAGCGGCATCAGTGATGTCGGGATCGTCTGCAATCTGGTCCTCGAACGCCAGCGTCGTGGCGATGGAAGCAGCGTCCGCGGCAGTCTTGAGGACATCGCGCTGGTCGACCAGCCAGATATGGTCGGTGATGAGCGCGGCCGCGGCGACGGTCATCACGGTCACGCCCGCCGCCATGAAGGCGGTCGCGCCGCCGCGGGTATCCCGGAGGAACCTGTACGCCCTGCCGGACCGGCTCCCGGGTGCGCCTGCTGAACCGGCTCGGCGCATCGTCACTCGATCGCTCCCCGGTCCGCACGGCCTCCGAGGCCGAACCGATCTCTGCCGGGTCCCGCCGCCGCACCCGCGGAGATGCCAGGTGCGCGCCGCCGCCCATCCGGGACCGTGCCCGTGATTCTTCGGGCAAGGTGCAGCGACGGGGCCGGCAGTCGGTGACGGACACGCCATCGAACGGACCGTGCAGCGACACGCGCAGCCGGGCCGTCAGGCGGCACCCTTGCCTGATCGCGGGCCCGGGAGGCGCCTCGCAACCGTGCCACCCGCCCGTCCGGGACGCCGCGCCGGGAGGCCGTAGACGTCGTCGGCCGCTTGCACGAAACTGGATTCATCGCTGGCGCGTGCCGGCATGCGCGCTGTCGACCGGGCGACGGCGTGTGCGCGGTCGGTACCCATCCAGACATGCACGCCATCCACATCTTGCCCATCCGTTTCGAACAGCGATGACGCGATTGTGGCCGTGTGGCGCAGTGCGTGCCAGCCAACCGGGGATATATGATGCGCCGGATTCTCCTATGGGGGAATGCACATCATCTGCGCAACTTATGGGCCGGGCACCGGTATCATGGCGGCGACTGGAGTCAGAAAAACCATGCTGCGAACCGATCGGGCCCCGCCTGCGCACACATTGGATGGGAACCCGCACCGGCGGTGCAGAATTTCCCGCTCGCCGGGCCGTGCCCGATGACGGGCAACGGCATGGAATCACCCGCGGTCCGCCGCGACCGGTTCAAGCAGTTGCTGGCCTTTTGCGAGGCGGTCCGGCTCGGCAGCTTCTCGGACGCGGCCAAGATGATCGGGTCGAGCCAGTCGGCGGTATCGGTTCAGGTGCGGGCACTCGAAGAGGAATTCGGCACGGCGCTCTTTTGCCGTCGGGGCACGGGCATCGCCCCGACCCGGGCGGGCCGTAACCTTCGCCGCGTCGCCTTGCCGCTCGTGCAGGGCCTGCAGCGCCTGCCGGACCTGTTCGAGGGACATCGGCACGAGAGCGCCGTCACGACGCTTCGCATCGCCGCCGGCGAAGTCTCGGGCGGGGCAGTGCTGCCCGAACTCGTCAAGCGGTTCCAGGAACGCCATCCGGAAATCAGGGTGGAGGTGCGCATGGGCGTCGGCACACAGCGCCTCGCCTGGCTCCGCAACCTCGATCTCGACGTGGTGGCCACTGCCATGGATGTCGTGCCCGACGATATCCGGTTCCACCGGCTGGCGCGGTCCAGCCCGGTGCTGATCACGCCCAGAGACCATGCGCTGGCCGGGCTGGAGAGTATCGCCATTGCGGCGGTTACCGGTCATCGGATGATCGCCCTGCCGTCCACGTCCTATATGCGGCAGTTCCAGGATGTACTCATGCTGTTGCACGGTGCACGCCCGCGCATTGTCCTCGAGCTGGAGGACTGGAGTTCGATGCTCAGCAGCGTGGCGGCTGGCGTCGGCATTGCCATTGTCCCGGACCTGTGTGTCAGCGCGATCGACCCGGTGCAGGTAGTGCGCATCGAGCATTCCTACGGATATCGTTACTACGGGCTGGCCGTGCGCGCCGACGGGATCATGGCGCGTGCCGCCAGCCGGTTCGTCGAGTTCGCCCTGTCGGACACCCTTGACGCGCACGAGGTGCCGTGAGGCGGCACATCCCCGGTCGGCGCGACCGGATCCGGCAATTGCGCGTGTTCTGCGAGGTCGCCCGCACCGGCAGCATCACGACCGCGGCGGAACGCCTCGGACTCACCCAGCCCGCGGTGTCCAGCCAGATCCGCGAACTGGAGTACGAGCACGGAGCGATGTTGCTCGAGCGCCGCGTCGCGGGCGTGGCGCTTACCGGCGGGGGCGAACTTCTCTACGGGCTCGCCGAGCCTCTGGTGCAGGGTGTCGAGGACCTGTTCGACGACCCGCAGCGCAGTCTCGACGCGGGGGCCGCGGCGCGACTCCGCTTGGCAGCGACCCGTGTCGGGCACTCCCTCGTCCTCCCCCGCTACCTCAGGCGTTTCCATGACCGCTTCCCGGACATCCCCGTTCGCGTCGACACCGCGTCGGTCAAAGAGGGACTCAAGAGGCTTCTCGACGAGCGGGTGGACCTGGTGTTCGGCATCGACGCGCCGCTCCCCGGGGACAGCATCGACTACCGTCAGCTATTCACCTACGGCCTTGTGCTCATCACCCCGCCCGGCCATCCGCTCGCTTCACACGAGGCGGTCTCCCCGCAGGAGGCAAGCGAGTACAGCTCCGTCGTCCCTTCCCCCGAGCTGTACAGCCAGCACTTCGACGAAAGTCCTGCGCGCACGTTCAACATCGAAGCCAATGCAGTGGCCGAGGTCGGCAGCTGGGAGATGGTCAGGCGCTATGTCGAGGTCGGCATTGGCATCGCCGTGGTGCCCAGCCTGTGCGTAAGCGAAACCGACCGGCTCCCTGTCATCGCCCTCGACACCTACTTCGGGCCCCGAAGCTACGGCGTGTTCACGTTGCGTGATCGCCTCCTCCCCCCGCCGGCCCGGCACTTCCTCAAGATGCTGACGCCGGATGCCACCGGGCAACCCGCTGGAAACACCGCTGGCACATGATCAGCCTTGATCGCGGGGGATCGGGGTAACCCGGTTGCCTGCCGCGATTGGCCCTATTTCTGCCCACCTGAAGGCGATCCGCCGCCACCTGTTCCAGGACCTCTATGCATGGGCGGGCGAGGTCCGCACCGTCGAGATCGCCGAGGGCGACAGCCGGTTCCAGCCGATGCGCCTGATCAAGACCGGCATGGCGGACATCCACCGCCGCATCGTGGCGGCGGGATATTTCCTGGGATCGGTGCCGGACGCGTTCGCCGAGGGCGCCGGGCTGCTGCTGGGCGACGTCAACCATGTCCACCCGTTCCGCGAGGGCAACGGGCGCACGCAGTTCCAGTATCTGAAACAACTGGCCGCGCGCTCAAATAGCCGTCCTTCTCGAAATAGCCCACGCCCTGCGACGGCGAGGCGATCTTGCCGATGAACGCTACCATCGCGGCAGCCTCGTGAGGGAGGCGAAATGAGAGGATTCCTGCCGGTCCGTACACGCCAAATGCGCGCTCGCATTGATAAGAACACGAGTCGAACAAAGCGCCGTCCACGCATGGTCACGACAGTCGTCGAACGTCCTTCCCGACCGGGATTTTCCGCGCTTCGGCCCTTTCCTCCGGCATGGGGTGTGACAACAATCTGCTAACCGATGACCGGAGGCGAACCCATGGTGACGATCAATGTGCGGCGGCTCGACGACAACGTGGTGGACCGCCTCAAGCAACGCGCCGCACAGAACAACCGCTCACTGGAGGGCGAGGCGCGCCACATCCTGCAATGCGCCGCCGACGACGACATGGCAGCAAAGCGCGCCAGGTTCCTGGAGGCGTCGGACCGGCTGCGGGAGAAGACCAGGGGCCGCAAGCAGACCCCGGCGGAAGTGCTGATCCGCGAGGATCGTGACCACGGTCACCGCGACGACTTCTGATGCGCTTCGTGGTCGATGCGAGCGTGGCGGTCAAGTTGCTGGTCGACGAGCCCGATTCGGGTACCGCGCGGGAACTGGCGGCGAGCGGCGAGGAGCTTCACGCGCCCCGCCTGATGGCGTCGGAGGCCGCCAATGCGCTGTGGCGCAAGGCGCGGACGGGCCAGATCGAGCGCGCCGAAGCCGGGGCCGCCATGGCCCTGCTTACCGGCATGCCGCTGCTCTGGCACGATGACGAGACCGTCGGCGCGGACGCGGTTCGTCTGGCGCTGGCCCTCGGCCACCCGGTTTACGACTGCGTCTATCTCGCGCTCGCCCACCGTATCGGCGCAACGGTGGTGACGGCGGACGGCCGATTGGCGAATGCCGTCGCCACGACCGAACACGGCGGAGCCATCCTGACGCTGATCGATTACGCCGGGACGCGATGACCGCCGCGCCGCACGACTTTTTTTCGCAGGCACGCAGCTGCACCTCCTCACCCTGACCCTCAACTCCGCGCCGGCGCCGGTTGACAATAGTGCCGTTTTCCCGTACTTCCCGCGGCCATAAACGGTTCCCCTGGAATTGGAACCGGTCATAATTCCGGACGATACCCGAATGAGTTTTGACGACCTCGGCTTAAGCGAAGAGGTCCTCCGCGCGGTTGGCGACGCGGGCTACACCGATCCGACGCCGATCCAGGCGAAGGCCATCCCCCATGTCCTGATGGGACGAGACATTCTTGGCTGCGCGCAGACCGGCACCGGCAAGACCGCGTCGTTCACCCTGCCGATGATCGACATCCTGGCCGCCGGCCGGGCGCGCGCCCGGATGCCCCGGACGCTGATCCTGGAGCCGACCCGTGAGCTTGCCGCCCAGGTCGCCGAGAATTTCGACACCTACGGGAAGTACCACAAACTCTCCAAGGCGCTGATCATCGGCGGCCAATCCATGGACGACCAGTACAAGCTCATCGACCGGGGCGTCGATGTGCTGATCGCGACCCCGGGGCGGCTGATCGATTTGTTCGACCGCGGCATGCTGCTGCTCAGCGATGTGAAAATCCTGGTCATCGACGAAGCCGACCGGATGCTCGACATGGGCTTCATGCCCGATGTGGAGCGCATTGTCGGCCTGCTGCCCAAAATGCGTCAGACGCTGTTCTTCTCGGCCACCATGCCGCCCGAAATTCGCCGCCTCGCCGACGCCTTCCTGATGAATCCCAAGGAGATCACCGTCGCGCCGCCGGCCACCCCGCTGGAGAAGATTTTCCAGGGGATCGTCACGGTGACCCGAAAGGAACGCGGCCGCGGCGGCGGATACCCGAAATTCAAGCGCGAAGCGCTGAGGGCGCTGTTGGAAAAGGAAGATGTGCGCAGCGCGCTGATCTTCTGCAACCGCAAACGGGACGTGGATATCCTTTACCGTTCGCTGCAGAAGCACGGCTTCGATGCGGCGGCCCTGCACGGCGACATGGCGCAATCGGCGCGCACCGAGACCCTGGGGAAATTCAAGGCCGGGGAAATCAAACTCGTCGTGTGCAGCGACGTCGCCGCACGCGGTATCGACATCAGCGATCTCAGCCACGTCTTCAATTTCGACATCCCCACCCACGCCGAGGACTATGTGCACCGGATCGGCCGCACCGGCCGCGCCGGCCGCGAGGGCCGCGCCTTCACGCTGACGACGCCCGAGGACGACAAGTACCTCCACGCCATCGAACGGCTGCAGGGCCGCAAGATCGAGGAAATCGATGCCGGCCTCGGCAAACCGGGCCGTGCGGAACGTGCGAAACAAGACGATGCCAAGCCGGAAAGGAGCTCTTCGCGGCGCAGGTCCGGCAAGCGGGCGCGCGACGACAAACAAGACGACAAGCAGAGCGACAATCGGGACGACAAGCAAGACGGCCGGCGGAACGAAAAGCGCGGCAAAAATCCCGACCGGGCCGGGAAGGACGAAGCGGTCGTCGGGATGGGCGACCACGTTCCCGCGTTCATGCTGCGCCCGGCAAGGGCGCCCGGCTAGCCGCTTTGACAATCCCCCGTCTTTGACTTCACACTAGACGGCATCGGTTTTGGAATTTCCCCGGGGAGGACCGCTCCATGCAGACGATTTTCGTGCAAGTGAAGTGCGAGCTCGGCGAAGCCTATTCCGTCGCCGACAAGGCGGTCGAAACGGTGGAACAGGTGTCGGAGGTCCACTCCACATCCGGTGAGCATGATCTGCTGATCAAGTGCTATCTCGACGACGCCACCGACATCGGGCACTTCGTCACCGAACGGATTCAGCGCCTTCCCGGCGTCAAGGACACCTTCACCCTGATCACCTTCAAGGCGTTTTCCTAAGACGCCGGCCGGGGCGGGCAAAATAACTGCGTCATGTAAGGTCAATTCGGACGAATTGACCGAACCCGGCGCAAGTCCGGGGTATCCAGATTTTCAATTCCTGAACCACAGAGACGGTGAGGAGCACCGGGATCGAAACCTCTCCTCCTCACCTCCGTGCCTCCGTGCCTCTGTGGTGAATATTCCGGATGCCCCGCACGGAGGCGGGACAGGAACGGTTACAGGTAGTACTCCCTGAGCGGCGGAAAGCCGTTGAAGCCGACCGACGAATAGCTCGCCGTGTAGGCGCCGGCATCGAGAATATCGATCTTGTCGCCGGCCTTCAGATCCATCGGCAAGCGGTAGCCGGCGTGCTCGTAGAGGATATCCGCGCCGTCGCAGGTGGGGCCGGCGAGAACCACCGGGCCGGTCCCGGCATCCGGATGTTCGGTGCGGAGCGCATACCGGATCGCTTCGTCCATGGTCTCGGCCAGCCCGCCGAACTTGCCGATATCCAGATAGACCCAGCGGACCGGTTCGCCGTATCCCTTGGTCGAGACCAGCACCACCTCGGCGCGGATCAGGCCCGCATTGGCGGTCAATATCCGCCCGGGTTCGATCATCAGCCCCGGCGGCCGGTTGCCGAAGGCGCGGGCAATCGCGGTCCGGATCGCTTCGCTCACCGCCAGCAGACCCGGAACGTCGTCCCGGTAGCGGATGGGGAAACCGCCGCCGAGATTGACCACGTCCAGGCTGATCCCCTTTTCCGCCAGCGTGGTGAATATCCGCGCCACCTCGCCGATGGCCGCCTGCCAGGCGCCCGGCTCGGTTTGCTGGGAGCCGACATGGAAAGAGATGCCCCGCGCGGCCAGACCCATGTCCCGCGCCTTGATCATCAGATCGACGGCCATCTCCGCCGAACAGCCGAATTTGCCGGAAAGCGGCCAGGCCGCACCTTGGTTGGCGACCAGCAGGCGGCAGAACACCTCGGAACCCGGTGCGGCCACGGCGAGCTTTTCCAGCTCCGGTTCGCTGTCGAACGCGAACAGCCGCACACCCCGGCTGTGGGCGCCGGCGATATCGCCCATCTTCTTGGCGGTGTTGCCGAATGCAATGCTCGAAGGGTCCGCGCCGGCGGTCAGGCATCGCTCGACCTCGGGCAGGCTCGCCGCATCGAAACTGGACCCGAGCTCGACCAGCCGCTGAAGCACCGGCGAGGCCGGATTGGCCTTCACCGCGTAGTAGATTTCAGCTTGCGGCAGCGCCGACCGCAAGGCCCCGAAGTTTGCCGAGATAACGTCGAGATCGACCACCAGACAGGGGGTGTCCGGCTGCCGCTCGGCGAGAAATCGATCGATTTTAGGTGTCATGGGCGCTTCCTAGGCGCTTACCGGGCGCTTCCAGGGTCGAGCGCCGGGTTATACGATAATTTCACCGGCTTTAAAGGGAAAATCCGGCAATACCCGACCAGAATACCTGGACATTTTTTGTGGGCGATATAAATATCCCCCGGAACTATGGTAAGCGCCGGCGGTTGCCGCTGCCCGGCGCGTTGATGAGGTAAAGAATGTTCATTCAAACCGAAGCCCTGCCCGACCCGGATCGGCTGAAATTTTTTCCCGGCGAGGCCGTTTTGCCCGGCGGTTCGGCGGAGTTCCCCGACGAGGAATCGGCGGAGCGTTCGCCGCTCGCCGAGCGGCTGTTCGGTGTCGACGGCGTCGCCGGAATCACCCTCCACGCCGATCACGTGGTGGTCGAAAAGGACCCGGACCTGGATTGGCTGGTGATGAAGCCGATGGTCCTCGGCGCGATCATGGATCACTACACTTCCGGCGCGCCTGCCATGCACGGCATGGAAGCCGAGGCGGCCGAGGACGCCCCCGCCGACGAATCGATCGTCGCCCAGATCAGGGAAATTATCGACACCCGGATCAAGCCGGCGGCCCAGCAGACCGGCGGTGATGTCGATTTCGTCGATTTCAAGAACGGCGACGTGCTGGTCGAGTTCCAGGGATCGGCCTTCTCGCTGGTCGGCGGCATGACCAACGTGCTGCGGCACTACGTACCGGAGGTGGTCGCGGTGAAGGATTACCGCGATGCGCTGCCGAAGCCGGGATTGGACACGGTCGAGGCCCAAAGCATCCAGACGGTGCTGGACGAGCGGATCAACCCCGCCGTCGCCAGTCACGGCGGCCATATTTCGCTCATCGACGTGCAGGGCGATATCGCCTATGTCCGCCTCGAAGGCGGCTGCCAAGGCTGCGGGATGGCCGACGCCACCCTCAAGCAAGGCATCGAAACGGAAATCAAGGAAGCCGTGCCCGCCATCAGCCAGGTGCTCGATGTCACCGATCATGCGGGCGGCGCCAATCCGTATTACCAGCCGGGCGCCATGTAGCGCCGTAACTCCCGGGGGAACCATGGCCGAGGAACAAGCGCTCCAGGAGCGGATCACCAGCTACCTGGGCAAGGAACTCTACGTCATTTTCTCGAAGCCCGAGGCGCCGCGCGAAAAGGTGCTCGAGGTCTCGCCCGCCCACCTCGATCATCAGGTGCGGCTGGAGAAGGAGGGAATTCTCTACGGCGCCGGTCCGGTGTTCGACGAAGGCGCGGACGCGCCCGCGTTCGGGATGATCATCATCCGGGCCGGGGATTTCGGCGAGGCCAGGAAAATCGCCGATTCCGACCCCATGCACTCCACCGGGGTGCGCTCCTACGAGCTCCGCAAGTGGAAGATGAACGAGGGGTCGTTCCAGGTCACCATCAACTTCTCGGACCAATCGGCGGAAATCGGGTAAGCCCTACATCCGGTCCTTTTCGGCCCGTTCCGAATTCACCACGTGCCACATGAACCGGGCGGCGACGCTGCGCCAGGGGCGGTAGATTTCGCCCGCCGCCAGCATCTCGGCGCGGGTGGGGCGCGCGGGCAGCCCCTTGAGCTTCTGGTAACCGACGACGATACCGAGGTCGTCCACCGGCCACAGGTCGGGCCGCTTCAGGGCGAACAGCAGGTAGACCTGCGCGGTCCATGGGCCGATGCCCTTCAGCGCGGTCATCGCCTCGATGGCGTCGTCATCGGCCTGGCGGGCCACCGAACGGAGGCTCAGGTCGCCGTCCACCAGGGCTCTCGCGATGGCGCGGCCATAGGTCCCCTTCTGGCGGCTCAGGCCGACCTTCCGGTGATCGTCGTCGGTGAGACCCAGGAAAACCTCCGGGGTCATGGGGTCGGCATATTCGTTGAGCCGCGCCTGGATGGCCCGGGCCGACGCGGTCGAAACCTGCTGGGCGCAGATGATCTTGAACAGGGAATCGAAGCCCGGCGGGCGGCCGCGCAGGGGCGGCGGGCCGAGCTCCCCGTAGGCGCGCCTGATGTCCGGATCGCGCCCGGCGAGTTCGGTCAACGCCTCGGCCATCACCGATTTGGTTATTTTAGTCGTCATGCCGGGCAGCTAAACTCACGCGGACCGCATCCGCAAGGGAGATGCCACATGATTGTCGAGCAAATCTGGACCAACAATAATTTCCGCAATTTCAACTACCTGATCGCCTGCCCGGAAACCGGCGAGGCCCTCGCCGTCGATCCGCTGGAGTTCGGCCAGTGCCTGGATGTAGCCAAGGACAAGGGCTGGGAAATCACCCAGATCCTCAACACCCACCACCACAAGGATCATACCGGCGGCAACGGCGGCATGGTCGAGGCCACGGGCGCCAGGATTCTAGCCAGCGCCAAGGCCAGGGACGACATCCCGGACATGGATATCGGCCTCGATGCCGGCGACGTGGTGAAGGTGGGCAGGACCGTCGAGCTCGAGGCCATGGACACCCCGGGCCATACCATGAGCCACGTCTGCCTGCTGTCGCGCACCGATCAGCCGGCGCTGATCTGCGGCGACACGCTGTTCAATGCGGGCGCCGGACACTGCAAGGGCGGCGGCCACCCGGAGCCGCTCTACGAAACCTTCGCCAGGCAGCTCGCGACCCTTCCCGACGATACGCTGATCTACCCCGGCCACGACTACATCGAGAACAATCTCGATTTCACCCTCGACCGGGAGCCCGACAACGCGCGCGCCGCCAGCCTCAAGGAAGAGGTCGCGGGCCAGGACACCAACCGGGCGATGGTGACGACGCTGGCGCTGGAGAAAGAGGTCAACACCTTTTTCCGGCTGCACAGCCCGACGGTGATCGCCCGGCTGCGGGAAGCCTTCCCCGACCTCCCCGACGAGCCCGACGAGAAGACGGTGTTCCTGAAACTCCGGGAGCTGCGGAACGACTGGTAGCCGCTGCCCGGCGGGCCGCCGGCATGAAAACGATCCGTCATGGCCGGGCCCCGACCCGGCCATCCACGTGTGTCGCCAAAGTGCGTCATCGCTCGTCTTCTTTGCTTCGGACGAATTCCGGGAAGGACTCGATGCCGAGAACGGCGTCCTGTCCGAGCCGCTCGGCGGTTTCCGAAATTCGGCATCCGGCCGCGTAATCGATCGCCAGCCAGGCGAGCAGGGAAACGCCGAATGCGAACCCGCCGACCGCCGCGATCCCGAGGACCTGAACGGCCGGATCGCCGCCCCCCTCGATGCAGACGGCAAGCGTGCCCCAAAGCCCAGCCCCCAGATGTGCCGGAATGGCGCCCACCTCGTCGTCGATCCTCAGGCGTTCCAGCAGCTTGATGCCCAGCAGGCAAAGCACCCCGCCGATCCCGCCGATAGCCACGGCCCAGAGATGGTCGGGGATGCCGGGAGCGGCGGCGATCGCCACCAGCCCCCCGATCCCGCCGTTCAGCGAGGCGAACAGGTCTACCCTCCCCAGGACCCAGCGCGACAGGCACACCGCCGCGACGAACCCGGCCGCGCCCGCCAAATTCGTGTTGACGAATATGTTGCTCAGCGCAACCGCGTCCGGAACGCCGGTCAGCCCGGTATGGGAGCCGGCGTTGAACGCGAGGAACCCCAGCCAGATGATGAACGCGCCGAGGGTCACCATGGGCACGTTGTTCGGCGGCGTCTGCCTGACCGTCCCGTCGGGCCGGAATTTGCCTCGCCGGGCGCCGACCACCAGAACGGCGGCGAGCGCCGCCCAGCCGCCCGTCGAGTGGACGATCGTCGAACCCGCCAGATCCCTGAAGCCCATCGCGGCGAGCCAGCCGCCGCCCCAGGTCCAGGACCCGATCACCGGATAGATGAACGCCGCCAATATGGCGATGAACAGCAGGAACGAATGAAGCTTGACGCGCTCGGCGAGCGTTCCCGACACGATCAAGGCCACCGAACCCACGAACACCATCTGGAACAGCCAGTCGGCCATCGCGGCCCGGCCCCTGCCCGTGACCTCCGCGGCCGCGGCATCGTCGCCGCCCAACAATGCCCGCTCCGCCCCGGTGGGACCGTGGAGCAGCGCCGGGGATCCGATCCACCCGCCCGCGTCGACACCCACGAACATCAGGTTGTAGCCGACGATGTAGAAGACGATCGCCGTCGTCGCATAGGCGCCGATATTCTTGAGACAGATCACCGAAGCGCTCCTGCTCCGGACGGATCCCGCTTCCAGCATCGTGAACCCGGCGCACATCCACATGACCAGGACGGCCCAGAGCAGCAGCGAAAAGGTGTTCAGGACGAACGCGGTCTCGGGCGTCATGGCGGCCCGGTTACTCGGCGGGCTGCTGGACCGTTTTTCGGGCGCCGCGGGAGCGCGCCGCCCAGCCGGCGGCGACGGCGAAGCCCAGCGTAACCAGCATCAGGACCGCGGAGGTGAAGAACAGCCACGCCGGCGCGTTCTGATCCATGATCGAGCCGTAAAGCACCGGGCCGAAGAACCCGCCGACGGAAAATCCCGTGGAGACGAAGCCGAACGCCTTGCCGGTCGCGCCCGCCGGCGCGATGGCCGCGACCATCAGGTCCCGGGACGGCATCACCGCGCCGATCATGAAACCGACGAATGCAAGCCCGATGACCACGCCGCTCACCGGCATCACCGACATGCCGACGAGGATCAGGACGGCGGCGGAAAGGGAGTAGCCGACGGCGGCGATGGCGTCGAAGCGCTTGAGCCAGGTGGTGACCATGCCGCCGGCGAACACCCCGATGGTGATGCCCCAGAGATAGATGGCCAGCGTCTGGTTGGCGGCCACAAGGTCGATCTCGAACATCTCGATCATCGCCGGAATGCCGAACGTCTGGATGCCGTTCCCCGACAAGGCGGTCGCCACGTAGAAGCCGAACATCAACAGAATTGGCGTGGTGAAGATGAACGATCTGCCGGCGGCCTTGCCGGTGTCGGCCGTACTGGTATCGGATTGGGCGGCGGGCGCCGCAAACTCCCGGTCGTTGAGGAAGCGGGCAAGGACAATCAGCGTCACGGCGCCGATCATCCCGGCGATGCCGAGGATGTGCATGATCTCGCGCCAATCGAAGTTCGGCGCCAGGAAGCTGACCACGGTCGGCGTCGCGGCGAATCCCAGGAAGCCGGCGCTGGTGTGGATGGCGTAGGCCTTGCCCCGCCACGGCCCGCGGACCCGGGCGGTCATGATGGTGTAGTCGGAGGGGTGAAACTGGCTGTCGCACAGCCCGGCAATTGCGGCGAGGACGACGAGCACCGCCACCGAGCTGGCGAACCCCATGAGGAACATGCAGACCGAAATGCCGATCAGTCCGAAGATGATGAACAGCCGCGCGCCGCAGCGGTCCATGATCACGCCCGCGGGGTACTGACCGGCCGCCGACATGCCGGCATAAGCGGTCATGATCAGGCCGAACAGCACGAAGGCGCTCTCGGCGCCGAGATCGGCCTTGATCAGGGGCAGCAGCGACGGCACCACGAGGATGTAGAAGTGGCTGAAAAAATGAGCCATGGAGACCAAGCCGATGGCCAGGACCTCGTGGCTCCGGCGCGTGCCGGGTTCGCTCATGCGCCAAGTTCACTCATGCGATGTCCCCTACCCCAATCCCGGGTGTTGATCATGTGCCTATCCCGAGTACCCGGCAGTTGCAAGGCTTAGTGCGGGGCGCCGATCCCCCGGCCTAGATCAACCCGGCAAGGGGCGAGGACGGATCGGCGTATTTCTTTTTCGGCATGCGCCCCGCCGTATAGGCCAGCCGGCCGGCCTCGATGGCCAGCCGCATGGCCCGGGCCATCCTGATGGGGTCCTGCGCCTCGGCGATCGCCGTGTTCATCAAGACGCCGTCGCAGCCGAGCTCCATGGCGATCGCCGCATCCGAGGCGGTCCCCACGCCGGCGTCGACGATCACCGGCACATTCGCCTGCTCGATGATCAGCCTGAGGTTCACCGGGTTCTGGATACCGAGCCCGGACCCGATGGGCGCCGCCAGCGGCATAATGGCGACGCAGCCCATATCCTCCAGGGTCTTCGACAGGATCGGATCATCGGTCGTGTAGACCATGACCTTGAACCCGTCCCCGATCAGCGCCTCCGCCGCCTTCAGGGTCTCGGTGACATGCGGGTAAAGGGTTTTCTGATCGCCCAGAACCTCCAGCTTGACCAAATCCCAGCCGCCGGCCTCGCGGGCCAGCCGGAGGGTCCTGAGCGCATCGTCGGCGGTAAAGCACCCGGCGGTGTTGGGCAGGTAGGTGTATTTCTTCGGATCGACGAAATCGACCAGCATGGGCTCGTCCGGGTTGGTGACATTCACCCGGCGGACGGCCACGGTGATGATTTCCGCGCCCGAGGCTTCCAGGGCGCGTGCGGTCTGCTCGAAGTCCTTGTACTTGCCGGTGCCGATGATCAGCCGCGAGGACAGGGTCCGCCCGGCGATCTCGAAGGTATCGCCGCTGGGCGGCGTGCCCGTCCCTTCCGGCGCTCCGCCGCCGATGAAGTGGACGATTTCGAACTTGTCGCCTTCGGTCACATCGATATCGCCGTATCGGGATTTGGGCACGATTTCCAGGTTTCGTTCGACCGCGACCTTCCGGGCATCGAGCCCGAGGCCGGCCAACATTCCTTCCACGGTCACCGGCGCGTCGATATCGCGCGCCTCGCCATTTATGGTCACATTCATCTTGATGCCAATTATTAAACGTTCATTAAGGGGGTACGGCTCACAATGGGGCCGTTCGGCGCAAGTATGGTAGCCGATCCCCGGCCTTTCAACCGCATTGTAGCCCGGGACGGCCGTACGGGCCGGCGGCTGCCGGAATTGCGGCGCGGGTTACGGCCCCGGCGCGCGAGGACACGACATGGCAAAGAAAATTCTGATCCTGAACGGGCCGAATCTCAACCTGCTGGGAACCCGGGAGCCGGAGATTTACGGCGCGGAAACTCTGGCCCAGATCGAGGAGGCCTGTGCGGCCAGGGCCGGCGAACTCGGCCTGACCGTCGACTGCCGCCAGAGCAACAGCGAAGGTGATCTGGTCGACTGGATTCAGGAGGGCGGCCGGGATTTCGACGCCATCATTCTCAATGCCGGCGGCTACACCCATACCTCTGTGGCCATCCTCGATGCCCTGAAGGGGTGCGGCGTCCTGGTGATCGAGGTGCACCTGTCCAATATTTTTCGGCGCGAGGAGTTCCGCCACAATTCCTATGTTTCCCGCGCCGCCCGGGGGATCATTGCCGGCTTCGGCAGCCAGGGCTATCTTCTTGCCCTGGACGCCGCCGCGAACCATTAGGACCGTCACATCGGGAGCAAGCGTGTCGACCCACGACAAAGATCCCGAAGATTTGAGATTGACGCCGGATGTCCTGCTGCGCGCCTATGCCGCCGGTATATTTCCCATGGCGGAGAACCGGAACGACCGGACCCTGTTTTGGGTGGACCCGGAGTTTCGCGGCATCCTGCCGCTGGACGGCGTCCATGTGCCGCGCCGCCTCCGCAGGACCGTCCGGCGGCGGCCCTTCGAGGTCACCCGCGACAAGGCGTTCCGCCAGGTCATGGAGAATTGCGCCGCGCCGGCGCCGGGCCGCGACGAGACGTGGATCAACGACGATATTTTGCGGCTCTATACCGCGCTTCACGAGCGCGGCCACGCCCATTCGGTGGAGTGCTGGCGGAACGGGGAACTGGCCGGGGGACTGTACGGGGTGGTGCTGAAGGCCGCATTCTTCGGCGAGAGCATGTTTTCGAAGGCGCGGGATGCCAGCAAGGTCGCCCTGGTTCACCTGGTGGCGGGTCTCAGGGCGGACGGATTCACCCTCCTCGACACCCAGTTCGTCACCGAACACCTGAGCCAGTTCGGAAACGTGGAAATACCCCGCCACGACTATTTGTCGATGCTAAACCGGGCGCTGCGCACGGATGCCGTTTTCGACAGCCGGCGGTCGTCCGATCACTCGGCGGACGAAGCCGAAGCGTTCTTGCAGTCGATCACCCAAACGTCATAGACCGGGTGCTCCATGGCGGCGAGCGCCGGGCTCGACGCGAACATCCAGCCGCGATAGACGCTGAGCGCCGGCTCGTTGGGGCGAACCTCCCAGACATCCAGAAATGCCGCGCTCTCCGGCGGCTCCTCCGGCGGCTTCTTGTCGCAACGTCGGGCGATGATTTCGAGGGTCCCGAACCGCACCGTATCCCCGACCGGCGCCTCGAAGGTGGACACCCGGGCAGTCACTTTGTCGAGGCCCTGCAGCACGGCCATCGAATAGGGCTCGGCCGGGAGGTCTCCCGGCACGAACAGAATCGCGGCCGCGAACAGGAGCGGAGCAAGGAAACGCGTCATGCCGTTCATTCTTGAAGTTCGGTCATCCCGCTGGACCTAACGCCTGATTGCGGCAAAACGAAGGCGCACGTAGTCGGCCGTCCAGTTCCCGTCCTCGCCGCACAGATGGGGGCGGACATCGTCGATTACCTCGGCAACGAAGCCCTCGACATCGCCGTCGGGAAGGGCGTCGGTGAAGGCTTGCGAAAAAATGGCCAGCCAGTCCCGCATGTCCCCCGGAAGCGGCGTCGGCCGCGGGATCAGTTCAATCCGCATCACCTCGAAGCCGCCGGCGGCGAGTTTGGCCCCATATTCCGTCGTGCCGGGGAAATACCAGGGATCGACCGCCGCCGCGTCCACGCCCCGCTCGCCCAGACGGCGATGAAGCGCGGCCTGGATATGGGCGACATTTCCGGCGCCGCCGAACTCGCCGACGAACCGGCCCCGGTCCCGGAGCGCGCGGCGGACCCCGGCGATGACCTCGTCGGCCGCCGTCATCCAGTGCAACGCCGCATTCGAGAACACCGCATCGAATTCATCCTCGAACGTCAGGGCGTCGCCGGACATCACCCGGGCATCCAGCCCCCGGGCCCGCGCCGCCTTCACCTGGTTGGGGCTGGCATCGACACCGACCACCTGGGCCCCGGCGGCGGCGATCTTTTCGGTCAACGGCCCATCGCCGCATCCCAGATCGAGAATCCGCTCGCCCGGCCGCGGCGCAAGCAGTTCGAGAACCGGCGCGCCGAGATCGGAAACGAACCGGGCGTTCCGGTCATAGGCGCCGGGATCCCAATGGTCGGCCATACCAGCCTCGTTCAATTGCCGCCGTTGGAGCCCCCCGTGGCGAGAAATATGATCTCGCCCACCTGGTCCTCGATGGTCTTGAAATCCTCGGTTTTGGCGAGCTGCCCGCCGGGCGCCAGTTTTTCCGCCGAACGGCCCGGCAGCAGGCGGATATAGGTGCCCCCGAGCAGACCGTCGCCGGTGACGATAGCGGTCGTATCGGCGGGAAGCCGCACGGCGTCATCGATGGTCATGGTCACCACGGCATCGAAATCCTCGCTCAGCCGCCGGTCGGCGACCGTGCCCACATTGATGCCGTTCACCCGAACGTCGCTGCCCGACCGCAGCCCGCCGACCTTGGTGAAGAGCGCGGTAATCCGATAGCCGTCGACCGTCTGAACCTGCGTCGTCGTAAAGAAAATCCAGACGAAGACGACAGCCACGCCGAGAACCACGGCGCCCATAACGGTCTCGATGAGGTTCTTGTTCATTTCTTCGCCCTCTCGGCCTGCGCCGATCTGCCCTGTCCGATGACCTGATCGAGCAGGTCCTGCAATACCAGTGATTCCTGCGTGAACTCGATTTCGCCGCCGGCTTCGAGAATTTCCTCCTCGGCCCCGGGGTTTACCTCGATAAACTTCGAGCCGAAAAGGCCGTCGGTCAGGATGCGGGCATCCGAATCCGACGGCAGTTCCACCCCGTCATCGATATTCAGGGTCAGCCGGGCGCGGAAGGACTCGGTCAGGATCATCCGGGTAACCTCGCCGATCTTGATCCCGCTCATCAGCACCTCATCGCCGACGGTCAGGCCGTCCACCCGGTCAAAATCCGCGGTGATATCGAAGCCGGCGGTCTTTTCGGTGGTGGTTGTGGCGAACGACAGCACGCCCAGGACGAGCAGCGCCAGGAGGGCGACGAACCCGACGATGCTGTGTCTGGATTCCTCGCTCACGGGGACCGGCCTATTCCGGCGTCCAGGCTTCGTAGTCGCCGGTCGCCCGTTTGCGCTCGCCTCCCATGTAGTCGTGGCCGGCGGGCCGGTAGGCGTGCGCCGTGCCGGTCACGTTCGGCAGGTGGTCTTTCTGCCAGGCGCGGGCGGCGGCCGCCTCTTCGGTCAACGGATCGTCGACCGTATGATGGAGCCAAGCGTGCCACTCTGGCGGAACCTTGGACGCTTCGACGTCGCCCTTATAGACCACCCAGCGGCGCTCGCGGCCGTTGAGCTTTCGGCCCTTGCCGCGGTAATACCTGTTGCCGAACTCGTCGGTCCCGACCAAATCGCCGTTCAGGAGCGTATAAATGAAGGTGCCGATCGACATGTCCGCGTCCGCTCGATGATTGCGAGGCAAGATGTGGGCACCCGCTGTCGATGTCAATATCGCAGTTCGCCCGATGCCTCAATGGCCGAACCATCGCCGCCGAATTGCCGGGATTCGCCGGCAAGTAATTGGGCGAATTTTCATATAAGAGTCATTCCCAAGACACGGCGGCGCAACGGCACCGAGCCCACGCCGGACGTTAGAAATGTCCGTTTAAACTTTGTAATTAAAGGATATTTTTTGAATTATCCACATCCCGGATTAAGCTTGTGGATAAACTGAGGCAGCGTTTCAGGTGCGAAATCCAACCCTTTGAATTACTTCGAATTACTACAATATCTAGTAATAATCTTTCACAAAAAACGCAAAATATTGAAAAAAGTTATTGCCTCGCTAAATTGCCTCCGCTAGATTTTTGGTCCTAAGAGGCCGTGGCCCACAAGATGTAGTGGGCATTATGGCAAAGCGACGGACCGTCCTGGGAACAGCTTCAAGAGCTCGAAGAAGGCGCACTGTCGGTCTTTGCCGGGGAAAATCGGGGGTAAAATGAGGGTTTCACGCCAGTTTACGAATGTCGGTTCCGGTGCTTATGCGGGGGTGGAGTTCCGGACCACATCAAGCGAAATTCGCAATCCGGACGGGTCGCTGGTCTTCCGGCACGAAGCCATCGAGGTCCCTGCCGGCTGGTCGCAAGTCGCTTGTGACGTTCTGGCCCAGAAATATTTCCGTAAAGCCGGCGTACCGGCCCACTTGAAGCGGGTCGAGGAAAACGACGTCCCATCCTGGCTATGGTGCAGCGTCCCGGACGAAAAGAAACTCGCCGAACTGCCCGAGGGAGAGCGCTACACCGGCGAATCGTCCGCGAGGCAGGTCTTCCATCGCCTTGCCGGCACCTGGACCTACTGGGGCTGGAAAGGCGGCTACTTCGATGGAGAGGACGACGCCCGCGCGTACTACGACGAAATGTGCGCCATGCTGTGCCGGCAGATGGTGGCGCCCAACTCGCCCCAATGGTTCAACACGGGGCTGCACTGGGCTTATGGCATCGACGGCCCCGCGCAGGGCCACCACTACGTCGATTTCAAGACCGGCAGGCTGACCCGCTCCAAGTCGGCTTACGAGCATCCGCAGCCCCACGCCTGCTTCATTCAGGGCATATCCGACGATCTGGTGAACGAGGGCGGCATCATGGACCTGTGGGTCCGTGAGGCGCGGCTGTTCAAGTATGGGTCCGGCACCGGCACCAATTTCTCCAATCTCCGCGGCGAGGGTGAGCCGCTCTCCGGCGGCGGCAAGTCGTCGGGCGTGATGAGCTTCCTGAAAATCGGCGATCGGGCCGCGGGCGCGATCAAATCCGGCGGCACCACCCGGCGGGCGGCCAAGATGGTCATCCTCGACGTGGACCACCCGGACATCGAGGCCTTCATCAATTGGAAGGTGAAGGAAGAAAACAAGGTCGCGGCCCTGGTCGCCGGGTCCAAACTCCTCGAGAAACACATGAACGCCGTGGTCGATGCCTGTCACGCCGGCGACGGCGACGACAAGTTCGATCCCAAGACCAATGAGGAGCTCAAGACCGCGGTCCTCGGCGCCCGCAAATCGATGATCCCGGAAAACTGCGTCCAGCGGGCCGTCGAGTTCGCCAAACAGGGTTACCGCGAGGTTGCAATTCCAACCTACGACACCGACTGGGACTCGGAAGCCTATCTCACCGTTTCGGGCCAGAACTCCAACAACACCGTGCGGGTCACCGATGAGTTTCTGCGCGCCGTCGAGAAGGATGCCGACTGGGATCTGATCCGGCGCACCGATGGTGAGGTGGCCAAACGCGTACCGGCGCGCGAGCTTTGGGATGGGATCGCCGAGGCCGCCTGGGGTTCCGCCGATCCGGGACTGCAGTTCGATACCACCATCAACGACTGGCACACCTGCATTAATTCGGATCGCATTTACGGCTCCAACCCATGCTCCGAATACATGTTCCTCAACAATACGGCGTGCAATCTGGCATCGCTGAACCTCAAGGCCTTCCAGCGCGGCGACGGCAGCTTCGATTGCGACGCCTTCTCCTATGCGGTCCGGCTGTGGACCGTCAATCTGGAGATCGCGGTGATGATGGCGCAGTTCCCGTCCAGGGAAATCGCCGAGCTCAGCTACCGCTACCGCACCCTCGGCCTCGGCTACGCCAATATCGGCGGCATGCTCATGTCCATGGGGGTTCCCTACGACAGCGACGAGGGCCGCCGTATCGCCGGCGCGATCACCGCGCTGATGACCGGCGTCTGCTACGCGACATCCGCCGAAATGGCCGAGTTGCTGGGCCCGTTTCCGGGCTACGAGCCGAATGCCGAGCCGATGCTCAAGGTGATCCGCAACCACCGCCGGGCGGCATATGGCGAGAAGAGCGGTTACGAGGACCTGTCCATGCCGCCGGTGCCGCTGGAAGACGCCGGCGGCAGCGCCGCCGGCCCGATCATCGCCGATGCCAAGGCCGCTTGGGACGACGCCCTGGCGCTGGGCGAACAGCACGGTTTCCGCAACGCGCAAACCACGGTGATCGCGCCCACCGGCACCATCGGCCTGATCATGGATTGCGACACCACCGGCGTGGAGCCGGACTTCGCCCTGGTCAAATTCAAGAAGCTGGCCGGCGGCGGCTACTTCAAGATCATCAACCGCACCGTCCCGGACGCCCTCGAACGCCTGGGCTACGCCGCGACCGAGATCAAGGACATGATTTCCTATGCGGTCGGCCACGGGACGCTGAAAGGCGCGCCGGCGATCAATCACCGGGCGCTGGCCGAGAAAGGCTTCACCGACGAGGCCATCGAGGCCATTGAAAACGCGCTGGCCGACGCCTTCGACATCAAATTCGCCTTCAACAAATTCTCCCTCGGCGTCGAATTCTGCACCGAGGTTCTGGGCTTCACCGAGGCCCAGCTGGACGACATGTCCTTCGACATGCTGCAAGGCCTGGGTTTCTCGAAGGACGATATAACCGCGGCCAATACCTACGTCTGCGGCGCCATGACCCTGGAAGGGGCGCCGCATCTGAAGGACGAGCATCTGCCGGTCTTCGATTGCGCCAACCCGTGCGGGCGCGACGGCAAGCGCTTCCTCGGCACCGACAGCCATATCCGGATGCTGGCCGCGGCGCAGCCGTTCATTTCGGGCAGCATCTCCAAAACCATCAACATGCCCAACTCGGCGACCATCGAGGACTGCAAGAACGCCTATATGCTGTCCTGGAAGCTGGGCCTCAAGGCCAACGCTCTTTACCGCGACGGCTCCAAACTGTCCCAGCCGCTGAATGCCCAGTTGGTCGACGAGGACGAGACGGAGAGTCTGGCCGATGCGGTCGCCGATCAGCCGGCGGCGCTCAGGGCGCAAATCGTCGCCGAGCGGGTGGTCGAGCGCTACATCGCCGACCGCCGGCGGCTCCCGGACCGCCGCAAGGGCTACACCCAGAAAGCCTCGGTCGGGGGGCACAAGGTCTACCTCCGGACCGGCGAGTACGAGGACGGCCGGGTCGGCGAAATCTTCATCGACATGCACAAGGAGGGCGCCGCCTTCCGCAGCCTGATGAACAACTTCGCGATCGCGATCTCGATCGGCCTGCAGTACGGCGTGCCGCTCGAGGAGTTCGTCGAGGCCTTCACCTTCACCCGCTTCGAGCCCTCGGGCATCGTCGAGGGGAACGACACGATCAAGATGGCGACCTCGGTGCTCGACTACATCTTCCGCGAGCTGGCGATCTCCTACCTGGGGCGCAACGACCTGGCCCACGCCGAGCCCGAGGATCTCCTGCCGGACACCATCGGGCGCGGCGCCAAGGCGGAAGACTCCCCCGCGCCGGCGCCCGACCCGGTCTACGAGGACTTCCTGCGCGTCGCCTCGACGGGCTACGTCCGCAACCAGTTCCTGGTCTTGAACGGAGGTGCCGGGGCGGCCCAATCCGCTAGCAACGGGGCCGCCGCCAACGGCGCCGCCCAAGGACTTGCCGGCCACAGCGGCACCGCCGAAGCCCTGGCCGTCGAGGCCGTCGTCACCGAGACTGTCGACCGCGAGTTCACCTTGATGCGCGAGGCGCGCATGAAGGGCTACGAGGGCGACTCCTGCGGCGAATGCGGCAACTTTACCCTGGTGCGCAACGGGACCTGCCTCAAGTGCACGACCTGCGGCGCCACCAGCGGCTGTTCCTGAGGCCCGCCGAGGCGCGGCCTCGACCATTACTCTCTGTCTGGAGTTCTCCCTGTAAGACTTCGGGGCGGTACGGCGGACCGCCCCGATTTTTTGCCGGCAGGGGCGCGCCCCGGCCTGCTGGACGGTCGCGGGTAAGGTAAATCCGCGATCAACCGGCCGCGCGGCAAAGGCGGGGCGAGAAATCGGCCCGGCGGGAAGCCCCGAATCCTGCTCTGCAGCAAGAAAACAAAGCAATTTCCGCACCTAGGGCCGATCAAGGGCACAAATAAGTCTCTTGCTTTTTTTGCCGAGCCCCACCACTTTCCGGGTATCAGATTCTCGCCGGTTCGGCGTTCACGGGCATTGTCACGCCGACCAAGGCATGAAGCATCCCACGCAAGATCGGTGAGCTGAGACCCACCCGGGCGGTGCACGGGTGACGTAATGGATACAAAGGAACTATCGATGGCGACTGGAACCGTGAAAAGGTTCAACCCGGTTAAAGGCTACGGCTTCATCACCCCCGACGGGGGCGGATCCGACGCCTTTGTTCACATCTCCGCCGTGGAGCGCGCGGGACTTTCCTCGCTCGCCGAAGGGCAGAGGGTCACTTACGAATTGCAGCCGGGAAGAAACGGCAAGTCGTCGGCCGAGAACCTCTCGCTAGCCGACTGACGCAAAGCTCACGAATTCCAGGCCCGCAGCGATGCGGGCCTTCTTCGTTCGGATCAACTCCAGGCACGGATTGGAGCCTAATGGCTCGGAAACCCAATTACGCCTTCGA
>JAJDZX010000042.1 GCA_022824395.1 Alphaproteobacteria bacterium
ATCCCCTGCCACCAGTCTCGTATCCGCGCTCATGGCAAAACTCCTTGCGCGAACCTGTCAGGTGAGGAACCGAGTGCGTCAGTCGCGCACGCTCGGGTCTGTGGGGGGCGGGGCTCGGTAACGACCCCGCCTACCCGGCCACGTGACCGAAGAGTTACACGGAACGAACACCGCATCACCTCGTGGAACGACGCCGAACTAAGAAATCTGCTGTTACCTATGTGTTACCTAGCCAAGGTTCGCAAATCTAGATGTTTCACGATAATCTCAAAAATAACTTATAAATCCTTGTGTTATATGGAGGGCGCACAGGGACTCGAACCCTGGACCCGCTGATTAAGAGTCAGCTGCTCTACCGACTGAGCTATGCGCCCTCATGCGTTCGGACGATACGCCCGAGACCCGTGGTGGGCAACCGGCGCTCCTCCACGACTTAGCGAATGATCAATGCAGGTCGCCCGGACTCAGGAAACCGCTTGAACCGTCGAATCAGCTGAGTCGGCCCCTCATACAAGACAAACCGTTTCGTAGCGGGTTTACGTGGCTGGCCAAGACGATTGGGATCCAGAGGGGCCTGCTGCAGCAATTGAGATGTGTTGCAATTGGAACGTACTGGTGCCTCGCACGGCGAGTGCAGGAGGTTCGTATCAACTGTTCTCCAAGGCTCGGACCGACAGCTGATCCCAACGGGATCTCCTGCAATCGTCGAGGTTGGGCTTTCCTTGACGCCGGCGACGAAAACGCGGAGCTTTCAACCGCGGCCGGGGCGAGGCCACACGAGAGGTTCGCATGACGGCGACTGGTGGCATCCGGGGTGGGTTAGGCTTCTGCTGGATCCCTCCGGAGTTGCGGGACGGGTAGACCGGTGCGCGTCGCCGTTGTGGGTGCTGGCATCGTTGGGGTTTCCACGGCCGAGTGGTTGCGCCGTGACGGACACGAGGTCACCCTCATTGACCGGGTCCGGCCGGGTGAGCCGGGCCAGGCTTCTTTTGGCAACGCCGGGGTGCTCGCCGCGAGTTCGTCAATTCCCGTCTCGGTGCCGGGGCTGGTGTGGAAGCTGCCGGGTTATCTCCTGAGCCGGGATGCGCCGCTGCACCTTCACTGGGGCAGCCTGGCGCGGTCCATGCCCTGGCTCCTGCACTTCCTGTGGAACGGCAGGCGCACCAAGGTCGAGGAGGTCGCCAAGGCGCTCGCGCCACTGATCGGTGACACGGTGGAGCAGCATCTCGCCCTGGCACGCGGAACCGATGCGGCGTCCTTTGTCCGATCGGCCAACTACACCGCCATTTTTCGAGATCGCGCGGCGTTCAGGAAGGACGCATTCGTTTTCGGCCTGCGCCGAAGTTTGGGCAGCGACTGGGATGAGTGGGATCGCGCGACGCTGAACGCACACGAACCGGAGCTGTCGGACACCTATGGTTTCGCGGCCTCGTTCCGCGACCACGGCTTCATCTCGTCGCCAGCAGGATACGTTGCGGCCCTCGCGGCGCATTTCGAACGCGAGGGCGGGAGGTTTCTGCCCGGGGAGGCAGTCGACGTCGTGCCTTGCGAGGGTGGCGGGGCGGCGGTCACCCTGTCGGACGGTGCCCGGCACCAGGCCGACCGGGTGGTGCTGGCCGCAGGAGTGTGGTCGGCAGGGCTGGCAAAACGCCTCGGTTACAAGACGGCGATGGTCGCCGAGCGGGGCTATCACGTGATGCTGTCTGGCACTTCTTACATGCCGCGTGGCCCGATCATGGTGGCCGACGCCAAGACGTCGGTTACGCCGATGACGGACGGCCTGCGCTTCGCGGGGACCGTGGAGGTGGCCCCCGTCAACGCGCCCCCAAGCCGGGCGCCAATCCAGGCGCTGCGGCGTACCGTCCGGCGGGTCTTCCCCCGGCTTTCTTGGCGGTCGGAAACAACGTGGATGGGTCAGAGGCCGTCGACGGTCGACAGCCTGCCATTGCTCGGACCGCTTCCAGATGCGCCGGCCGTTCTCTTTGCATTTGGGTCCCAACATGTCGGCATGACGATGGGACCGCGGATGGGCAGGCTGATTGCCGATCTGGTGGCCATGCGCCGGCCCAATATCGACCTGCACCCCTATCGGGTCGATCGGTTCAATCGTGGATGATCCGCCAGTAGCTCTTCCAGCGCCCCGAGACCTGAACCGGATGATGGTGAGCCCGTTCGGTCTCCGCTCTCACAAGCCGCGGCTGCTTCCAGTCATCGAAAGAGGCCTACCACTGCGAGGATTGCTCTGCGTAGACGTGATCGGGCAACCGGTAGCTGGTTCCCCTCTCGTCGAACATCGAAACCTCGAGAATGGTGGTCAGGTTTGCGGTTTCCGCGGCGCGCTTGGCGCTCAACTTTCCCAAAATCCTCTCGACCCGATTCAGCGCCCGGAACTTCCACAGGACGCCGAAAGTGGAACTCTCGGGAAACATGAGCTCGTCGGCGAGTTGGACGCCGATCAGTGCACGCGATAGCTGCGCGATGTAGCCGGCGAGCTTCCGGCGCTCGTTCCGGTCGTCGAGACCTGCAAACAGCGGCGCGGAATTGATCAGCGATGACGCGAGGGCGATCGACTCCGCCGACGGCGTCGGTTCGCAAAGCCGGCCGATACGAACGACTTCGAGCGCGTCCTCCTCGTTGCGGTACAGGATGGTTTCGGGAATACCCATCAGATAGCCGGAATACCGCCACACCGCCATGAAGCTCCGGCGCTCCTCCTCGGAGAAGGACCCACCCAGGCGCTTCAGGTGCTGCAGCAACCTGGCGGAAAAGGCTGCGACCGCGAAGCCCAGGTGCGCGGAACTGATCGGCGTGCCTAGTTCCTCGGTGTCCCATTCCTCGGAACGGTCCAGCAGTTGCCGGATCTTCGCGTGCACCAATCTGATACGAACGGAATGCGTCCACCCGTCGGCATGCGTGTCCATGCCGCCGGGCATGAAAATCTCCAGCATATGACGGTTATTCTGCTTTAGCCGACGCACGCCCTGGTCGCGCAACCGCCCGGTGAGAAAGAACGACTTCGCGATGTTGGTGGAGAATCCCTCCACCAGAACCCCGCCCACCATGCCGGCGAGAATCAGCCGCGTGTTCCGGTGGAACATGCGGCAGCCAGGCTGGAATGTGGACAGGTCGAGCCAGTCCGGCGGTGCGGCGCAGTGCGCGAAGAATTCCCTAACCGATGCTGGCGCGTCGCGAAGCGCATCGCCCTCGCGATCGTGCATGCCGAGCTTGATCAGCCTAGCCGATTCATCCTGTCCGAGCGGCTCGAGTTCGGCGACCATGGCGTCGGCGAGCGGGTCGCCGATCATGGTGTGCGCGAGGTAAGTTGCCGTCCGGTCGGGATCGACTTGCCGGCCCCGGGAGAATCCCTCTGCGTATGCGGCGGGGATATTCTTCGTATCTGGCGTCAATACTGTCCTTGTACCTGCCGATCTAGGGGCAGGTCCTGGTGAAAGTACGCATGGTCATACATCCCCTGCGACGACAAGGGCCGCGCAAATGCCCCATCTACGTACGCACGAAATTATGGTGAAACCCAGCCATGGGTAAAGGACGTGCCACAAGAAACGTCAGTTCTTGACACATGAAGGCCGAGTTGACTTGCTCCCCACTGAATTGGTCCACCGTTGAGGTGAGTAATCGGCGGCTCGCCTGCTCCCCTGAACTTGGACCATCTGCAGCGCGAAAATCGCGGCTGATCCGCCTCAAGGCCGGCATGCCGGCCTTGAGATTTTTGCCAACGATATTGATGCCAACAAATTCGTTGGAAGATAGCCATGATCCGAAAAGGCGGCAGCAACTGGGTCGACCGGAAGGACTTCTTCGACCGGAAATCGGAGCTGGAAGCGCCGGAAGAACGGGTGCGAGAGGGGATGTGCGATCTGATCAAGTCGTCGCCTGCCAGCGATCTCCTGCTGCGGCTGAGCACGGCGCTGGAGAGGGAACTCGGGTAGGAGCCAAGGGTGGCCAGGGAAGTCGAAGAGATTGCGGAAGACATACGCCGGGAATTGCTCGCCCGGCCTAACAACGGTGGTCAGCGCCAGTAGCGCGCAGAGATCCGGGGTTGGCCGGTACCTCGACCTCTTGGCCGGGCGGCAACCGCGCCGCTGAGCGCGAGCCTTTCCCGGCATCGTTCCGAGTAATTGACACGTCCCCGTGCCTGCATTGCCTTCGTCGCAGCCCGACTGGGCCATCCATCACCCGAGGTAGGGGCCGGGTGGTTTACGGACCATGTCCGGACCTGCGCAGGGGGCGCCGGGCAACCGGCGTTCCTACCGCGACGGGGGTGCGGGGTGCAGCAGTTTCCCGCCTGCCCGGACGACGGGCCCGGCCCACGGCCCAGAATATGCCAAACACTGCCTTATGCGCCCAAGACATTCCGATCGAAATGTTTGCCAATTGTTTGCCAGGCAGGTTATCGGCGCTTCCCTGGGCTTACAGTCAATCCAACTGGAAGCCAGTTGTCGGCGACTTCAGGAAGCCGGGGCTGGAGCGGGTGATGGGAATCGAACCCACGTAACTAGCTTGGAAGGCTAGGGCTCTACCATTGAGCTACACCCGCGTGGCAGTGCCAAGGCGTGTCGAGCCCGAATCAACGGGCGCTGGTGGTGCAGGGGGTAGGATTCGAACCCACGTAGACGTAACGTCGCCAGATTTACAGTCTGGTGCCTTTAACCACTCGGCCACCCCTGCATCGCGGCCTAGGTTCACGCAACCCCGATCCCGGCTGCGCTGCCGCGCAGGGGTTATGCCAGAAATGCCATAGGCCTGCAAAACACCGGGTTTTCGGTCGCGGCTGGCCGTGCGGAGGGCCCGGCCGTCCGCGCCCTCCGGTGGGTTTTGCGTGCGTTTTACTTGCCGGCAGCCCGCATGTCGTCCTCGTCGGGCATCAGCATGAACTCGGGATACGCCTCAATTCCGAGCTCCGCGACATCCTGCCCCAGACCCTCGACCCGCTCCGTCACCCGGACGCCGATGAGGAGGTCCAGGACCTTCCAGATCGCGAACGAGGTGATGAACACGAACGCACCGATGGCGACGATCCCCGTGAGCTGGACGAGGAAATTGCCCCCCGCCGCAATGCAGACCGCCAGCGTGCCCCACACACCCGCGACCAAGTGGGCAGGCACGGCCCCCACCACGTCGTCGAGTTTCAGCACTTCCATGAGCCGCATGCCTGCGGTGCAGAGCAAACCGCCAACGCCGCCGATCAGGACCGCCCAGTAGTGGTCCACGAAATCCGGGCCGGCCGTGACGGCGACCAGGCCGGCGATGGCGCCGTTGAGCCCCGCGAGCAGGTCGACGCGACCGAACAGCGGCCGGGAAACGGCGATGGCGACGATCACGCCTGCCGCACCTCCGAGCGTGGTGTTGACGAGCACGATGCTCATCGCCACGGCGTCGACGGCGCCGGCAAGCGCAAGCTGAGAGCCGCCGTTGAAGCCGAACCAGCCCATCCAGAGGATGAAGACGCCCAGCGTCACGGCCACCACGTTCGACGGCGGGGTCGGCTTGATGGTCCCGTCAGGGCGGAACTTGTGCAGCCTCGCGCCGATGACGTAGATGCCGGCGAGGGCGGCCCATCCGCCGGTGGAGTGGACGATCGTGGACCCCGCGAAGTCCTGGAAGCCCATGTCCGAGAGCCAGCCGCCGCCCCATGTCCAGGCGCCGACGATGGGGTAGATGACGCCGGTCAGGAGCAGCACGAACGCGAAGAACGTCCACAGTCTGACGCGTTCGGCGATGGCGCCGGAGACGATCGACGCGGTGGTCGCGACGAACACCATCTGGAAGAACCAGTCCGACATCGTCGAGTAACCGGCCTCGACGACGGCAGGTTCGGCATCGGGCGCCTCGGCGAGCAGGGCTAGCTCTGCGGCCGACGACCCGTAGAGGAGCTTCAGGCTGCCTGCAAACTGGCCGACGTCGACGTACATCAGGTTGTAGCCGATGAAATAGAACGCGAGGCCCGCAATGGAGTAGAGGCCAATGTTCTTCAGGCAGATGACGGATGCGTTCTTGGTGCGGACGGAGCCCGCTTCCAGCATGGTGAACCCGGCGCACATCCACATGACCAGGACGCCCCAGATCAGGAACGAGAAGGTATTGAGGACGAAATCCGTGGCCGCGTCGGCAGCGGCATGCGCGACGGTCGGGCAGAGAACGGCGAGGACGGCAGCCCCGAAGGCAACCACGGGCAATCCGGTGACGGGGCCTTGGCTATCGCCGGAAACAGTCGACAAGTCTCGCTTCATGCTGCGACCTCCATGGCGGCCTCGGCCGGGCGCGGGTCGGCTGGTGGCACTCCAAGCGTCGTCGAGCGTCGCGATGCGCCGCTCGACGAAGGGCAAAGCGCAATAATCTGCCTGCCGTCGGACGGTACACTGCCCGTTGGCGGTAGGCAATGCAGATTCCGGGCCTCCACGCTCGTGGCCTGTCGCAGGCCGCTCGAAACGGTGACGGTTTCAGGATGTTCGCATTGGCTATCGCGCTGTCAAGGCGTTTGCTATCACAGGCGCCGCGTGCTGCCGGTCGCTGTAACGCGGCAGGGGGCGTCGGCCGTGGCGGGCAGTCGCTCGCGGCGCGGAGCGTGCCGACGGTTTTCACGGACCTTTCCCGGGCCAGTACGTTACGTGGGCACCTGCGGCATCAAGGTCGGCCGGGCGACCGCGGGGGTGCGGTGGCGCCGTTGACGGCATTGCCATAGGTATTATGCTTGCCGGGTTCCCCGCCCGTGCGAGGGCGCGGTTCCTTCTGCATTTCGGAGATCTTGCGGTGGCTCGGTTGGCCGGTGTCAATGTGCCCTCGGAAAAGAGGGTCGATTTCGCGCTCACCTATATCTACGGCGTCGGCCGGACGACGGCGCGGCAGATCCGGGAGCAGGCTGGCTTGTCCGACGACAAGCGGGTGCGGGACCTCACCGAGGCGGAACTCGGGCGCGTGCGCGAGATCGTCGACCGCATGCCGATGATCGAGGGGTCGCTCCGTCGCGAGAAGGCCATGCAGATCAAGCGCCTGATGGATCTTGGCTGCTATCGGGGGCTGCGGCATCGCCGGGGTCTCCCGGTCAACGGGCAGCGCACGCACACGAACGCTCGGACCCGGAAGGGCAGGGCGCGGCCCGTGACCGGCAAGAAGAAGGCCTGACGTCCCAGGCCGCGTTTGGGATTTCAACGGAGTGACGCCACATGGCTCGTGAACGACGTCGGCGCAAGCAACGAAAGAACATCACCGCTGCAGTCGCGCACGTCAGCGCCACGTTCAACAACACGATCATCACGATCACGGATCATCAGGGCAACACGCTCGCGTGGTCGTCGGCAGGCGAGCGGGAGTTCTCGGGCTCGCGCAAAGCCACCCCGTACGCCTCACAGATGGCGGCGGAGGCGGTCGGCCGCAAGGCACAGGAGCACGGGGTGAAGACCCTCGAGGTCGAGGTACGTGGCCCCGGGTCCGGCCGGGAATCCGCGCTCCGGGCCCTGCAGAGCACCGGCTTCGTGATCACCGCCATCCGGGACGTCACGCCCATCCCCCACAACGGTTGCCGCCCGCCGAAACGCCGCCGGGTCTGACGCGAGTCAGAACGCCGAAACCGAGGACCCCGCCCTCGAGGGGCGCGGGTGCGACGTCCGCCACCAGTCAGGAGACACAATTCGCATGAGCGATTTCAGGTTGGGTTCCGAACACTTGATCAGTCCGTCGGCCGTCGACGTCCGCCCGGGCGCCGATCCGTCGCGCAAGGCGACGCTCGTCGTCGAACCCCTGGAACGTGGTTTCGGACTCACGCTTGGCAACGCGCTCCGGCGCGTGCTGCTGTCGTCGCTGCCCGGCTCTGCCGTCACGGCCATCCGCATCGAAGGGGTGCTGCATGAGTTCTCGTCGATTCCCGGCGTGCGCGAGGACGTGATCGACCTCATCCTGAACGTGAAGGCGATCATCCTCCGGACGCACTCGGAGCGGCCGCGCCACCTGGAACTCCGGGTCAAGGGGCCCGAGACCGTGACTGCCGGGATGATCACGCCGACCGCGGACGTCGACATCGTCAATCCTGACCTGGTCCTCTGCCATCTCGACGACGGCGCCGAGCTGAACATGGAGCTGACCGTCGCGTCCGGGAAAGGGTACGTGCCGGCCGCGCAGAACCGGCCGGAGAACGTCTCGGTCGGCCTGATTCCGGTCGATGCCATCTACAGCCCGATCCGCACCGTGGCCTACCAGGTCCAGAACACCCGGGTCGGGCAGGTGACGGACTACGACAGCCTGTCCCTCACCGTCGAGACCGACGGGACCCTCACCCCGTCCGAGGCGGTCGAGCGCGCGGCGCGCACGCTGAACGATCAGCTCGGGATCTTCATTACCAGCGGGACCATGGCCACCGTCCGCCCCGCCGCGGCGGTGACGCCGGAGGTCACAGCGTCGCTCAACCCGCACCTTCTCAAGAAGGTCGAGGAGCTGGAGCTGTCCGTGCGGGCGGCCAACTGCCTGAAGAACGACAACATCGTCTATGTCGGGGACCTGGTCCGCAAGACCGAGGAGGATCTCCGGAAGACACCCAACTTCGGGGCGCGCTCGATGAACGAAATCCGGGACGTGTTGAAGACCATGGGTCTCTCGTTCGGGATGCAGGTTACCGACTGGCCGCCCGAGAACATCGAAGAACTGGTCCAGGCCCAGGCGGACGCCCGCCTGGCCCGCATGCGCTGAACGGGGACCGGGGAGGCTACGACATGCGACACCGGCACAGCGGCCGCAAGCTCAACCGCACGAGCGCCCACCGGAAGGCAACCTTCCGGAACTTGGCCGCCGCGCTGATCAAGCACGAGCGGATCCGGACGACCCTGCCGAAAGCCAAGGAGCTGCGGCCGATCGTCGAACGACTGGTCACGCTGGCCAAGCAGGACACCCTGCACGCCCGGCGGACGGCCATGTCCCGCCTGCCGCGCGACGCCGACATTGCGAAGCTGTTCGGGCCGCTGTCGGAGCGGTTTGCCGCCCGGCCTGGCGGCTACACCCGGATTGTCCGGGCCGGGCATCGGTACGGCGACGCGGCGGACATGGCGTACATCGAATTCGTCGACCGGACCCCGGTGGCTCGTGCGCCCGTGGCGCAGGCCCCGGCGGCGGTGGCGGCCCCGGAGACGACCGAGGCACCCGGCGCCGCGCCCGCGCGGGACGACGCCAACAAGCGGCCCTGGTGGCGTCGTCTGGGGTTTAACCGGCAGAACGACTGATGGGGTGATGCCGGCGGCGGCCAGCGTCCCGCCCGGTGCGCTGCAGGCGGTTGGGCCCTGACCGACCTGTTTGAAGCGGCCGGGCTGGAATCGGCAGCCCCCGAGCGGCCGCTGGCCGATCGCATGCGTCCGCGAACGCTCGCGGAACTCGTCGGGCAGGAACACCTGGTCAAGGGTGCCGGCCCCATCGCCTCCATGGTGTCCACCGGGGTGGTCCGGTCGGCCATCCTGTGGGGTCCGCCGGGCACCGGCAAGACCACGATCGGCCGCCTGCTCGCTGCGGCCGGCGATCTCGAGCTCGTGCAGATCTCGGCCGTGGGGCAGGGCGTGCAGACCCTGCGCAATGCGTTTGCCGATGCCGCGGCGCGGCGCCGCGAAGGCCGGGGCACCCTGCTCTTCGTCGACGAGATTCACCGCTTCAATCGCGGCCAGCAGGACGCGCTGCTGCCCGCCGTCGAGGACGGGACCGTGACCCTGATCGGCGCGACCACGGAGAACCCTTCGTTCGAGGTCGGCGCGGCGCTGCTGTCGCGCTGCCGGGTCCTCACGCTCCGGCGCCTGGAGGAGCAGGCGCTCGAGGAGCTGCTGCGGCGCGCGGAGGCGCGTCTCGGCGGGCCGCTCGCGTTGCAGCCGGAGGCGCGGGCCGCGCTGCTCGGCATGGCTGACGGCGACGGCCGGATTCTGATCAACCTCGTCGAGGACCTGGGGGCGGACCCGCCGACGGCACCGCTGGACCGCATCGCACTGCGGGCCCGCGTGCAGGCACGCGCCCTGCTCTACGATCGCAAGGGGGACCAGCACTACGACCTGATCAGCGCCCTCCACAAGTCGGTGCGCGGGTCGGATCCCGACGCGTCGCTGTACTGGCTCGCGCGCATGCTGGCCGCCGGCGAGAGTCCCCGGTACGTGGGCCGGCGCCTGATCCGCATGGCCGCGGAGGACGTGGGCTTGGCGGCCCCGGATGTCCTCGTCCACGCGGTCGCCGCGTTCGACGCCTACGAGCGGCTGGGCTCCCCCGAGGGCGAGCTGGCGTTGGCGCAGGTGACGATCGAGCTCGCCTGTGCACCGAAGTCCAATGCCGCATACACCGCCTACAAGGCGGCGCTGGACATGGCCGGTTCGTCCGGGTCCTTGCCGCCGCCGCTCCACATCCGGAATGCCCCGACGGCGCTGATGCGCGACCTCGGCTACGGGGCCGGCTATGCCTATGACCACGATGCCCCCGATGCGTTTTCCGGGCAGAACTACTTTCCGGACGAGTTGCCGCGCCAACGTCTCTACCGACCCACCGAGCGGGGGCAGGAGCGTGCCATCCGCGAACGCCTGGCGCGCTGGGAGGCCCTCCGGTCCGGCCGCCCCGCACCGCCCGAATCGCCGTGAGAGCAGCGGTGCGACGCGGGGTTCCGCCGCATGCGCGGGTCCGCGCGACTCGGTGCGTGCGACGTCACGCGTCGCCAAGCGCAATTAGGCGCCTGAACTCGTTGCAGAACGTGTGCAGCAAAGGTACCTTGCAACGCTTTGGCAGGCGGTGCGGCCTGTTGCATGAACTTGGGGAGATGCTCACTTGAACAAGAGTGAACTCGTGGCCAATGTGGCCTCCGCTACCGGACTGAGCCAAGCCGACGCAGGCCGCGCTGTCGAATCTGTGCTGGGCGGCATTGCCAACTCTCTTTCCGCCGGGGACGAGGCCCGGATCGCCGGGTTCGGGACCTTCGCCGTCTCGTCCCGCGGAGCGCGAATGGGACGGAATCCGCGCACCGGCGAATCCATCCAGGTCAAGGCGTCGAAGTCGGTCCGTTTCCGGCCGGCCAAGGCGCTGAAGGACGCAGTCAACTAGGGCGTGTTAACACTAAAGGGTGTGCCTGTGCTACGGTTCCCGGATGGAACTCACGGAAGCTCAGTACGAGCGGCTAGCGCCGCACCTGCCGGTGCAGCGCGGCAACGTCAGCCTGTCGAACCTGCAGGCGCTGAACG
>JAJDZX010000104.1 GCA_022824395.1 Alphaproteobacteria bacterium
CGGAGGAACACCTGCCGGCATCAACCTGACCACGTCGCTTCGCTCCGGGTGGCCACCCTGCATGGACCTGGCGGCTACTTTACCGAGAATCGGTGGCTACGTTGGATGAGAATCGCCGGCTACGTTGGTGAGATTAGGCAGCAAGGGCGCTGAACCGGCGCAGAAACGAGCCGATATCCCATTTTCCCGGGAGCCGTAGCGCCTCAGGCGGCCAGTTCACGCTTCCGCTGGGCAGCCCCGGAGTTCCAGGCTCCCGCTCGGCTTCATCGACAGGAGTGGGCTGATCCGCTGACATCCAGAGGGCCTCGCCGGACGCCCCGCCCTCGCGCCGTCGAACGGGCGTGGCCTCGCAACTCCCGGCGACGGCGCTCACGCGACTTCGGCAAGTCTAGGACGTCACCGGTTACGGAAACGGGTCGGTCCGTCCCACGGCGACCCAGACCATGGCGTCCTCGACGAGCAGACGCCCGGCCACGCGGTTGACCTCTTCGATCGTGACCGCTTCCACCAGCCCGTTGCGGCGCTCGAGGTAGTCGATACCCAGATCGTTCGTCTGCATTGCCACGAGGAAACCGGCGATCTCGGACGTGCTGTCCAGCGCCAGCGGAAACGAGCCGGTGATGTAGCGCTTGGCATCGGCAAGTTCCTCTTCGGTCAGGCCCTCCGCCGCCGTCCGCCGGACCACGTCCCGTACCACCGCAACCGTCTCCCCGGCGCTCTGGTCACGCGTCGAGGTGGCACCAATCAGGAGGGGGGCGCGCTTCGCGTCGGCCAGGTACGTGTAGACGCTGTAGGCGAGGCCCCGTTTTCCCCGGACTTCGCGTTCAAGCCGCGTCTCCGGCATGCTGCCGCCCACGACCGCATTCAGCACGAAGGCCGGGAAGAAATCCGCGTCGTGGCGGGCAATTCCCGAGAGGCCGAACACGAGCTCCGTCTGCGGAATGTCCATCGGGATGTATTCTCTCTGACCCCCGAAGTTCCCGTTCTCCGGCGTTTCCTCCGGCAGCTCGCCGACCGCAAGATCGCCGAAGGCGAGGTCGAGCACCCGGGCCAGTGTCTGCGCGTCAATGTCGCCCGCGACGCCGACGGTCAGCCGCCCGCGGACCAGGCGTTCCTTGGCCGCCGCGCGGAGATCTTCCACACCGATTCCCGCGAGACTCGCCCGCGTCCCGTCGGCCGGGCGGCCGTACGGCCCGTCACCGAACACGAGGGAAAACCAGCGGGCGCGCCCGACGCTCCCGGGGCGGGTCTCGTTCTGGGCGCGAACGGCCTCGAGCTGGCTGCGGATGCGGGCGACCGGTTCGTCGTCGAAACGCGGCCGGGCCAGCGCGTGCCCGAGCAACTCCGCCGCCTCCACGACGTTCTCGCTCAGCGTGTGCAAGGTACCGAACAAGCTGTCGCGCCCGGCCGAGACGGATAGCCCGATCGCCCGGTCGTCCAGGCGCTCGCGAAACGCGACCGAGTCATAGGGACCCGCGCCCTCGTCGAGCAGCGCCGCCATGAACTGTGCCAGTCCCTCCTGGCCGGGCGCGTCGAGAGCCGCACCGCCGGCAAAGCGAAACGCCAGGGAAACGATCGGGAGCGACGAATCCCGGCGCAGCCAGGCCTCGGTCCCCTGCGGCGATACCACCACGTCGATCGGGGCGGAATCGGCCGCCGCGCCTGTGCACGGAAAGGCGAGGCTCCCCGCGAGCACGATCGCAGCGAAGGTTTGCCCGCGGCGCATCACTCGGCACTCTCCGGCCGGAGGATGCCGGTTACCGTCGCCTGATCGGTCAGCAGGATGCGTGCAGCGGCGGACACCTCGGCGGCCGTGATCGAGCGAACAAGGTCAATGTAGCCGTCAATGTCTTCCAGCGTGCCCCCCTTGACGAGGGTTCGCCCGACGAAATCGGCGGTGCCGGACACGTCGTCGCGGGCGTAGATCTCGCCGGCGGCAAACCGGTAGGCAGCGCGCTCGACCTCCCGTGGCGCCACGCCCTCCCCGGCCACCCGCTCAAGCTCGGCGTGCACGGCGGCCTCGAGGTCCACGAGGTCCGTGCCGTCCGTGGGCATTGCGTACACGAGGAAAAACCCTCCGTCCCGGTTGTCGCCGTCAAAGTAGGCGCCGGCCGACAGGGCGATCTTGCGGTCGACGACGAGCGCCCGGCGCAGGCGGCCGGAAGCACCGCCGAGCACCGCCGCGAGGACGTCGAGGGTGGCCGACTCGCGCGCGGCGCCCGCGAAGTAGCCCTTCGCCCGATACTGCCGCGACCACCGGGGACGGACGATCCGCGGGTCGTCCATTTCGACGGTCACCCGAGCCCAATGCGGGGGTTCCGCCGGCCTTGGCGGTACCGGTTCGCCGCCCGGCGGCACGGCGCCGAACGTCCGTTCCGCCAGCGGGCGCAGCGACACCGCGTCAATGTCGCCGGCGACGACCAGGAGGGCGTTGGCCGGCCCGTAGTGGCGGCGATAGTACGCCTCCACCTGTTCCTGAGTGAGGGCTTCGATCTCGTGGCGCCAGCCGATGAGCGGCCGGCCGTAGGGATGGGCCTGCCACGATGCCGCGCGGAGCTGCTCCCGAAACAGGCCAGACGGCGTGTTCTCGGTCCGTTGCAGGCGCTCCTCGAGGACAACCTGCCGTTCGGCCTCGAAGTTCTGGGTCTCGAACACCACGCCGGTCATGCGATCGGCCTCGAGGCGCATGACGGTCTCCAGGCGGTCACGCGCGATGGTGGCGTAATAGGCGGTGACGTCGGCCGCCGTGTAGGCGTTCGTCCTGCCCCCGTTCCGGCCGATGATCCGCTTGTACTCCCCTTCCTCGGTGCTGGACGTGCCATTGAACATCAGATGTTCGATGAAGTGCGCCATGCCGGATTGCCCGGGCGGGTCGTCGGCTGCGCCAAACGCGTAGTACACCGCGTGGTGCACCACGCCGGGCCGTTCCATGGGCACGGCCACCACCCGCATGCCGTTCGCCAGCATGAACGATTCGGCACCGAGGCCATCGGCGGCGGGCACCCCCGGCAGCCCGAGCCATACCCCGAGGATGACGGCGGCTCGCAGGCATGGACGCCATCGCGTCCGCGACGTTCCCGGGCCGGATGTCGGCGGCGCGGGGGCGGCACGGCATCTCTGACCGGCACAAGGATCGGTGATCACCGTGGCTGTTCTCCCTGGCATTGCTTCGGCTGAGAAGAGGGACGATAGACCACCCGGTCGAAGGACGGGCGCGGCTCGACCGCGACCTGCGCCAGCTCGCTTCCCCCGCCTGCCATGCGGCGCCGCAAAACTGCCGTGCCCTGACCCTGACGACCGCCGGGATTCTCACCCCTGCCCCACCGTGCGTAGCTTTCTGCAGCCCGTTTGGCCACCGTCAGCGACACGCTCACGACTTTCAGGGCCAGACCATCGATCGACCCGGCCATTTCGCTGCCAAGCCCCCGCCGACCCGCAACCACCAGTGCCCCGGCGACCGTCACCGCCGACACGACGAGCTGATCTTCCGTGGCCAATGCTTCAGCGCAGGCGGCAGTCTCCGTCTCATTCAGTGGGATGCCATCAGGGCTGACGTGCCGACTGCGATCACCTCGGCAGGCCGTTGTCGTCATAAAGGAAGTCCTGGCTGCGAGCCGCGTCGGCACCTTCGGTACATTTCTCCTCGGCCGCAGCCTGCATGGCCACAATTGCCGCGCGCCGAACCTTCGCGTGGGGAGGCGACTGTACCGGGACCAGTCTGACCGCCGGCTTGCCATGGCGGGTAAGCACCACCTCGTCGCCCGCCTCGGCGCGGCGGACCAATGCAGTCAGTCGTGCTTTTGCTTCGCTAACCGAGACCCGCACTAGTGTCTTGTCACAGAGGTTTTGACGGTTTGAGGCGCGTTCATTTCAGTTCCGGGAGCTGTTCGGGATCGACGAGAACACGGATGCTCCGTGCCTTGCCGGGGACGCGTTCGATCAGCCGTGCCTGGTGGAGATTGAG
>JAJDZX010000018.1 GCA_022824395.1 Alphaproteobacteria bacterium
CGACCCCGCTACAGGCCGAAGCGTTCCGGCGACTGGAGATCGAACCGACCGAAACGATTCCAGTCACGTGACAGGGCGATCAGGCGTTACCACCTGATCTCATAGGAGATTCCGGCAAAACACCCCGTGAAGCTCCGGTTAGCGCCGCCAAAGCGCACTCCTGTCCGAAAGGCCGGCCAGACGGGCCGCCACGGACTCTGTCCCAGCGTTCGGGGTGTCTCCTCCGCTTCGCTGTTGTCTGCGAAGCGAAGCTGCTTCATCTGGCGCCCCGGCTCAAATTGACCGCGCCTCCCCCTGTGTGGACATGCTCGATCTCCCGTACATTGTCCGTGCCGAGCGACAATTCACTGAAGTAGGCAGGTTCGCGCGGTGGCGGTGTCTATGGGATAACGTCCTTGAGCGCGGCTCGCCCATTGCCGCTCACCATCAAAACAGCAGTGCCCCCGTCGCGAAGGTCGCTTTCCAGTTTCAAGGCCCGTTCCTTTGGCGCGAAGAATGCCTCGATCCCGTACCTGATCCGAATCGGGACATCGTCATCGGTGACCCGTCCGCGCAGAAAAATACCCTCGGCCGGTTCTTCGAGCGCCGCTGCCGCAAACTCGTACTTGCCGGTTTCGCCGGGTGCGAGGCTGACGTACACCACTTCGCCTACCCGCAGGTGCTGCGATTCGGCGAACGCATCTTCAGGCAGCCTTCCGAATTCATAGTCCAGTCGAGCGTAGTTCCCCCGGAACATCGAACGGGGATCAACCGGTACCGTCGCGACCCGGATCTCCGTCCCGGTCCAGAGTGGCAGTGCCGCTTTCGCGACCATGCCGATCAGCACCAGTACCTGAAACGCGATGGCGGCACAAAGCAGAAGCGTGATTCGCGTTCGGGTCATGAAGCAGTGCCTTCCCTGGACCGGTACTTCCAGTACCGTGCGGCCCCCAGCAGCACCCCTGCCAGCCCGATGAAGAGGACCGCGCTATCCACGTAGTCTCCGATCAGGTCGGCATAACGCATGAACCCGGTCAGCAGAATGGTCGCGACGCCGAGGAAGTAGTAGTGCGAGATTCCGCTGGTGGTGCCAAGGAATATCAGTCCGATACCGGCCGCGACGAGCGCCACATTCGTGACTACCTGGAAGTAGACCGCCGCAGTCGGTGCGCCCGTGGCGATCACCGCGATCATGGTTGCGCCGCACCCGACGGTGACGCCGAGAAGCATCCGGAAATTCATGGTCTTCGAGCCGATCCACAGCGCCGCTCCTGCAATGGCGGCCACAACGGCCCACATCGATGCCTGATGGTCCCAGTCGGCTGCGAGCAGCCGCTCCCAGGAGCCTTCGAAGCTCAGAACCAGCAGCGCGAGCAGGGCAAAGCGCAGGGTCCACAGTGACAGCACTGCCCCAAGGTCCCGCGCTTTCGCACTCTCCTTCCTGTGCAGCCAGTGGCCAACGGCGTAGGCCAGAATGAACAGTGCGAAGACGACAAAGGCATGTTCCGATGAGTACTCGAGTGGATTCCGGCCATCGGTCCAGAACATGGCCAGCACGGTCTCGAACCACAGAACGAGGCTCGCCAGAAACATCAGGAACAGGAGGATGTTCCCGCGGCCTCTCGTCAACACATAAAGCTCGACAATGAGAAACACCGGAAACGCCATGACGGACAATGTCGCCGACAGGAACCCCGTTGTGATCTCCAGGAAGAGCCACACCAGGGCGAGCACACCGCTGAGTACCGTGAGCCATGGGTTGCACAGCACCACCGCGAACGGAAGGCTCCCCAACGCCCACACGAACACGCCGTCCGGAATGTGCTCGCCAAGATGATAGATCTGGGCGATCAGGATGATCGAAGCGCCGTAGAACAGATTCCCCAGGAAAAAGAGCGCCGCGGCGGTTCCCGCCTTGTCCGAACGATGCAGGTGCAGCGCCCAGCCGTGGGTACCTGCGGTCAGGACCAGCAGGCCCGTCATTCGCGCCGCGCGGGGAATCGTGTCCCAGTTCGCGCCGATCAGCGTGATCAGTGACAATCCGACGAACAGGAATCCCAGAACCACCAGGACTCGGTAGGCCGAGGAATGGCTTCGGATTGCGTCAAAATCGAAGCCGTAGAGCCGGCAGATGGCTCTTGCTTGTTCGGCCGTGATCAATCGATTGTCAACCCAGCTTGATACCTCCATCGCCAGGTCCTTCTTGAGCAGCCGGATTAGGCGCAATGGGGAATGCTCCACGGTGAGCGAGTGACCGAAAATCCTAGCAACTACTGAAGCTCCTAGCCATGCGAGATCTTGCCCCGTGCATTCGGCATTCTTGAATTCTCGATCATGTGGGCGGGATTGGATGCCCCACTCACCGCCACGGAAGGTTCCGGCAAGGTGCGGGTACCTCCGAGCAGAGCTGCGCCCCGGCTAACCGCAGAACCTTTCTCAGCAACTTGAAGCGATGGGGAAACCAGCGCGGTCAGGCAGAACCCGATGTGATGGGGGCAGGTCGGGAGTGACACGGCACTTTCCGGCGTCGCTTGACAGTGTGGTTGGCTGCGGTCCCCGCAAGTCGGACGGCTGCAGAGCCTTGTGTTACCGATTGCGGAATTTCCGACTTTCAACCAAGTGACGACTACAGTGCCGCTGGTCACCGTGAAACCAGAGTTTCAGGTTACGATCCCCGCGAAGCTCCGCGAGGTTCTGGACTTGCGCGAGGGCGACATCATGGAGGCCGGCGTGGTTGCGGACGACATTCTCCTTCGTCCCAAGGAAGTAGTCGACCGCGATGCCGGCGCCCGGCGGGTGGCCGCGGTTCTCGCGCGCCTCGAACCTCCCCCGGAGGATGCCGGGCGCAGGGAGGACGACATCATGGAGGACATCGTCGCTGACATCGCTGCCGCCCGCGATGAGCGCCGCCGCGACGCTTGAAACCGGTCATGGACTGCAGCGTGCTCGTATCGGCAGCGTGAACCGGTGGGGCGTGCGGTAGGGTGGTGGTCGAGTCGCTGCGGCACCACCAAGTGGTGCTCTTTCTGGCCATCGATGACGAGTACGAATTGGTTGCCGGCCGGCGCACGCCCGTTACCGCGATGCGCTGAATGTCATCGTGTCGGCACCCCGACAGACGGCCCGCTTCGTCGCGTCGAAGGATGCCGCGTTTGGATTAGGAGCCCCCTGCGACAAACTCTGTCCGGCGACTGCAATGGCCGGTGATGCAGCTCTGATTCCGGGCAGTCGCCGGGATCTCACGAAACGACGGTATGGATCGGTGAAAGTGTTCTCGCCCCGGGAATTTCTCGAGCCTGCAGGCCGATAGCCGGCGGCCGCGCACTCTGAAGCAGCGTCTTGATCTGTGCTGAAATGACCTCCAGCACTTTGCTCCGACGCCACGTGAGCAGATGATCGTATACGCCATGGGTCCTGGAGTTCGCGATCCGGTCCCGGACAGATGCTTGGCCGCCGACAGAAGCCCGCTACCGCGAGCTGTGCGCATCTGATCGACGACTCCGTTTGCGAGGTGTCGGAACGGGACTTCGTACCAGCGGATTGTACCGCCCTGAATTAATTCCAATTGAGAAGTGAGGATTTTGACAATTTAGATTGAACCAGATGCAATCGGGACAAATCGCAGGCTCATTATTGCAATTTAATTGTTCACCGCGACTGGCATGGGAAGAAACCAATGTTGCGCGTGCCTCCGAAGATAGTTCAAGAAAAACGATCAGCGCAAGTATCGATAGGTAGTTGCCGGATGCGCAAGGTACGTACTCCCGCTCCCGTCATGGTCGGCAGGACGCATATATCGTTCGAAGTATCGGGTACCTGTCAGGAGTTCAGACAAGACCTGGGCAGGCGAGCGGTTGGTCGTCGAAGCACCCAGCTACTTCGCGAACAGGCGAGGTCTGCGTGCGGGACGGCTCGAGTTGGCGAGTGGAACTCTGGTATGTCAACGCAATAGTTTGCCGCGCTTGAGGCAGAAAGCTGCATAAGCAGCGGATAAATGAAGATGAGTCCTGTGGACAGGTCCTGGTGCGCGGTGTATTTTGCGCTTGCCGGGGAGACTGAGAGGATGAAGCGGGGTCTATCAATTTCGGGAGCTGAGGCTGTTCCGCGCGGTTCCCTGATCATGGGCCCCTGGGTTTCCGCCCCGCGCACCGCGGATCTCACATCAGCTATCGGAAATCAAGATGTCTCAGCTCAGCGATGACCAGGCGGAAGGGGCCAAACGGTACCGGGTGCCCGGCTTGGTGCAGGCGGCATTGATACTAGCGGCGATTGTCATCGCGCTGTATTTCGCCAGAGCTCCGGGCCATATCGAAGTAGATACCCGTTCCGATTTGTCGTTCGATATCGCAAGCCCGGTTGTACAAGTCGTCAAGCCCGCATCTGTTGAGCAGTCGCTGAAATTGAAAGTAACTGGTTCAGTTACCTTGGAGGAACAGACCGCAGTTGTTGCTGAAGTTACCGGACGTGTTACTTGGATATCTCCAAAATTCAATAACGGCGGGACCATTCCGGCGAATGAGAAGTTCGTTCAGATAGATCCGAGCGAGTACGAGCTTCTGGTCAAGGCTGCAGCCAACGCCGTCCGCGAAGCGGAGGCCCGGCTGCGGATCGAGGTTGGCCGGGGCACTGCCGCGCGGATTGAACTTGCGGAGGCCGAACTGGCCAGCGCACAGACGGCGCACGAGCTGGCAAGTCTTCAACTTGAACGAACCAGTCTGTCGCTGCCGTATGAGAGCAGGGTCATCGGCACGGAACTGGAAGTTGGCGAGATCGTGGGACCGTACCGAGATGTCGGTCCCGGAGGCCGGATGGGCACCGTCTATCGGGTGGATGCGTTGCAGTTTGAAGCGCCGATGGAAGTCGAGAGCCTGGCTTACCTGGATCCGATCATCGGTCGCACGGCGGAAATTCGAACCGAAAAGGGGAGCCATCGGGTAGAGGTTATGCGGGTGGCGTCAGTGGTCGCCCCCAGCAGTCGTCTCGCTACCGTGTTCTTCCGGTTTTCGCCTAACCAGACAGTGGCTTCATTGCCCCTGCCCGGGTCGTTCGGCGAGGGCGAGATCAATGGTCCCTCCTTCGAAAATGTCTACGTGTTGCCTGAGGCCGCCATCCAGGAAGGCAACCGCGTGTGGGTCGTCCGGGATGGCGCGCTGACTTCGTTGACGCCCGTGGCGCTGGGGCATGTGGAGAACGGGTTGGTCGTGGAGGCGTTCGACGCCGGGGAGGGGGTGGTTCTCGGCCTGGTGCCGGAGGCCAGAGAAGGACTGACGGTGACGGTAACGGATGCGACGCCGTCCGAATAGCGGAGCACCGACATGAGTACCACCGACCTCCCATCGACGGCCCAGTCCGGTGCGCCATCGAACACGGGACTGATTGCCTATTTCGTCCGTAACCCGGTCGCCGCAAACCTGTTGATGGTGCTGTTCATCGTCGGCGGGATCATCTCGGCATTTCAGATTCCGGTTCAGCGCTTTCCGGAAATCGACCTGCGAACCGTCACGATAACCGTGCCGTCGTTGGGATCATCGCCACAGGAAGTCGAAGAAGACATCAATCGCCGGATAGAAGAACACGTCCTCGGATTGTCGGGGGTGGAACGAGTGGTGGCAACGGCCACGCACGGTCTCGGGCGCGTAGACGTTGAGATCGCGCCATTTGCGCGCGCCGCGTCGGTGCTCCTGGATGTCCAGAACGCTATCGACAGCATCGAGCGGTTCCCGCCGGCCAGCGCCGAGCAGCCCGAGGCGAGACTGCAGCAGGTAGCGCATGAAGTGATGACGCTTGCGGTGTCGTCGTCCCGCTTGACCGAAGATCAGCTGAGAGTCGCTGCGGAGAGCGTGCGTGGCGAACTGCTGCTGTTGCCGAGCGTGTCGCAGGTGGAGCTTCGCGGTACCCGGGACCGGGAGATCTCCATCGAGGTGCACGAGGAGGCATTGCGCCGAAACAAACTCACGATCCGCAAGATTGCGAACGCGGTGCAGCGCGAATCCCTCAACGTCACGTTCGGTGAACTGCGCACGGATGCGGGCGGCGTCATCCTGCACACCATTGCCAAGCGCAGGGTTGGCGAGGATTTCAACGATATTCCCCTGCTGACGCGGCTTGACGGCACGATCCTGAGGGTCGGTGACGTCGCTGAGGTTCGTGACGGTTTCGTCGATGATCAGATTCTCACACGATTCAATGGCCGGCCAGCCGTGCTCGTACGCGTGGATGCTGCTGAAAGTCAATCGATCGTCGAGATGTCGGAGGACGTCAGGGGATGGCTGGACACCTATGAGACACCTGCCGGCGTCGCCATAGCCGTATGGAGCGATAGCGCTCAGACTGCAATGGACAGGCTGATGGAAATCCTCCGGAACGGGGTGATTGGCGCGCTGCTCGTGTTCATTTGTCTGGTCGTCGTGTTTGACCTGCGGGTAGCGTCGTGGATCGCCGTCGGCATTCCACTGTCGTTCATCGGATCATTGATGTTCTTTGGTCCTGCGGGCCTCACGTTGAACATGGGAACCGTCTTTGCCTTCTTCCTGCTGATAGGAATTGTCGTCGACGATGCGGTGGTGGTAGGGGAGAGCATCGCCGCCGAGCGCGAGACCGGCAAGAGCCCGTTGGACGCCGCTATCAGCGGCGCCAGGGCCGTTTTCGGTCCGATTGTGATCGGCGTGATCACCACGTTGCTGGCGCTCGTGCCGTTTGCGTTCATTACGATCGGCAACTTCCAGATTCTGAGCGTATTCCCGTACGTGGCCTTCTTTGTCCTGTTGGTGTCGCTGGCTGAGGCGTTCCTGATTCTTCCCGCGCACCTTTCGCACGAGCGGCCCTGGAGCCTGTCTCCGCTCAAGGATCTACAGCAATGGGTGCGGGGCTGGCTGGAACGTCTTCGCGACAGTGTGGTTGCGCCTGCCGTCGCCTGGTCCGTGCGGAATATCGGCCTGACCCTCGTTGGCGGCTTGGTGGTGATCGTTGCGGCACTCGTGCTGCTCCGCTCGGAAGCCGTCCGGGTCGTGGTGTATGACGCCCGGGCGAACGCGTCCAACAGCGTGCAGGCGGATCTCAAGCTTCCGATCGGCGCGCCCTTCGAGACGACGCTGGCGGCCGCCGAGCGGTTCGTCAGCGCAGCCGAAAGCATCAATGAGGAGTTGGGGAGCAATTCCATCAAAGCGGTCAGCCTCATGGTTGGCAACCTCGCCTCATCACTGGGGGGCAAGGAGGACCGTGTGCGGAGCCACGTCGCGTCGGTCAGGCTGCATCTCAGCGATCGGCCAGTACGCACGGCGTCCCCGTGGGAGATCGCCCAGCTGTGGCGCCAGAACGTGGGGGACACGTCCTACCTGGAATCGGTTGAATACGAGACCACCAGAGTGCGAGCAAAGCCCGGTGTGGCTTACGCGTTCAAGCATGAGGACGTGGAAACGCTGAAGGCGGCGGTGGCCGATCTGCGGCAGTACTTGGCGACAATCCCGGGAATTTATGGCGTGTCCGACAGCCTGTCGCTCGGGAAGCGGCATGTCGAAATCGAGCTCACACCGGCTGCCGAAGCGGCGGGCATGACCGCCGCCCTGGTCGGGGCGCAACTGCGCGCCAACTACCACGGTCTTGAGGTTCAGCGCATCCAGCGTGGCCATGAAGAACTGAAAGTGATGGTGCGGTATCCGCCGGAGCGCCGGGAGAGCCTGGGCGAGCTCGCTCGCGAGCGGATCTTTCAGGTTGGTCCGGGCTTGAGAGTCGGCCTGAAAGACCGGGCCGGCAGTGACGAGATGCCGCTGTCACTGGTCACGCGTCTGTCGGAAACGCGCGAGCTGGGGACGCTGAAGCGGATCGATGGCGAGCAGGCGGCGGTGGTGAACGCCTACGCGGACCCTGCGGCCATCACGCCGCTTCAGGCACGCCGACAAATCAATGCCGAATTCATGCCGGATCTGTTGGCGAACTATCCGGATCTGAAGGTCGAGGCCGAAGGCGGTGCTCGGGACGAAAGGGCGTTGCTGACCACGCTGGGTGTCCTCGTCCCCATCGTGCTCATTGCGATGTACGCGCTCATGGCGGCGTTCCTCCGGAGCTATTGGAAGCCGCTGGTTGCCGTGGTGGGGATTGTTCTCGCGTTCGCCGGCGCGGTCTTCGGTCACTGGGTGCTCGGTTGGGACCTGACGGCGATATCGATTTTCGGAATCGTTGGCGTGTCCGGGGTGGTCGTGAACGACGCCCTGGTGCTCATGGATCGATACAACTTGCTTCGCCGCGAGAACCGGATGCTGCCTGCCATCGCGGCGGCGTCCGCGGCTGCCAGGCACCGGTTTCGGGCGGTGTTCCTCACGAGCCTGACGACTGTGCTCGGTCTGTCCCCGTTGCTCTACGAACGGGGCGACGAGTTGATTTTCCTGGTGCCGTTTGTCGTCAGCATGCTGGGCGGGCTCGTGTTCTCCGCGCTGTTCATCCTGTTTGTGCTGCCGACGCTGGTCATGCTGATCGACGGGCGCACCCACTGACGAACCGCCGTGTGAGCCCGGACCTCATGTTTCGGGTCGTCGGGCAGATGTACCGATCGGGGCCTTAAGAATCTGAGCCCGTTGGGGCCTTGATGCGTACGGTCACGATGTCGGTGTCGTGATACTGCTGGTGGTGGACCGACGAGGCGACATGGCGCAGGAGCCTGAGGGAAACCTCGTGCTCGACGGGCGCTTCGGTGGCACGCTCACTTAGCAGCGCGATCTGGTCCTGGAGATTCGCCTCCCCGGTTGAGGCAATGAACTCGAGCACCGCTTCGCCGCCTTCCCGGTGAGCGACCAGGAGCAGCCGGCGTGCCGCATCCTCGCCTTGGTCTTTCGCCCGATATTGCTCGAGGAGCGTCAGCAGGGTTTCCTCGCTCGCGCTGTCAAGACGATGCGTCATCGCCTTCCCCCACCCGCTTTGCTTGGCGAACTCCTGCAGGAATGCCCGGATCTCCGGCAGCACGGAGACCTGGAAGGGCACCTCGATGCGTCTGCGGCGCGGCTCGGTAAATTCGACGAACATGGTCAGGAGGAGGGCGGTCAGTCCCCCGGCTGTCATGCCATTCTGCAGGAGGCCTCCCGCCAGCTCCGCGAACACCTCCGGAAAAATCACCCCGCTCTGGAAGCCGACCCCGACCCAGAAGGACACGCCGGCAATCAGGCCGTTGCGATAGTCGATCCCGTCCTGGACCAGCACCTTTATTCCCACGATGAAGAGAATGGCCAGCAGGACGCTCACATACGCGCCGGCGACCGGGCTCGGTATCGCCAGGATCACGGAGAGCACCTTCGGGAAGCAGGCGAGGGCAAGGAAGATCAGCCCGGCAGCGATCCCGACCGTGCGCGCGCCGACTCCCGTCAGCTCGGTGACGGAGACGCTTGAAGAATACGTGGTGTTGGGAACCGTGCCGACGCAGCCCGACAGGAGATTGCCCACGCCGTCGGCGGTGACTGCACCCTGAACCGAACGGAAGTTCACCGCCCTGGGGCGTCGCCACGAGACCCGCTGGATCGCCACGGCATCGCCCACGGTCTCGATGGCGCCGATCAGGGTCACAAAGACGAAACCCGGCAGCAATGCCCAGAACGCCGGGCCAAAGCTGAGATCGAAGCCCGGCCACGCGCTCGTATCCGGAAATCCGATCCACGGCGCATCGGCGATCCGGGCCGTGTCGTAGATGCCGAAGTACCCTCCAACCATCGCGCCGGCAACGACACCGGCCACCGGCGCCCACAGGCGGAGCACACCGGTTGCCTTGACGGCGATGCCGACGATGACGAGCAGCGTGACCAACGCACTCAGCGGGGCCGCTTCGGCCGGAGCGCCGTCCGGCACCCTCCCCAGCAGGTCAAAAATGATCGGCATCACGGTGACGGGAATCAGCATGATGACGGTGCCTGCCACGGTCGGTGTCAGCACCCGGCGAAACAACGACAACCGCCGCGCCAGCGCGAACTGGAAGAGCGAGGAAATGATGACGAGCGTCGCCAGCATCGCGGGCCCGCCCTCGGCGATGGCAGTAATGCAGATGGCGATAAAGGCCCCGGAAGTCCCCATCAGGAGGACGTAGCCCGCGCCGATCCGGCCAACCCTGACCGCCTGGAAGATGGTGCTGATTCCGCTGACGACGACGGATCCGAACACGGCCCACATCATGTAGGCCTCGGAGCCGCCGGCCGCCTGAATCACGATGAGAGGGGTGATGACGATCCCGGAAATCGTCAGCACGGTGAGCTGGAGGCCGAGCCCGGCTGCCAGCAGCACGGGAGGTCGATCGTCAGGCTCGTAGCGGACGCGGGATTGAAGGTCGGAGGTATCGGCGGCCATGGCGGACGTATACGCGACAGCTATCAAAGGTTCAATTTACTGCGGCGCAGCAGCGCGCACCGGCGGCGGCCATTCGAGGTCAACGGATGGAACGGACTTGACAAGTCGGTAGCGCAGGCTGTCAGGCGCGCGCGACCTCGGCTACAGGGATTGCGGAGCAGGTTGACAGTGCTGCCGCCATCGTTGCCCTCTCCGCCGTTCGCTGCGGCAGGCGGGAGCGCCACCTGCATCCCGCCTCAGACGTTCCACCGGAATGCCGAAAGGACAGCGTCAGGACGCACCCCGACGCGGGCCGCGAGGGCCGCAATCCGCTCGGGTTGGGGGCGCTCACCGTGACCCTGCAGCCCGAGGTCACGTCCATGAATGCCGCCGGCGACCAGCGCGGTACGGAAACCCGCGGCCTGCGCTCCCTTGACGTCCGTCGCGAGCGAGTCGCCGATCGCCAGCACCTTGCCCGGCGCGAGGTCGGGAAGCCAGTTCCGCATCTGCGCCAGACACGCGTCGTACGTGGGGCGCAATGGCTTTCCAAACGACTGCACGGAGCCGCCGATTTCCGCGTACAGCTCCGCCAGCGCACCCGCGCAGTCGACCGAGGTCCCGTCGGTGCGCACGATGATCCGATCGGGATTCGCGCAGAGCATGGGAAGGCCATGCTCGCGGGCCTGCGCCAGTTCGGAGCGATAGGTCTCGGCCCCCTCGCCGAGCCGGCGGGTGCCCAGGTTCAGGATGAAGTCCGCCGCTTGGAGGCCGGGCGCTTCCCGGTAGGGGAGGCCGTGGAGCAGCCCGCGATCCTTCTCGAGCCCCAGGTAGTGGTAGGCGGGGCCGAGGCCGTCGACGCCGGCCGCACAGGCCTCCCGGCAGAGATCGCCCGAGGTCAGGATGCCGTCATAGAGATGGGAGGCGATGCCGATGTTCGCGAGGCCGAGCATCACGTGGTGACTGCGGCGCGGTGCATTCGAGAGCAGGAGCACCCGCTTGTTCTGCCGCCGAAGCTCGAGGAGGCAGGCCCCGGCCTCGGGATAGGCTTGGATGCCGTCCCACAGCACGCCCCAGACATCCAGCACGTACGCCTCCGCCGTCAGGTCCGGGGCGTCCAGCGATTCGTAGATGGGCGGCGGCGCCTCACGCATGTGAACGGGCCTCGCCGATGGCATCGGCGCCGGTTCCGACCGCTGCCGCCAGGGACGCGTGGCCCGAATCCCGGATGAGCTTGGCGAGGCCCGTGTGAATTTGCTGGATCAATCCGGTGCCCTGGTACACGAAGCCCGTGTAGAGCTGCACCAGGCCGGCCCCGGCCTCGATCTTTCGCCATGCGTCGGTCGCGTCCGAGATCCCGCCAACGCCGATCAACGTGATGGAGCGGGGCAGGATCCGGTAGAGCGCCGCCAGGAGGCGCGTCGAGGGTTCGAACAGCGGGCGCCCGCTCAGGCCGCCGGCCTCTCCCCGATACCGCCCCGTGAGCGTGGCCGGCCGGGCGATGGTGGTGTTGGACACCGACAGCCCGTCGACCGGCTGGCGGATCAGCCGCTCCGCCAGGTCCTCGACCTGCGGCGCGGTCAGGTCCGGGGCGACCTTCAGGAAGAGCGGGAGCGGTCGGCCGGTTGCATCTTCTACTTCACTCCTTGTCTGGCGGATCCGTTCCAGCAGGCTGTCGAGGGCCGAGCCGGTCTGCAGGTCGCGAAGGCCGGGCGTATTGGGCGAGGACACGTTGACGCAGACGTAGTCGACCAGGCTCCCGAGGCGCATGATCCCCTCGGTGATATCCTCGATCGGGTCCGTAGCGGCCCGATTGCAGCCGACATTGGCCCCGACGACCAGGTCCGGGGGACGGTTCGCCAGCCGCGCGGCGACGGCCTCCAGGCCTTCGCTCGGAAAACCAAGACGGTTGATCAGCGCTTCCTGTGCCCGCAGTCGGAACAGCCTGGGCCGCGGATTGCCGGGCTGCGGCCTGGGTGTAACCGTGCCAATCTCGACGTGTCCGAAGCCGATCTGCCCGAGCGCCGGGACCGCCCGGGCGTCCTTGTCGAATCCCGCCGCGAGGCCGAGTGGCGAGGGAAAGGCGACACCGGCGACCTCGGTGGCCAGGATGGGGTCCGGCTCAATTCCGGGAGCGCCGACGCCGCCGGCCTCCAGCACCCGAAGGGCCAGGTGGTGCGCCGTTTCGGGTGCGAGCCGTCGAAGGAGCGGACCTGCCAGCGCTTCGATGTAACTCATGGTCCCGGCGTCCCGCCGCGGACCTCGGGCATCGGGCGCGACATCGCTGCTGGTTTCGGCATGCCGTTCTCCATAGCATGGATTGATTGGGGGCTTATAAAGGTAAGTTGACAGATCACGCTGCCATCTTCCGATCCGTTTCACGGTTCATCAGGGTCGGCAGATCCGAACGCCCCTCGCCGTGCAGCTGCGCCAGTCCCCGACGCCGTATGTTGCGTGCCGCGTTCAGGTCCGCATTGTCCGTGTGACCGCAGGCCACACATTGAAACTTCGCTTGTGACGGCCGCGAGGCCGCCGCGACATGGCCGCAGGCCGCGCATTCGCGGCTCGTGTTGGCGGGATTGACGCTGATCAGCCGCGGCGCCTTGTACGCGAGCATGTCCCGGAGCGCGCCCCAGCCGGTTTCCCGGATCACCCGGTTCAGCCCCGTCTTGGCCTTGACGTTCCGGCCCGGGTTCTCGAGCGTCCCGCGCGCGGAGCGCGTCATCGCCTTGGGCCGCAGATCCTCGACGACAACGGTGCCGTTCCGCAGCCGGTGGGAGACCTGGTGCTGCCAGTTCCGGCGCCGCATGGCGATTCGCTGTTTCGTGCGGGCGTATCGACGGCGGGTTTTCTCCCGGCGTTTCGACCCTTTCTTCTGTCGTTGCATCCGGCGGTTGAACCGCTTCTCCCTGGCAGTAAGCCGGCGGGTGTCGGGCTGCGCCTGAATGATGCAGGTCCAGCCGTCGTCGGTGGCCACCTGGCCGGCGTTCATGTCGATGCCCGTGACCGAGCCGTCGTCCATGCGCTCTGGCGCTGCAACGGCAACGCATATCGTGCAATGCCATTTTCCGTTGATACGTTTGAAAACTGCCCTGACCGGTCGGCCATGTGGCCAGGGATGGCCGCCGCGACGACGGAGTGTCAGCCAGCAGCCCCGTTTCGGTAGCCAGATCTTGCCGTCGACGATCCGGATCTTGTCCGGAAGGGTCAAACTGTCACCGCGCCAGCGGCTCCTGAAGCGCGGACGGCCGACTTCGCCGGTCGTATCACGGAAGAATGCCTGCCACGCGAGTGCCTGGTACTTCAGGACATGGCGCACCGGGGAGAATGGATAATCGCGCAGCCATGCAGCTTCGTTCCTGAGGCGTGTGAACGCCTTGGAGAGATTGAGATAGCTGGGAGCGGGGGGCTGGATCCCCAGGGTCTTTGCCAGATTGTAGAGTTCGTGCTGCCGCGCCAGCATATGATTCCAGACGAACCGGGCGGCACCGGTGGCCGCTGCGAGATATGCTGCGTCAGAAGGCCTGTCGAAGAGCACCCTGAACGTGATCTGGCGGCACTCGATGGATGTATTCATTCTGTGTCGTCCTTGTTCCGTTCATGATCATAGTTCGTGCATCTTGCCGATTCAATCGAATCGACAAATCCGGCGAACTCGATGCGCTCTCCGCGCCGAATGAAACAACCGGGTATCTACGGGTAGTCGTCAACCTTTCTTTGTAAGCCCCGTTGATTGCGGATTCGCCATCCGGAAACGGGTGCTCTGCTATACAATTTGCTCGGCCCTGCAAAGGGGGACGAGGCGTATGAGCCGCGGGACAGATCATCCAGACAAGGTGGCTGCCCTGCGCGAGCGCTGCGACGAGCTGGATCGCCTTATTGCCGAACAGTCGAGAGGGGCGGTCACCGATTTTGCCGAGATACGGCGATTACGGGAAGAAAAACGCAAAGTTGTGGATCAGATCGCGGCGCTTGAACGTACACCTCCCGACATCATCGCTTGAGAGCGTCGGCAGGCCGCGGCGCGGCTGGAATTTTTGGGAGGCCGCTTCGGGATGAGTGCGGCTAGGGGGAACGGCACATGGTAGGTGGGCGGACTCCAAGAGTTGGCGTGATCATGGGGAGCCAGTCTGACTGGCCCGTCCTGCGCCACGCTGCGGAACTGCTGGAGGAGTTCGGGGTACCGCACGAACGACGGATCATCTCCGCACATCGCACCCCTGAACGCCTCTACGACTACGCCCGAACCGCGCGTGAACGCGGCCTCGCCGTGGTGATCGCAGGGGCCGGCGGGGCGGCCCATCTGCCCGGCATGACGGCAGCGATGACGACGGTGCCGGTGTTTGCGGTCCCCATTCCGACGGCGTTCGGCCACGGTGTCGACAGCCTGCTGTCGATTGTCCAGATGCCCGCCGGCATCCCGGTCGGCACCCTGGCGGTCGGCAAGGCGGGGGCGGTCAACGCGGCGCTGCTCGCCGTCGCCGTCCTCGGCACGACCGATCCGGAGCTGGAGACCCGGTTGCGGGAATGGCGGAACAAGCAGACCCAGGGCGTCGCGCTCGAACCGGACGACGGGGCGTGATTCGGCCGTTCCGGCCCTCCACAGTCCCGGACCAGCACCGCCCGCCCGGGTCGACCGTCGGGCTCATGGGCGGCGGGCAGCTCGGCCGGATGATGGCCATGGCGGCCGCCCGCATGGGCTACCGGACGCACGTCTTCACGGATCATCCGCACACACCGGCAGGCGAGGTCGCGGCCGAGGTTTCGGTGGCGTCGTTCTCGGACCGCGTGGCGCTGGAGCGCTTCGCCGACGCCGTGCAGGTGGTCACGTACGAGTTCGAGAACGTCCCGCTCGCGGCCGCGAGGGTGGTCGCCGAACGGGTCGCGGTCCGGCCGGGCCCCAATGTGCTCGCCGTTGCCCAGGACCGGCTGGCCGAGAAGGACTTCCTGTCGCAGGCAGCGTTGCCGGTGGCCCCGTACCAGGGGATCGAGACTCCCGAGGAGCTCTCGCGCGCCGTCGAAGTGGGGTTTCCGGCGGTGCTCAAGACCCGGCGGGAAGGCTACGACGGCAAGGGCCAGGTGCGCGTCGAATCCGAGCGCGACCTCCCGGATGCATGGCAGCGGCTCGGGGCCGTGCCTTCGGTCCTCGAGCGCTGGATCGACTTCGAGCGGGAGGTTTCAGTGATCATCGCGCGCTCGGAGGATGGAGAGGAGGCGGCGTACGAGCCGACCGAGAACCAGCATGCCGACGGCATCCTGCGCACGTCCATGGTGCCTGCGCTGGTTTCCCCGGCCACTACGGATGCGGCCGTGGCGGCGGCCCGCAAGGTCGTCGGGGAGCTGCAGTGCGTCGGGGTGCTGGCCGTGGAGATGTTCGTGCTGGCCGACGGCAACGTCGTGGTCAACGAGATCGCGCCGCGGCCCCACAACTCCGGGCACTGGACCCTCGACGCGGCGGAGACCAGCCAGTTCGAACAGCAGGTCCGGGTCTGCTGCGGGCTGCCGTTGGGAAGCGTGAACCGGCTGCACGATGCCGTGATGCGAAACCTGATCGGCCCCGACGTGGACGACTGGCATCGCTATCTGGGGGACGGCCGGGTCCGTCTGCACCTCTACGGGAAGAAGGTCAGTCGGCCGGGCCGGAAAATGGGCCACGTGACGCGACTGTTCCCGCTTGGTTCGAACCCGCGGGCGTTCGGCGAGGAGGCAGGTGCATAACCGCCCTGTCCGGGGGCGGTGCCGCGTGGTTCAGTACCAGTCTAGGAGGCGCGTGGCGTAGTCCCGGTCGAGCTCCGGCCGCGTGGCGTCTCCGGCCCGCAGCCGGAGCTCTTCGACGATCTCGCGCGCCCGTCGCCGCTCGGGCTTGGTCGGTATGCCGATATCGCCCGTGACGGAAGCGCCGTCGCCCGGGGGCACGCGCCCGAGCGGGTCGCGGGACTGCCGGCCGTGCTCGGCCGGGCGCTCGCCAGCGACCTGACTGGGCCCCTGTCCGCCCGGCATGGGGCGGACGCGCTCGTACCCCGCGCGGAGGAAATCGATCGCCCGCCCCTGGGCTTCCGAAGCCTGCCCGGCACGATTGCGCTGCAGTTCCTGCGCGGCCTGGCGCATGGCCTGTTCGGCCTCGCCCAGTTCGGACGGAATCTCCTCGCCTTCCTCCCCGAGCCGGCGCATCATCTCGCCGAGCTCCCGGCGGAGCCGGTTCTGGCGCTCGTCGGGCGGATCAAAGCTGCCGGATCCGGGTGATTTCTGGTCCGCAACCCCGGCGCGGGCGGACTGGTAGAAGCTCTCCTCCATCATCTGTTCCTGCTGCTGCATCATTTCCTGCATCTGCTGCATCATGGCCTGCCGCTGATCGAGCCGCTGGTCGGATTCGCGGAGCATGCGCTCGCCGGCGCGCTCCATGTTCTCGGTGATCTCGCGCAGATCCTCGAGGGCGTCCTCGGCTTCCTCCGGGGCGCCGGTGGTCGCGAGGTCCACGATTTCGTCCACCTTGTCCTGGAGCTCGCGGCGGGTGGCGTTCGGGTCCGCATCGAAACCGCCCGGAACCGCCGCCTCGGCTGCCTCATCCTGGTCGGGCGGCGAATCGGTCTCGTCCATCTGTTCGAGGTAATCCATCAGCGTGTCGGAGAGCTCCGAGAGCATCTGCTCCAGCCCCTCCGGCCGGCCGTCCTGGCGGAGGGCCTCGGCAAGCTGGTCCTGGGCGTCACGGAATCCGGCATCGGCCTGGGCAAAGGTCCCCTCTTCGACCCAGACGGCGACCTCCCAGAGCTGGTCGATCACCCGGCGGCGCGCGTCGGGCGCGGGCTCGCCGCCGGTCGTGGACGCCGATTCGATCAGGGCGTCGCGGACGCGCGGCACGTCGTCGTAGGCGGCACCGGCAGCAGCCAGCGCCTCCAGGTTGTGGGCGATCGACTGCGGCGGGGCCAGCTCCAGAGCAAATTTCTTGCGCTCGGTGATGATCGCGGCCGCGATCGGATGGTTGAACCGGCGCGCGGGGAGCACTGTGTCAACGGCATCGGTGCCGACCTGCCCGCGCGCATCTGTGGCGGCAAGCTCCATCCGGACCGGCTCGCCGGCCCAGATGTGGGCGGCCAGGTCGTGGTAGGTGACGTGCTCGATGTCCCGCGAGCGACGCGACGAGACCGGGAGTTCGAGCTGGATGGGAGGCTCCGTTGCCGTCGCGGCCTCTCCGAGCCGGTGAATCTCCGTCTGCAGCGACTGGACGCCGTAGTCGTCGCTCGCGGCGACGTCGAGCTGGAGCGTTCCGCGCGCGGTTCCGGAGGGCGGGTTCGCAAACCGGGCCTCGGGCGCCGCGTCTCCGCGTACCTCGAACACCCAGTGGGCGAGGATCTCGGGGCCCTGCCGGATCACCACGGGCCCGCCGGTACCGACTGGAACCTCGAGCGCCGCGTTGGCGGCATCGAGCTGGACGAAGGAGTGCCGAGCCCCGGCCGCCGTCTCCGCCTCCGATTCGCCGGATCCGCCGTGCACGCGCACGAGCAGCACGCTCCCGTCCGGCACCTCGATCGTCGCGCCGGGATCCGCATCGGGACCGGCCTCTAGCGGTATCGACGGCAGCGCGGTGTAGCTGGGCGGGGCTACCCAGGCGGTCAGGCTCCCGGGCACCGCACTCGGGCTCGAAAAGTCCGGCTGGAACGCATCGGCGACGCGCGCCGCGGTCTCGCTGCCAAAGGCGGCGAAACCGGCGAGCAGGAGGATTCCCAGGCCCACCCGCAGCGCCAGCGGGTCTCCGCGCGCAAACAGACGCCGCGGACTGCGGAGCCGAAGCCGGCGTGCGCGCAGCAGGGTCCGTTCCAAATGCAGCGACCAGGCCTGGCGCGCGGATTCGATCATGGCGGCCGGCGGGTCCACGAGCGTGGTCACCGGGCGGTGCAGCGCCTGGTTGGTGCGCTCGAGCCTGCGAATGCCCTCAGCCGTCGTCGGATAGTGCAGGCGGACGGCCGCGCGCCCCACGGCGAAGAGGAACGCGGCCCCGAACGCGGCGAGCAGCAGCAGGTGCAGCCAGCCGGGGAGCGCCGGCCACAACCCGAACAGGGTCAGCACGAGGAATGCCGCGGCGATCAGGGCCGCCGGCAGGAACGCGGGTACGGCGCGCTCGATCCAGAGGAGCGCGCGTGACAGCGCGACGCGCAGGGCGATGCCGCGGGGCAGGGTGGAGGGGTGGTTCATGGGCTGCCTTCGACCGCGTCGGCACCGACGCTGAACGGCTCCTCGAGCGCGAGCGATTCCTCGCGGGTGGGGCGCCGCCGGATGACCCCGAAGCGCTCACCGGAAACCATGACCTCGGGGACGAGCGGACGGGAATTGTACTCGGAAGCCATCACGGCGCCGTAGGCCCCGGCCGTGCCGAACGCCACGAGGTCGCCGGCCGCGAGCGGCGGCAGGAGCACGTCCTCGGCGAAGATGTCGCCGGATTCGCAAACCGGCCCAACCAGGTCGCAAGCGCGCTGGTCCGCCTGCCCGTCGGGCCGTTGCACGACGATCGGCTGGTGGCGGGCACCGTACAGGGTGGGGCGCAGCAGGTCGTTCATGGCGGCATCGAGGATGACGAACCGGCGTTCGGAGTCCTCCTTCATATAGAGCACCGAGGCGAGCAGCATGCCGGCATTGCCGACGATCAGCCGGCCCGGTTCGAAGATGATGCGGGTGCCGGTACCGAGCGTGGCCCGCACGACGTCCGCATAGGTCTCGGGCGCGAGGCCGGGCTGCTTCCCGTAGGGAATGCCGATGCCGCCGCCCACGTCGATGACGCGGATGTCGTGCCCGTCGGCGCGCAGCTGTGCGGCCAGCTCGACAACGGCCCCGAACGCCGAACGGAACGGCGCCGCATCGAGGATCTGCGAGCCGATGTGGACATCGATCCCGGTCACGGCGATGCCCGGCATGGCGCGGGCCCTGGCATAGAGTTCCCGGGCCCGGTCGATCGGCACGCCGAACTTGGTCGACCGGTGGCCGGTCGCGATTTTCGCGTGCCCGCCGGCCGTGATGTCCGGATTGACCCGGAACGCGATGGGGGCCCGTCGTCCGGCCTGACCTGCGACGCGGTTGATGACCGCCAGCTCGGCGACGGATTCGACGTTGAACTGCAGGATGTCCGCGGCCACGGCCTCGCCGATCTCGCTCTCGGTCTTGCCGACGCCGGAAAACACGATGCGCTCCGGCGGGATCCCGACCCGCCGGGCGCGGTCCAGTTCCCCGCCCGACACCACGTCGGCCCCGGCGCCGAGGTCGGCGAGCAACCGGAGCACCGACAGATTGGGATTCGCCTTGAGGGAGTACGCGATCAGCGAATCAAGGCCGTGCAGCGCCTTCTGGAAGACCCGGTAGTGGCGCCGCAGGGTCGCCGCGGCGTAGACGTAGACGGGGGTCCCGACCGCCCGGGCGATGACGGGCAGCGGCACGCCTTCCGCGCGGAGGACGCCAGTTTCGTCGTAGCGAAAATGATGCACGGGCGTCAGAACTGGTACAGCGGGTCGGTCTCGAGCCCCGGCGGGGCCGGTTCGCCCTCGCCGCCCTGCGGTCGGACCAGATCGCCGGCCCGGCCGCACCCGGCCAGCAGCAGCAGCACGATGCCGAGCATGACCGGAAGCCGGATCATGACAGGCGCGCGCGCGCGGCCGTCACCGCCGCGCGCACCAGGGTCGGGGCGCTTCCCCCGTCGCTGGTACGTCGGGCCAGCGACGATTCGATGCCGAGCACGTCGAACACGTCGGCGGTCACGTCGGGCGCGATCGACTGCAGGTCGGCCAGCGACAGCTCGTCCAGCCGGCAGCCCCGATCCTCGGCCAGCCGGACCGCCCGGCCCGCCGCCTCGTGGGCGTCCCGGAACGGCATGCCGGCGCCAGCGACCAGCCAGTCCGCAAGATCGGTGGCGGTGGGATGTCCGACCGCGGCCATCGCCTGCATGGACGCGGTGTCGAACGCCAGGGCTTCGACCATGCCGGTCAGCGCCGCCACCGACACGGTCAGCGCTTCCGTCGCGTCGAACAGCGGCTCCTTGTCCTCCTGCAGATCCTTGGCGTAGGCGAGCGGCAGCGCCTTGAGCACCGTGGCGATGGCGACGAACGCGCCGAGTATCCGCCCTGACTTGCCGCGCACCAGCTCCGCGGCGTCCGGGTTCCGCTTTTGCGGCATGATGGACGACCCGGTCGAGAACGCGTCGGGCAGCACGACGAAGCCGAACGCCGGCGTGGACCAGAGGACCAGTTCCTCCGCCAGCCGCGACAGGTGCACGGCGGCGATGGCCGCGGCCGACAGGACTTCCAGCACGAAATCCCGGTCGGAGACCGCGTCGATCGAATTCCGCATGGGCCCGCGGAAGCCGAGTGCCTTCGCGGTTGCCTCCCGGTCGATGGGAAACGGCGTGCCGGCCAGCGCCGCCGCCCCGAGCGGGCATTCGTTCAGCCGCTCGCGCGCATCCCGGACACGGCCCCGGTCCCGTTCCAGCATCTCGACGTAGGCGAGGAGGTGGTGGCCGAGCGTGACCGGCTGGGCGGGCTGCAGGTGCGTGAAGCCCGGCATGACCGTGCCGGCATGCCGGTCCGCGTGTTCCAGCAACGCCGACTGGAGGGCGCGCAGTCCGGTATCGAGGTGGTCAAGCGTATCCCGCGCCCACAACCGCATGGAGGTGGCGACCTGATCGTTCCGCGAGCGCGCGGTGTGCAGGCGCCGCCCCGCCGGCCCGGCGATTTCCGAGAGACGGTGCTCCACGTGCATGTGGATGTCCTCGAGCTCGTCGCGCCACGAGAAGGTCCCCGCCTCGATCTCCGCCTCGATCTGGGTCAGTCCGTCGGCAATGGCCCGGTGGTCGGCGGGGCTGATCAGCCCCCGGTCCTTCAGCATCGCCGCGTGGGCCCTCGACTGCCGGATGTCCTGTCGCCAGAGCTTGCGGTCGAACGGATGCGAGGCATTGATGCGCTGCATGAGTTCGGCAGGTCCCGCGTCGAACCGGCCGCCCCACATGGTTCCGGGCGAAGAGGAAGGCTGGTCGGTCATGGGATTACCGGGACTAGCAGCGGGCACGGGTCAGCGTGCACCCGCCCGGAGGATACAGCGGAAGCACCACCTTCGACCGCCGTATGCCGCAACCTGTCGGGACGGCGGAAGCCCTCTCACGCAAGCTCGCACCAGATCGGCGTATGGTCCGAAGGCCGCTTCCGCGCGCGGGGGCCGAGGTCGACGTCGCACGCCTCGAGCCGGTCGGCCGCCCGGGGAGAGAGGAGGAGGTGGTCGATCCGCAGGCCACGGTTGTCGTCGAACGCCCGGCCGTAGTCCCAGTACGTGTACACCTCATCGGCATCCGGGTGCAGGCCCCGGTATGCGTCCGTGTAGCCGAGGTGCAGCAGGCGCCGGAAGCGCGCACGGGACTCGGGACGGCACAACGCATCGTCCCGCATCGACGCCGGGTCGGCCAGATCGCGGTCGGTCGGGCAGACATTGAAATCACCGGCCAGCACCACCGCTTCCTCGAGCTGCAGCAACGATTCCGCCCGGGCGTGCAGATGGCGCATCCAGTCGAGCTTGTAGGGAAACTTGGGGCTCTCGACCGGGTTGCCGTTTGGAAGGTAGAGGCATCCCACCCGGACGCCCTGGCCTTCGGGCGCGTCTATCCAGGCTTCGATGTAGCGGGCCGCCTCGTCGTGCTCGTTCCCGGGAAGTTCGGTGACCACGTCATGCAGCGGGTAGCGCGACAGCAGCGCCACCCCGTTGAAGCCCTTCTGGCCTGCGACCGCGGCGCTGTAGCCGCAGGCTTCGAGCGCGTCGACCGGAACCTGTTCCGTCGTCGCCTTGAGTTCCTGCAGCGCGAGCACGTCCGGTTGCGCATCCCGCAGCCAGTCGGTGACGTGCTCGATCCGGACCCGGATCGAGTTCACGTTCCAGCTGGCGACCTTCATGCGGGGCGATCAGTCAATCGCGAAGGACGTGCCGCAGCCGCAACTCGCTGTCGCGTTGGGATTTTCGATGTTGAACATGGCCCCGCCGGGATTCTCGACCCAGTCGATCTCGCTGCCCGCGACGTAGATCATGGACATCGAATCGATCACCAGGCCGGCACCCTCCCCGCCCGGCCGCGGAGAGATGACGACATCGTCGCGCTCGTCCAGCGCGTCGTCGACCGAGAAGTCGTACGAGAATCCGGAGCAGCCGCCGCCTTGGATCGCGATCCGCACGAATTTCGCGGCCAGTTCGGGCTGGTCCAGGATGAAGGAAAGCCGCTGCCTGGCCCGCTCGGTGAGGCGGATCGGCGCGTCGACGGAAGTATCCATACCTCCAATGTTGGGTCGTTGGGCTCGGTTGTCAAACCCGCTGCGGTTTCTGCGCCGGGGGGAGTGGCGTTCCATCCGGGGCCGGCCGGGCCGGCGTGGGAGCGCGTGACGGGAAGGGGTCGAGGCCGACGGGCAGGTCCCGGGCCTCGATGAATCGGGCGGGCGTCGCCCGCCGGCCGACAAAGGCGTGCCGATTCAACCGATTCGCATCCTGCATGGAGTGACCAGCGGTAGGATACCCCGTACGAAACGGGTCAATGGAGCGACTTTGATCGCCGGGTCTACGATATTTTGCGACGAGGGCGTCTGGTATTCTGACACCCCGTGCAGCTCGCACGGGCTACGTGCTCAAGTGTCATCGGATCAAGTGCTGGAGGCCGAAGAAATTTAGTCGAAGACCGGTTTCATCATCCTGCGGCAATATCGCGTTTCTGCGGGCGCCGGGTGCAGCCCGTGACCCACGCTCGCTGGAGGCAGACGATGGACGGATTGATGGAGCGCAAGGATTCGGCCTTGGACGGCTTTCAGGTCACCGAGCGCTTGGATGCGGTGGATGGAGCAGGCGCTGGCAGCAAGGGAGAATGAGCATGGCCGTCCGTACGCTAGTTTTCGGTGTCGTCTTGGGTTGGTGTTTCGCGATCACGGGATCCGCGCATGCCGATGATCCAATTCGAATCCCACTCCACAACTGGACCAGCCAGCTGGTTGGGGCGGAAGTCGTCGGTCGCATCCTGGAGGCGGCCGGGAGCGAGGTCGAGTACGTGCCGGCCGACAGCGGCGCGGTCTACGAAGCCATGTGCGAGGGCGATGTCGACTTGGTGCACGAGGTGTGGCAGGGCGCCTTCGGTGTCGCTTTTGAGAAGCAGGTTGCCAAGGGATGCGTGATCGACGCGGCGACACACGACGCACTGACGCGCGAGGAATGGTGGTACCCCGCGTACGTCGAAGAGGCCTGCCCGGGCCTGCCCGATTGGGAGGCCCTGAACGGCTGCGCGGAACTCTTCGTTACGTCCGAGACCGCACCGAAGGGACGCTTCCTGGGTGGTCCCGCCGAGTGGCTGAAGGGAGACGACGAGCGAGTCGCGGGACTGGGCATGAACTTTGCCGTCATCAACGCGGGTTCCGCGGACGCGCTGTGGGCGGAGCTTTCAATCGCATCCGAGAAGTCCAAGCCGATCGTCCTCTTCAACTGGACCCCCAACTTCATCGAGGCTCTCTATGACGGGAAGTTCGTCGAGTTCCCCGAGTACTTCGAGGGATGCCGTGAAGACGCGGCATTGGGAATCAATCCGGAAACCACGCACGATTGCGGCAATCCGAAGGACGGCTACCTGAAGATCGGCGTCTGGGAGGAATTCCCCGACCGGCATCCGGAGGCCTACGCGGTGGTCCAGAGGATCAACTTCACCAACCTGGACATCGCCGTCATGGCCAAGTTGGTGGACATCGACAAGATGGAAGTCACGGACGCGGCAGCCAAGTGGCTTGCGGACAACGAGGCCAAGTGGAAGGCCTGGCTGTCCTCCGATGGATAGTTCGTGACGCAGCGCAGCCGCACCTGCGCCCGGTTGCGCCATCTTTGACGATTGGTCGAATGCCGGTCAGCGGAGCGATCCGTTGACCGGCATTTCTGTTCCTGCGTATCCGGGAACATTCGGCGCCGGGCGTACCGCCTCGGCCGGCACACCGGACGCCAGTCTGGAGCCATGCTCGGCCCTGCCTCGAACCGGCGCCTCGGGTCGTCGACGAGGATGCACCACCGTCCCGCTCTCAGCCGTGTGGCATCGATGCCGTCCGCGGACGATGGAACGGCCTGCAGGTTCCGCGTGTTCGCCCGTGATCCTGCCGGGCGGCCGCGCTCCCCGGGTGGCGCAGATACGCTGCTAACGACCTCAAGCCGTGACACAATGCGCCTGAGTGGACCAGGCAGTCCGGTGGAGCGATGGCGCGATGGCTGAGCCGGTAATTCTCTGTCGCGACCTCTGGAAAATCTACGGGCCCGAGCCCACCAAATTCCTTGCGCGGCACGACTCCAAGCCCACACCCGAGCAGTTCGAGCAGTCAGGGCACATCGGTGCGGTCCAGGACGTCAATCTCGACGTTCAGCCGGGCGAGATCCTGGTCATCATGGGACTCTCTGGGTCGGGCAAGTCGACCATCGTCCGGTGCCTGTCGCGGTTGATTGAACCGACGCACGGCCAGGTGATTTTTCAGGGCACCGATCTTCTCAAGGCCACCGAGAAGGAGATGATCGAGATTCGCCGTCACAAGATGGGCATGGTCTTTCAAAACTTTGCGTTGCTTCCCCACCGGACGGTGATCGACAACGTCGCGTTTCCCCTCGAGGTGCAGGGCGTGGATCGCGCGAAGCGGCACGAACGAGCTCTCGAGATCATCGAACTGGTCGGGTTGAAAGGCCGCGAAAAGTACTACCCGCGCGAACTGTCGGGCGGCCAGCAGCAACGCGTGGGGATCGCAAGGTCACTCGCGGTGGAGCCCGACGTCTGGTTTCTGGATGAGCCGTTCTCGGCGCTCGATCCGCTGATCCGGCGGGAGATGCAGGACGAGTTCCTCCGGCTCCAGAACCTGCTGCACAAGACGATCATCTTCATCACCCACGACTTCGACGAGACCGTCCGCCTCGCCGATCGCATCGCCATCATGTACGAGGGCAGGATCGTGCAGCTCGGCACGGCCGAGGAGTTGGTGACGAAGCCGGCCACCGACTACGTGCGGGCATTCACGCGTGACATCCCGAAGGCCAAGTTGCTGACGGTCGCCAGCGTCATGGGGCCGGCGGACGGGAACCACAGCGACGGGCCGGCAGTCAGCGATGACCAGCTCATTGGCGATGTTGCGGGGCTGGTGGTCGGTCACGACAGACCCGTGACCGTTCGGAACGGGTCCGGGAGCGTGGTGGGGTCCCTGACGCGAAAGCAGGTGGTCGACGCGCTGTTCGCCAACGGAAGCTGATCGTGACGGGGACTGCCTTGCCAGAACTTTCGCCCGCCGGGCAGCAGTCGGCGTGGTTCCGGCTGCGCTGGCCCCTCGTGGCGGCGCTCGGGGTCGTACTGCTGATCCTGTTCCGGGGCACGCTGCCCGGCTGGGCGATCACTCCTCCCGATTTGTGGACCACGAGTCTGCCGCTGCCGTTCCTCATCTTCGGTGACGGGTTCTTCCCCGCACCCACGATCAAGGGCAGCAGCGTCGCGGACTGGTTCAACGGAATCGTGGGCGTTCTGCGCGAGCACGAGATATTCGGCCTCTTCACCTTCCGGGACGTCACGCGCGGCATCGCCGGACTGATCGTGTGGCCCCTGGAATTCTCCGAGGACCTGTTGATCTCCGGATTCTCGGATTGGGGAATCCCGCCGATTCCCTGGGTGGTCACGACCGCGCTGGCGGGGATCCTGGGCTGGTATCTGCGGGGGTGGGGGCTCGGACTCCTCGCGGCCACGTGCATCGCCTACTGCGCCGTGTTCGGCAAGTGGGAGCTGGCGATGACGACGTTGTCGCTGGTGCTGGTGACGGCGCCGATCGCGATCCTCATCGGGCTGGCGCTCGGAGTCCTTGCGCTGAAGTCGAGACGGTTCGAACGGGCGCTCTGGCCTGTCCTCAATCTCATGCAGTCGCTGCCACACTTCGGCTACCTGATCCCGATCGTGGTCTTCGTCGGGTTGGGCCACAAGGCCGGCGCGATCGCCACGATCCTCTTCGCGCTCCCGCCGATGGCGAAAATCACAATCGTGGGGCTGCGCGGAGTCTCCGAGGAAGTGCTGGAAGCAGGCATCATGGCGGGCTGCACGAGGCGCCAGATGCTCTGGCGCGTGCGTATCCCGGCGGCCCGGCCGACGCTCATGGTCGGCGTGAATCAGGTCATCATGCAGTGCCTGGCGATGGTCGTGATCTCGGCCTTCATCGGCGCCAGGGGACTCGGCATCGATCTGCTCTTCCGCCTGCAGACGCTCCAGCTGGGGCGTGCCCTGGAGAGCGGCATCGCGATCGTCCTGATGGCGATCGCCCTTGACCGGCTCAGCCAGGCGCTGTCGGAGAAAGAGCCGGTGCACCGGCAGGACGGCCCCTTCTGGAGTGTCCAGCCGTATCTCACCGCGGCCGGCCTGGCCGCGGCAACGGGAATCCTGCTGGCCTATCTCGTGCCCGAAGCCGGGCAACTGCCGCGCGAGATGACCGTTACCCTTGCGCCGCAGTGGGACCTGGTCATCCGGGGCGTCGTTTCCGCACTGTACGAACCCCTGAGCTTCATCAGGGAATACCTGCCGCCCTACGTCCTCATTCCCATCCGCACGTTCTTCGAACAGCTGCCCTGGACCGTGTTCCTTGGCGCGGTCGGCCTGTGCGGATGGGTGCTGGGGGGCTGGCGCCTCGCGGCGCTGGTAGGCGCGTACATCGGCTTCATCGTGCTCTCGGGCTGGTGGACCGAGGCCATGGTGACCACGTACCTCGTCTTCGTGGCCGTCGTCATCTGCACGATCTTCGGGTTTCCCGTCGGCGTCTGGGCGTCGCGCCGGGACCGGAGGACCCGCGTCGTGGCGTTCCTCTGCGACACCTTCCAGACGTTCCCGTCGTTCATCTACCTGATTCCGGTTGTCATGCTGTTCCAGGTGGGCACCATCTCCCAGATCATGGCGATCGTGGTGTACGCGAGCATTCCCGTGATTCGCTACACCTACGTGGGATTGCGGGCAGTACCGCACAGCATGGTGGAGGCCGCCGTCTCATCGGGCTGCACCCCGTCCCAGATACTATGGAAGGTGCGGATGCCGCTGGCGTTTCCCGAGATCATGCTGGGCGTGAACCAGACCATCATGTTCGGTCTCTTCATGGTGATGATCGCCGGATTCATCGGCGGCAACTTTGATCTCGCGCGGGAGATCTTCAAGGCCAAGGCCCAGAACGACGCTGGTCTCGGACTGCTCCTCGCGCTCTGCGTGGCATTCCTCGGCTTGACGGCGGATCGACTGATCTCGGCCTGGGCCAGTCGACGGAAGGCCCAGCTCGGCCTGACCTGACTTTTTCCGCTATCGCCGACCCAGCCACCGCCCCGAATTCGTCTGGCCGACCGGAAAACCGATGCGCGGATGGCCGCCCGCTCGTCCATCGTGGTCGAAGTCCTCTTGTCTTGACCCCGCATGGAGGGCGATCCGCGGTTGATTGTCGGCCGCAATCCAATGGCCACCTCACCGGCCTCCAGCTTCCGTGGCGGAGGACACGAGCTTGCGCCGGGCTCCAGGATGCGCGCATTCATGACCTGCGGCACTCTTGCATGAAGTCCAGGTAGTGAGAGTTGTCGTGGCTTTGCAACGTTCGCTGGACACTTGAGCACCACCCCGATCACGTCCGGCGCGTTGCTCTTGGCGGAGCGAGGCGCGCGGAAGCAGACGGTGGCGAGACAGTGGTGCCGGACGCGCCAGCCGGCTGGACCGGAAGGTGGGCGGAAGGAAGATCGGGCAACTACACGAGCACCTGCCGGATGCAGCGCGTAGTGGCCGCGTGATCGCCCGCGTTCGACCGGCGCGAGGCTTCCAGCCAAGCAGCGGGACCGACCTGCGTGAGGTCGATGGCGTGTCCGGCGTGCTCGGCAAGCTGCTTCAGATACCGGAGCTGCGTACGGCCGTTGCCCTCGCGGACAGGGTGGACACCATTGACGTCGCCCGGTACCGGCCCCGCTCCCTCGGCGAAACTGGCCATCCCCAATCCTCTGAATTATCCCGCCGCCACGATCCGGCGGTGGACGTCCGCCAGGCCGGCTGCGATGAACCGTCGCGGCTGGAACCGGCTCTCGCCCTTGACGATCTCTACCGTGCGGACCTCGCCCGCCCGTGCATAGAGATCCTGGATCAAGCGGCGGTGGGTTTCCTTCAGGCGCTCGAGGTCGAAATCACCTGCCGGCACGGGCTCAGGAAGGCGGTGGGCGACAAGCGCGCGCTCTGCCGCCTCGAGCGCTGAGGCGTTCCGGATGTTCAGCCTATTGCGGAGAACGGTGTAGTCAGGCGGATAGCAGTTGCGGTCGCTCATTCCGCCGCGGCGACGCGGCCGCGGTCCTCGATCCGGCGGATGATATGGGCGCGCCTCCGCTCGGGCGACCACCCCTCGCGCTCGAACATCTCGAACATGGCGACCTCTTCCGCAGCGAGAGGATTGCCCTCGATCACCTGCAAATGCACGGCCGCCGCTAGACATTATGGATTTGACCTGCCCTGGCCTCGACGTCCGTGGGTTACGTTGAGGTTAGGACCTTCATTGCAGAGCCACCTCGAGGAGGGCAGGTCATGGAAGAGTGTAGCGCCTACGTTGGCTTGGATGTGCACAAGGA
>JAJDZX010000082.1 GCA_022824395.1 Alphaproteobacteria bacterium
GACGCGTCTCAGCGGGGCGCGCTGGATGCGGAGGTCGAGGGCGCGGAAGTCGGTGAACAGCGGATCACGGCGCAGCGCGGTGAGGCTCTGGCACTGGTCCTGCCAGGTGACCGGGCGGCGCTGGCGGCGCCAGGCCTCGACCCGCTCCTCGAGGGCCGCGTCGTGGAGCTGCCGCGTGAGCGCGAGCACCGCGCCGAGGCGGCGGTGGCCAGCGTGATGCGGGCGCGACAGACGAACGTGCGGTGCAGGAGGACAGGGTCACGTGCCGTTGATTCCCCTAGGATTGCTGTCATGACCCTGACGTGGGCTCTTAATGCTGTTTAGAAGATCATATATAGAATACATAGGCATCTTCCGTCAGCCGAGGGATATAGGTCCCTGATCTATCCGGACAAACGGACGCCCGCGCTGTCGCCGGCGTACGATCTGGTCTCGACCATTCCCTACATCGAGGACGAGAACGCGGCACTCAAGTTCGCCAGAACGAAGCGCTTTGACGGCTACACAGGCGACGAACTGTCCTACCTTGCGGCCAAGGCCGGTCTCCCTGAAAGACCGATGCTCAACACCGCGCTACAGACGGTGGAGCGTTTCCACGAAGCCTGGGCGAAGGAGAAGCGCAACCTGCCGCAACGCAGGCACGTGACGGAACGGATCGACGCCCATCTCAAGACGCTGCGGGTTTAGATGAGCCTACGAGGACATCCTTTGCGGCGCGAAGCGCGCCCGGTGACTTGCTGAACCGGAGTCCCGCCCGCGCCGCGCTCTGCCGGAGAGACCCGAAGAGCTGGCTCAAGAGACGAACAGCCGGGGCCCTGCGTGGTCCCGTCGCTGCCGCTAGTCCTGATGGTGCCGAACGTAGGCGCGGTTCCAGGTCGGGCTGACCACGATCTCGTTCAGGCAGACGTGTGCCGGCATCCGGGCGATCGAGAGAATCAGGTCGCCCATGTCCTCCGGCTGCACCATCTTCGCCCGGTCTTCCGCCGATACCGGCACCGGGCGCTGGTCCAGGATCGGCGTCGCCACCTCGCCGGGACAAAGCGCGCACGAGCGAATTCCGTGGACGCATTCCTCGATGTTGAGGTTGGCGCTCAACGCCGTCAGGCCGAACTTCGAGGCCCCGTAGGCGGGCCCCGTGATCGGACTGTGATAACGCCCGGCCCAGGACGAAACCTGGATGATGAGCCCGTCCTCCCGCGCGCGCATCATCGGCAGCACCGCCTGCGTGCAGTAAAAGGCGCCGTTGAGATTGACGGCGATCACGCGGTCGAAATCATCGTCAGCGACGGTACCCCAGTGGCGGTCGCGGATGTTCAGTCCCGCCGAGTTCACCAGGATGTCGCACCGGCCCCAGCGCTCCTCGATCCGCCGGGCCACCGCCTCGACGGCCGGCTTGTCGGTGACGTCGAGCGGCTCGAGCACGGCGACGCCGCCGCCATCCTCGATCGTCCCCGCCGTGCGCTCGAGCTCCGGCCGGCGGCGGCCGGACAGGATCACCCGGACGCCGTCCGCCGCCAGGGCGACGGCTCCGGCCTGCCCGATACCCGTGCCCGCGCCGGTGACCCAGGCAACCGTTCCCGAGAGATCGCGCAGCAAGGCTCAGTCTCCCGTCCTATCGCACCCGTGCCACGGCCTAGGCCGGTGCCGGGCGGGCGCGCTGATTGTAGAGCAGCGCGCGCCGCCGGGCCTTCTCCTCGTCGGACAGCGTGGCCGGGTCCTCGCCGAGGCCTGACCCCACGGCCATGCCCGCCTGCACGCCGGGGCGAGCCGAAAGCTCCTCGAACCAGCGCTTGACGTACCGGAACTCCGCGATGTCCTGCCCCTGCGACTTCCAGCCGACGGTCCACGGATAACAGATCATGTCGGCGATCGTGTACTGGTCGCCGGCAACATAGGCACGGTCGTACAGCCGGTTGTTCAGCACGCCGTAGAGGCGGTTGACCTCGTCGTCGAAGCGCCTGAGCGCGTAGCTCTGGTCGCCGGCGTCCGGGCCCGCACGGGTGAAATGGCCGAGCTCTCCCGTTTTCGGTCCCTGGTTGGCCATTTGCCACATGACCCACTGCTGAACCTCGTGCCGCCCGCGCAGATCCTGAGGGAGGAACCGTCCGGCCTTCTCGGCGAGGTACAGCATGATCGCGCCGGACTCGAAGAGGGTGACGGGTTCGCCGCCGTCCGCCGGCGCGTGATCGACGATCGCGGGCATCCGGTTGTTGGGGCTGATGCGGAGGAACGCCTCCGCGAACTGGTCGCCGCGGCCGATGTGGCAGGGGACGACGGTGTAGGGAAGCCCGCATTCCTCCAGCAGGATGGTGACCTTCTTGCCGTTGGGGGTCGGCCAATAGTGCAGGTCGATCATGCGGCAGCGGCCTGCGCGTAGATGCCCGGGACGCCCCGCACGCTGATCCGCCAGAGGAGGCGTTCCGTGCCCGGGCCGTTCGGGGCGCCGATGGGAGTCGCGGAATGCATGGTCATCTGGGTATCCCAGATGGCGATGTCGCCCACCTCGTACTTGTGGTCGTAGATGTACCGGTCCTGCACGCAGTGTGCCTTGAGTTTCCGGATCAGTGCGTCTGCCTCCTCGGCCGGCATGCCTTCGATGTCGAAGGCCGTACCGCCGATCGCGTACAGGACGCGTTCGCCGGTGACGGCATGGGGGCGCACCAAGGGGTGCGGGACCGGCGGCACGTTGGCGGCCTGCGCGTCGGTGAGTTTCGGGGTCGGGAGCTCGCCGTCGCGGCCCGACGTCGCCCCGTAGAAGTGCATGGCAGTGAGCCCATCGATGCGGTGACGCACGTCCGCGTCGAGGTCATCGAAAGCCGCCTTCATGTCGAGAATTCGCGTCTCGCCGCCCTGGTCCGGCACCTTGCGGGCGTACAGCATGGTCGCCGTCGCAACGTCCGCATCGTAGGACTGGTCGGTATGCCAGAACGCGGCGCTGTTGCGGGTCAGCTGGTCCTGCCGTCGCTTGGCCACATTGCCGACCTCCAGCAGGTCTGGATAACCCGGCATGCGGGCCGTATCCACGACGTGCTGGATCGGGACGCCCCACTGGCGCCCGAACCGGAGATAGGCATCCTTGTCGCAGGTCTGGCCCTTCACCACCAGCACGCGATGCCGGTAAAGAGCCTGGGACAAGGTGCGGAAATGGTCAACCGTGACCCCCGCCGCCAAATCCACGCCGTGGGCAGCGCAGCCAAACGGCCCATCAAGCGGTTCGATGCTGATCATGGTCCGGCCCCCGTCCCAGTGACTCGCGTCCGGTCAGACTCATCGTGGCGGCAAGCGTAACACCGGGCAACCGTTCGATCCGCTATCCGTGGCAGCGCCCGGGAATTGCGCCCCGGAGGGCGCCGTCCGGCTGCGGGGCACGGTACGTGGATTCTGCGGCACCCCGGAGCCGGGCCGGGCCCCGCGTTGCGGGCTCAGCGCCTGGTGCTGACCGCCATCGAAATGTACCGCGACATCAGGCGACGAGGCCGTTCACCTCGTCGGGGAGATCGGCCACCGGCAGCACGCTGACCGCATCGTCGAGCTGGTAGGCGTCGGGCCCGGGATACACGATCCACACGTGTTTCAGCGGCAGGTCACGCAACACCGCGCGGAGGCTTCTCGTCATTCTGGGGGCGTCCTGGTACTTGAACTCCATTCCCCACAGCACACCGTCTGCCTGCCACACGAGGTCGAGTTCCGCACCGGTGTGCGTACGCCAGAAATACGGATTGACCACGCCCATGAGGCGGATCGCCTGCTCCATCGCGAAACCCTCCCATGAGGCCCCGAGCTTCGGATGGGACTCCAGCTGCACGGGTGTCGCAATGGTGTGCAGCGTATGGAACAAACCGCTGTCCCGGACGTAGAGCTTCGGCGCCTTCACCAGCCGCTTGCCCACGTTCGCATGCCACGGCGGCAACAGTCGGACCATGAACGTGCCGCTCAGGATCTCGAGGTAACGACGAACCGTGTGATCGGAGACCCCGAACGATCGACCGAGCTCGGAGAGGTTGAGCATCTGGCCGTGGTAGTGGCTCACCATTACCCAGAAGCGTCGCAGCGTCTCCGCCGGAATGGTGATTCCCAGCGCCGGAATGTCACGTTCGAGGTAGCTGCGGATGAAGTCTTCCCGCCACAGCGCAGAGGCCGCACCGGTCTCGGACAGGTAACTGCGTGGGAACCCTCCCCGGAGCCACAGCGCGCGCCATTCGCCGCCACCCGTTTCATCGGTCGCCAGAGGGCCAAGATCATGATTTCCGACCCGACCGGCGAGACTTTCCGAGACACCCTTCACCAGATCCGGCGAGGCACTGCCGAGCAGCAGGTATCTCGTGGCCGGCTGGCGATCGGCGAGGACGCGGAGGAGCGGAAAGAGATCGGGCTTCCGCTGCACCTCGTCGATCACCACGGTGCCGGTCAGTCCCTCCAGGGCCGTTTGCGGCTGGTCCAGCCGGGCCAGGCTCCTCGGATCTTCAAGGTCGAAGTAGTGCTCGGCCGCCAAAGCCTGCGCCAACGTCGTCTTGCCGCACTGCCGGGGACCGAGGAGTGCCGTGACGGGACCACGTCGGAGCCTGGCCCGAACGGCCTCCAGCTCCCTTGGACGAGGCAGGTATCGCATGTGCGAAAGATAGCAGCACAAACACGATCGTTCGAATCTGGGATTCGGGATTTCGTGTTATGTGGGCGCTGGGAATGGACGCGTGCCGACCTAACCGCCATCCGCGGGAGCGGGCGTGAGTGCCAGGATTGCGGCGGCCACCAATGCCTGCAACAGCCGCTGTGTGACCGCCATTTCAGCTCTCCGGTGCCTCCAGGGTCAGCGCGTCGGCTTCGCCTACCGTGAACTTCCGGTACACGGGCCAGCACGTGATCGAAAAACGTACCGGCAGATACGGAAAGCCGCCACGACGATACAACAGCCGCATCGGGCCGATCCGCGCCAAACGCACCGCCTCCCACCTCGATTCTCGACCCGGTACGCAAGTTGGCTATCTTTTTTGGCTAGTGTCGTGTCACAGAGGTTTTGACTCTTTGGCCTGAAGCTCGGAAGTATCGGTTTTTGGGTAGGCTTTGGCCAGTTTCTCTCTGGCTTTTTCGGTGGTGAACATCCAGTTGATGCGGGCTTGGCTGTCGTTTCTCTGCTGCTCCCAGGCCGCGATTTCGGCTTCGAGTGTGTCCCGGTCGGGGATCCT
>JAJDZX010000133.1 GCA_022824395.1 Alphaproteobacteria bacterium
AGGCGCCGCGCTCCGGCGCCGCACGCAAGCTCACCGACCGGGAGGAGGCCCTGCTGATCGCGACGGCCTGCTCGAAGCCGCCGCCCGGGCGAGCCCAGACGTGCTCGACCTCTACAACGAAACCCCCGACCCGAGCCGCCCCGTGATCTGTTTCGACGAAAGCCCGAAGCAGCTGATCAGCGAAACCAGGACCCCGGTGCCGGCCAGGCCGGGACAACACCGGCGCATCGACTACGAGTACCGGCGCAACGGCACCGCCAACCTCTTCGTCTTCGTCGACGCCCATCGCCCATGGCGGAAGGTCAAGGGCACCAGCCGACGGACCGCCGCCGACTTCGCCGCCTGCATGCGTGAACTGAGCGATGTGCACTTCCCCGATGCCGACCGGATCCGGGTCGTGCTCGACAACCTGTCGACCCGCACGCCGGCCGCCCTCTACAGCTCCCTCCCGGCCGAAGACGCCAGGCGCATCCTCCGCCGGATCGAGTTCCACTACACACCGAAGCATGCCAGCTGGCTCAAAATGGTCGAGATCGAGATCGGCGTCCTGCAACGCCAGTGCCTCAGCCGCAGGATCCCCGACCGGGACACACTCGAAGCCGAAATCGCGGCGTGGGAGCAACAGAGAAACCACAGCCAGGACCGCATCAACTGGATGTTCACCACCGAAAAAGTCAGAGAGAAACTGGCCAAAGCCTACCCAAAAACCGATACTTCCGAGCTTCAGGCCAAAGAGTCAAAACCTCTGTGACACGACACTAGGAATGTTCCCGCAAAGAACGGTCTGCCTTTCGCGGCGCAGGTCAGAGGGGCTCGCATCGACCGTATGTCTATAGATCAAATGCCTTGGAAGAACTCTGGCTTCACGGTAACCTGTTCAACAGTTTCAGTTGCCACACCAAGTCGCAGATTCCTCAGTAGATCGCAAAGATCCATTCCGTTGATGAGATCGATGGCAGGGGCTCCGTCTCTTACAGCTTCTCTTTCAGCTTCCCTGGTAAACCCTCCACTTGTTATGAACAGTCCCTTGTCTGCTCGGCCTACCATCGCCCCGCGAAAGTCCCGAATCTCCGGCGCACCCACCGAACCAGAGTAACGCTTGCACTGAAATCGGACATGAAATGAAATCAGGTTGACCCGGAGTACTCCAACTCCGTCGATTCCCCCGTCGCCGGAACGGCCGGTCACCTCAACTCTCGTGAAGCCGGATTCACGCAGCACAAGTTGACACAGACGCTCGAACGCATCCGGGCTGATTTGGCGGATGATGTCGAGCAGATCATCTTCCCAAGGTCGAGCTTCCATCGCCTTGTCAGCATCTTGGCCCAAAGAATCAACGGCCTGTCTCTCTTGTCGCCTTTTCCTGCGTTTCAATTGAACGAGCTCACGTAACTCTGTTTCCGTTTCGACGGATCGTCCGAAATTGGTGATGGTCCATACCCCTCGAGAGGAATTCTCGACAGCACCGATATGCTTCAATTCAGTACGGGCCCACCCCGCCTGATATTCGACTTCCGTCCCTGGGCCGCTTCCGTGTAGCTTTTCCAAAATTTCGTCGGGCAACGCAAGTCCGCTTGTTATGTGATCCGAGAGTTCATGAATGGATGCTGAGCCTCCCCGGCTCTCCAAGGCCTTGAGAGTCGGCCAGAGCAGGTCCATACGTGTAGGAATGTTGTACTTTGTCATTTGAACTTGGCATCAAAAACATAAGACACATAAGGCGTCGCGAGTCGGAATTTGGAAGCTTCCGACCTGTTGTCGTACGATCATAGTTGCTCAGTCGGCCAGATTGCGAGCCGGCTCAACGCTGGCATCGATCGTCCGAGCACCCGATATCCATCCCCGCGGATTTCGCTCCTTCTGCCAGGCCAGCGTGAAGCATGCTGGGCAAGCAGCGCGCCCACCTCCACCCAGTTCGTAATGGAGAGACCGAAGAGATGGCCTGCACCTTATCGCACCGGACCAAGGAGGCGTTCACGAAGCCTCTGAGCATCTCATCCGTCGTTTCCGAATCTGCGCCCGACGCTGTGCAGGTGTTGGGCACCGGCCACCTCCGCAGTTCGATACCGACATGCAGTGCAATACAATGAAGCGAAAACTGCTCGAGCTCGATGGGAATGGCAGATCCGATCGCTTGGTACGATGCGAACGCTAACACAGCCGTAGCGCAATATGAGGGACTGACTTCCGATACGGTCCACGGCTGGCTTCGTGACTTGCTGCCCAAGACCTCGGCGACGGTCTTGGACATCGGCGCGGGCAGTGGCCGTGATGCTGCCTGGCTGTCAGCAAAGGGCTACGACGTCGTGGCGGTCGAGCCTTCCGCATCCATGCGGGCCGCCGGAGCGGCCATCCATGCGCATGCCCCCATCCGATGGATCGATGATCGTCTGCCGGCACTCGCCACCATTTCCAAATCTGGTCTGTCGTTTGATCTCATCCTTCTGAGCGCCGTCTGGATGCATCTGCCTCCGAGCGATCGGCCGCGTGCGTTTCGCAAGATCATCAATCTGCTCAAGCCGGGCGGCCTGCTGGCAATCGTCCTGCGCGACGGACCCACGGAACATGCAAGAGGTATCCACACCATCGCGCCGGAAGAGCTTGAAGGGCTGGCCCGCGATCACGGTGCCTTTGTCGAGAGGCATGCAGAGACGGAGGATCACCTGGGGCGTCCCGGCATCCGCTGGGTCCAGGTGGCGATCCGATTGCCCGACGACGGAACCGGGGCGCTTCCGCTGCTGCGGCATGTCATCCTGAATGATGACAAGAGCTCAACCTACAAGTTGGCACTTCTCCGCACGCTTTGCCGGCTGGCTGACGGTGCTGCAGGATTTACCCGTGATCACGACGACGAATTCGTCGCCGTGCCACTTGGGCTTGTCGCTCTGACGTGGATTCGGCTGTTCAAGCCCCTGTTATCCGCAAGTCTTCCGCAAAACCCTTCCAATGTCGGCCTTCGACGTCTCGGGTTCGTCAAGGACGCTTATCGAAGGCTTGCCGACGTCTCGCATCTTGATATGCGGGTTGGCGTCAGGTTCTCGGGCGAACCTGCCGCAGCCCTTCACCAAGCGCTGAAAGACGCCGCAAACAACATCACGCTGATGCCTGCGACACACATCACGTATCCAAACGGAGGGCCGGTATTCCCGGTCCAGAAATCCGGGAGGGTGCGTCGCCCCTCGCTGATCACATTGGACCAGGCGTACCTGTTTCAGTTCGGCGAAATGCTGGTCCCGAGGCACCTTTGGGGGGCGTTGCGGCGATTCGGCGCATGGGTTGAACCGGCCCTCGTCGCCGAATGGAGCCGTCTCATCAAGTCCTACGCTTCACGTCAAGGTGTCCGAGTAGATGATGCAACCATTGCAGCTTCGATGACGTGGGACGAGCCCACGCGCGACGTGGGCTTGGCAAGAGAGCGGGCGCTCAACATGTTGGCCGATGGTGACTTGCGTTGCGTTTGGAGCGGCCGAAACCTGGATGGACGATCCTTGGACATTGATCATTGCTTCCCCTGGACAGCTTGGACCTGCGGCGATCTCTGGAACTTGATGCCGGCACATCGAACGGTAAACCAGCGCGAAAAAAGGGCGCTCCTGCCAACGGATCGGCTTCTTCAGTCGGCCCGGGACAGGGTTCTTGGCTGGTGGGAATCAGCGTATGTCAAGGATCTGCCGATCGTCTCGGAAAGATTCTGGCTCGAGGCGACGTCGAGTCTTCCGACCGTAAATTCCGACAAGCATCGGCTGAGCGACGTCTTCGATGCCGTGTGTTTTCAGCGAATTCGATTGAAGCACGACCAGCAAGTGCCGGAATGGACCGGCGAGCGGCACGTGCGCGTCGACTGAATTGAGCTTATCTGCACTTCTGCTGACGCCGGATCAGCCGGTTGCCCAGACATTCGTCACAGTTGTCGCTCGTGATCAATTCTCGAAGCATCGATCCGTCGTGGCAACCCGCGTCGGATAATGCGGTCGGGCAGCCACGGGTCGGGTTTCACGGACCAGACGTGCTGCCCTTCGGCGCAACTGACGACTCCACCGCATTCCGAGAATCGGTTCAGTGGATGCGGGAGAAGCCGGACCTGCTGGTCAGCACTCTCCACCCCCGCCTCCAACGGATGCTTTCCGGACAGGACTGATGGCGGGCACTGGCGGGAAATTGAGCCGCTAAGTTCAACGACCTCCGCAATTACGCCGACCGCAAACGGATCCGAGGATGGCCTTGCGATGCCACCATCGTGGCAGCTCAGTTCCACGACTGAACGCGATGCTACCAGATCAAATCCCGAGTCCCATTAGCGAATGTCAGCGCGTCACTTGGCCCACAACAACCCTCTCCCGTGCTGGCCTCCCGCCCGGAGATGGAGTTGTGAACGTGATGCTTGCGCTGACCTGCCATACAACTTCGATCCGATTTACCCCAGCGAATCCCGACTCCCGTTAGGGCGCCCCGACGGGCACCCAGAGCCCGCTACGAAACTCGCCGTTCGGCCGAGCATCAGTCGCGTCCAAGAGCGCCTGCGCGAATTCTATGGCCCCCTTCTTATCCATGTCTTCCGTTGATCGTGGAGGAACGATGCAGTTCGGGCAGCCCACACCACATTCGCACGCCGACGCTATGCCCACGCCAACTCCGAGAACCGGCCGCCATCGCTCCAGGAGCTTCCTGGCAATACCGATGCCACCGGGATAGCTCTCCACAATGTAGGCTTTCTGTTCTCTCGCAACTGCATGTGGAAAGATGTCGTGTGCATCAAGCGGCACCGCAAACAGAGTGCCCACCCGCAGTAGTTGCTGAAACGCGTTGATAGCAGCTGCCGACACGACTGTTGGCCGTTGTACCCAGAACGCGTGGGCGTTCTTGAATTGAGCAGAGTTGCTCTGCGGGACCCATTGGTCCAACGCTTCCCCAGTGCGTTCATCTACCTCCTGCACGGAATTGATCGATTCGGTTATCAGTACCTTCCCGTAGTATGCATTTACCTCTGTGTCGCCTGAGACCCAACGCCAGCCCGCGAAGATGTCCTGCTCCGACACAGTCGTGAACGTTGACACCCGTGTTCGCAGCCCGGGATCTGCTGATTCGAGTAGAATCTCACCGCCACTGCTGCCCGTTAACGCCACTTCTCGCACTCGGTAACTGCGCCCTCCATGCATGTAGATGGCCCGTTGGTATGCCTCACGAAACTGCTGCTGGGCAGACAAGGTACCGATTTCCCGATTGCCTTCTTTCAGGACAAACATACCGGCGCCACCACCCCTGATATTCAAGCTGGAGTGCGGTCGCCACCTCCCGGTTCTTACCGGTCTAGCCCCTCCATCGATTTTCTTTCGCGCCGCGGTTTCCATCGCTGGTCCGAGTACAGCCGCGTCCTCGGTCAGGTCGGGAGTCTCAAAGAGTAGAGACGGAAGGTGCTTGTCCACGAGATCGTCATTCCCGGGATTGACAACAAGATCATCGAGTGGCTTGGCGAGGCACGACTCCAAGTTTGCAGCGTAGAAGCGATCCAGCGGGTTGTTGCGGGCGAAATACAGCACGAATGCCTCTGCCTGCCAACCGCGGCCAGCCCGTCCGATGCGTTGCCAAGCCGACATCATGCTGTCAGGGAAACCGGCCATGATGATCCCATCGAGGCTGCCGATATCGATTCCCATCTCAAGCGCGTTGGTTGTGAATACCAAGCGCACGTCACCACGCTTTAGTCCTTCCTGCACGGAGTGACGCTCGTCGGTTGCTAGACCAGCCCGGAACACCTTCACCGTCGACGGGTCCACGAGCGGCTTGCCGGCATCTCTGCGCTTTTCAAGCTCTCGCATCGCGATCGGATAACACGCTTCCGCAAATTTCCGGGTGGGGCAGAACGCCAAGACTGACTTGCCCTCCGCAATGCACGCCAAACCGGCCATCACCGTCCGTACTTGTAGGATGTCCCAATATTGGTAGTCAGGTATTTCTGGCCGCACGAACACGAACTCGCGCCGGGGTCTCATTCCGTCGCTGGCATTCACCTCAGCAAACTCTAACCCTGTCAGGTTTTCGGCATGTTCCTTGGCGTTGGCGCACGTCGCAGAGCACAGGAAGAATTGAGGTCGAACCCCGAGGGATGCTAAGTGGTAGGAGAGCCGTCGAAGGATCATGGCAACGTTCGAACCGAAGTACCCACGGTATTCATGTATCTCGTCGACAATCACCCATTTCAGGCCCGAATAGAACTTCGACCATTGTTCCGAATGGCCCAGAAAACTGTTGTGCAGCATGTCCGGATTTGTGATCAAGATCGGCGGAGGACTCTTCCGTAATACCGTTCTGTGCTCGTGGTCCGTGTCTCCGTCGTACCACCATGACTCAATCCGAGGCCCCGACATCGCGTTCGTCAAACGCGTGAGTTGATCGCGTTGGTCCAGTGCAAGCGCTTTTGTCGGATAGATCATCAGCGCATGCGTTCCGGGCTCCTGCAACGATTTGAGCATGGGAATCTGGAAAGCAAGGGTCTTTCCGCTGGCTGTGGGGGCTTGCAGTACGACATTCGCACCATCCAATGCTCGTGTTATCGCATCCGATTGGTGCTGGTACAAACGCTCGATGCCTCTCGTTTCCAGTACCGTCCTCAGTTGTTTCCCGAGACCTTCAATAGCCGGTTCTGTGGCGTAGGCCGGCGCAATCGAATCCAACACACGGCGGCTGACCAGGTCTCCACCAACTTCTCCGTCCCTCAGCGCGTCAAAAGCACGCAGAGCTTCCAGCAAGTCACTCACGAATTTGCCCCTTTCAGCTTGATCAAAACTCGTCGGGCGGGCATCAGAGTTGCGGGAACCGCGACAGATTGCACGCAACGGATCCTTCCGCTCCTCTTTCGCACAGCATTCATGGGATTACTGCTAGCCATTGGCCCCTCCAACGTTTTCCGCCAAAACCAGATCTGAAAGCACCGTCTTCAACCACGCTTCCGTGTAGTGGGACTTCAGGGGGCGCTTAGTCCGATGACCCACTCGCTTCAGCAACTCTTCGAGAGACACGATCCGTTCCCGGAACCCGAGCCTGACTCCGCAGCGCAAGCTGGCTCTGTCAGGACCGCAGAGGGTCCAATCATCATCGCGTCCCAGCGCGTGTGCCCATAGCGACTCTTCACCCCTATCCAGCGCAATACCTTGACTCTGAATTGCCAATTCAGCGCGTTCACGATTTCCAACACAATGTTCTGCGGCCAGCGAAGCCCGTAGCTTGCTGACCACAATCAATTGCTCCGGTCGCCGAAGCTGGAAACCCGTCTGTGTCTCTGTTACGCAATCTTCAACGGTTTCAACCCGGTAGCCGCCTGCCAGCGCCGCCCATGAGCCCGTTCGATACGACTCAATAATCACGTTTGTGTCCACGAGCACCGATGCCCGACGGTCGACAGATTGACTCACAATTCAATCGCGTGATCGATTCCATGCGTTGCGAAAAGTTCCGCCAAGTCCTCAATGGGAAGACCGACCAACGTAGCCACGCGCCGAACAGAGACATGACCCTGATCGATTGCCGCCGCCAGTACCTCCATGAACGGTCGCGAAAATAAGGGCGGTGGCTCCAACTCGCTTTTGCGACCGTTGTTTCGAAAAGCAGCTTCTGGAAGCGCGCGCGCCTGCGCCTTGGTCAATTGCCCAAGCGAAACCAAACGCCACTTCAGGGCAGACGAAGTCACCTCCAATTCGCTGGAGGCGGCATTCAGCCGTGCAATCAGGCTGTCTCTGTCCATTTGTCCCCAATCGCCAAACTGCTTGAGCGAGGTCTTTGGCATCAGCACCGTAGCCGCAAAGCTGTCAGCAAGTTTTTCGACCCGGTCGCTACCAAAGTCACTGGCATCTTCCACGCGTTGAGGCGGCATCGCGTCCCACGTCAGGATGTGAAACAGTTCATGCGCAAGGTCGAAGTTCCGGCGCCCAGCTACTTCTCCTCGGGCGATCAACGCCACGTCAAGCTCGGGCAGTCGGCACGCCGCCCCGGAAATACCCTGATAGGCGTCGACTATGAGGACGAGTATCCCGAGGCGTTCTTGCATCACTGTCGCCAAACGTTGCGCCGGCACGGCCCCGAGTTCGAATTCCGCAACGAAACGCTCACCGTCCTCAACCGCCTCCTCGAGACTCGAACTCTTCGTCAGCCCGAGGGTTGGCCGAATCAGTGGCCCCTTTTGACCGACCTGCCCAGCCAAGGCCCTGTACGCACCAATCCAGCGAGCGGCTGTTTGCTCATACTGTGCAAGCTCCGACCTTCCAGCATCCCTCTGCCTCCAAGAGAACAACCCCTCACCATCCACTCGGAAGGGGTCAGTAAAATAGTCAAGCGACACATTCAGCTTGTCTACGGCGAGAAGCAGTTCCGAAGCAGTTACACGCCGCACGCCGGTTTCTATTGCCGACACGGTCTGCCGATCCTTGAAACCGAACATACGGGCCAATGCGTCTTGAGAAAGACCATGTTTTTGCCGCAGCGCTCTAATCCGAGTACCGATTAACTGACTTGCCACTGCCCCCCCTTTAGAATCTTGCATAGTTTGGCGTGCAAGAAATATATGCATCCTATGATGTGAGTGCAACACCTGATGGCACTGTTCGTTGCGCCGTTCCCGGAGAACGCCAAGGGACAACCCGGCTTCAAGCGCAACAAAACCCGACGGTGTCCGTCCCCAGCGTCGCGGCAAGCGCGCCGCAAACGGGTGTCTCCACGCCACCGCCTGCCAGCAGTTCAGGATGCTCGCCTTCGAAGAAGGAGCCTCCAGGCAAGCACTCATGGCGTATCTCGGTGCTGTCAACTGTCGGACGATGACCGGCCTCGATCTCCCGGGGGGGCCGCACTCAATCCCGAAGCTGCTCTGATCACCCAGGCGCTGTCTGATAGCCTGGTCAGCGATCTTGCGAGCTGGTACCAGCAGGGCCGTGTTGTCCGGGCCGCCCAAGCCGTCGGCGATCGAGGCCGCGTTGGAAAAGCGGCTTTGGCAGGCGGTCCCGCTTTGCGCGTGCCCGTGTCGTCGTTCCGGCGCCGTTCGCATCTATAACAACGGTCAGGACCGGTTGCTGGCGGGCCGTCGTGCCTGTCGTCACCTGTCGAAGTTGACGCGCGTGCGAGTGATGGGGCCGTGCGGCGGGTGTTCCACGATGTACTTGTGGTCTCTGGACAGGTAGACCGCCGTCTTCCCTTGGGCGTGGCACATGGCGACTCCGCTGCCCGGTGTCCGCTGCATCTGCTTGAGGTCGTCAATCAGCGCGGCAGTCTGGTCGATCGCCAGCGATTCACGTCCGGCAAAGGGTTCGGTCGCCTCGCGTTGTGCGCTGGGTGCTGACCGGGACACTTTGCGTTGATGCTTGTCGGTCAACACGAATGGTCTCGTCCTAGTTTCCTCTCCGCGAGCATAGCGTGGCGAGGTAGTCGTCCAAGCTGACACCTGCTCGCTTCTGCGTCGAGGACATGATCGGGTTCTGGGAACTGTTGGAGACAACAAGCAGCGCTTCGAGAGGACGCCGGCCGCGGTCCAGGGGGCAATCGCCGGAACTTCGGCAGCTACGATCCCTGGGAATAGTGCCGCGATTGCGGGAGAGAGCCGCCATGACAACCGAGATCGTCTTTTTCACCAACCCGAGGTCGCGCGGGCGCATCGTCCGCTGGATGCTGGAGGAGCTGGCGGTCCCGTACCGCACCGAGATCCTGGAATACGGGCCGCCGATGAAGTCGGCGGAGTACCTCGCGGTCAACCCCATGGGGAAGGTGCCGGCGATCCGCCACGGCCCGACCATCGTCACCGAGGCGCCGGCCATCTGCGCCTATCTCGCCGATGCCTTCCCGGAGGCCGGGCTGGCGCCACCGGCGGGGCAGCGCGGCGCCTATTACCGCTGGCTGTTCTTCGCCGCCGGGCCGCTCGAAGCCGCGGTCACCAACCGCAATTTCGGCCTCGCCCCGCCGGCGGACAAGGAAGGGATGGTGGGCTACGGCAATTTCGGCCTGACGATGGATACGCTGGAGATAGCCCTCGGCGGCGGCGGTTATGTCGCGGGCGAGACCTTCACGGCCGCCGATGTCTATGTGGGCTCGCACATCTTCTGGGGGCTGCACTACGACCTGATCGAGAAGCGGCCGGCTTTCGAGGCGTACTGGTCCCGGCTGGAGGGGCGGGAGGCGTATCGCAGGGCGACGGCCCTCGACGATGCGGCGGGCGGCGGGGACGGCACCGAAGACTGACGCCTCGCGCCCGGCCCGACGCTTTCGGATTTCGGGAAGGCGGGCCGCTTCATCCCCTCACAGCTGCGGCATGATCCGTTCCAAGAAGGCGTCGATGAGCTTCGGCGTGGGCACCACGGCTGCGAGGAAGCAGGGGGTTTCTCTGCCGTCAGGTCCGTGCCACCGTCCACGTCGACCTGGTGTGGTGGAGCTTCCATCGCGCCGGTTCCCGATAGGGTAGAATCACGCCATGGTCACCATGGACACGCACGCCACCGCTCAGGACCTCGAGGCAGCGGGTGCCGACCCGAAGCTCGCCGCCGCGATCGCGGCAGGGATTGCGCGGGCGGCTCTGCGCCGGGGCGGCCCCTCAGCGATGGGCATCTTGGCAACTGCAACGGTCCTGGGTTTCACGCTCGTCACAGTCGTGTTTGGCTGGTTCATGTTCGAGGCAAGCCAGCAACGGAGCGACCTGCGTGCCGCGATCGAAGCCAACCGGGACCGCATCGACGCCGTCGAGACCCGGCTGGCAGGTGACATCGCAAACCTGTCGGAGCGTATGACACGGATCGAGACCTTGCTCGAGGAACGACTCCCGCCACGCCGCTAATTCGGCTTCCCTGTTGCCTGGGGAGCAAGTGAAGCATAGGTGACACTTCTGCACGGCGAAGTGCCCGTCCTGACCATCAGCACGCCGCGTAGATGGCCCGGCAGGCGGCCAGTCACCGTCCTTGCCCGATCACCCGCTAAGCCGGACATGCAATCGACTGCGGAAACATGGTCGGGCAGCGGGGCGGGTGCTCCCTGAACGAACGGTACCCCGTCAGCGTGTTGGGGCCGTCCGGAGCGCCCTGGCCTCGTGTTCGAGCACTGAGCGAACCTGCTCCGCATCAACGCCGGGGAACCACGCGGCGAACTCATCGACCGTGGCGCCGCCCGCGAGGTTCTCATAGAGCGCCGACAGGGGGACCCGCGTGCCCGCAAAGACCCACGCGCCCCTGACCTTGCCGGGTGTGCGCTCCACAGCCGGACATGTCTCCCAGTTTGTCATCTCCGCCATCTCCCGTGGGATTGCGCCGCCGCCTTGGACAGCATTACAAGGAGCGCGCTGCGCCCCAATCGACGCATCGTACGATGCCCCGAAACGTACATCGTGTTCGCGGACACGTTGCCGTTCATCATTGCACGTGCAACTCTCGGCGGCCTGCGACACCGGCCCTGCGTGATGTCCATCGATCGCCTCCTCGACGGCCTCCGCGCATACCACGGCCTCCGCCAACCCGAGCAATCCGCTCGACTTGCCCAACGTCGGCGGCCACTTCTTTGGCCCTGATCACAGCGAAACCTATGGGGTCGTCGATACCAGCGCTTGGGGTGGCATTGTTGCCGCACGCCGACAGTAGCGGTGCTACCGGGATCCCGAACTTCCCGACATCCGCTTGGCGAGCCTCGCGCCTTCAGGAAGGCGGGGAATTGGCCCCGGCGGGAAAGGCCATAGACCCTCCGCGCGGCCATGATCAACTGGATCGGGGCGCCGTTGACGAGCGGCAAGAAGCCGATGGTGCCGATGAGCATGGAGCCGCTGATCGTCATCGCATTCGGTGTTGAGCCGCTCTCGTTGATGTCGCCGAACCCGCACATCTGGGAAAGGCTCCGATCGACGACAATCCCAATTTGTCATCGAACGGTGACATGCTTACACTGTCATCGAACGGTGACATGCATACACTGTCATCGAATGACGACATTTGAATCATCATGCAAATCCGAACCCCCTTGGAACTCGGTCTGACCATCCGGGACAGACGCCGAAAACTCGGGCTGACCCAAGCCGAACTCGCCCGCAAGATCGGGGCAGAACGCCGCTGGCTCATGGCCTTGGAACGCGGCAAATCGCGCGCCGAAGTCGGTTTGATCCTCCGAATTCTATCAGCGTTGGATCTCTCGTTGACGATCCGTCCGGACGATCTCCGGCTGGAACCAAGCGACGGCCCAATCCCCGTCGACATCCACACCGTAATAGACGCTGCCAAGAAAGCTCGGGAATGACCGAACGCCTGGTCGCGATCGCCGACCGCACAATCATGGGCGAAATCCGGCGTGATCGTCGTGGCCGCCTCACGTTTCTCTACGACGATCGCTGGCGATCCCTGGATGCAGCCTATCCGCTTTCCCTCTCCATGCCTCTCGTGGTCGCAGAACACGAGCACGCGAGGATCGAACCCTGGCTTTGGGGGCTGCTTCCCGACAACGAGTTCATCCTGGCTCGCTGGGGGCGGCGGTTTCATGTATCGCCCGGCAACGCCTTTGCCTTGCTCGGTGCGGTCGGCGAGGACTGTGCGGGCGCCGTCCAGTTCGTCCGACCGGATAGGGTCGGCGACGTTCTGCGAGGCGACGATCAGCAGGTCGAATGGCTGACCGAGGCCGATGTCGCAGAACGCCTGCGTGCGCTCGGGCGCGATCAGGCCGCATGGCGCATGGCGCGTGATACCGGGCAGTTCAGCCTAGCTGGCGCTCAGCCGAAGACGGCGTTCCTTTTTGATGGTCAGCGCTGGGGGATTCCGCACGGGCGGGTGCCGACCACGCACATCCTCAAGCCGCCGATTGACGGCCTCGACGGCCACGCCGAAAACGAGCATCTCTCATTGGAACTGGCGCGAGCCCTCGGGTTGCCCGCTGCCACATCAGAGGTGCGCAAGTTCGACGATGAGGTCGCAATCGTCGTGGAACGGTACGACCGAGCCAGACTCGCTGGTTCGATCCAACGCCTTCACCAGGAAGACATGTGCCAGGTCCTGGGGCTTCCTCCGACGAGGAAGTACCAGAATGAAGGCGGCCCGGGATGTGCCGAACTGAGCGAAGCGATACGCACGAACTCCGTCGAGCCGGTCAACGATGTCTGGACCTTCGCACGCGCAATCATGCTGAACTGGATCATCGGCGGCACCGACGCGCACGCTAAGAACTTCTCGATGCTCATCTCTGCCAAGGGACAGGTACGTCTCGCGCCCCTGTACGATATGGCAAGCACGCTTCCATACGAATTCGATTCGAGGCGGCTGAAGATGGCGACCAAGATCGGAGGGAAATACCTGCTGGATGCGGTCTATCCACGCCATTGGTCGAAGTTTGCATCGGAAGTACGCCTCCCCTCTGCAGAGATCCTCGACATGGGAAGGTCCATGGTGGAGACACTTCCGACCGCATTTGCCGCAATCGTCGAGGCGGCGCGCACGCAAGGTCTCGATCACCCGATTCTGCAGCGCATGCTTTATGCGGTGAAGGCTCGATCGGGACACTGCTCCAGTGTCCTGGCAACCAGCACCAGCTGACAAGAGGGCGGCGCCGAAGGCTTCTGGAGCCGAGACTGCAGGGTTCCCCCGTTCCGGCCGCGAAGCCTCGGCCGATCATGGGCGGCTGCCTTCCCGCGCGGGCTCTTCGGTGGGTCGCGGAAGAATCGGTCTCGGGCCTGGAAATCCCCAACCGCGAGTTCACACTCGCTCAGACAACCAGATCGCAAGGCGGGTCGACGCCCGCACCGAGCGCCTGAGCACCCGGTATCCCGGCGCGGCCGCGGCCCCTTCCGCGCGGGCGGTGTCCCGGTGCCCGAGCTCGTCCGCGCGGAATTCACGGATCTTCTCCCTGAGTTCCGGCTCCGATGCGCCGAGCGCCCGCTCCTGGCGTGCGTAGTGCCCGTCGATCACCTCCTCGACCGCCTCCGTGCACGCCATGGCCCCCTCGCGCCCCAGCAGCGCGGTCGCAGCACCCAGCGCGTACCCCGCCACGTGCCAGAGCGGCAGCAGGACCGTGGGCCTCACCTCGCGGTGTGCGAGGTCCTCCGCAAAGGCGGCGAGGTGCCGCCGTTCGCCCTCGGCCATCTCCCGGATGACCGGCCCCGCGGACGTCTCGCCCAGGACGGCGAGCTGGCCCTCGTAGATGCGCTTCGCCCCGTACTCGCCCGCGTGGTCCACCCGGAGGATGCGCGCGACCCGCTGCTCCGGCGTCGGATCGCCGGGAAGCCGCGGCGCCTGCTTTCGCCCTGGCCGCCGCCCGGTCACCGCGCGACCCTCCGGCTCCGGGCGAGCACCACGGCGGCGAGTGCCGCCATCGCCAGCGCGCTCAGCACCACCCAGCCCGCGATGGAGAGGCCGAGCAGGCTCGCCGGGATCTCGTCGCAGCGGACCAGGGGCGCGTTCATGATCGCCTCCAGCAGCTCGTCCGTCGTCGCCGCGTCCGCGCCGGTCGCCGTGCAGGTGTCGGGCCCCGGCCACCACTGCTGCTCGACGCCCACGTGCCGGAAGCCGAGCCCCGCGGTCACCACGAACGCCACCCCGACCACCGCCACCATCGCGCGGCGCGACATGCCCGCGCGATGCGCGAAGAGGCCGCCCGCCGCGAGCGCGCCGGCGCCCGCGAACCCCCAGCGCTGCTCGATGCAGAGGTCGCACGGCGGGAGCCCGAAGCCGTACTGCATCACCAGCGCCGATCCCAGCGCCACGACCGAGGCGGCCGCGGCCAGCGCGAGATACCCCGGCGCCGTCCCGGTCGCCCAGCGCACGGCCGACGCTGCCAGATCAGCCCGCACGGCCCGCCCCTAGACCAGCGCCGCCACGGCCACGACGGCCGCCGCCAGCGCGAGGCCGGCCCAGGTCGCAAGGCGCGCATGGCGTCGGATAAGGAGCTCGGCCCGGACCCCGAGGAAGGCCGGGAGCGCCGCCACCACGAAGAACCTGAGGCCGCGGCCCGCAGCCGACGCCAGCCCGAACGCCAGGAGGTCCATGCCCACCACCCCGCTCGCGATCGTCACGGCCTTGTACGGGAGCGGCGTGAAGGCGGCGAGGAACACGATCAGGGCGCCCCCGTCGGCGTACCAGCCCTGGAACTCGGCGAACGCATCCCCCATCCGGTAGAACGCCAGGATCGCCTCGCCGACCGCGTCCCAGAGCAGGTACCCGATGGCATAGCCCAGGAAGCCGCCGGCGACCGATCCCATGAGCGCGATCAGCGCGATCCGGACCCAGCGCTCGCGGCGCGCGAGCGCCATCGGCACGATCATGGCGTCGGGCGGCACGGGGAAGAAGGAGCTCTCCGTGAACGCCACGGCGGCGAGCGCGGGCTCCGCGTGGCGGTGCCCGGCGAGCCGGATGACCCACGCGTAGAGGCGCCCCATGGCGGCGATGAGGCCCTCCAGCATCGTCAGAGCCGCCCGCGCCCGGGCGCCGCGGCCAGGAGCGCCCTGGAGTACGGGTGCTGCGGGCTCCCGAACACGTCGGCCACGGGTCCGGTCTCCACGATCTCCCCCTTCGACATCACCGCGACCCGGTCGGCGACCTGCGCCGCCACGCGGAGGTCGTGCGTGATGAAGAGCATCGCGAGCTCGAACCGCTCGCGCACGTCGGCCAGCAGGTCGAGCACCTGCGCCTGCACCGAGACGTCGAGCGCGGAGACCGGCTCGTCGGCGATCAGGACGTCGGGCTCGAGGGCGAGCGCGCGGGCGATGCAGATGCGCTGGCGCTGCCCGCCCGAGAACTGGTGCGGATAGCGCCCGAGCGCGTCGTCGCCGAGCCCGACGAGCCCCAGGAGCCGCTTCGCGCGCGCCAGCGCCTCAGGTCCCGGCACGCCGTAGTTGACGGGCCCCTCGACCAGCGCCGCCGCCACCGTCCGGCGCGGGTTGAGCGAGCGGAAGGGGTCCTGGAAGACCATCTGGATCCGCCGCCGGTAGGGCCTGAGCGCCCCGGCCTCGAGCTGCGCGATGTCCTCGCCGGCGAGCAGGATCTCCCCGCTGCTCGCCCGCGTGAGCCGCACCGCGCAGCGCGCGAGCGTCGACTTCCCCGAGCCCGATTCGCCCACGACCGCGAGCGTCTCGCCCTTCCGCACGACGAGCGAGACGTCGCGCACCGCCTCGACGGTCCGCCCGCGCCGGAACCAGCCGCCCCCGGCGAACGTCTTGGAAAGGTTCCGCACCTCGAGTGCGGCCGCGCTCGCCGACGCCCCGCCGTCCGCGTCCGGGTCGAGGCTCGGCACGGCCTCGAGCAGCATGCGCGTGTAGGGATGCTGCGGGCTCTTCAGGATCGCGTCCCGCGGCCCCTGCTCCACCACCTTCCCCGTCCGCATCACGACCACGCGGTCGGCGATGTCGGCCACCACCCCGAAGTCGTGGGTGATGAAGAGGACGGCGCTCCCGCGGGCGCGCTGGATGGTGCGCATGATCTCGAGGATCCGCGCCTGCGTGGTGACGTCGAGCGCGGTCGTGGGCTCGTCCGCCACCAGGAGTGCGGGCTCCAGCGCGAACGCCATCGCGATCATCACGCGCTGGCGCTGCCCGCCCGAGAGCTGGTGCGGGTAGGTGTTGACGAGCCGCTCGGGCTCCGGGAGCTGCACCGAGCGGAAGAGCTCGATCACCCGCTCGCGCCGCTCGGCCGGCGAGAGCAGGCCGTGCGTCACGAACACCTCGCGGACCTGCTCGCCCACCGTGAGGACGGGATTGAGCGCGGTCATCGGCTCCTGGAAGATCATCGCCATCGCGCGCCCGCGGAGCGAGCGGAGCCGGGCCGCGGGCGCGGCGCGGAGGTCCTCGCCCTCGAGCTCGATCGCGCCGCCCGTGACCCGGAGCTGCCCCGGCGGCAGGAGGCCCAGCACCGCCTGCGCCGTCACCGACTTCCCCGACCCCGATTCGCCCACCAGGCAGACGATCTCGCCGGCCTCGACGTCGAACGACACGCCCTCCACGGCATGCGCGCGCTCCGCATCCATCGGGAGCGCCACCGTGAGGTCCCGGATCGCGAGGACCGGGCGCCCGGCAGCACTCGTCACTGGAACCGCCCCCGGAGCCTCGGGTCCAGCGTGTCCCGGAGCCCGTCGCCCAGCAGGTTGACCGAGAGCACGGTCACCGCGAGGAAGGCGCCGGGGAAGAAGAGGATCCAGGGCGCGATCTGGAAGAAGGTGCGCCCCTCGGCCATCACGTTCCCCCAGCTCGGGACCTCGGGCGGCATGCCGGCGCCCAGGAACCCGAGGATCGATTCGACGATCATCGCGGACGCGCAGACGTAGCTCCCCTGCACGATGAGCGGCGCCAGCGTGTTGGGGAGCACGTGGCGGACGAGGAGCCTCGGCAGGCGGGCGCCGGCGGCGACCGCCGCCTCGACGTAGGGCTCCTCGCGCACCGCGAGCACGACGCTTCGCACCAGGCGCACCACGCGCGGCACCTCCGGCACCGCGATCGCGACGACGACCGTCCCGAGCGTCGCACCCGAGAGCGCGATCAGCGCGATCGCGAGCAGGATCCCGGGGATCGCCATGATGCCGTCCATGACCCGCATCACGATCCGGTCGACCGCGCGGACGTAGCCCGCGACGAGGCCGATCCCGAGCCCGGCGGCGAGCGCCGCGGCCGCCACCGCGAGCCCGACGCTGAGCGAGACGCGCCCGCCGTGGAGGGTGCGCGCCAGGATGTCGCGGCCGAACATGTCGGTCCCGAAGGGATGCGCCGCGACGGGGCTGCTCAGGCGGTCCTCGGGCGTCATCCGGAGCGGGTCCATCCCGGCGAGCGGCGGCGCCAGCACCGCGGTCGCCGCGACCAGCGCCAGGAGCGCCATCCCGATCTGGACGGAGCGGTTCCGGCGGATCGCGTTCATCCGCGGATCCTCGGGTCGAGCACGCTGTAGAGGAGGTCCACGACCAGGTTGGTGATCACGTAGGCGGCGCTGAAGACCAGGATCAGCCCCTGGATCACCGGGTAGTCGCGCCGGAGCACCGAATCGACCGTGAGCCGCCCGAGGCCCGGGATGTTGAAGACGCTCTCGGTCACCACGACCCCGCCCACGAGCAGCGCGAACGCGATCCCGATCACCGTCACCACCGGCACCAGCGCCGGGCGGAGCGCGTGCCGGCGGAGCAGCCGGAACGTCGTCACCCCCTTGGCGCGGGCCGTGCGGATGTAGTCCTCGCCCAGCACCTCGAGCACGCTCGCGCGCGTGACCCGGGCGATCAGCGCGATGAAGACGAACGAGAGTGCGACCACCGGCAGCACCAGGTGGCGGAGGAAGGGACCCGCCCCGTCGGCGAGCGGGCTGTACCCCTGCACCGGGAGCCACGCGAGCTTGATCGCGAAGACGTAGATCAGGATGTAGCCGATCACGAAGACCGGCACCGCGAACGCGAGCGCGGCACCCCCCATGAGGCACCGGTCGAGCCAGGCCCCGGCCCGCCAGGCGGCCGCCACCCCGAGCGGCACCGCGACCACGACCGTGACCAGCAGGGTGCCGAGCGAGAGGGCGAGCGTCGGCTCGACGCGCTGCGCGATCAGCTGGGCCACGGGCAGGTTCGAGAAGATCGAGATCCCGAGGTCGCCCGTCAGCACCTGGCCGATCCAGGTCAGGAACTGCACGTGGAGCGGCTCGTTGAGCCCGAGCCGGTCGCGGATCCGCTCGATGTCCTCGGGCGTCGCGTAGTCGCCCGCGATCACCGCGGCCGGATCGCCCGGGCCCAGGTGCAGGAGCAGGAAGACGACGACGGCCACCACCGCCATCACCGGGATGGTGGCCAGCAGCCGCTGCAGCAGGAAGCCGGTCACCGGACGGCGCGTCCGATCAACGCTTCGCGATGTTCCAGAAGAGCGGGATCGGCGATTCGAGGATGCCCTCGAGATCCGAGCGGAAGGCCACGGGATTGAACCATTCGCCGAAGTTCACGTACGGCACCAGGGCGAACGCCTGCTGCTGGACGGCCTCGGCGCGCGCGAACCGCTGCGCCGGGTCGTTCTCGAACGCGAACGCCTCGCGGAGCTCTTCCATGACCGGGTCGCACGGCCAGCCGAACCACGCCTGCTCCCGGCAGCCGCCGCTCGTCACCACGCTTGCGAGCGGATGGACGACGTCCATGCCGATGAACCAGGTCGGGAAGATGTTCCAGCCGTTCTCTTCCGGCGGCGCATCGAGCGCGCGCCGGCTCGTGAGCGTGCTCCAGTCCATCGCCTGGAGCTCGACGTTCACCCCGGCATCCCGGAGCACGCCGGCCAGCATCAGGGCCGCGCCGCTCAGGATCGCGATGTCGGTCGGCTGCATCAGCACCACCGGCCGGCCGTCGTAGCCCGCCTCCTGGAGGAGGGCCTGCGCGCGCTCGGCATCGAACGCCATCAGCGCCTCGGCGCCGGCGTCGGTCTCGTAGGGGCTGCCGCAGCCGAAGTACGCCGGGCACGGGCGCCAGTGCTCCTCGTTCCCCACCACGGCGCGGAGGAAGCGCGGCTGCTCGACCAGCCACAGCATCGCCTCGCGGGCCTTCGGGTGGTCGAACGGCGGGTAGAGGTGATTGAGGCGGATGTGCCCCTGCACGCCCACCGGGTCGAGGCGCTTCACCGTGACGCCGGGCGAGGCCTCCATGATCGGGAGGAGGTCGTGCGGCGGGAGCTCGAAGTAGTCGATCTCCCCGGCGAGGAGCGCGTTCATGGCCGTGGCGGTGTCGGGGACGTAGAGCCACTCCACCCGGTCGACCTTGGCCACCTTGCCGCCCGCACCCCAGCTCGGCGGCTCGGCGCGCGGCACGTAGGCCTCGTTCCGGACGTAGACGACCTTGGCACCCGGGACCCATTCGTCGGCCACGAACACGAACGGGCCGGACCCGATCACCTCGGGCACCTGCTCGAAGGGATCGGTCAGCGCATGCCGCTCGGGCATGATGAAGAGCACGTTGGAGCTCGCCTTCGAAAGCGACTCCAGCACCAGGCCGTAGGGCTGCGTCAGCGTGAGGCGGAACGCCCTGTCGTCGAGCGCCTCGAGCGCCGCGGTGACGTCCATGAGCTTCTGGCCCATGCCGTCGCGCGCGCCCCAGCGGCGGATCGAGGCCACGCAGTCGGCCGCCGTCACCGGCGCGCCGTCGTGCCACGCGAGCCCGTCCCGGAGCCGGAACGTCCAGGTCATCCCGTCGTCCGACACCTCCCAGGTGTCGACCATCTGCGGCTGCACGTTGAACCCGGCGTCGACCGCGAACAGCGTGTCGTAGACCATGTACCCGTGGTTGCGGGTGATGTAGGCGGTGGTCCAGATCGGGTCGATGTTCTTGAGGTCGGCGTGCACCACCGCCCGGAGCACGGTCTCTGCGCTGGCCGGGAGGGCCAGCGCGATCGAGGCCGCGAGCGCGAGGGCGGCGCTAGTCCGTCGCACGGAGCGCATCCTCGGCGATGCGCGCGAGGAAGCTTGCGCCGATCGCCAGGTTGTCGTCGTTGAAGTCGTAGCTCGGGTTGTGGAGCGAGGCAGAATCGCCGTTCCCGATCCAGGCGTAGGCGCCGGGGCGCTCCAGCAGGAAGAACGAGAAGTCTTCCGAGCCCATCACCTGCATCTGCTCCGTGGTCACCGCCTCACCGGTGATCTCGGAGGCGATCCGCCCGGCAAACGCCGTCTCCTCGGCGTGGTTCACGGTGGGCGGATACCCCCGCTGGTAGTCGACCTCGGCCGTGGCGCCCAGTCCCCGGGCCACCGTCTCGCACACCTCGGGGAAGCGCTTGCGGACCATCTCGCCGGTCTCGGGCGCGAAGTACCGGATCGTCCCGCAGAGCTCGGCGCTGTCGGGGATCACGTTGTAGGCGTCGCCCGCGTGGAACTGGGTCACCGAGATCACCAGCGTGCGCTTGGGATCGCTGGTGCGCGAGACCAGCGTCTGCACCGCCTGCACGATCGCCGCCCCCGCGATGATCGGGTCGACCGACTGGTGCGGCATGGCGCCGTGCGCGCCCTTCCCCTGCACCGTGACCTTGAAGTTGTCGGCCGCGGCCATGATCGGCCCGGGCGCGACCCTGAGCTTCCCCTGCTCGAGGCCCGGCATGTTGTGCATGCCGAAGATGTTGCGCACCGGGAACCGCTCGAAGAGGCCGTCGTCGAGCATCGCCTTGGCGCCCGCGAAGCCCTCCTCGGCCGGCTGGAAGACGAGCACCACGTCGCCCTGGAAGTTCCGCGTCTCGGAGAGGTACCGGGCTGCGCCCAGCAGCATCGCGGTGTGCCCGTCGTGGCCGCACGCATGCATCACCCCGTTCGCCGACGAGGCGTGTTCGCACGAGTTCTGCTCGTGGATCGGCAGCGCGTCCATGTCGGCCCGCAGCCCCACCGAGGGGCCTGCGCCGTTCCGGATCCGGCCGACCACGCCGGTCCCCCCGATCCCCTCGACGACCTCGTCCACGCCGAAGGAGCGGAGCAGTTCGGCCACCTTGCCGGCGGTCCGGTGTTCCTTGTAGGCAAGCTCGGGATGGCGGTGGATGTCCCGGCGCCACTCGGTCATGGCGTCGCTGATGCCCGCGATTCGGTTGATGACCGGCATGAGGCCTCCTTTTTGGCTGCACGGTACCATACCCGAGCCCGGCAGCCGTGAGGCGGAAACCGGCGCACGCTGCCAACAACCGGTATTGCACTTCCTAATTCCGGCCCGTGGCTGGTATTAAATATCCTAACTGCCGGCCTGTAGACGGTGTAAGCTGAGGGTCCCGCGACCCCTGCACGCGACGGAGGCCGGATGGCGCGAGACCCGTCAACGGTTGTCCGGCTCGACCGCATCTACACGCGGGGCGGCGACCAGGGCCGGACGTCGCTCGGCAATGGACAACGGGTCACCAAGCACGCACTCCGGATCCGGGCGGGCGGCACCATCGACGAGGCCAACGCACACATCGGTATCGGCCGGCTCCACGTCTCGCGGGCCGCCGACGCCATGCTGGCGCGCATCCAGAACGACCTCTTCGACGCCGGCGCCGACCTCACCATGCCCGCGCGGCGCGGCCGGCGGGCCGGCAATCTCCGGATCTCGACGGTCCAGGTGCAGCGGCTCGAGGAGGAGATCGACGCCCTCAACGCCCGGCTGGCGCCGCTGACTTCGTTCATCCTGCCGGGGGGCACCAGCGCGGCGGCGCATCTCCACGTCGCGCGCTCCATCGTCCGCCGGGCGGAGGTCGAACTGAGCGCGCTCGCCGCCCGCGCCGTGGTGCGGAACGAGATCCTCGCCTACATGAACCGCCTCTCGGACCATCTCTTCGTCCTGGCGCGCACCGAAGCGGCGCGCGGCGGCGGCGACGTCCTCTGGGTGCCGGGCGCCAACCAGTGAGCCCGTCCGGGCCGAGGCGCTTCCGGCGCCTCCTTCTGACCGGCGCCGCGGGCGCCCTCGGCACGGTGCTCCGCGACCACCTTCCGGCCCTCGCCGACGTCCTCCGGGTGTCGGATCTGGCGCCGCTCGGCGCGGCGCGGAACCGCGAGGAGGCAGTTCCGTGCGACCTCGGCGACGCCGCCGGGATGCTCGACCTCACCCGCGATGTCGACGCCGTCGTCCACATGGGCGGGGTCTCCGGCGAGAGCCGCTTCGCCGACCTCCACCACGCCAACATTCTCGGGATGTACCACCTGTTCGAGGGCTGCCGGAAGAACGGCGTCGCACGCGTCGTCTGGGCGAGCTCCAACCACGCGATCGGGTTCTACCCGCGCACCCGGACCATCGATGCGACCGTGCCTCAGCGGCCCGACACCGCGTACGGGCTCACCAAGGCGTTCGGCGAGGACCTCGCGCAGTACTACCGCGACAAGTACGGGATCGAGGCCGTGTCGCTCCGGATCGGCTCGTGCTTCCCGAAGCCCGTCGACCGGCGGATGCTCGCGACGTGGCTCTCGTACCCGGACCTCGTCCACCTCGTGGAGCGCTCGCTCCTCGCACCCGCGGTCGGCCACACGGTGGTCTTCGGGGTGTCAGCCAACCAGGAGTCGTTCTGGGACAACCGCGCCGCCTCCGCGCTCGGTTTCCGGCCCGGGGACAACGCCGAGGACTACCGCGCGGAGATCGAGGCCTCGACCGCGCCCGTCGGCCCCGACGACCCGCTCGTCAGGTACCAGGGCGGCCAGTTCACGGCGATGCCCCACGCGGACGACGAGCCGGCCTGAGCCCGCTACATTGGGCGCTCGCCGCGCCGCCTCAGCGCCAGACAGAAGAGGGCATCCGCATGCCAGCCGACACCGCCGCACCGGGCCCGGAGCAGGCCTACTTCGACGCCCTGGCCGACGGGCGCTTCATGCTGCAGCACTGCAACGCCTGTGGCGAGAACGTCTTCTACCCGCGCGCCCTCTGCCCCCACTGCGGCGCCGACGCACTTGTCTGGCGGGAGGCATCCGGGCGCGGCACCGTCCATGCGACCAGCGTGGTGCGCCGCCGCCCCGAACAGGGTCCGCCCTACAACGTGGCGCTGATCGACCTCGAGGAAGGGCCGCGCATGATGAGCCGGGTCGAGACCATCGCGCCCGAGGCGGTGCGGATCGGCATGGCGGTCACCGCCGTGATCGACCGTTCCGGCGACGATCCGGTGGTCGTGTTCCACCCGGCGGGAGGCGGCGCGTGAGCGGGCTCCGGGGAGCGGCGTCGATCGCCGGCGCGGGAACGTACGGCCTCGGCGAAGCCCCGGGTCAGAGCGAGCTCGAGATCACCGCCGGCGCCGTCAAGGCCGCGCTCGACGACGCGGGTCTCAAGGCGGCCGACGTCGACGGGGTGTTCTGCGCCTCGATGACCTACAACATGGGCTCGCTCACGCTGTGCGAGTACCTCGGGATCGCGCCGAAGTTCTCGGACTCGTCGATGATCGGCGGCTCGTCGAACCTCGCGCACCTCCTGACCGCGATGATGGCGATCGCGACCGGCCAGTGCGACGTCGCCCTCGTCGCCTACGGGAGCAACCAGCGCTCCGTTTCCGGGCGCCTCGTGTCGACGTCGCGGCCCGACCCGTTCGAAAGCCCGTACGGGCCGCGCCAGCCGATCACCTCGTACGCGCTCGCCGCCTCGCGCCACATGCACGAGTACGGCACCACCCGCGCGCAGCTCGCCGAGGTGGCGACGGCGGCCCGCGCCTGGGCGGCCATGAACCCCGACGCCTTCCTGCGCGAGCCGCTCGCGATCGCCGACGTGCTGAATGCGCGGCCGATCAGCGACCCGTTCACGGTGCGCGACTGCTGCCTGGTCACCGACGGGGGCGGCGCGGTGATCCTCACCTCGCCCGAGCGCGCCCGCGATCTCCCCCGCCCGCCCGTCCCGGTGCTCGGCGGCGCCATGGCCCACTGGCACCGCGCGATCACCAACATGCCGGACCTCACCGTGACGGCCGCGAGCGAATCGGGGCCGCGCGCCTACGCGATGGCGGGCGTCTCGGTGGAAGACATCGATCTCGTGCAGGTGTACGACGCGTTCACGATCAACACGGTGGTGTTCCTGGAGGATCTCGGCTTCTGCGCCAAGGGCGAAGGCGGCGCCTTCGTGGAAAATGGCGCGATCGCGCCCGGCGGCAAGCTCGTCGTCAACACCAACGGCGGCGGCCTTTCATGCTGCCATCCCGGCATGTACGGGATCTTCCCGCTCATCGAGGCGGTGCGGCAGCTGCGCGGCGACTGCGGCGAGCGCCAGCAGCCGAACCCGGAGATCGCCCTCGCGCACGGGAACGGCGGCCTGTTCTCGAGCCAGGTCACGTTGATCCTGGGTACGGACGGGACCCTGTAGGCGAGCGATCGGCAACGGCCGCGGTACCCGGGCGCCAGGATGGGACCGGTTGGCGAAGCGGATCGTCTGATCGGCGGGCGGTGTCGCCGCCGGCACGCCCCGGGCCGCTCTTGTCCGAACCGTCAACAGCGGTCACCCGCTGCCATCCGGTGGACATGGAAGCAGCTGGTCCCGTTCCGGACCCACCGACGCGACCTGTTCGATTGGGAAGCGGGATCGTCGACAGCGATCCCCGGATCTGGGTGCGGATCAAGCACCCCCTTAACCGGATTCAAAAGCGGTCTTTGAACCGGCCTTCGTAGGATCTTTCATCCTCCCAATAATGTGTTAATATTAGTTCTTTAGATAGTTTGAGACACGGCCATGATACCGGTCAATCCTGCGGTCTCAGGAGAGATCGAGGACCATGGCGAACGCACCGCACTGATGGGCCCGCTGGTCATCGCCGAGGGCTCCAGGCACCGTGCGGAACTCACTGACCTGGTCGTCGAGCTGGCGACCCGGTCGGCCGGCTTCCGGCGCAGCCTGCCAGACGGTGTGCTGACGGGGCTCGCCACGCTCGTCCGCGCGATGAACTGCTACTACAGCAACCTGATCGAAGGGCACAACACCCACCCGGTCGACATCGAACGCGCGCTCCAGGGCGACTACAGTGCGGAGCCCGAACAACGCGACCTCCAGCTTGAGGCGAAGGCCCACATCGAGGTCCAGGAATGGATCGACAGCGGCGGCCTGAAGGGCCGCGCAGTGACGGCCGCAGGGCTCACGGAAACCCACCGGCGATTTTGCCAGCTGCTCCCTGATGCCCTGCGCTGGATCGAAGAGCCCGACACGAAGGAGCGGGTTGCCGTTATCCCGGGCGCCTTGCGCGAACGTCATGTGCGGGTGGGCCGGCATTCCCCCGTCAGCCCCGGTGCAGTGCCACGTTTCCTCGACCGGTTCGAGGCCGTCTACAGCCGCCTCGGCACGACGGACACGATCCTGGCTGCCGCCGCCGCCCATCACCGCCTTCTCTGGATTCATCCGTTCCTGGACGGCAATGGGCGGGTCGCACGCCTGATGTCGTACGCCATGCTCCGGGATGCACTCGACACCGGTGGCGTCTGGTCGATCGCCAGGGGGCTTGGGCGGCAAGCCGACAACTACAAGGCGCAGCTGGCAGCTTGCGACCTGTCCCGCCGGAACGATCTCGACGGACGGGGAAACCTGAGCGAAGAGGCGCTGGCGGAATTCACGCAGTTCTTTCTTCGCTTGTGCATCGACCAGGTGCGGTTCATGGAGGGGCTGGTCGCCCCCGGCCGCCTGCACGGCAGGATCATGATCTGGGCGGAAGAGGAGGCGCGCGCCGGCACCCTGGCTCCGAAATCAGGCGCCGTGCTGGAGGCGGTGTTGTTCCGAGGCGAACTGCCGCGCGGCGATCTCCCCAACCTGCTGGGAACCAGGGAGCGGCAAGCCCGCCGGGTGACCTCAGCGCTGCTGAAACACGGGGTGCTGGAGTCCGATTCGTCGCGCGCCCCCCTTCGGCTCGCGTTCCCAGCACGGCTGGCTTCACGCTGGCTGCCGGGACTGTTCCCGGACACCGCGGACTGATCCGAATGCGCTGCCCGTGGACCTCCAGCTGACCTCCCGGCTGGAACGCCAGCCGGACGGAATCGGCAGTGAACAGGAACCGAGACCGCAGTGACGCAACGGACGAACACCTCGTCCAACCGCCGGCATGGTCCAGCACGGCATTGGACTCTTCTCTCGAACGTCGACGCAAACCGTCCGGTGGGCTCGCTTGGGTCCGCGTGCTGCTCAGCCGTCGCTCGCGCCACCGACCCGGCGGGATCAGGCAGTCTCTCGGGCGCTATGGCGCCAGCAGCGGCTCAAGGCGGGTGGAAGCGTCTGCCGTGAAGGGGTTGAGGAACTCGACGCCACCCAGGCGCCGGCCATCCTGCATGTCCTCACTGAGGATCGCCGAGCAGCCGCCTTGCCGGGCCGTGGCCCAGAGCATCGCATCCCAAAACGACAGCCGATGCTCTCCGACTGCATCCATCGCATCGACCAGGACCGCGGTGTCGGCCGAAGTCACGTGAAAGACGTCGAGCCAGTCTCGCACGAAGGCACTTGCGGTCGCAGGCGCGAGAAGGCCCTTCCGTGTCGTAGCGTGAAAGAACTCGGCGAGTGCCTGGGCGGCGAGCACGCAATCGCTCCGGGCGGCCCGGCCCACCAGCGCCCGGGATTGTTGGTGGCGCACTCCGGCATCGCGGTCGACGGCGTAGACGAGAATGTTCGTGTCGAGGGTGAAGCGGCCTTTAACGGTCATAGAGTTCTTCGCGCCGGTCTTTCAGACCGCCGAGCGAGGCACCCTCTTCCAGCCGTGCCATCATGCGCTGGTACGATGTCGTCCACGCGGGATCCACCGTCCGATCGCCCTGATGCGGGAGGAGCCTCGCAATGGGCAGACCGCGCCGGGTGATGACCAATTCCTCGCCACGCTCCACCTCCCGAATCAGCTTCGAGAATTCCTGATTGGCGGTCATAAGGGAGACGGTTCGCATGGGCCCGGCCTTTATCTAGTATATACTATAACAACCGCCAGCACGGTGTCCAACTCCGTCTCCAGCAATGCAGCGATGATGGCGTCCGGATCCTCCGCCACGAGCGCGTACGGAGCCAGAAGATCGGCCGGGAAGTGCCGGAGGTTACGAGTCGCGATCACCTGCGCCTGACCCGCAATTGCTGCCGCCAGCACGTGGCGATCGCCGGAGTCAGGCAGCTCAAGACCGCCGGCAAGCGCTCCGTAGCCCGTCACGGCGGCGTCCGGAAAGTGTCCGTCCATCACCGACCGGGTCCGTTCAAGGACGGCGGCATCGAGATCGGGCCGGGCGGCCAGCAGGCTCCGCATCCACTCCACATGGATGTCGGCGCTCCAGAGCGGCGTGAACAGGTACCGATCGGCCAGTCGCAGGAGCATGTCCCGAAGGCCGGCCGGATAGAGCACGTTGGCGTCAAGCAACGCCCTCTGCCGAGCCATCAACTATTGCAGGCCGAGTTCCTGATCGCGTGCCGTCAGCTCGTCCAGTGCCGAACCGCGGCGGGTTTCCGTCTCGCGGCGGTAGGCCACGATGTCCGCTGCACGGATACGGCGGTGTGCGCCCACCATCCGGCAGGGAATCCGCCCGTCGTCGAGCAACTGCACCACATGCGTCCGCGAGACCTGCAGCAGGTCCGCCGCCTCCCCCGTCGTCAACTCCGCGTGCATTGGCATCAATGCAACACCGTGCCCGTGCGCCATCTGGTCCAGGATCTCCCTGAGCAACCGCACCGCCGGTGTCGGAATGTCTACCGGCTCCGCCGCGGCCGCACCAAAACGAGCCGGCACTGGTCCGGGATCGTCGGTCAAGCCCGCCAGCTTCCGGACCGCGCGCTCCGCGAGCGCAGCATCCCGGGTACTGGGAATGCCGGATTCCGTGTGCGCTGCGGATTTGCCAGCCATTTCAGCGTCTCCTTCCGACACGCACAAGATAGGCTACAAACGCCGCAAGTCCAACAAATCCCGCAAACGCTACACCTGCAAAGTGTCCGTGCGATGCACGCGCGATGGTAGCCTCCATCGGCGTCGTCACCTCGCCAGCGCCAGCGCAAGGCGCAAGCTACTACGAAAAGGACGGCTACGGCGCCCAGGACGATCCCTGACATAGGGGGGCGAGCGCCTGGGCTGGCAAGGGCGCGGAAGTCCTCATGCTCGCAGGCCCGGTGATCGGGACGCCTTCCTGCACATCCCGTCCTGTAGGTTCGCCACAGAGGAATAAGCCGCGTGCATATTCACCTTGGGTGCGGTCAAGGCCACGCTCGCCTAACGCATTTTGTGATGCTACATCGCGCGAAAGTTCGTGAGGATTGGCCATGCAGTTCAAGAAATTCGTCGAGGACCAGGTCTTCTCGCCAACTCTCATTGCCAATGCGCTACGGACCACCAAGTCCGAAATCGCGGGAACGCTCGGGCTCGGGAAGGATGCGTTCTCGCGCCAGACGCGAATCCGAGCGCGGAAGACCCAAACCCGATTGCGCGAGAGGTTGGAGATCCTCAACCGCGTTGAACCCGAGATCGGATCAACGATCGGAGCCTATGCCTGGTTCCGGGCAGAGCCATTGCCCGGCTTCGGAGGCATGACACCAGACCAGCTGGTGCGCGATGGCATGGCCAGCGACGCTCATGCGTATCTCGACCGTGTTTCTGCCGGCGGCTATGCGTGAGTTTTGTCGCCAACTAATCGCTTCTGAGGGCTGGTGTACCGCGCACACAATCCGCAGAAGTCATGGACTCCTCTGTCCGGCGAAGGCGCGGGACCACTGACTGCCGCAAGTGGCTGACGAGGCAACCCGGCGCATTCTCGTTGGACCCGGTCGTCAGGTATCGCCCACGCCCCGCCGCTTCCGGCCGGCGTCCTTGCTGCCGTCGGGGTACGCAACCTCGCGGGCCTGACGCGTCACTGCCTCCGCGACGAGCTCCGCACGCGATCGCGGTCCCCGGAACAGGTCCCCGTCCGCGTGCAGGTCGAACTTCTCGACCAGGCGATCCATCGCGTCGGCATGGCGTTCCAGCCTCCCGTCCGCGTGGATGTGCAGGATCTCCAGGCCCCGCAGGTCCAAGGCCCTGGCGACGAGCAGCGTCCGGTGGCAGTCCAGCGGTTCCCTTTCCGCGCACATGAGAACGATCGAATGCCTCGCCGCTCCCCGCAGGACACGGCCGATCCCCGCCCGGAACTGCTCGGTGTGCAGGATCCGTTCGTAGCTGACACGCCCATGCTCGTGGAGAGCAGGATCCCCGGTCCGCCCGCCCAGTTCCCGGCCGAGGAAGACGTAGTCGATGCCGCGCGTCCCGAGCGCCGCAGCCAGTGCCGCACGACTGAAGTGCGGGTGGCGCCGGCTGTGGGGCACCGAGCGCACGTCGGCGAGCGCGGTGACGCCATGCTGCAGCAGAAGCGCCACGAACCCTTCCAAGGGGTGGTTGGAGTGGCCGATCGTGAACACGGCCTTGGCGGCCGTGTTGCCCGCTGCCATCTCGCCGCTGACCGTCATCGAGAATTCCGGCTCCCCGCTCCCCGAGACCCGACCGTCAGGCCTGCAGCGCCCGATCATCAGATCGTACTTCTTTGCCCCTGCAACGTCCGCCTGACCTCCCGCGACCGGCTCTCAGGAAAACCGGCGCCAACGCACATGTGAACCGTCCCTTCCGGGTGACGCGGTCGTGCCGAGTCGGCCAGTCCGCGTGAAGCCGCCAGTGTCTCCGCGGGCAACCCGCCGGCAACCGAGCCGAAGACGGGAACGCCACGCGTCGCCGGGCAGCGTATGCTCGGGCGATTGCCGTGGGCCGGCCAGTTCGCCCCGCTGGTTGATACGAACCCGGGGAGGCCCTCATGACCAGACCACTCGCATATTGCGCCGTCGCGGCGCTCTCCATCTCGCTCTCCATCTCGCTCGCCGGCCCGATCGCCGTCCACGCGCAGGCAACATACGACGATGCGGCCCGGGAACGCGTGGCTGCCTGGAATGATCGGTGCGGCACGCTCTGGGCGGAACTCCAGCCGTGGGGGACGGCTCGTCTTCACAGCTCCGACGAGGAGGTCGCCCGCGGGTTTATCGCTGTCCTTGCAGGGCGAGGGGGGCCGGTCCGAATGGCCGAGGAGTACCTGGATACCTGCGTACCCGTGATCGACCAGGTCTTTCGTTCCGAAGTCGGCGGACAGTGCCGGCAATGGATGCGCGAGCTCGCCCGAGGCCCGGGAGGCGGTCACAACGCCCTGTTGCGCGAACCGGAGCAGGTTTTGGCGGGGTTGGCATCCAACGACGACCTCCAGCAGGCGGCAGAGCAGTATCTCGGCACCTGCGTCCCCCAATACGCCGCGGCCATCGACAGCGTCCCTTCCTACTCCGAATAGCGCCGCCGGGCGCTCCGGTTCGGCCGCCTCCCGCGTTGGGAAACGGGGCCCAGGCCCAGCGGCGGGCCCGCGGTACTCACCGGGAAGCGCCAATCCGGACGGCCGCCCATGCGGCTGCCGCAGGTGCCAGAAAGAACGGGCAGCGGAGCGGCTGCCCGCCGGTGCGCGTGCCGGGCACACCCCTCGCCGGTTCGGGGCGGCTTCCGGTACCCTGTCCCCCGAAGCACGAGTCATCGCCGGCACCGGCACGCCGGAAGGCCGCATGGCGTTGAGCAGGGACAGGAAGGAACCGCCATGGACGAAGCACGGCGCCACCACGACATGGGCGGCCTCGAGGCCGGTCCTGTCGACTGCGACGAGCACGACCACGCGCCATGGGAAAAACGGGTGGATGCACTCATGGTGCTCCTGAGACGCGAGGGGATCCTGACGGTGGACGAACTCCGCCGCGGGATCGAGGAGCTGGGAGCCGACGCCTACGACCGCTACAGCTACTACGAGCGGTGGATGGCCTCGATGACGAACCTCCTGCTCGAAAAGCGGATGATCGAGGTCGACGAACTCGGAGAACGCATGGCGGAGATCGAAACCGGCCGCCGGGAGGCGCTTCCGTGAACCGCCCGGCGCCGCGATTCGCCCCGGGCACGCGGGTCCGGGTCCACGAGCGTTTCCCTCCGGGGCACGTGCGCACCCCCTGGTACTGCCGCGGCAAGATCGGCGAGGTGGAACGGATCTGCGGACGCTTCCGCAACCCGGAACAGCTCGCCTACGGGAACCGCGAGGCGACCCGGGAAGTCCTGTACCGGGTCGGTTTCGCGAGCACCTCGCTCTGGCCCGACTACGGGGGCAGCGAGCGCGACCGCGTAGAGATCGAGATCTACGAGCACTGGCTGGAGCCGGTGCCGGGAGACCCGGCATGAACGAACCCGCCGGCGGGCATCCGCACGCGCACGACCACGGCAGCTACGACGTGGACCCGACGCACCGCCATCCGCCGCAACCGGACCTCGAGGACACCCCCCTCGCGCGCCATCAGTTGATGCAGATGGCGGTGACCTCGCTCCTGATCGAGAAGGGGATCTTCAGCGGCGATGACATGCGGGCCCAGGTCGAGCGGATGGACGGTCTCAACCCGGGCATCGGCGCGCGCCTCGTGGCCCGGGCATGGACCGACGAGGGCTTTCGCCAGCGCCTGCTGGCCGATTCCAGGGCGGCGGCGGCGGAACTGGGCATCGACACCGGGCCCATCCCCATCCTGGTGATGGAGAACACCCCCGAAACCCACAACCTGGTGGTGTGCACGCTGTGCTCGTGCTACCCGAAGTTCCTGCTCGGCGTGCCGCCCGACTGGTACAAGTCGCGCAACTACCGGCGCCGCGCTGTGCGCGAGCCTCGCAAGGTGCTGGCCGAGTTCGGGACCGAGCTTGGCCCCGACGTCGCCATCCGGGTGCACGACAGCACCGCCGACATGCGGTACATGATCCTCCCGGCGCGCCCGGCCGGCACCGAAGGCATGAGCGAAGCGGAGCTGGCCCGGCTGGTCACCCGGGACAGCCTCATCGGCGTGACGGTGCCGCGCGCGGGCTGACCGCTCCGTTTCCGCGTCGGCGCGCCGAACCCGGCACAGGCTGGCATCGAAGGCGCGGGCCGCACGGACTCATCTGCGTCCTTGACCAAGGGGCCGTGAGAGCTGGCCAACAGGGATGGGGTCCTGACGAAGGTAGGGGTACGAGCAAGGTCACCAGCAAGCTCCAGCTCACCATTCCCAGCGAGCTCGCGGACCAGTACGGGATCCGGCCCGGCGACCACGTCCGTCTCGAGGCGGCAGGCGAGGTCATTCGCGTCATGCCGGCCGACACGGGATCGAGAATGAAGGCGCTGGACATCAACACCCGTCCGGAGTTGTTTGATGCGGCGACAGCGCGGCAGCAGGCTCGCGAAGCAAGTCAACCGGTTTACCGAGCCAGAACCCGCGGTTGGGCCAGAGAAGCGCTCTACGCACGTGGTCGCCGGAACGCTGCCTGACAGCATCGTCCGGACCGATCGCCGAGACAGCCGTTTCCCGGAAGTGCAGTCGATTGCGGCCGAAATGCCTCGAGGGTGTGCATGGAACGGAGGGTGACGCAGCCGCACGCCGGCAGCTTCTTGACTTTCAATGCGTTGCCCGATCAGCGCACTGCCATGAACACACGCCGCCAGCCAGTGGGCGACCACCTCGGGAGCCCGTTCATGCATCTGGCCGGAATCGCATGGAATCCTCAGGAAATCGTTAGGTCGTATGCTGTTTGATGGACAGGATGCCCCTGCATCCTTAACGGGAGAAATAACCATGACTACTCAGACCGTTCGGCCGACCGGCTCGCTCATTTTGGGAGCAGTCGTCGCCGGCGCGGTGGCACTGGTTACGAGCACTGCGTTAGCGCAGGACTACGTAACCGACGAGATGCTGCTCGAAGCAGCCCAAGATCCCAACAATTGGCTGATGGCGCCACGGGACTACTCTGGCACCCGGTACAGCCCGCTTTCCCAGATCAACACCAAGACGGTCAAACGCCTGGTACCCAAGTGGACCTTCTCGTTTGGCGTTCTCGACGCGCAGAACACGACACCCCTCGTGAACAACGGCGTGATGTATGCCACCGCATCACACGGCCGCACCTTTGCGATCGACGCCCGCACCGGTGATGAGATTTGGCGGTACTACGACGAGATTCCGGAGGGAGTCGCAGGCAACATGTGCTGCGACATCGGGAACCGCGGCGTAGCGCTGTACCGCGACAAGGTCTACGTCGCAACACCGGATTCCGACGTGGTGGCCCTCGACGCCAAGACGGGGGAAGTCGTCTGGCACCGGAACATCGGGAACTGGGAAGAGGCCTACACCATGACCGTTGCCCCGCTCGTCGTGAAGGGCAACGTGGTCGTGGGGCTTTCCGGAGCGGAATACCCGACCCGGCTCTACATCGAGGCCCTCGACTCGGAAACCAGTGACCAGGTCTGGCGGCGCTACACCATCCCGGGACCGGGTGAACCGAACCACGACACCTGGGGCAGTGCGGAAGCCGCCGCGTACGGCGGGGCCTCGGCATGGATCACCGGTGCGTACGATCCCGAACTCGACACCCTGTACTGGGGCGTCGGCAACCCGAACCCCGACTGGGACGGCGCGGTACGCCCGGGTGACAACCTCTACTCCAACACCACGCTGGCCCTTGATCCCGCCACCGGAGAGATCAAGCACTGGTACCAGTACACCCCGCACGACGTGTGGGACTACGACGGCAACAACGAGCCGGTCCTGATGGATGTCGACGGGCGGAAGCTCTACTTCCACGGCGATCGCAACGGTCTCCTGTACGCGATCGACCGGACCGACAGCAGCTTCGTCTGGGGTGTCCCGATATCCAAGGTCAACTGGATGACCGGGTTCACACCCGAAGGCCGGCCCATCGTCAATCCCGAGAAGGTGCCGACCTACGACTACGAGGCGAAGGACATCTGTCCGGCGTCCGAGGGCGGAAAATGGTGGAACCCCATGTCGGTCAACCCCCACACGAAGATGATCTTCGTGCCGAGCCGCGAGATCTGCGTGGACATCCAGAGTGCGCCGCTCGGCGAGGGCCTGAACCCGCCCGAGCGCACCGTCGGCAAGCCCTACTGGGGCATCGGCACGATCGGCTGGAACCCGGGCTACGGGCAGCTGGTGGCGTTCGACGGACGGACCGGCGAGAAGGTCTGGACCGTCAAGGCGCCGTCCCCGTACACCAGCGGGCTGCTCACCACGGGCGGTGGCCTGGTGTTTGCGGGTACGCCGGAGGGTCAGTTCAAGGCGTACAAGCAGGACACCGGCGAGGAGCTCTTCTCCTACAACATCGGCACCGGCATTTTCGGCAGCGCGATGACCTACGCCATCGACGGCCGTCAGTACGTCGCCGTACCGGCGGGCTTCGGCGGCTGGACCGGCTGGGCCATCTTCGGAAAAGGCGGTGCGCCGCAGCTGAAGGACAGCCGCAAGGGGGGCTACCTGATGGTGTTCGGCCTCTTCGACCGGTAGGCCGGCAACCGTAGTCGGAACCGACTTGCGGTACTATGAGGTCCCCGGGGGAGAGCGCTGCGCTCTCCCCCGGGGCTACTTCTTGCCTTGTCCCGCCAGAGCCGTCATGCGCTTCAAGCTCTTCGCGAACTCTCTCCTGGTGACCGGCCTGGCTGCCGTTCTCTGGACTGCATTACCGGCCCTGGCCCAGGGTGACGCCAATCCGTTTACAGGCGACCCCGACGCGATCGCCCAGGGCAAGCGGCTGTGGGCCGAGACCGGCTGCTACGCCTGCCACGGGAAGGAGGCCGGCGGAGCGGTCGGCCCTGATCTGACCGACGACCAGTGGGTCTACCGGCCGACAGACGCGACGATCTTCAAGGCCATCGCCAAGGGCCGGAAGGGCACCACGATGGTGGGCTGGTCCGGCAGCCTGACCGACGAGCAAATCTGGAAGGTCATTGCCTATATCCGCTCGCTCTACAAGGGCGATCCGGACAAGATCATCTGGTAGCTGGCCCCTCAGGGACTACCCTTCAATCGGCACCAGGTCGCGGCTGGGCGACGGGACCGGGCGGCCCGGGCTTACCCGTCCCCCCAACGTGCGATGCCGGCCATCGGGTGGCCGTGGCCTCGCGGAGCGTCATTCCACCGGCTCGCCGGCCAGTCCCGGAAATCACCGAAGCGCACGATCCCGCTTCGAAGCAAGAAAGCCATCCGATAAAGCGGCGCGGAACCAAGTTTCCCGCAAGGCGCCTGTCGACCGGGACGCCACGACCCCCAATCTGCCGTATCGCGTCCTAAGGTAATGATTCGATGCGCCATATTGAGGCGTCCGCGTTCGCACTGGCCCTGAAGCCGCCCTTTTGAACGTAACCTCGGATGCAGAGCCCGCTTGCCGTCATGCTGCCTTCGCCCATGAACAACTCACCGGCAACATCGGGCAGACCAATGGCACACCCATCCGAATGGATTTCGAAGACTCCGCCGCCGGGGACGCTGCAGCGCTGGCCGGCATTCAGCACTTGCCCGACACTGCAGGCCATGCTGGGACCGCGGTGCGTGATCACTATTGCGTAGGTGTTTGATGCCTGACCGTCATCGGTCGCCACCCGCACGATGATCTCGAATAACCCGCGCGTGGTCCTTTCGGAAAACGCATGTCGGTACGAGACCACCGGCCCGCGATCCTGGGCCTCTCTCGTAAGGCCAACGTAGCGCGACATCGTCATGCCGCCTGCCGTGACTTGAAACGCGAGCCCCGCCCGGATGCCGTGTCCCGAGCTCATCTCCAGCGCAATGGCACCCGTGTTCTCGTCAAGCACGGCCGCGTAGGACGTCGTTCTCCGATCGAACGCAGGACTGATGGCGATCACATTGCCGCTTTCGTCCACGAGGTGCAGCGAATGCAGGTAGGCCGCGTCGCCGTCGATGCCATCCGTCTCCACGCCACGGCCTGCATCTGCGGCCGGATCCTCTGAATGGTCGCTGTCGCCTGTTGCGGTGTGAGATGCCGACACCCACAGTGCGGTCGCAATGATGATCCCGAAGACCCGATTCATGTTGCTGGTTTCCTAAGGGGTGGCGCCGCGGGACCGGATTTCCCGGCACGGCCGTCTGTCCGCGAACGATTGATCGATCCCGCCGAACTCCTCGGAGGCGAAGACGCCAACGACACTTGCATCGCTAACCTGCCCGCTCGCTCCTTTCGGTGTCAATTGACTCACGGGTCGGCCGCCAGCAAGGTCGAGCCCGTTTGCCGGGCACATGCGTCGGCGTGGACCGGCTTGACCTCGACAGCACCGCGCCCTGGTACCTGTCTCTCCTGGGACTTACCTCGCTACACCTCCTTCGCCGCATATAATTCGGACTATGGATGCCCGGCGCCCTGGTCGGTGAGTTGGCGTGATCGCACACCTGCGTGCTGCCATGCGATCGGGTTTCGTTGACGGCGATGCGCCGGCGAACAGCGTCAGCGGCTGGATGTTCGCCCTCCATGAAGACGACGCGCAATTTTGACGAGCAGATCCGCCGGAAACGTCCGTACATCCGCCTCTCCTGGTGCAGTGACGTTATCGCGGACCCGTTGCGCTACGAAGTGCAATCGGACAGCCGGGTACGCTACTGGGGCAAGATCCGACGCCAGGGCGAAGCGGAGCCGCGCATCCTCCGGGTCGTGACGCTGGCCGATGGCGAAACCATCCACAACGAATTCTTTGACCGGGGCTATAGGAGGAACCAGGCATGAAACTGCATTACTACCCGGACACCGACAGCCTCTACGTAGAGTTCAGGGCCGCACCCGGCGTCAAGACACACGACGTGGCCGACGGCCTGAACGTCGACCTTGACGCCGACGGCAACGTCGTCGGCTTCGACATCGACCACGCGTCGCGGCGCCTTGATCTCTCGACGCTGGAGACCACGTCGCTACCGCTGCAACCCACGCGGATCGGCTGATCCGTACCCATCGGCGCAGTATCCCGCACACCTGCTGCGCCCGGCGTGGAGGCCGTGCGACGACGCCCGCCGCATCATCAGAATGAGAAAGGCCAACGTCCGCGAACGAGCACGCTGCGAGCACCGGCTCCGATGACGATCTCCCCGGTCTCCGCATGCCGGAATGGCGGGCAAGATTCGTCAAGGCACCGGTTCGACGCGGCCGGTCGAAAGCGGACGTGACCAAGATCTCCACCATCCTCCGTCTCGACCCCGACGTCCTCGCTGCATTCCGTGCCAGCGGCCCCGGCTGGCAAAGCCGCATCAACGCGGCGCTGCGCAAGGCCGCCGGCCTCCCGGGACCGTCGGCCACACGCACCACACCCGTCGGCTCCGCCTACAACGGCTCCGTTGCCGATGAAGCAGACCAGCAGGGAGTCCTCGCAGATTGGTGTGAGCTCCCTCTCAAGACCTGACCGAACGTTTACTCACGGACTCACGCCGGATCGAAGTGGATCCGAGCCGTATTCGGGACTCTCGTACTCCGCCCGGTACGCGGGATCCCTGCTCCACGGCTCGCCCGGTTCGGCCGACCTGGTCATCGCACTCCGCCTGCGTGCCTCAGCGCCAGCTCGATAGACCCTTGCGCGGACAAGCCGAGCCGGTTTCAGGTCAGTGATTCCACCAGGGCAGGTCCGAGAATGCCCGGAGATCCAGCTCGTGCGTCCAGGCCGAGCGGTGCTGGTGCGCCAGGTGGAAGTACGTCTCGGCGATCTGGGCGGGCACCAGCAGCCCGTCGCGCTCCAGCCCCCTTTCCTCGCGGAGCCTCTGGAAGGCCTCCGGCCCGAGCATCTTCCCGAGGGTGTCCGGCGCATCCACCGCCCCGTCGATGAGGATGTGGACCACGTGGATGCCCTTGGCGCTGAACTCCGCGTTGAGGGACTGGCACAGCATGCGCCGGCCGCCCATGGCCGCTGCGTGCGAGTGCTGCTCCTTGTTCCCGCGCATCGCCGCCGTGGCCGAGGTCACGAGGATGGTCCCCTTCCCCCGCTCCACCATGCGCGGGCACACGCTGCTCGCCGTGCGGAACAGGCCGAACGTGGCCATGCGCCAGCCGCGCTCGAACGCCTTGTAGCTCGTGTCCGCGAGGGTCCGGTTGCCGATCTGGGCGCCGAGGTTGTAGACCACGACCTCGATCGGGCCGATGTTCGCCTCCACGTCCGCGACCCGCTCCTCGATGCTGTCGGGCTCGATGGCGTTCAGCAGGAACCCTGACGCGCTCCCGCCGTCGGCCTTGATGCCGGCGACCAGTGTCTTCAGGCCCTCTTCGTCGGTCCGGCGGCACAACACCGCGTGGTAGCCCTCGCGGGCGAAGCGACGGGCGACATTGCCGCCGATTCCGGCGCCGGCGCCGATCACGAGACAAACTGGCTGCATGGACCTCGGGCTCCCGCTGGGTGTGACACCGGGTGGACCCTCGACACCGCCAGCCGCCCACCGCGGCAACGCGTCCCGGCGAGGCGAACCGTCACGGCCGGCGGCACACCGGTGGTACACTCGCGGGCCGCACCTTACAGCACGCGGCGGCCGACGCCTCCGATCAGCTGCACCCCCCGCGACCCCGGACCTGCCGGCGCGCCGATGCCGGCCCTTCCCGTCCATGCACGTCGTCCCCCGCTCCCGAGGACCCGCCGATGCACGTTCATCTCGATGCAGTGGGAGGGGCGGCCGGCGACATGTTCGCGGCGGCGATGGTTGACGCCTGTCCCGACTATGCAGAAGCCGTGGAGGCGGCCGTCCAGGCCCTCGGGCTCGGTGACCGGGTGTCCATCGCGTTCGAGACGCACAGCGACGGCGTGCTCTGCGGGCGCCGCTTCCGGGTCACCTGCCCCGCGCCGCCGCACGCAACGCCGGCCGACGTCGTCCGGGAATGGATCGCCCGGGCGGCGCTCGCACGGGCGGTGCGGCTTCGGGCCCTCGACGTCCTGGCGCTGCTGACCAAGGCGGAAGCCGGCGTGCACGGGATCCCCGAGAGCGCGGTGTCGTTTCACGAACTGGGCGGCCTCGATACCCCGGTCGACCTGGTCGCCGCGGCGGCGCTCATCGAGGCCGCCGGTTCGCCCAGCTGGTCGTGCGGCGTGCTGCCGCGGGGCCGCGGCCTGGTCCGGACCGAGCACGGGATGCTTCCGCTTCCCGCCCCGGCAACCTCCCGGCTGCTGGACGGCATGGTGCTGATCGACGACGGGCTCGAGGGCGAGCGCATCACGCCGACCGGGGCCGCCATCCTCCGCCATCTCGCGCCGGAACAGGCGGCGGATTTCATCCCGCGGCGCCTGCGCGCAACCGGGCACGGATTCGGCAGCAGCACGTTCGAAGGGCGGAGCAACGTCCTGCGGGCACAGTTCTACGAGCCGCCGGCCGAGAGCCCCGAGGCGGACCGGGTCGCCGTGCTGACCTTCGAGGTGGACGACCAGTCGCCGGAGGACCTCGCGGTCGGCCTCGAGCGCCTGCGTGCGGCGGACGGCGTCCTCGACGTCTCCCAGCACGCCGTCAGCGGCAAGGAGAACCGGCTGGCCGCCCGCGTCCAGGTGCTGGCCCGTCCCGAACAGGCCCATGCCGTGTCCGACCGGTGTTTCCGCGAGACCACCACCCTCGGGCTCCGCTGGACGCTCACGGACCGCTTCCTCCTGCCGCGCACCATGATGAGCGTCGATGGTGCGGAGCATCCGATCCGCGTTAAGGTGGCGACGCGCCCCGACGGCGAGCGTTCAGCGAAGGCGGAACTTGCCGATCTCCGGGCCGCCGGCGTCGGGCAGGCGGGGCGGGCGGAACTGCGGGCCCGGGCTGAAAAACAAGCCCTGAGCGACATCCACGAAGACCACGTTGGAAGCGAGCGTGACCACGACAACGACTGACCTGCTGGATGCCCTCCACGGCGTGCTGGACACGCTGGGCCCCGTGGCCGTGGCCGTGAGCGGCGGCGTCGACAGCACCACCCTGGGAGCGCTCGCGCTGGCCCGGAACCCGTCCGAGACGCGGCTGTTCCACGCCGTCTCGCCCGCGGTCCCCGCCGAGGCGACCGAGCGGCTGCGGGCGCGCGCCGAGCCCGAGGGCTGGCCGCTCAGCATCATCGACGCCGGCGAGTTCGCCGACCCGAACTACCTCCGCAATCCGGTCAACCGCTGCTACTACTGCAAGCAGAGCCTCTACCAGACGGTCCGTGAGCACACCGAGTCCACCGTGCTCTCCGGGGCCAACCTAGACGACCTCGACGACTTCCGGCCCGGGCTCCAGGCCGCCGCCGACCACGCCGTGCGCCATCCGTGGATCGAGGCCGGCATCGACAAGGCCGGGATCCGCCGGCTCGCGGCCGCCCACGGCCTGCACGAGTTCGCGGACCTGCCGGCTTCGCCCTGCCTCTCGAGCCGCGTCGAGACCGGGATCGGCATCGCCGGCGACGACCTGCGCGCCATCGATGCCGCCGAGCAACTGCTCCGGCGGGAGCTCGCGCCGGAGACGGTCCGCTGCCGGGTGCGCGCGGGCGGCGTCGTGATCGAACTGGACCCGCCGACACTTGCCAAACTCGCGGGGCACGAGGAGCGCGCGCTGGGCGAACGCATCCGCGCCCTCTTCGCGCCGGCCGGGCGCCCGGGGGCGGTGGGTTTCGCGCCGTACCGGCGCGGGAGCGCCGTGGTCGGGAAGGACGCACCGTGAACGACGCCAGCCGCGAGGTCAGGCTCGACGTCGGCCGGCGTGCCCGCATCGGCCTCGAGGAGGCGGTCCTGTGCGAGACGAAGACCCCCGCACAGCTCTCGCACATCCTCGACGAGGCGGCCGGCGGTGGCCGGAGCATGTTCCTGACCCGCCTGTCAGAGCCGCAGTTTCAGGCGTTGCGCGAGGAGCACGCGGCTGCGCTCGACTACCACGCCCTCTCGCAAACCGGGATCTTCGGAGCCGTCGCGCCGCCGGAAGGGCCTGCCCGGATTGCCATCGTGACGGCCGGGTCGTCCGATGCGCGCGTCGCCCACGAGGCGGCCCGGACCCTGGCCTACGCGGGCATCGCCAGCGAACTGGTGTGCGACGTGGGCGTCGCCGGACTGTGGCGGGTGCTCGAGCAGGTGGACCGGCTCGCGGAGATGGACGTGGTCATCGCGGCCGCCGGCATGGACGGGGCGATGGTGAGCGTCATCGGCGGGCTCGTCCCGGGACTGGTGATCGCCGTCCCCGTCTCCACCGGCTACGGTGCCGCCCGGGGCGGGGAGACCGCGCTGTACAGTTCGCTCACCAGCTGCAGCCCCGGGGTCGTGGTCGTGAACATCGACAACGGCTTTGGTGCGGCCTGTGCCGCGTTGCGCGCGACCGGCTACGCGCGTGCGAACCGGGCCGAACCGGTCGGAGCCGCCCATGCGCGTTGACTTGAATTACGACCGCGGGTCGCTCGGCGTCGCCGTCGCGGACGGGTGGCGCGCCACCGTGCTTCGAAAGCCCGCGATGCCGGTGCTGGCCGATCCGTCGCAGGCGGTCGCCGCCACGCTCGCGGCGCCGGTCAGCGCACCGCCGCTCCACGAGGCCGCGGCCGCCGCCCGGTCGGCCTGCATCCTGATTTGCGACATCACCCGCCCCGTTCCCAACGGCGACATCCTCCCGGCGGTGCTGCGCACACTGCTCGCGGGCGGGCTGCCGGCCGAGGTGATCACGGTGCTCGTCGCGACCGGGCTCCATCGGCCGAATGAGGGCGACGAACTGCTCGAAGTGGTGGGTGACGCGTGGGTCCTCGACGCGGTCCAGGTGGTGAACCACTTCGCGCGCCGCGACGCCGATCACGTCGAGGTCGGGACGACCCGGCTCGGCAACGTCATCAAGCTCGACCGGCGTTTCGTGGAGGCGGACCTGCGCCTGGCGATCGGCCTCGTGGAACCGCATTTCATGGCGGGCTACTCGGGCGGGCGCAAGATCATCGCGCCCGGCGTCGCGCACGCCGACACCATCACCACGTTCCACAGCGCCCGCTACATGGAAGACCCGCACGCCGCCAACTGCGTGCTCACGGACAACCCGCTGCACGAGGACCAGCTCGAGGTCGTCCGGATGATCGGCGGCGCCTACGCGATCAACACGGTCCTGGACGACGAACGCCGGATGTCCTTCGTCAACTACGGCGAGATCGTGGAGAGCCACCTGCAGGCGGTGGCGTTCACGCGCGCCTACACGGAGCTTCCGGTGTCCGAGCGCTTTCCGACGATCGTAACGTCAAGCGCCGGCTACCCGCTGGACAAGACCTATTACCAGACGGTCAAGGGCATGGTCGGGCCGCTCGACATCCTGTCGCCAAAGGGGAACCTGATCGTCGTCTCCGCCTGCTCGGAAGGCATGGGCTCTCCGGACTACGTGGAGGCCCAGCGGCGTCTCATCGCCTTGGGGCCCGACCGGTTCCTGGATAGCCTCCTCGACAAGCGGCATGCCGACGTCGACGAATGGCAGACCGAAAAGCAGCTCGCGCCCATGCGGGCCGGCACCGTCTCGCTCTACACGACGGGCCTCAACGAGGAGGAGCGCGGTCTGACCGGTGTCGCGATGATCGATTCGGTCGAGGACGCCATTGCCCGGAGTGTGGCCGAAGCCGGCGACCCGCGGGTGGCGTTCGTGCCGGAGGGCCCCTACGTCGTGCCCCAATACGCTCCCTGAGGAGCGACCGAGCGACCGCCACCGGCCTCCCCCTGCCCGTCCGAACGCGTCACGGGTGCGAAGGCTCGGGCAGCCTCGACGGCGGGCGACCGTTGATCCCGGGTACCGGAACTCCAAGTAGTATGCGCCGAGATCCAACCGCGAACGATCCGTGATGCAGCGAGAAACCGAACGACGACTGGCCGCCGAGGCACTTGATCGCGTCGAGCGGCGCGCCATCCCGCAGGCCGAGAGCACGATGGTGATCGACGGCGCCCGCTACACCGCCGCCACGGCGCTGGCAGCCGAGAGCACCGCCCTGTTCCGTCGCCACCCGCTGCTCGTCGCGCTCGGATGCGAGATTCCGCAACCCGGCAACTACCTGGCGTTCGACGTCGCCGGGGTGCCGGTGCTCCTCGTGCGCGACGACGAGGGTTCCGTGCGCGGCCTCCTCAATACCTGCCGGCACCGGGGCGCCCGGCTGCTGTCCGGCGAAGGCACGGTCGGCAAGGCGTTCGCCTGCCCCTATCACGGCTGGGCGTACGACCGCTGCGGCGTGCTGCGCGCGCTCCCGGAAAGCGAGCACTTCCCGGAAGTCGACGTCGACGACACGCGCCTCATGCGGTTTCCGACGGAGGAGCGTGACGGCCTGATCTGGATGCTGCTCGATCCCGCAGCCACGGAAGTGCCGGACCCCGGTCTCGACGCGCTCGGCCCCGAACTCGCCGGCTACCGGCTCTCGGACCACGTCCGCCGGGGCAGCCACACCTGGACCAAGCGGATGAACTGGAAGCTCGGCGTCGACACGTTCCTGGAGCTCCACCACGTGGCCGTCCTCCACCGGCGGACGATCGCCAAGACGATCCTGCGGCAGGCATTCCTGTACGAACCGTTCGGGCGGCACGCGCGCCTCGTGGCCCCGCGCCGCAGCATCGAGGACCAGCGCTCCGACGATCCCGCAAGCTGGCGGCTGGTCCCGCACGCGACCATCATCTATCGCCTGTTTCCCAACGCGGTACTGCTCAGCCAGGGCCCGCACATGGAACTGTACCGCTTCTTTCCCGACCCTGAGCGGCCCGGCACGACGCAGTGCCGCATCACCTTCTCGTCACCGGCCGACGATGATGCCGCGCGCGACTGGGACGAAGTGCTCGGGCTCGTCCTCGGCGTGCTCGACCGCGAGGACTTCGCCATGATGGAGAGCGTGCAGTCCAACCTCGCCGCCGGCCTCCAGCGGGAAGTCATGTTCGGCCGGAACGAGATCGGTCTGCAGAACTTCCACCGCGTACGGGACGCGGCCCTGATCGAGTAGCCGCGCCCCGGCGATCGACGCAGACCGGGCAATGCCGGCCGGGCCCTGGCGGGCCGGCCGGCAGCCCGACGCCTAACGTACGGCCATGGCCGTGCTGCCCGGGGCACCGCCCAGGCCCTTGATCGGCAGAGGCGAGAACACGAACAGGAATTCGTGCGGGTTCGCATCGCCGCCCACATCGGCAGCGATCGCCGTCGCCAACTCACCGAGGCGCATCCATTCCAGCAGGTGGATACCGTGCTGGGTGATCAGGATGAAATGCGCGCTGTTGAAGATGAACCCGTATTCCTCGCCCAGGAGGTAGGGGTCTTCAAGCAACTCCGTGCTGCGTCCGCCGACCGCTGCTTCCGAATGCTGCGTGTCGGTGCCGAGCATGGCGATGCCCCGCTCCGCCAGCCACCAGGCAACCTCGCTGCCGATGCCCGGGGAATTGAAGTGCCGTTCGTTGTCGATCCCGAACAGGGCGTCCCATCCGGTATGGATCAGCACCACGTCCCCGACGCCGGGACCTTCAACGCCCTGCTTCGCCAGTACCGCCTCCACGTCGGCAACCGTGATCGTGTAGGAATCCTCGACGATCTGCTGGCCGTTGAAGTCGACTTTCGGAACGTCGGAATTGTTGACGAAATCGAGCAGGATCGCGCGCGTGAAGAACGGCTTCACAAGCTCGACCCCCAGCGCCTTGGTGCGCCCGAGCTCGTCCGGCCCGATGTCCTCGTGCGTGAAGCAGTTGTAGTAGCCAAGGTCGTGCCCGGCATGGGCAAGCCCGTCGAACTGCGTAGCGATCTGGCCGATCGACGCCACTACCCCGCCGGAGTAGAACGACTGGGAATTCTCCTCCTCGTCCGGGAAGCTGAACGGGGCGATCGTGACGTCGAACACGCGGCCGAACGGCGGCGTGCCGAGGGTGACCTCGTCGTACACGTGACCGAGCCGGATGATCTCGCCTGTGCGCACCAGCTTGATGGACTCCAGGACGTTTTCAGGGGTCTGGGTGCGCGTGGCACCGATCTGGTCCTCCGGATCGTCCTGCTGCCAGGGGCAGCGTTTGTCCGCAGCTTCGGCGGTCCCGACCCAGGCGATGATGACCGCTAAGATCAGTCGTTTCATTTTGCATTTCTCCCTCTTTACGGACAGCGAACTGTCGTAAGAGCAAGCAGCTTAGTCGGCAGTAAAGAACATTGCAAACAAACACACCTGATCCTGTCAACATTGCTGCCATATCTTCTGAAGAGGCCACGGAACTATGACAAACTGCACAGAAGTCCGACCGTGACCAAAGGATAGTTTGTAAATACAGCGTCCTGTCTGCAAATACTATCCTGCATGCGGTCCATGTGCTGTCAGTTGACCTGTAGACCAGCCAGTGGTTGTATTGATTTCCATTCAATTGGACAGTTGTGAGTCCGGCCAGTCTGACATTGCGGGTCTTTCGGGGCCTCCTGATCTCCACTTGTGCGCTCGGTCCTGGACGGACGGATCTGCCTTTGTCCGGCAAGGCACCCGGGCACGGTTGAGACAGCCGCGCACGGGCGTCCCCGCTTCCGATCGTCTGGTCGCCGGCGCATCCGGGAACCCGCCGGCCGGCGCGGGGCGCCCTGCAGTCGGGCGAACGGAGGCCGTTATGATGCGCCCGCAGACCGACTGCGGCGACGGAGGCTCTCGATGGCAATGGATGATTACGGGACGGCCCTGGTGACGGGCGCGTCCGCCGGCATCGGCCAGGCGACTGTCCGCGCCCTGTGCAAGGCCGGACTCGCCGTCACCGCCGTGGCAAGACGCGCGGAGCGCCTGGAGGAGCTGGCCGAAGAAACCGGGGCAACCCCGATGGTGCTCGACCTGTGCGATACCGATGCGCTGTATGCCGCGCTCGGACCGCTCGAAGTCGACGTCCTGGTCGCCAACGCCGGCCTCGGGCGCGGCATGGCGAGCTTCGTCGACGCTGACCCCGGCGACATCGACCTGACGATCGACACCAACGTCACCGCCTTCCTGCACACGCTCCGCGCCGTGCTCCCGGGGATGCGCGAGCGCAACCGTGGCCATGTGGTCGCGATCGGCTCGGTGGCCGGGCTGTATCCGCTCCAGTCGCCGATCTACGGCGGCTCGAAGGGCGCCGTCCGGCTCGCCTCGCAGAACCTGCGGCTCGACCTGGCGGGCACCGGCATCCGCGTCACCGAGATCTGTCCGGGCCGCGTCGTCACCGAGTTCGTGGCGGGCGCCGCGGGCGAGGAGGCGGCCCGGCGGACGTACGGGTCGTTCGACGAACTGCAGCCCGAAGACGTGGCCGAGGCGATCCTCTACGCCGTCGGCGCGCCCTGGCGGGTGAACGTCTCCACGATCGAGATCGTGCCCACCGAACAGGCTTTCGGCGGGATCAAGTTCACGGCCGTCGAGCGCTGATCGCTCCCCCCGTCCACCGCCCGGACGCAGGCCCCGGCCTTCGGGCGGATGGCACCTCGGAAGGAACCGAATGCATGCAGAAACGGCTGAACGGAAATTGCCATTGCGGCGCCATCCGGGTCGCGCTGACGATGGCCGAGAGTGCCTCCCTGTCGCCACGCCATTGCGGCTGCGACTTCTGCCAGCGGCATGCCGCACTTTACGTCTCGGTCCCTTCGGGCCAGCTCACGGTGACCCTGACCGACCCTGATCGCGTCAGCCGGTACCGGTTCGGGCACGAGACGGCCACGTTCCTCCTGTGCCAGCGATGCGGCGTGCTCGCGGCCGCGACCTGCGAGCTCGAGGGACAGGTCTACGCCGTCCTCAACGCCAACGTGCTGGCGCCCCCGCTGAGCGTCGACAGGGGCTCCGTTCCCGTGGCCGACTACGAGGCCGAAGGCATCGACGTTCGGCTCGACCGGCGCCGGCAACGCTGGATCTCCCGGGTCACGGTGGTGGAGGGCTCGCCGGCCTGACCGGCGCCGCGGTCTCCCCGCAACCGGCCGGGCCGCGCCAACCCCGGGTGGCTCCGCCAGGGCCATCCGAAGGCGGCCGGGCCGCTGGATCAGGACGGAGCCGGCCACCCGTTGAGCGCCCGCCCCGATCTGGTAGAAGTCCCGACGGCCTGTCCGCTGACACCACTGCGAGTACCGAGCGATGACCGCCACCCCTCCCCCCGGACACCGCGCGACCGCCGATGCCTGAGCCCCTGATCGCCTTCCTCTGGCCGGAAGCGGATTTCCGGGCGACCGGCCTCACGGTGCCCGACGGCTTCGGCATCCGGTTCGGGCGGGCGACCGTTCGCGCCGAGGTGGAAGCCGGCGCCGACGGCGCCGACTACATCCTGATCGGGTCCGGCTTCGGACGCGTGGACAAGGCCCTGCTTGACCTGGCGCCGGATGTCCGTCTCGTGCAGCTCACCGGGGCCGGTTACGACAACGTCGACCATGCCGAGTGCGCGCGGCGCGGGATTCCCGTCTGCCACGTTCCCGGCCTCAATGCGCCCTCGGTCGCACAGCTGGCGGTCCAGCTCGCGTTTCGGCTGACGCGGCCGCTCACCATGCTGGAGACGGGCGGCGAGCCGGAGTGGCTCGCCGCGCGCAAGGCGCATGCGGACACGGCCCGGGAGCTCTCGGGCCGGGTCGGAGTCGTCGGCTACGGCCACATCGGCAAGCAGATCGCGCGGATGTTCCGGGGGCTCGGGCTCGATGTCGTGCGGGCCGCGCACCGGGGCCAGCAGGACCCGGCGGTGCCGGCACTGCCGATCGACGAACTCCTCGCGACCTGCGACATCGTCGCGGTCGCGCTGCCGGGACGCAGCGATACCCGCCACGTGCTCGACCGCCGTCGCGTCGGCCTCCTGAAGCCCGGCGCGATGCTGATTCACGTGGGCCGGGGCGGTGTCGTTGACGACGGCGCCGTCGCCGACGCCCTCGAGTCGGGGCGGCTCGGGGCAGCCGGCTTCGACGTGTTCGAGTCGGAGCCGCTGCCCCCCGATCATCCGTTTCTCAGGCTCTCCGGCCCGGCGCGGCAGCGCCTGCTCGTCACGCCGCACGTCGGCGGCCAGACCTTCCAGTCCAAGCGGCGGAATTTCGAGGTCGCCCTCGGCAACGTGGTCCGCGTCTCGCGGGGCGAGGAGCCGATCAACCGCGCCCCGTACCGCGGCTCCTGAGGGTCACGGACCGCGCAGGTCCGGCGGGCGACTACGCCCCGACCTTCTCTCCGCTCAGCACGAAGCCCTCGTACCCCTTGGCGACGACCTCGTCGCAGACCTTCTTGTACGTGTGCACGCCGCCCACGTAGGGCATGAAGACGCGGGGCTTGCCCGGGATGTTGGCGCCCATGTACCAGGAGTTGGCCTGGGGATAGAGCGTCGCCTCCGCCACCTCACGGACGTGGTCCACCCAGTTCTCCTGCGCCTTCGCGGTCGCAACGATCCGCCGCTGACCGTTGCGCCGCATCCGCTCGAGGCACTCGGCGATCCAGTCCACGTGCATTTCGATCGACAGGATCATCTGGCTCTTGACGCCCGGGCTCTGCGGGCCGGTGACCATGAAGAGATTGGGGACCCCGGCGACCATGAGGCCAAGGTAGGTGCGCGGCCCACCCGTCCACTGCTCCTCCAGGGTCACCCCGTCCTTCACGCGGATGTCGATCGCGAGCATCGCGCCGGTCATGGCGTCGAAGCCGGTCGCGAACACGATCGCGTCCAGGTCGAACTCCGCGTCCGTCGTCCGGATCCCCCGCGGCGTGATCGTCTCGATCGGGGTGCTCCTGAGGTCGACGAGCGACACGTGCGGCTCGTTGTAGGTCTCGAAGTAATTGGTGTCGAGAATCAGGCGTTTCGTGCCGATCGGATGATTGTCGGGACACAGGCGCTCCGCGGTCACCGGATCCTTCACCGTCTGCCGGATCTTCTCGCGCACGAACTCGGCTGCCGTCTCGTTGGCCTCGCTGTCCTGCAGGAGATCGGTGTACGAGAAGAGGAAGCTGATGCTGCCGCCCTCCTGCCATTTCGCCTCGTACTGGGCGTGCCGCTCCTCGGCCCCGGCCTCCAGCGCCTTCTTGGTCGGCGGGGGATACCCCGCGATCCCGAACGGCGTGTCGTACGCGGCGCGGCGACGCTCGGCATAGACGGCCTTGTGCCGGCGCACCTTCTCGGGGTCGTGCAGGTGGTTGCGGGCCGGCAGGATGAAGTTCGCGGTGCGCTGGAACACGGTCAGCTCGGCCGCCTGCGCGGCGATGTGCGGGATCGACTGGACACCGGACGAACCCGTGCCGACGACGCCCACCCGCAGGCCGGTGAAGTCGACGCCCTCCTTCGGCCAGAGGCCGGTGTGGTAGCACCGGCCCGTGAACGCATCGAGACCGGGATAGTCCGGCCGGCGCGGGGTCGAGAGATTGCCGGCCGCCATGATGCAAACCGGCGCCGTGACCCGCTCGCCCGACGCCGTCGTCAACGTCCACAGCAGCGCATCCTCGTCGAACTCCGCCGCCGCGATCCGCGTGTTCAGCTGGACATCCCGCATCAGGTCGAACCGCTCGACCACGTGCTCGACGTACTTCAGGATCTCGGGCTGGGTCCCGTACCGCTCCGGCCACTCCCATTCCTGCTGCAGGTCCTCGTCGAACGAGAAGGAGTACTCGAGGCTCTCGACGTCGCAGCGGCACCCCGGGTACCGGTTCCAGAACCAGGTGCCGCCGACCCCGTCCCCGGTCTCGTAGGCCCGGACCCTGAGCCCCATCTTGCGCAGGCGGTGGATCGCGTAGAGGCCCGCCACGCCGGCGCCCACGATCACCACGTCGAAGTCGGCGCCTCGATCCGACAGGAACGGACTGGCTGCGTCGTCCGGCATCACGTGTCTCCTCGACACACTCCGGCGGACATCGTCCCGGGGAGCGCGTCGGCAGCGTCGACCCGCGACACTATAGGGGTATCGGCGGGCGCGGACGGGGTTGCCTAGTCGCCTGTCTGCAGGCGGGCGACCAGCTGGCGGACGGTCGGGATGAAGCCGTCCCGGTAGAACGGATCCTCGGCAAACCGCCACGCGTTGTGGCCCGCGAACATGAGCTGCGTGTCCACGTCGGCGTCGTGCGCGATCTGCTGCAGCGTCTTCTGGATGCAGAAGCTCCGCGGATCGGCCTTCCGGCCGGTGCGGTGATCCTCGTTGTCGGCCCAGTTCGAGAACAGGCACTGGGAGAGGCAGCCCATGCAATCGGTCTGATCCTGCCGGATCGTCCGGGCCCGCTCCGGCGTGACGAACACCATCGTCTGCGCCGGGGTCCTGAGCCCTTCGGTGTACCCGGCCGCCATCCACTCGCGCGCCCGAACCGCATCCGCCGGAGCCATCCAGGCCCGGCGTTTCCGCGCCCCGATCTCGACGGCCTCGGTGTGTTCGCCTTCCGGCGCGTGCGCAAACGGCACCTGGCGGCGGCTCCGCTGGTCGAGCTCCTCGAGGAACTTGTTCCGAACCGCCGACGAATAGAACCCGGTCGGGCTGTGGCGGTGGAGACCGACGTCGCCGGCCTTGAGCGTGAGCAGGCGCTTCTTCCACTGCGGCGAGATCGGGCTCTCGGTGGTCAGCAGGGGCCGCGTGCCGAACTGGAACGCGACCGGCCCCAGCTCGGGATTGTCGATCCAGTCCGCCCAGTCGCGGAGGTACCAGACCCCGCCCGCGATGATGATGGGCGTGTCCACGAGACCGACGGCCGACATTTCCCGGCGGAGCGCCGACACGCGTGGATACGGCGGTTCCGGCTGTTTCGGATCCTCGGCGTTCGACAGCCCGTTGTGTCCGCCGGCCAGCCACGGATCCTCGTAGACGACGCCGCCCAGCCATTCCGGGTTGCGATGGTACGAGCGCTTGAACAGCACGCGGAAGGCGCGCGCCGAACTCACGATCGGGTAGTAGTACACCCCGAACCGGGCCGCGATCTCGCTGAGCTTGTACGGCATGCCGGCGCCGCACGTCACGCCGTGGATCAGCCCCTTGGCGCGCGCCAGGATGCCCTCGAGAACCCGGCGGGCGCCGCCCATTTCCCAGAGGATGTTGACGTGGAGCCGGCCTTCGCCGCGCCGCTCCTCATGGGCGATCTGCGCCTGGGCCACGCCGCCGTCGATCGCGTACCGGACCAGCTCCTCGTGGCGTTCGGCACGGGTCCGGCCCGAATAGACCTGCGGGATGATGCGCCCTTTCGCGTCGAGCGAATCCGCGTTCACGCCGGAGAACGTGCCGACCCCGCCGGCGAACGCCCACGCCCCCGCGCTCCTGCCGTTGGTCACCGAGATGCCCTTGCCCCCCTCGATCAGGGGCAGGATCTCCCGGCCGGCCATGCGGATCGCGTTCAAGGGCTTCATGCGTCGACCTCCCGGGCGCGGGGCTCCCAGTCTACTCCCAAGCCGGCGGACGGCGGCGGCGGGCGGGCTCCGGCGCCGGCTTGGCGCGGTTGGCCAAATCCTCGCCGGTCTCCTGATCCACCGCCTTCATCGAGAGGCGCACCCGGCCGCGGTCGTCGACCTCGATCACCTTGACCTTCACCTCGTCGCCCTCCTGGACGACGTCCGTTACCGAGCGCACGCGCCGCGGCACCAGTTCGCTGATGTGGACCAGGCCGTCGCGCTTCCCGAAGAAGTTCACGAACGCCCCGAAATCCACCACCTTCACGACCGTGCCATCGTAGATGCCCCCGATTTCGGGTTCGGCCACGATGCTGTTGATTTCCTTGAGCGCGACGTCGATCGACTCCTGGCTGTTGGAGGCGATCTGGACGGCGCCGTCGTCGCTCACGTCGACGGTGGCGCCCGACGTCGCGCAGATCTCGCGGATGATCTTGCCGCCCGGGCCGATGATCTCGCGGATCCGGTCGACCGGAATCTTGATGCTGACGATCTTGGGCGCGTGGGCGCTCATCTGCGAGCGGGCGCTGCCCAGCGCCCCTTCCATCGCGTCCAGGATGTGGAAACGCCCGTCGCGCGCCTGGCCGAGCGCCGTCTGCATGATCTCCTCGGTGATGCCGGTGATCTTGATGTCCATCTGCAGCGAGGTGATCCCGTCGCGGGTCCCCGCCACCTTGAAGTCCATGTCGCCGAGGTGGTCCTCGTCGCCCAGGATGTCCGACAGGACGGCGAACCGGTCGCCTTCCTTGATCAGCCCCATCGCGATCCCCGCCACCGGGCGCGCCACCGGGACGCCGGCGTCCATCAGGGCCAGCGACGATCCGCAGACGGTCGCCATCGAGGACGACCCGTTCGATTCGGTGATCTCGGAAATCACACGCATCGTGTAGGGGAACGTCTCGGCATCCGGCAGCAGCGGCCGCAGGGCCCGCCACGCGAGCTTGCCGTGGCCGATTTCTCGGCGGCCGGGGCCGAACATCCGGCCGGTCTCGCCGACCGAGTACGGCGGGAAGTTGTAGTGGAGCATGAACCGCTCGCGGGCGACTCCGTCCAGCGATTCGACCACCTGCTCGTCGGGCGTGGTGCCGAGGGTGACGCTGACCAGTGCCTGCGTCTCGCCACGCGTGAACAGCGCCGATCCGTGCGTGCGCGTGAGCAGGCCGGCCCGGCATTCGATCGGGCGGACGGTCCGCACGTCGCGCCCGTCGATCCGGGTGCCGGTATCGAGGATGGCGGAGCGGACGATGTCCTTCTCGAGCTTCTTCAGTGCGTCCGCCACCGCGGTCGCGTCGTGATCCTCGCCCGCCCGCTCGGCGACGTCGGCGCGCACCGCCGCCACCTGCTCGACCCGCTTCTGCTTTTCCTGCACCTGGTAGGCGGCCTGCAGCCCCTCGCCGCCGGCCTCGGCGACGAACGCCTGCACGGCGCTGTGATCGTCCGCCTCCGCGGCCGCCCAGGGCTCCCGGGCCGCCCGCTCGGCAAGGCGCATGATGGCGTCGATCACCGGCTGCATCTGCTCGTGGCCGAACATGACGGCCCCCAGCATGGTCTCCTCGGACAGCTCGTCGGCCTGCGATTCCACCATCAGCACGCCGTCGCGGGTGCCCGCCACGACCAGGTCGAGGTGACCGTCGGCGAGCTCGGCAATCGGCGGATTGAGCACATAGGCGCCGCCCGCAAAGCCGACGCGGGCACCGGCGATCGGACCCAGGAACGGTGCGCCCGAGAGCGACAGCGCCGCGGATGCGCCGACCATGGCCGGGATATCGGGGTCGTTCTCGAGATCGGCGCTCAGCACGGTGCAGATGATCTGCGTTTCGTTGCGGAATCCCGCCGGGAAGAGGGGGCGGATGGGCCGGTCGATGAGTCGCGAGGTCAGCGTCTCCTTCTCCGACGGCCGCCCCTCGCGCTTGAAGAACCCGCCGGGAATGCGGCCGGCGGCCGACATCTTCTCCTGATAGTTGACCGTGAGCGGAAAGAAGTCGGCGCCTTCGCGGACTTCCTTCCGTGCCACGGCGGTGCACAGCACCTGGGTCTCCCCGTAGGTGACCAGAACCGCTCCGTCTGCCTGCCGGGCCATCTGCCCGGTCTCGATTACGAGGGGGCGTCCGCCCCAATCGATTTCCTCACGCTGGATATTGAACATGGAATTGAACGCTCCTCTTCACGTTTCGGGGCCAGACCATCTGCGTCCGGCCAGCAGGCGTTTCGTCCGGTCGCCTGATCCGGACACGCCCGCGACATGTGTGCGCCGGCGCACAATCCGCCGGCATCCGGAGAGACGCACGCCGGTCAAGCCCGGCCCGGTCTTTCACGGACAGCTATTTCCTCAGATTGAGACGGCGAAGGATTTCCTGGTACTTGGCCTCGTCGGCCCGCTGCAGGTAGTCGAGCAGCCGGCGGCGCGAGTTCACCATGCCGACCAGCCCCCGTCGGGAGTCGGCGTCCTTGTGATTCGTCTTGCAGTGCTCGGTGAGATTGTTGATCCGTTCCGTGAGGATCGCGATCTGGACTTCGGGCGAGCCCGTATCGGCCCCGTCCCGGCCGTAGTCGGAGATGAGCGCCGTCTTGCGCTCGGCTGTAATCGACATCAACTGTTCCCTTCGGACCGATTGCGCATCCCCGGATCCATCCGGAAGACCCGCCGGGGAGAAAACTCCCGGTTGCTCCACTGGCCGATCGCCACGGCCCGGCCGGCGCAAGCGGCGACGACCGCGCCCTCCCCGATGGACTTGCAGGGGACTTGCTCCGGACAGACGCGGCCACCCTGCCGGGCGCGTGCCGCTTCCCTCTCCGTCATTTCCAGCACCGGGATGCCGGCCAGTGCTGCCTCGAGGGGCAGTAGTTCCGCACCAACCCCCCCTTTATCCGCGATTGCGGCAAGTTCTGCAACCGTCACCGCCTCGTCCTCGCCGAAGCGGCCGGCCCGGGTTCGCCGCAGCATCGCCACGTGGCCCTCGGTCCCGAGCGCCCGGGCGAGGTCCCGTGCCAGGCTCCGGACATAGGTCCCCTTGCCGCAGACCAGGCGGAAATCCGCGTGATCGGCGTCCGGCACCGCGACCAGTTCCAGCTCGTGCACGTCGACCTGCCGCGCGGCCGGCTCGACCGCCGTCCCCGCCCGGGCCAGGGCGTACGCGCGGCGCCCGCCAACGTGGACCGCCGAGTACGCCGGCGGAACCTGCGAGATGGTGCCCGTGAACGCCGGCAACGCCCGGCGGATCGCCGCCGGTGCGGGCCGGGCCGGGCTCCGGGCCGTCACCGAGCCGCCGGCGTCGAGGGTGTCGCGAGCCTCGCCCCAGCGGAGGCGGAACCGGTAGGCCTTGGTGCCCGCCATCGCCCACTGCACCGTCTTGGTGGCCTCGCCGAGCGCAATCGGCAGGACTCCCGTGGCGAGCGGATCGAGCGTGCCCGCGTGGCCCGCCTTCGCGGCGCCGAGCAACCGCTTTACCTGGGCCACCGCCCGGGCGGAGGACATGCCGGCAGGCTTGTCGAGAACGAGCCAGCCGGTCGGCTCAGGCGGCATCAGCCGTTGGCGGCGGATCGAGCAGGCGGTCTAGGTCGGCGGCCCGGTCCAGCAGCTGGTCCAGCCGGAAATGGAGTTTCGGCGCATAGCGCAGGCGCGCCTGGCGCGCGACCGCCCCCGCGATGTACGGCGCTGCCCGTTCGAGGCGCTCCAGCAGCTCGGCCGGCGCCTCCGCCGGGTCCGCGCCGAACGGCAGGATGAAGACGTCGGCGTGCCGGAGGTCCGCGCTCATGCGGACCTCGAGGACGGTGACGTTGGTCGCGCGCAGCACCGGGTCCCGGAGCGAATCGCCCCTGAACACGTGGGCCAGGGCTTCCTGGACCGCGCGCCCCACCCGGTACTTCCGGGCGCTCTCCCATCGACCTGCCGCCACGGCCGTCAGTCTCCCAGGGTGCGCCGTTCCTCGCGGGCCACGAAGCACTCGATGACATCGTCGGCCCGGATGTCCTCGTAGTTCTCGAACGACATGCCGCATTCGGTGCCGGAGCGCACCTCGTCCACGTCGTCCTTGAACCGCTTGAGGGTGGCCAGCGTGCCGGTGTGGATGACAACGTTGTCGCGGAGCAGGCGCACCTTGGCGCCCCGCCGAACCACGCCCTCGGTCACCTCGCAGCCCGCGACGTTGCCGATCTTGCTGACCTGGAACACCTGCTTGATGCGGGCATAGCCGAGGAAGTCCTCGCGGATCTCGGGCGCGAGCAGGTCGGAGAGCATGGAGCGGACGTCGTCGATCAGTTCGTGGATGAGCCCGAAGTAACGGATGTCGACACCCTGGCGACGCGCCAGCTGCCGCGACACCGCGTCCGCCCGGACGTTGAAACCGATCACCAGCGCCGGCGTCGCGGCCGCCAGGGTCACGTCCGATTCGGTGATCGCACCGACCCCCTGGAACAGGATCTGGCAGCCCACCTCCTCGGTGGTCAGCGCCCCCAACGCCTGGGCGATCGCCTGCAGCGATCCATGGGCGTCCGCCTTGATGATGACGGCCACCGTCTGGCGCTGGTCGGTGCCCATGCTCCGGAGCATCTCCTCGACGGTGGCGCCCTTCGCCAGCGCCGCCACCCGCTTCTGCTTCTCGATGCGCTCGCGGTACTCGCTGACTTCCCGGGCCCTGGCGTCGCTCTTGACCACGACGAACTCGTCGCCCGCTTCGGGGACCTCGCTCAGGCCCAGCATCTCGACCGGCACCGACGGCGCCGCTCCCTGGACCTTCGCACCGCGCTCGTCGGCGAGGGCGCGGACCCGGCCCCACTTCGACCCCGCCACCACGATGTCGCCGACCCGGAGGGTGCCGCGCTGCACCAGCAGCGTCGCGACCACGCCGCGGCCCCGGTCGAGCCGGGCCTCGATGACGACGCCCTCGGCGGTGCGCTCGGGGTTGGCCTTCAGGTCGGCCATCTCCGCCTGGAGCAGGATCGCGTTGATCAGGCCGTCGAGGTTGATCTTCTTGGTCGCCGAGACCTCAACCGGAATGACGTCGCCGCCGTGGTCCTCGGTGATGATCTCGTGCTGCAACAGCTGGCTCTTCACCCGCTCCGGATCGGCACCCGGGGTGTCGATCTTGTTGATCGCGAGCACGATCTGCTTCTCGGCGGCGCGGGCATGCTGTGCGGCCTCGATCGTCTGGGCCATCACTCCGTCGTCGGCGGCCACGACCAGCACGACGATATCCGTCACGTCGGCCCCGCGTGCCCGCATCGCCGTGAAGGCGGCGTGCCCCGGGGTGTCGATGAACGTGATCTTCTGGCCGCTCTCCGTCGTCACCTGATACGCGCCCACGTGCTGTGTGATCCCGCCGGCCTCCTTGGCCGCCACGTCCGTCGAGCGGAGGGCGTCGAGGATCGATGTCTTGCCGTGATCGACATGGCCCATCACGGTCACGACGGGGCTGCGTGCGATCAGGTCCTCGGGCCGGTCGTCCGCCGCCTTGAGACCGATCTCGACGTCCGCGGCCGACACCCGCTTTACGCGGTGGCCGAGTTCGCCGACCACGAGCTCCGCGGTGTCGGCATCGATGGTCTGGGTGACCGTCGCCATGACGCCGAGGCCCATCAGGGTCTTGACCACCTCGGCGCTCCGCACGGCCATCCGGTTGGCCAGCTCCTGCACGGTGATGGCTTCCGGGACCACGACCTCGCGGACGACCTTCTGGGCCGCGCTGCCCTGCGCCCGGCGCTGGGCCTGCCGCTCACGCTCGCGCGCCCGTCGGACCGAGGCCAGCGAGCGCTGCCGCTCCGTGTCGTCGAGCGCCTGCTGGACGGTGATCTTGCCGGAGCGCCGACGCTCGGCCTGCTCGGCCCGGTTCGCCTGTTTGCGGGCCTCCCGGCGGGGCCGGCTGCGGGGCTTGCGGGTGCGCTCCGTCGTCTCCGGCGGGCGCGGTCCGGCCGGTCGTGGCGCACCCGACCGCGGAGCAGCGGGACGCTGGCCCTGACCGTGCCCGGCCGGGCGCGGACCGGGCGGGCGGGGACCCGCCGAGCG
>JAJDZX010000083.1 GCA_022824395.1 Alphaproteobacteria bacterium
CCCTGGGGTGGAATCCGCCGAAGCCGCCGCTCCGCCCACCCGAAAGCCGCTGCTTTCCTCACCCCCCGTGGGGTACTGCCGTCAGACCCTGTCGCGTAAACACTTACACGACAACAGGCAAGTCACAGCGCAGGCGGCTCAATCCAGTCGACGTCTTGACATCATCTGGCACAATCGCTAGTCCGATCTACATGAAATTATTGATAGTGCTTGCGCTCCTTGCGCTTCCACTGACGGCAGGCTGCGCTGGCGGACCTCCTGATCCTGCACCAATCGCCATCCCCGTTCCCATCCCGACGCTGACGGCCACGCCTCAACCATTTCGCACGCAGACGACCTTCGTCGACGGCGTCCTCAGTATCGACGTCCGCTATCACGACGGCCGTACCCGTACGCTCGATACCGTCAGGCACCGGGAACAGAGTTGGGCGGTTCACCTCCCCCGACCCACGCAACCCGACTATTCCAGCCGCGAATGGCTGCTCGCCGAAAACCACCACGACGGCAAGATCCTGCTCTACACGGTCGCATCCTGGAACGACGCGGACCCGACCGACTACCTAGCCGCCGGATGGTGGCTTGTCTATCCGCCGGATGTACCCATTTGGGCCTTCGAATTCGCCACGCGAGGTGTCTTCCTCGATGGCCCGGAACTGAACCCCGCCGAGCCCCCCAAGCTCCCGCTAACCGGCACGGCCTCCTACGCGGGTACTGCCGGTGGTCTGTACACGTACCAGTACGGCCGCGACTGGGGCGAGTTGGCCGAATCCTTCGAATACACCGAGTTTGCCGGGCCGATCTCGTTGACCGCGGACTTCGACCAGAGCCGCCTCACCGGCTGCCTGGGGTGTCTCGAACCGATCGAGACCGCGCCCGGTCGCCACCTCTTTCCCGCCGTGCCTTGGCAGGGACCTGACCCCGCCGCGTCGCCGGCCGATTACGACCTGTACTTTGCCGCGTCCTTTGGCGCTGCTGGAGATTTCGAGGATACCGACATCAGGGTCACGCACCCCGACCGCACGATCACGCGCGCCGCAGGAACGTGGCGCGGTCAGTTCTCGAACGTAGCCGATGTCGAAGGGCACCCCCGCCGCGTGGTCGGCTCGACCGATGTTCACTTTGCCGAAGCCGACGGCTCGGTCGGACACTTCACGGGCATCTTCGATGCACTCACGCCGGCAACGCTTCCGCCCGATGACGGCGACGGGTCAATCGGGGACTGAGCTACGCCGTCGGTAATTCCCCCGCATCGATGGGCGGCTCAGCGCCTGGATGTCGAGCAGCCTGCTGGCAGCTCCCCTACCACCAAACTGGAGAGACCGGTGTTCGAACGGGTCACTGTGAAGGTGGGGTTGTTGACGGGCAGGTCCGAAGGTTGATTGCGCCACCCGCCGGCTGGTCGATACGACCGAGGGACGCCCTGCGGTGTCCCATCGGCTTCTTCGGCATGCTCAGATCCGTGACGATTGGCCATGATCCTCGGCTTTGCGCGTGCACCTGAAGTTACGTAGCTTCGTTGGAACTTGAGGGGAATTGGGTTGGCTCCGCCGGCAGGAGTGCAGGTTGCAAGGCAACTTGATGCTTCTCAATGGGTTATCTGTCATACGTCGACCTATTCCCCACGACAATACGGATGCTGGACGTTCAGACCATCTTCACCAGCGATTGAATCTCTTCCGTTTAGCCGAGGCCCGACGCTTTTCTAAGTTTCTTGACCAGTGGTCTCTACCAGCGGTTCGCCGCGGAGCAACAGCCGTAAGGTGTCCAGGAACGTGACGGCGAACACCTCTTGCATGCGGGCGTTCGACGTATTGCCACATGTGATCCAGATGACCTGCGGCGGCGGGCCAAGACGTTCACGCATTTCTGCGAAATCACGGTCCTTCGTTATCACGGTCGAGCGGGCATCTCGGGCCGCATTGAAAATTTCCTGATCCCTCGCGCTCGCCAGCCCCAGCTCAGCTACAGACTTTGCAGTGTCTTCGTAATTCTGGTCGAGCCAGTCTGCGAGTTTCGGAGACAGTTGCGCGTCAATCCAGAGCTTCATGCAGCGATAACAACATGATCAATCCGCCGGGTTGCGAACTGGATGGCTGCCACGATGTCGTCTCGTTCCAAGTTTGGCAGTTCCTCCAAGATCTCTTCAAACGACAGTCCATTGGCCAGCAGATCCAGGACATCCGTGACTCGGATCCGCATCTGCCGGATGCAGGGCCGTCCGCCGCATTGATCCGGATTAAAGGTGATTCGATCAGCGGTTTCGGTCATGACGGGCACTCCCAACTGCAAGCGAACGCTCGCGATCAAATGGTAGCCCGGGCCCGTGCGGCCTGCTTCAGATTGATTTCGCGCAGTAGCTGGCCCAGGCATCCATCAGCGCTCTTCGCTTGGCACGGAGGTCGGAACACTGCCGCCGGTCCGGTCCTCGCCAGGAAACCGGTCGCGACCGCAACGGAAGCGTGCCGGAAGGCGGGGCCGGGCACCGCCGGGGCGGCCGTCACTCTGGCGGCAACGGCCGCGCCGTCGATCGGGGCGGAGAACGTTCGCGCGGACCGGAGCGCGAACCCGCAGCCGAAAAGTCGGCCGAACTTGACTTGGGAATGTAGGATCGCGCCTTCATCGCGGGCGCGCGACCAGTCCTCAGCGACGGCGAATGCCCCCACAATCTCGATCAGATCCATAGCAGCCTCTGGTGACCGTGAAAGTGGTCGACGATCTGCCGCCGCACGCGCTGTGAAGCCAGTCGTGCGATCTGCCCGTACCCGCCGGAGGCGGCGCACGAAGGATGTCTGTTGGCACTTCGGACGATGGCAGCTACATTTCTTCCTCATTGGAGGAAGGATTAATGACGGTACGGTACCTGCCCCGCACGCTGTCAGCCAACGAGGCGGCCTGCGTGACCGGCGTGCCCCTCAAGCAGGTGCACCGGATCATTGATGCAGACCTTCTCGGCCGTGCCGCGGCCCGGCGCGAGGGGTCTCGTGCCGTGCATTGCGACGGTCTGGTCAGCCTGAAGCTCGCCCACGAGACAACGGCGATCTTCACCGTCGACGGGCGCCGGCAGCTGGTGCGCTACCTGCTTGGTCATCCCGATGCGAAAACGGCGCGCCTGCACGATGTGTCGGTCGACGTACGGTCGATGAAGGACGAAGTGCGGGACGGATTGTCCCGCCTGGCGCGTGCGCACGAGACGGTCACCACCGATGACGCCGTGCTCTCCGGCACGCCGTGTATCAGGGGAACGCGCATTCCGGCTCACGACGTCGCCGAGATGCTCGCCAACGGAGACAGTATCGAAGCGATCCGCAACGCCTGGCCCGTGCTCACGGAGGAACAGATCGCAGCGGCAGCCCTCTACGCCCGGGTCTATCCGCGCCGGGGCCGCCCCCGGAGCGTGCCCTTTTGGCGCTCGCGTGAACCGGTCCTTTCGGGCGAGACGGCCTTCGATGACCTGCCTCCGGCGCGGTGAAGTTCCTGATCGACGAATGTCGGAGTACCGGTCTGGCAGCGCTCGCGCGAGAACGGGGATTTCCGGAGTCGACGCACATCACCTGGCTCGGGTTGCGGACGCGCCAGGACTGGGCGCTGGTGCGGCGCGCCCTCGCCGACAGATATGTGCTGGTGACCAACGACAAGGGGGATTTCGCGCCGCTGATGGAGCGCGAGCGACGCCATCCCGGCCTGACCTGCATCACAGTGGCGCATGGCATGATGAGCCTCTACGTCCAGGCGAGACTGTTCGAGCACGGCTTGCGGCAACTGGCCGGGCCAGGGTATCGCGGGCAGGATCATGGGGATCGCGCTCGACGCGGACTGGACAGTCCGGGTCGCAATCAACGCCCTTCCCGATCGGGGCCTTTTCCTTTTGGGACTTATGTCGATTACTTGACAAGCTCACGCCGCCAGCCTTCGATCCGTTTCACGGTTCGTCGGGGTCGCTGAGTGCGATCGCCCCTCGCCGTGCAGCAGCGCCAGTCCCCGACGCCTGATGTTGCGGGCCGCGTTCAGGTCCGCATGATCCGCGTGGCCGCAGGCCACGCACTCGAAACTCGCCCGGCTGCGGCGCGAGGCAGCGTCCGCATGGCCGCACGCGGCGCAGGTCCGGCTGGTATGGGCGGGGTCCACCGCGACCAGCCGCGGCGCCTTGTACGCGAGCATCCCGCGGAGACCGCCCCATCCCGTCGCCAGGATGGCGCGGTTCAGGCCGGCCTTCTGCCGGACGTGCCGTCCGAGCGCCGTCACCGTGCCCTTCGCCGATGCCGTCATCGCGCGCGTCCGCAATTCCTCGACCACCACCGTGCCCCCGGCCAGCGACCGGCTCACCTGGTGCTGCCAGTTGCGGCGCCGCTGCGCGACCCGCCGCTGCGTGCGGGCCAGCCGCCGCCGCGTGCACTCGCGCCGTCTCGAGCCGCGGCGCTGCCGGGCGAGGCGGCGCTGATACCGCCGGACCCTCGCCTCAAGCCGCCGGCTGTCGGG
>JAJDZX010000001.1 GCA_022824395.1 Alphaproteobacteria bacterium
CCCGTTCCTCCTCAACGCCTCATACGACCAAACCGACATCGCCGTGCCATGGCTCGGAAACCGACGGCTCCGGATCAGCTTCCTGTGAGCGGTCAACGCTCGATTCACATCAATGCCGGCCGTTGGGATTCGAGGCTAGTCGTCTGCCTGGGCCTCGGCCAGGGCCGCACTCGGGCGATTCCATTCGGCCGGCAGACCGTAGAGCCGGGCAGCGTTCTCCCACAGCACTTTCCGCTGGATTCGTTCAGGCACCCCTGCCATTTCGCGGGCGATGAACTCCTGGCTGTCCGGCCACACCCCGTCCGGGTGCGGGAAGTCCGACCCCCACATCACGTTGTCCTCGCCGAGCACATCGATCAGGCGAAGTCCGATCGGGTCACTCTGGTAGGTCGCGTGGCACTGGCGGTGCCAGTAGTCGGACGGCTTCATCTTGAGCTCAAGGTCGTGGAACTGGTCCTCCCACTCGAGATCCATGTGTTCGAGCACGTACGGGATCCAGCCGATCCCGGCCTCCCCGATCACGAGTCTCAGGCCGGGATACCGCTCGAGCACGCCGCCGTAGATCGCTTCCATCAGCTTGTCCGCCATCTTCAGCTGGAAGCCCGTAATGAAAGTCGCAAAGGCGGCCCGCCACTCGAGCCGTGTGAGGCCTTCGGGGTCGGGCTGTTTCCCGCCGATGGTGTGGATGTGGACGGGCAGCCCGCTCGCGCCGGCCGCTTCCCAGAGTGGGTTCCAGCGGTGGTGGTAGAGCGGCTTCATGTCGAGGGTGTTCGCGATCTCGAGACCACGGACGGCACCGCGCTTCGTGACCCGTTCGACCTCGGCGATCGCCGCGTCGATGTCGTGGTTGGGAATGCACGCGATGCCGGCAAAACGCTCCGGGCTCGCCGCACAGAAATCCGCGAGCCAGGCGTTGTAAATCCGCATCACCTCCGCCGCCGCCTCCGGATCGTTCAACCGGTTCGCAGCCCCCAGGATCCCGTAAAGGACCTCGCCCCGCACGCCGTCCAGGTCCTGGTCCCGCACCCGGAGAGCGGGATCCGTCAGGCGGCGAATTCCCTGCTCCCCGTCCCGGTAGAGACCCTGGGCGGCCATGCGGTCGGAACGATGAATCTCGCCGGGCACGTACTCTCGGCCCGCCGACCCCATTCCGTTCACGAGGCCAAAGTTGGCCCCACCCCTGGACACCCAGATACCTCGTCCGCGCTCATCCCGATCCACGTACGGCATGCGGTCCTTGAGGCGCTGCGGGGCCCGCTCGGTGAAGAGGTCGGGCGGCAGCCAGATCAGGTCGATATGGCAATCCGCAGAGATCACTTTCCCCCGTACGTCCATGTGGCTCCCATCCCCGTGTTGCCGTTCAAGCTGCCGCCGAATGAGGCGCCTGGACGTGCCCGTCCGCAGCCCGCGCCGCCGGCCTCCACGCATTCCGCGATGACACTCTGTCCGTCGCGTTCCCGGGCACCAACCTACGCCGCAGCGTGCGGCAATGCTCCGAGCTTGCAGTCGGGATGATACACCGGTGCTATTTCAGCTACTTAGTGCCGGGCGTGCGCCGGCAGATGTGAGGCGCGTAGACGCTCATCGAACCGCGGCGGGCATGCGGGTGAAGCGCGGGTCAGGCCGGAGCGGGTGCGTGATCCGGAGTGCCGGTCAGCTCGGCGCGTGCAGATCTTCGGCGCCGTCCAGCGTCGGCAGTCGGGCAATGGCCGATCCATTGTCGCGCTCCGCGCGACGCAGCTCGTAGAGCTTCTGGAGGTCGAGCCAGAACTCGCCCGAGGTCCCGAAGAAGCGCCCGAGGCGTAGCGCCGTGTCGCCGGTCACCGAGCGCCGGCCGGCAAGGATTTCGGTGATGCGATTTTCCGGCACCTCGATCAACCTCGCGAGGTCCGACGCGCTCATGCCGAGCGCTTCGAGGTCCTCGCGCAGCGTCTCGCCCGGATGGACTGGCTCACGCCTGCCATGCCTCCCGTCTTCGATAGCGGCCGACCCCTCACCTCTCAGCGACGGATGAAGGCGCAACCCCAGGGCCGTCAGGACGCTGAGCACGGTCGCGAAGCCCGGGTTCCCGTCGCGTGACAGCGCCTTGTACAAGCTCTCCCTGCCCAATCCGGACTTTGCCGCGACAGCGGTCATCCCCCTGGACCGGGCCACGTCTCCCAGCGCTCCCGCGATCACTTGCGGATCGCCGTCCTCGAACGCTGCTTCGAGATAGGCCACGACGTCGCTCGCATCCTCCAGATAGTCCGCGGGGTCCCACGGAAGCGTCTTCGTCCTTGCGGCGACCGCGCGTTCCCGAGGTTCGTTCATGGGCTTCCTCCCGTCGCCAACTCCCGCGCGAGATTGCGGGCCCGTTGGATGTCCTGCCGCCGGGTGCTCTTGTCGCCCCCAAGCAGCAGCACGGCCAACTCACGGCCGACAACCACCAAATAGACGCGATAGCCCGGTCCGTAGTCGATCCGAAGTTCCGAGACGCCTTCGCCCACCGGGCGCACGTCGCCGGAGTTGCCCGCCGCCATCCGCTTGATGCGGATGAGAATCCGCGATTTCGCCTCCCTGTCCCGAAGCCTCCGGAACCAGCTCTCGTACGCGTCGGTCTGGCGGACTTCGATCACTGATCGAGTGTATCCCACAAGATACAACTCGTCAACGCTTCCCCCGGCCACGACTGCAAGTCACGCGCAAGACCACACGGGATCCGGTCGTCCCCGATGGGCGTGTCCAACGGGTGTGGGCTGCCCGGTGGCCGGCGGCGGCGAGGTCGACAGGGTGCCCCGGTGCGGCAACTGATCGAAGCGTTCATCGAACAGCACAACGCCAATCCTGACCCGCTCGTCTGGGTCGCCATGGCCGACTCGATCTTCCAGAAGCTCATACGATCGCCCGCACGGACTTGCGGGACACAGCACCCGTTAGTTCAGCTCTTTAGGACCGGCGGTGCGCCGGTAAGTGTAGATGCCGGCGAGCGCGATCAGGCCCGCCCCGGCCAGGGTGTTGAGACCCGGGACCGTTCCGAACAGGAGGATCCCGTAACTGACCGCGAACAGGAGCTGCACGTAGGTCAGGGGCGCCAGCTTGCTCGCCTGAACCCGCGCAAACGCGAAACCCGCCAGGTACTGGCCGAGCGCCCCGAATCCACCGATCACTGCCAGCATCCCCCAGCCGGCGGCATCCGGCGTTTGCCATTCGAACGGGACGGTCGTGCTGGTGACCACCACGCCCGCCAGCGAGGAATACAGCAGGCCCGTCTCGGGCGGATCGACCACCGATACGAACCGGCTGGAGAGCATGTAGAACGCGAAGAGGAACGCGCCGGTAATCCCCGCCGCCACGCCGGTGAGCGTTCCCGGGGGCAGGGCGTCGCCGTCCCCGGTCAACGTCGCGATGAGTGCAAGCGGCTGGACGACGATCAGGACGCCGACGAAGCCGACCAGCGCGGCACACCATTCTTGCCAGCCGACGCGCTCCCCCAAGGTCACGCCCGACAGCACCGACATGATCAGGGGGGCGGTGAAGATGATCGCCGTCGCTTCCGCGATGGGCAATCGCGCCAGCGCGTGAAAGTAGAAGAACGTCATGCCGAACAGGAATACTGAGCGGACGATCTGGGCGCGCGGCCGATGGCTCCGGTGAAAGCGCGGCCCGCGTCCGAGCACCCGGAGGACGATCATCACCGCGACGATCAGGACGAAGTGGAAGGTGTAGCGGGCCCACACGACCTGCAGCACGGGAAACGTCTGGGAGAGCCACTTCCCGTACGCCTCCATGGTCGAGAACGACAGCAGCATGCAGAAGAAGAACACGACCCCGACCTGGGTGCCGCCGGCCTTGTCGTTCTCGTTCAGCACGGCAAGTGACCTCCCAGGCTGGGCTGTTTCCCGCACGCCGACCCGGAAGCTGTGCGGCGGGCCGAGTGGCCACGCCCTGCGACCGCCGCGCCGCGCAGTCCGGCGTTATCCGCAGGTCCCGGCACCGCGGCCGTTCCGCGCCCGGTTGCTCGCCGGCGAACCCGCCGACGCCGGGCATCTGGATCAGGGAGAGCCACCGACGACGGCTGCCATGTAGCAGCTGATCACCACCGGCCGGCTGCGTTCAGACCGGGTCGCCCCGGTAGAGCGCCGCGACCGCGGTACCGTCGGCCTCGGCGTGACCCCGCTGGACCATCAAGCGATGCAGCTCGGCTGCCGTCACGGCCATGGGCATGGCGGACGCGGTCGCGCGGGCGAGGTCGGATACCGTATCGAGGTCCTTGAGCATGGTGCGGATGTGCGACTCCACCGACCGGTCGCCCGACACCATCTTGGGAAAGAACTGCTGCAGCAGGAGCGAATCCGCCCGCCCGCCGGCCAAGGCATCGGGCAGCCGGGCGGCATCGATGCCGGCACGTGACGCCAGCGCCGCCGCCTCGGCAAGGACGGCAACCCCGCAACCCACGATCGCCTGGTTGATCAGCTTGGTGGTCTGCCCTGCGCCGATCGGTCCCATCAGCGTAAACCGGCGCGCCAGTACGCCGACGACCTTATGCACCCGCTGGAAGTCCGCCTCGCTTCCTCCCGCCATCACGGTGAGGTTCCCGGTTTCCGCACCGACAACTCCGCCCGAGACGGGGGCATCCATCCAGCGCATGCCCGTTTCCCGCAACAGGCGCGCCGCCATTTCCTCGCATGCGTCCGGGCGGATGGAGGACATGTCGACAAGGAGCTTTCCTTGCGCGCCGCCCGCCGCGATGCCTTCGCTGCCGAACACGACGGCCTCCACCGCGGCCGTGTCCGAGAGGCAGGTAAAGACCACATCGGCCGAGCGGGTGACATCCGCCGCGGTTGGCTGCTGCTCCGCCCCACGGTCCACAAGCCCGCGTAGCTTGGCAGGACTGCGCCCCCAGATCGCCACGCGGTAACCCGCTTCGACGAGGCGCCCAGCCATCGGCGCCCCCATCAGTCCGAGGCCGATGTATCCGAGGCTCGGCTTGTTCTGGCTCATGGCGTTCCCCCCTCTCGTCCGATCGGACCGTGAGCCGCCCGGGGCGATGCGCGCACTCCGGACGCCCGTCCCGTGGACCGGGCAAGCATAGGCTCGGGCCGCGGCCGGGCCGAACAGCCGTCCGCCCAAGGGGCAGGACGAGGCCGGATCCGTCACGTCTCGCGGATGGCCGTGCGCTCTGTAAACTCCGCCCCGGCCAGCCGAGCGAGGCCGTGGCCCGCCAGTTCCGGAGCGCCCGTGCACGACACCCTCGACGGCATTCGTATCCTCGACTTCACCCAGGTCCTGGCCGGGCCGTTCTGCACCCAGCAGCTGGCGCTGCTCGGTGCCGACGTGGTCAAGGTCGAGAACCGCATCGGCGGTGACCAGGCGCGCCAGACCCTGCCGGCAACCGACCCGCACTTGGACGCGCTTGGTTGCTCGCCGCTGTTCCTTGCCGTCAACACCGGCAAACGATCGCTCACATTGGATCTGAAGCACGGCCGGGCCGGCGACGTCGTCCGACGCCTGGCGGCTTCGGCGGACGTGCTCGTCGAGAATTTCAAGGCCGGGACCATGGATCGCATGGGCTTCGGCTACGGAGCGATGAGCGCGGTCAATCCGCGGCTGATCTACTGTTCGATCTCCGGTTACGGTCAGACCGGTCCCCGTTCGCCGGCAGCTGCGTACGACGCCGCGATCCAGGCGACGTCCGGAATGATGTCCGTCACCGGCACGCCGGAATCCGGGCCGGTCAAAACCGGTTACTGGACGATCGACATGGCCACCGCAACCCAGGCCTGCTTCGCGATCGCGGCCTCGCTCTACCGCCGCGAGCGCACGGGCGAGGGCGACTACCTGGACCTCTCCATGCTGGATACTGCCGCCGGGATCATGGCGCCGAACCTCGCGATCTATGCGACGAACGGAGCGGCCCCCAGCCCGTCCGGCAACCGTTCGCAGACCGGCAATCCGGTCGCGGACGTCTTCCCGGCCAGTGACGGACACGTCATGATCGCCGCCGCCACCCAGAATCAGTTCCTGTTGCTGGCAAAGCTGCTCGGGCGCGAGGATCTGACCGTCGACCCGCGCTTCGTCACCCTCTCCGACCGAATCGCGAACGCCGAGACGTTACGCGCCCTGCTGGGCGACGCGTTCTCCCGCGAACGCGCGGCGGTCTGGGAAGAACGTCTGATGGACGCCGGCATTCCGGCTGCGCGCGTGGCCACGGTCCCGCAGGTCTGGCACGAGAACGCGCAACTGGCCCATCGTGGCACCTTCCGCTCCGTGCCCCGCCAACGCGCCGTCGGGGAAGGTGACTGGCCGTACGTGGACGTGGCCTTCCACGGTACGCGCGAGGTCGACCGCACGCCCCACCCGGCCCCCCTTCTCGGCGAACACACGGAGGAGATCCTGGCCGAGTCCGAGTTCTCACCGACCGAGATCGCCGAGCTTCGATCGCTGCAGGTCATCTAGCCTGCCAGGACGTCCGGGCCCCGGATGGCCTGGAGGCCGGTGGGAGGCCCAAACCACGCCACCGTCCCTTTTCCCGGTTCGGCGTCGAGTTCGGTGCCACCGGAAGGGATTTGGGTACCCTTCGAATCACCTTTACACTGGGCGTCGCCACCGGGCACTGGAGGATCCGATGCGTTCAACGATGTTGTTTGCCGTCGCCGCGCTGCTGATCACGGCCGCCAACGCGCGCGGGGTGGATCCCGCCGGGTCCGAACTGTGGGAAGACCTGAGCGGCGCCTACCTCGGCGAGGATGCCGAGGTGACGTTCGACGATTCCATCCGCCTCATGATGGCTGACCGGGTCGAGAGCGCCCATGAGGTCCCGATCATGGTCAAGGTGCCGCACGAGCTGCGGGACATGCAGGAACTCGTGCTGCTGGTGGACCGCAACCCGATCCAGCAGGTCGCCCGGATCACGCCGCACCGCCGGATCGAATCCGTCGGCATGAACATCCGGCTGGAAGAGTCCACCCCTGTGCGAGCCGCCATTCTCGATCAATCCGGAATCTGGCACGTCGCCACGAAATCCGTGCTGGTCATGAGCGCGGGCGGATGCTCCTCGCCGCCGCCCGACGGGGCCGTGGTCGCGGCGGTGGGCGACGTCAAGATCAAGCAGTTCGAGCGGCACGGCGGCGCCAGCCGGCTGAAGGTCCGGATCCATCATCCCATGGACACCGGGTTCGTCGTACTGGAGGACGGCGACGTGGTCCCGCCCTATTACGTCGAGACGGTCCGGATCGAGGATGCGAAGGGCGTGATCGCCGACATGCTGACCTGGGCCGCCATGTCGCGGGATCCGACCATCACCATCGATCTTCCCACCGAGGGCCAGTCGGTGCGCGTGTCGGGCAACGACTCGCTGGGCCTGTCATTCGAAGGTTCCGAGAACGCCCCTGTCATGTAGCCCACGTGCGGCCGGACTTGCTCCGGCGGCAGCCTGTCTCGCCGTCCTCACCACCTTGGCGTGGGAGGCGTCGGGCGCGTCCTACGAACTGGAGCCCCAGCTGCTCGCACCGGGCGTCTACGTGTTTCCCGGCTCCCAGGACGGTCTCACCCCGGAGAACGGCGCCAACATTGCGAACGCGGGCTTCATCGTGGGTTCCCGCGAGGTGCTGGCCATCGAGGCGGGTCCCACGCACCGGTACGGCCAGGAGATGCTCGCCGCCATCCGGTCCGTGACGGACCTGCCCGTCCGGTACGCCGTGATCACGCATCGTCATCCGGACCACTCCTTCGGGCTCGGCGCCCTCGTCGATGCCGGCGTCGAGGTGCTCATGCATCCTGCCGAAGCGGCGGGCCTCGCCCGCGAAGGTCCGGCGCTGCTCGATCTCATGACCACGCTCGTGGGCGCGGAATGGACCGAGGGGACATCCATCGAACCGCCGTCGCGCATGGTGGAGGAAGACCGCCTAGTGGACCTCGGCGAACGCCCGGTGGACATTCTCGTGTTCGAAGGCGGACACACGAAGGGCGATCTCGTCATCCATGACCGGACGTCTGGCGTCACGTTCTTCGGGGACCTGCTGTTCGTCGAACGGGCAGCCACCGTGCCGCATGCCGACATCGGCATCTGGCTCACCCACCTGGACCGGCTGGAGGCACTGCCCTGGACGAAGGGCGTGCCCGGTCACGGCCCAGTCCTCGAAGACCCTGCGTCGTTTGCGGACACGCGGGACTGGATCCGGTTTCTGCGCGAGCGCATCGCCAACGCCGTCCTCACAGGCGAAAGTCCGGCGGAAATCCTGGATCCGGGTGTTCCGGCGCCATACGCCGGCCTGGCCGAAGCCGGTCCGACGTTCAGCCGGGCCGTGCTCCAGCTCTATCGGCGCTATGAGGCCATGGACCCTGCGGCACTCGATGCCTTGGTGGACCAGCAGCCTCCAAACTGACCTGAACGTGTCGCATGGCTCGGCTGTGAACGGGGCCCCCGGGCGGACACGGACCTTCCGTGCACCCGCGTTTAGCCTGGCACGGACGGGTCCTGCCGTGCGGGCCGGTTGCCCCGCGGCCCGCGGTGCGATGGACGCTGGCGACCTCTGGGGGCGGCTCAAGCGCGTCAAGCGCAACCGGCCAATCCGGGCTGTGGTCGGGCCGGGACGCGGCCTGCCCGAACCCGGCGAAATGGCCGCCAAGCGGATTCACGATGGGCGCGCGTGCATTCGCGCTGCGGGTGGTCACACGCTCGCAAGCTCCTAGCGGCTCGGCCCCGGTCCCCGAATTCCCGCATGGAGACGTACCTGCAAGCGGAGGCGCTGGCAAAACATTTCGACGGGGTTGCGGCCGTCGAGGATGTCTCCTTCGTCATCCACACGAAGGAGATCTTCGGACTCCTCGGACCGAACGGTGCCGGCAAGACCACCACCATTCGCATGCTCTCGACCATTCTCGCCCCGGACTCCGGTGACGTTCGTATCGGCGGCCACTCCGCCGTCCGCGAGGGGGATGAGGTTCGCAAACGGATCGGCGTGTGCCCACAGGAACTTGCGCTCTATCCCGAGCTATCCGCCTTCGACAATCTCGTCTTCTTCGGTCGGATGAACGGCCTTCCGGGCCGGGCGGCGAAAGCCCGCGCGCGGGCCCTGCTCGCGGAGACCGGCCTCGACGACCGTGGCGGCGAGGCGGTCAAGAAGTATTCGGGCGGGATGAAGCGCCGCGTCAACATCGCGATCGCGCTCATGAACCGGCCAAAGCTGCTCTTTCTCGACGAACCGACCGTCGGCATCGACCCGCAATCGCGGAACAAGATCTTCGAGACGGTGCTCGGGCTTCGGGACGAGGGCACGACCGTGCTCTACACCACGCACTACATGGAGGAGGCGGACCGGCTGTGCGACCGGATCGGCATCATGGACCGCGGCCGCATCATCGCTGTCGGCACCCCAGCGGAGCTCAAGCGGCAGGTCGGCGATCCGGGCAAGACAACTCTCGAAGAGGTCTTCCTCCGCCTGACTGGCCGAAGCCTCCGTGACTAGGGCCGCCATGGGTCGGGCGTTTCATCTGGCTCGCTTTGAACTCAAGCGCTACTTCGCCGACCGGGCCGACCTGGCGTTCGGCATCGCCCTCCCGATCGTCCTCTTCGCCGTCATGACCGGAGCCCTCGGGGAGGACGCCGGTTTCCGCGCCACCATGCACGTTGCGGATCTCGACGGAGGATCGATTGCGCACCGAATCCTTGAGCGGGTCGAAGACAGCGAGGTCATCACCGTCCGGCGCTACACGCGGGACGAGCTCGCCGATGCGCTCGGACGCACCGCCATCCTGACCGGATTCGTCATCCCGCCCGGCTTTTCGGCGAGCATCGACTCCGGCATCCCTGCCTCGATCATCGTCGAGCAGCGCGGGTCCGGCGGCAGCGAGGGCCAGATAGTGGCAGGGGCGGTTCGGGAAGCCTCGCACGAAGCCGTTTCCGCAATCGAACTTCGCCGGGCGGTCGGTGCTCTTACAAGCGATTCAGCGGGCGATGAACGACTTGACGAGGCTGTTCAACAGCTGCTCGCCGAGGTGCACATTCGCCCCCTGGTGGAGGTGGTGACGGAACCGATGCACGTACCCGAAGCGAGCGAGCTCGACCGGCTCCTCGCCGGCATCATCGTCATGTTCCTCCTCTTCTCGGCGACCCTCAGCGCCCGGGCGCTCATCGCGGAACGTCGCTCCGGAACGCTGGAACGGCTGGTCACCACGCAACTCAGCCCCGGCGAACTCTTTATCGGGAAGTTCCTCGCCGGGGTCGGCCGGGCGACGGTCCAGTCGTTCCTGCTCCTCGGGCTCGCGTTCGCCGTACTCGGAGTGGCGGGACCCCTTGCCTTCCTTCAGTGCCTGATCCTCGCGCTGGTCGTCGCGGCGACGGTCACCTCGGTCGGCCTGGTCGTCGCCGCCCTGGCTCGCACAGACGAGCAGGCAGCCATTTCGGCCGTGCTCGTCACGATGGTCATGAGCATGTTCGGGGGCACGTTCTTTCCGACTACCGGCGCCGGCTGGCTCGAGGTGCTCAGCCGGTTCAGTCTGAACACCTACGCCGTCGATGCCTTCATGGGCCTGTTCAGTGGGACCGGGCACCTCCCCGACCAGGGCCCGGAACTTGCTGTCCTCAGCGGGGTGGCCATTGCGGGGCTTGCGATCGCCCGGACCATGTTCCGCGTCTCCTCGTCTCCACTGCAGTCCTGACCCGGCTCATCCGGCACGCTCTCCTGCTGGCGGCGAAGGACATGCGCATCTTCTGGCGGGATCGGTTCAGCCTCACCTTCGCCCTCATTTTCCCGCTCGTGTTCGCAGGCGCCTTTACCCTCGCCTGGGAAGAGGATGACGAGCCGCCCGGCGTAGCGCCCCGGCTCACCGTCGTCGCTGCCGGCCAACAGGGCTTCCCGGAGCACCTCGTAGCGGCACTGAACGATTCCGGGTGGACCGCCGACGAACGGAGCCTCGAGGGAGCCCTGGACGCCCTCGGGCAGGGCGACATCGGAGGGTTCCTGCTCTTTCCTGCGGGCTTTGGGACGGCCATCCCCACCGGAAGTGAGGCACGTATTCGTGTCGTGGTGTCGGGGAAGGACCCGGCCGAAACGGCCACGCTGGAGGGCATTGCCCGCGCCCTCGCCGGTCGCGCCCAAACGGTCATGCTGGCCGTTCGCGGCGCTCGGGACCTCGCGACCGTGCCGGATGCCGAACAGGTGTCCGCCGTGTCCCGGCTCCCGCCGCTTGTATCCCTCGAAGTGCGACGGACCGGCGAGCGCCGGTACAACCCGATCGACTTCACCCTGCCCGGCTACCTCACAATGTTCGTGTTCTTCGTGGCAGCGCTCGGGGCCGGTTCAATCGTGCTGGAGCGCGAAACGCGAACCCTTGAGCGTCTGGTGTCCAGCGGCGTACGCGCGGCGTCCATCCTCGCCGGCAAGTTTCTCGTTGCAGCCGGCAAGGGCATTACCCAGCTCGCGGTCCTGTGGATGGTGGGCGTGTTCGCGCTCTCGATCGACCTCGGCGCCTCGCCCGGCGCGGTCGTCGTGGTGTCCCTGCTGTTCGCACTCGCATCCGCAGCGTTCGGAATCATGCTCGCGGCCATGGTCAACACGATGCGAAGCGCGAGTTCCATCGCGATGCTCGCTTCGCTCACGCTCGCCCCGCTGGGCGGCTGCTGGTGGCCCCTCTTCATCGCGCCCGACTGGCTACAGGCAATCGGACGCCTGACTCCCCACGCCTGGGCCAACGACGCATTCAACCGGCTCATGGTATTCGGCGCGAGCGCGTCCGACGTTGTGCCCAACATGCTGACGCTGGTCGCTTTCGCGGTCGTGTTCGGCGCGATTGCCCTCGTCCGGTTCCGCCTTTCCCCGCCGACGTGATCAGCCCGAACTCGGGAACACGCGAGCGTCTGCTGCCGTGTTAAACATCCGAAAAAGAGTCGAGGCGCGCTCACAATTGGTGTCGCATTTGCCCCATTGCAGGTGGCATGAAGGCCGCGACCGGCTCCCGCAACTTGTCGGATTTCCTTCAATCGGACCAATATGTTGTCGCGTTTCCTATGGCAATTCGTATCGTCACGTGCCGTTTGATCCGGCACCATGTCCTCGTGGTTGCCGCGGGCGATCGCTCGTGAAGCGCCCTTCCAGCCAATCGAGCGTCTGCCCGGAATGCGGGCCGTGGCTGATCAGGTCGCCGACGCCGAACGGACCATCTCGCGCGGGATCGAACCGCATTGCCGCGTCACGTGGTGCGCCAGCTTCATTGGGCTGGACGGAGCTGCTGCCGCGGCTGCTGAGCGCTGCGCCGAGGCCTTCGCGCGCCGGGCGGCCGAACGTCGTGGCGAGGCATCGCTTCGGTGTCAGTCCCGATCGCGAAGCGATCGTTCGCCAGCGTCAACGTGAGCGTGCCCTGCTCCCCGCGATGACGCGTTGCCCGCGGCAGGCTCGCGTCGATCGCCGTCTGCGCGAGTCTCGGCAGCTGGTTCGCGGGCTCTGCCGGCAACGTTACGTTGTCCGGTGCCGACCGTTTGTCAGGCGCTCTTTCCTAACTCGTCACGCAGACGGTCGAGTCCCGCCTGCCAGTGGCGGCCCAGTCCCGCTTGGTAATGGAAATCGTCGTTGCTCATCCGGTATGCGTGCTTCAGAACGTCGGACCACGAGGAGGAGTTGGTGCTTTCGCGCCCGAACCAGGCGAGCGCCATCAGATCGATGCGCTCGTCGTAGGACAGATTGGCGATGCGCCTCACCAAGCGCAGATAGGCAGGTGTGTCGAAGTACCTGTTCTGGTCTTCAGGGGCCAGAAACCTGACACCGCTGCGTCGGTGCGGGACGGTATCGATGACGGTGTCCACCGTATCGCTGAAGACCGCATAGTCGGCGATCAACTCGCGCACGATGGGTTCCCGGACAACCAGGGCCGTGGCGGCGGTCACGATGCGCTCCCTGACGTCGGGGTCCATGATGTGCCAGACGTCAACGCCAGGATGCGCCTGGGCAGCGTCGCACAGTCTGTTGTCGGCTGTGACCAGCGGCGCTCCCTCAGCCTCCGCACAGGCGAGGTATAGGCAGTCGTAGACCGGATGGTCGAGCTTCAGGGCGATGGCCGCGGCGTGGGCGACGAGGTCCGCGGATGGGTGCAACGTGACAGCATCGGGCAGGCGCGCGAGTTCCTCAAGATAGGGTTGCGCGTTCGCGACCTCGTTGCGCCGGGCTTTTTTCCAGACCACGTTCGCGGCCTCGGTCAGAATGAAATCAGGAGCGTGCAGCACGATCCGGGGGGCGAGCAGCTGCCGGGCCTCAGCCGTGCCTTCTTCAGTGAACAGCCATTTGACGGCAATGTTGGCGTCCACGACCAACTTCAACGGTCGCGATCCTCACGAAGAAGCAAAACGCTGTCGGTCTGGAGGCGGTCCGCGTCGAGAGCGCCGAGACTAGCCGTGCGCTCACGAAAGTCCTCGAGACGGGTGTGGCGCAGCACTTGTCGCTCAAGGAGATGACGAATCTCGCCCTCGAGCGAGCGGTGGTTTGCCTTCGCCTGGGTCTTGAGGCAGGCGATCACGTCATCGTTGATATTGCGCACGGTCACGTTGGCCATGGTCGAATCTCCACGGAATGCTGGCGTAATGCTAGCGCAATGCTTGCGATCATGGCAGGCATTCCGCTTGAGCGCCGTCAGCCGGCGTTCCCGGCCAAGGGCACCGGGAGATCGTTACCGCCGGTCGCGGCGCGACGCCGCCGGAGCGCGTCCGACCGCCGGCGCAAGTGCAGCGTGCCGGGCTGGCAGCCGTAGAGCGAGTCGATCAGCATCCGCGTGGCGGCCGCCTGTGCCGCTTTCCGTCCGCGGTGCCGGCGCCAGCCCTCGCGGCCGGCCTGCCGGTACAGGCGGGTGATTGTGGGCGCCGCCAGCAGCGCCAGGTCGTCCTGGATCACCAGCACCGCGAGCGCGGCCTCGGCGTCGTCCTCCGTCGACACGACGGCGGCTGCGATCACGGCGTGCAGGGCATCCCGGCCGGTCACGCCGGCGGTGAGCCCGGCCCCGATCATGGCGGCCGTCTGGCCGGCTGGGCGCATTACTGTTGCATTAAGCAGGATGTGGTAGTATCCTGGCGAGGGTGTCACAGGATGTGGGGTTTCGGGATGGCCCGCACGCCGGCTTCGCTGCCCGGAGGGTTGCGCCTGTCGGACTACCTGAGCGTCGGGGTGATCGCGCGGGTGTTTCCGCGCGCAGCGGTCCGGGCGGCGCTTCGCGAGACGGAGCGGGAGAGCGTTCGCCAGCGCGCGTTGCCGGCGGACGTGATGATGTACTACGTGATCGCGCTGGCGCTCTTCCGGCAGGCGTCGACGCGCGAGGTACTGCGATGCCTGATGGAAGGGCTGCGCTGGGTGTCGCCGGAGCTCTTGGTGCGGGTATCGGGCAAGTCGTCGATCTCGCGGGCGCGCAGCCGGCTGGGCCCGCAGCCGTTTGCGGCGTTGCGCGATGCGTGCGTGCGGCCGCTGGCGGCGCCGTCGACGGCCGGTGCCTGGTACCGGGGACGTCGTCTGACGGCGATCGACGGGTCGAGCCTGTCGGTGCCGGACGAGGCGGTGAACCGCCGGCACTTCGGTCTGCCCGGCGCGTCGCGCGGCCAGTCGGGCTTTCCGAAGCTGCGGCTGTCGGTGCTCATGGAACTCGGCACCCGGGCGCCGCTGGCCTGGTGCGGCGGCCCGTGGTCCGAATCGGAGATGGAACAGGCGGAACGGCTGGTGGCGCGCCTCGAGCCCGGCATGCTGCTGCTGGCCGACCGCCACTACGGCGGCTTTCCGTTGTGGTCACAGGCCCAGGACCGTGGCGCCGACCTCCTCTGGCGGGTCAAGTCGAACCAGGCCTTTCCGCCCGTGCGCGGGAGCTTCCCCGACGGTTCCTGGCCGAGCGTCATCAACGGCAGCGGCCGGGACCGCCGGCGGCGCCGCGGCCAGCGCGCGGTGCGGGTGGTGCGCTACCGGATGCCCGGCAGCGACGAGGCCTTCACCCTGATCACCACGCTGCTTGATCCCGAGCAGGCGCCGGCGGCCGAACTCGCCGCGCTCTATCACGAGCGCTGGGAGATCGAGACCGCCTACGACGAGGTCAAGACCCACATGCTGGGGCCCGGGGCCCTGCTGCGCAGCAAGACCCCGGCGCTCGTGCTGCAGGAGCTCGACGGCCTGATGCTCGCCCGCTACGCCGTGCGCTGCCTGATCCACTAGGCCGCCGCCGGCGCCGGCCGGGACCCGGACCGATTATCCTTCCTGCACGCCGTCAACGTCGTGCGCCGCCGGATCGTCCATCCGGGCGCTTTTCCCCCCACCGCCCACGGCCCCAAACGCTGAACGGCGCATCCTCGACGAGATCCTCGAGGAACCGGTGGTGTCCAGCCGGGGACAGGCCAGGCCCGGGGGCGTCAAGCGCAAGATGAGCAACTATCCGCTTCGGGCACGGAGCCCCCTGCCGCGCAAGGTCCGCCTCCGGACCCCCGAGCTCTGCCCGGATCCTTCTTAAAGCAACAGTATTGCGCTTAGTCGACTGTCGGACCCTCATCAGTACAAACGGACAAGGTCCTATAAAGGGACAACAAACGACGGCAGTCTATGTGGCGTCTAATACGAACCGCTGTATTGCTGGGCGGATGGTGGAGCCGAGGGGATTCGAACCCCTGACCTTCGCATTGCGAACGCGACGCTCTCCCAACTGAGCTACGGCCCCGCCGGCGGCATTGTCTGGCACGTGACCGGGAGGGTGTCAAATCCCGGGCCGCCGGACGGGATGCGCGCCGCCCGTGCCGGCGAGCGTACACGGCTTATGAACACCCGCAGCCGTGCTATATCCACCTTCCTGCGTCGCATCCAACAATCCCCGGCCCGCCGCCCTCGCCTTGTGTCCAGTCTCGGAGTCCCGCATGTCGGACGTGAACAAGATCGTGCTTGCCTATTCCGGCGGCCTCGACACCTCGGTGATCCTGCGCTGGTTGCAGGAGACCTACCAGTGCGAGGTGGTCGCCTTCTCGGCGGACCTCGGTTACGAGAGCGTGGAGCGGGCCCGCATCAAGGCGGAGCAGATGGGGGTCCGCGACATCCGCATCGAGGATCTGCGCGAGACCTTTGTCCGCGATTACGTGTTCCCGATGTTCCGCGCGAACGCGCTATACGAAGGGACCTACCTCCTCGGAACGTCGATCGCCCGCCCGCTGATCGCCCGCCGGCAGGTCGAGATCGCCCGCGAAGCCGGGGCGGACGCGGTCGCGCATGGCGCGACCGGCAAGGGCAACGACCAGGTCCGGTTCGAGCTCAGCTACTACGCGCTCAATCCGGATATCCGCGTCATCGCTCCCTGGCGGACCTGGGACCTGCAGTCCCGAACCGACCTGCTCGCCTACGCGGAGGCGCACCAAATCCCGATCGACAACGCGAGCGCTGGCGAGCCCCCCTATTCCACAGATTCCAACCTGTTGCACACCTCCTACGAGGGCAAGGCGCTCGAGGATCCGTGGCGCGAGCCCGACGAGGCGATGTTTCAGCGGACGGTCGCACCGGAAGCGGCGCCTGATGCTCCGCAATACGTGGATATCGACTTCAAGGAAGGCGATCCGGTCGCGGTCGACGGGACGCGTCTTTCCCCCGCTCGGCTGCTCGAACGGCTCAACGAACTGGGCGGGGCGCACGGGGTCGGCAGGCTTGATCTGGTGGAGAACCGGTTCGTCGGCATGAAATCCAGGGGCGTCTACGAAACACCCGGCGGCACGCTGCTCCAGACCGCCCACCGGGCCGTCGAGTCGCTCACCATGGACGGCCCGGCCATGCGCACCCGCGACGAGGTCATGCCGCGCTATGCATCGCTTGTGTACAACGGTTTCTGGTTCGCGCCCGAGCGCGAGATGCTGCAGGCGCTGATCGACGAGGCGCAACGGCACGTCACCGGCACCGCCCGTCTCAAGCTCTACCGCGGATCCGCCCGGGTCGTGGGGCGCCGGTCACCGAAAAGCCTCTACAGCGAGAGCATCGCAACGTTCGAGGCCGACTCGGTTTACGACCAGAAGGATGCCGAGGGTTTCATCCGCCTGAACGCGCTCCGCCTCCGGCAGCGCCGACGCGCCCAGGGCGATCGCTAGCCCAGTGTGAGTTCCACGAGCAGACTGCGAAGAAACCAGACCGCCAGAATGAGGATGACCGGCGAGATATCGATGGTGCCGGTATCCGGCAGTATCCGTCGAATCGGGCGCAGCATCGGTTCGGTCAGGCGCCCAAGGGTCTGGTGCACGCTGAAGACGAACCGGTTCCGGAAATTGATCACGTCGAACGCAATCAGCCAGCTCAGCACCGCCTGGATCACCACGATCCAGATGACCAGGTTCAGAATCTTGTCGATCAGCAAGATAAGGCTGTTCATGAGAGCCCCTGCGCCGCCCGTGACACCAACGAGCCGTCAGTATATCGGCGGCACCCCGACCAGGCGCCCGGGCTTTTGCGGCCTCGTGACGGCGGGCCGATGACACGCGAATTCGCCGAGACCCTGCACGCGGGCTATACCCAGACGTTCGCGATGACCCGGGTGCTGGCCGACGAACGCAGCGACTTCCAGCACATTCAGCTCTTCGAAAACCCCGCCTTCGGACGGGTGCTGGCGCTCGACGGCATCGTCCAGATCACCGAACGCGACGAGCACACGTACTCGGAAATGATGGCGCATCCGCCCATCTACGAGCACGGCCGGGTCGAGCGCGTGATGATCGCCGGCGGCGGCGACGGCGCCGTGGCGGAGGAGGTCCTCAAGCATCCGTCCGTCCGGACCGTGGACCTGGTGGACATCGATCGACGGGTGGTGGAACTCGCCCGCGAGTTCCTCGGATCCGTGCACGGAGACGCGTTCGCGGATTCGCGTCTCCGGGTGCACTTCGACGATGCCGCCCGGTTTCTCGAGACACGCCGGGATACTTACGACCTGATCATTGCCGACCGCCCCGACCCCGTGGGGGCGGCGACAAGCCTCTTCTCAGAGTCGTTCTACCGGACGGTGGCCGCGGCGCTTCGTGGGACCGGCATCGCCGTCTTCCAGAGCGGCGTGCCGTTCTTCCAGGAGGACGAACTCCGGGACGTCTGTCGCGGCATGCGCTCGGTCTGGGCGGGCGTAGCGACGTACCTTGCCGTCACCTCCACCTATACCGGCGGCCTGATGGCGATCACCCGAGGGTGCCGGGTACCGCTGAGCGGTTCCGCTCTGGACGCCGCGGTTGAACGGTGCCGGCGCGATCCTCCCTCGACCCGAACCTACACGCCCGATGTGCACCGGGCGGCTTATGCGCTGCCAGCCTGGATGCGCGCGATCACCGACGCGCCGTAGCCCGGCTATCGGCCCGGACCGATGAAGTGGCTGCGCAGGGCCGGAAACCCGTTGAACCGCGATGCATACACGCTGGTGTAGGCGCCCGCGTACCGGATCCGAACCCGGTCACCGGCGGCAAGCCCCAGCGGCAGCCGGTACTCGGCCGATTCGTACAGGATGTCGGCGCTATCGCACGTGGGGCCGGCGAGCACCACCGGTCCAGACGGTTCGTCCATGCCCCTAGCCGTGATGGGATAGCGGATCGCGTCGCCCTCCGTCTCGGCAAGTCCGCCGAACCGGCCGATATCGAGAAAGACCCAGCGCCGCCCGGCCGGGGGCGACTTCCGGGTCACGAGAACCACCTCCGACTCGATGACTCCCGCGGCAGCGACCAGATACCGGCCGGGTTCGATCTCGAGGGCCGGCGCGGCGGCTCCGAAATGCCGGCTCACTGCCGAGCGAATTGCCCGCGCGCATTCCTCCAGACCCGGGATCCCGTCGTGGTACTGGACCGGCAGCCCGCCGCCGACATTGAGGGATTCGATCGGGAGGCCAAGGGCAGCAAGTCCCTCCGCCGCGCGGGCGGCGACCGCAGCCGCACGGTCCCAGCTCGCTGGATCGGTCTGCTGGGAGCCCGCATGGAACGACAGCCCGCGGGGCCGGAGACCAGCCGCGGCGGCGTGGCGCAGGAGGTCGACGGCCGCCTCCGGGGCACATCCGAACTTCCGGTCGAGCGGCCAGGCCGCCCCGGCGTTGTCGACCGCCAGTCTGGCGACGACCGCGGCACCGGGCGCGTGCCGCGCGATTTTCTCGAGCTCCGGTAACGAATCGAACGCGAAGGTGCGAATGCCGCGGCACCATGACCAGGCGATGTCGGCGGCCTTCTTGACCGTGCTGCCATAGGCGAGGCGTGCTGGCGGAACGCCGAGGCGAAGGCAGAGCCCGATTTCGGAACGGCTGGTCACATCGAAAGAGGCGCCGAGCCGCTGGAGGCAGCTGACGATCTCCGGCGCGGGATTGGCCTTTACGGAGTAGTGCACCCTCACACCCGGGAAGCAGCGCGCAACCCGCCGGTAGGCGTCCGCGACTGCTCCGAGATCGATGACCAGACACGGTGTCATGCGGCGACGGGTGTCGAGAAATCGTTCCGCAGCCGCGCTCACGCGGAACTACCGTTGCCGGGGTGACCGCCGCGCCTGAGCACCTGGACGTCCTTGTGGGTGGGGCGAAAATGCCGCTCCAGGGTCGCCAGAGCGGCGTTCGCGTCGGTGGCACCGCAAAGAAACGCATCGAACGCCGCATATCCGCGTTCGGGCCACGTGTGCACGCTGATGTGCGACTCTGCCAGCACGGCGATGCCGGACACTCCCTGTTCAGTACCGAACCGGTGCAGGTGGAGATGGAGGATCGTGGCGCCCGCCGCGCGGGCAGCATCCCGAATGGCCGTCCGGATCGCGTCGGGGTCAGCGAGCGAGGCGGCACCCCAGAAGTCGGCGATCAGGTGCCGTCCCGCATACGTAGCGCCGGCTTCGGTAACGATCCTGTCCGCTCCGACCGTGCGGCGAGCATCGGCAGCGGCGGGATCGCAACCGGTCTGACTGCGGAGCATCGCTCAGTTCTCACGACGGGGATCGGGGGCAGGTCGGGAGTTCCGGCGGTAGCCAAATCCCTGGTCGAGATGCGCCTGCCCCGACTGCGGAACCTAAACGCCTGCGGCAGGGCGATGCAACACTCGCAGGAGCCTGGCCGGCGGCCCTTCGGCCACAGTGCTCATCCGTGTCGACCGGCGGGCTTGGCCGCACGCCGCTTGCCGGCCGTGGCGAGGCCGCATTCCCGCATTTCGCCGGTAAAAGGCCCTGGCCGGCGCGGTTCTCCGCGTCCGATTCCGGGCCGGTTGCACTCGCCGTTGCCGGTCAGGATTTCGGCCGACCAACACCCCCGTCGTCAGCGGTAGACGTACGCCGACGTGCATCCGCCCAGGCCTGAAGATCCTCGCGCAGATAGCGGATCCGGCCCCCAAATCGGTGGAACGCCGGACCTTCACCCGATGCCCGATACCGATCAAGCGTTCGCACCGACAGCCCGAACCAGTCGGCCGCCTGACGCGGCGTCAGGTACCTGGGCATTTCGTTCATCATGTTCTCCTCGTTCCGGGGGAGCGCAATCGACCGCCTGCGTAGCCCGCCAGACCCCGCGGGTTCAGCGCAACCCGCCGGGACCCTGGCGGCCGGGCCAGGCGCTCTCCGTTGTGTGCCGACCCCGCGGTCATGTTCCCGCCCGCACGTCTCGCAAGCGGACCAGCGATTCCACTGACTTCCCCATTTAGCGCCCCGCAAGTGCAATGGGAAATTCATTTTTGCAATAGTTTTATGATCTTAGCTCATGTAATTGGGGTGCATTCGTCGTCGGTTGACGCCGTTCGGCGCCTGTTTGCGGCTGCTGGCTGGATCCAGACGGGGCGAGGGACGGCGCCCGGTCGCGCTGGCGCGAACGGATGATGCCGACCAAGACTTGACCGCGCTCGGAACGGAGCCCCGTCCGCCGGCACGGACCGAACGGGCGACAGGCCCCGCCGGCGGATGCCAAGGCAGCGGATTGCTGAAGCCGTGGTCAGCGCAACGGTCGCCGCTAACCGGGAGCAATTCAGCCGCCCGCGGGCGGCTCGACATGACGGTTTCCGGGCTGCATGGTACGCTTCGAAGACATGTTTCAGAGCGGCACACGGACGGTTTGCGGCGGACGTTCCCGACATCGTGGGTCATCGAAGTTCCCGGTCGAGGCACGGCCGGCATCCTCGTCGCCCCGGCCGGAGAACCGGCGACAACCCGGGAGTAAGCCGGTTGACCGCACCGCCGCGAGCGCATCTTCGCTCGGGCCGCGCGGAACCGAATGGGGCTCCGCGAACGGGGCCGGCCGACGTCCCCCGGGAGGGCGTTCCTTCGGTTGCCGCCCCGGCGAAACTGGCCGCGCAGCGCGCCGGACGCCCCCGCTTCGTCGAGGCGTCAACATCCCACACGGAGGGCAGCATGACGACATCTGACACGACGGCCGGGTACCACACCGGTCTGCCGGCCGTGGCGGTCGCTGTCATCGTCGGCGTTACGGCGCTTGGCGCGACACCGCGCGCTCAGGCAGCTGAATACACCATGGTGATTCCGCACCTGCTCCCCGTGGACCTGACCAACAACGAGGTCCAGCCCGCGCTCGTGCATTTCGAGTCGCTCGTGGAAGCGCGCACGGCCGGCGGCATCGAAGTGGAGATCTTCGGCGGCGGTCAGCTGGGTACCGAAGTGGAGAACGGCAAGGAAGCGCAGATCGGCAAGACGGTACAGGCGGCGGTCATGTCGTCTGGCGCCATGTCGTCGTTCTTCAAGGAGTACCAGATCATCACCACTCCGTTCCTGTTCCCGAGCTACCAGGTGGCGCGGGCCTACTTCGACGGAGCCTGGCACGCGAACTTCATGCGGGGCGCCATCGAATCCTCGGGGCTGCGCTACCTCGGCACGTTCGACGACGGGGGCGGGTTCGTCGCCTTCACCAACAACAAGCGGCTCATCCGCACGGTGGACGACATCGAGGGACTGCGCATCCGCGTCGAAGAGAACCCGGCCCACGTCGCGACCATGAAGGCACTTGGCGCATCGGCCACGCCGTTGCCCTGGGGCGAAGTCATCACCGCACTCAGTACCGGCCTCGCCGACGGTCAGTTCAACGCCCCGGGGGCGAGCCTCGCGTTCAAACTCTGGGAAGTGAACGACTACACAACCTGGAGCGGCCACGTGTACAACTCGATTTCCTGGATGGTGAGCGAACAGTGGTACCAGTCGCTGCCCGAGGACTACCGGCGCATTGTCGTCCAGTCGGCGCGCGAGGCCATCCAGATGTCGCACGGCTTTGCCACGCTCGCAGCAGTCCGGGGCTGGGTGGCATCTTGCCAGGAATTCGTGGAATGCCACATCCTAGGGAGCGAGGAGAAGCAGAGGATGGCCGCTGTCGCGCGGCCCGCCTGGAAGCGGTGGATCACGGAGGACTTCGGCGTCGATGCCGCCCTGGTCGATGCGCTGTGGGCCGAAGTCGGCCGAATCGAACAGGAGGTCGCCGTGACCGACATGGAGCGCTACGGCGAATAGGCCCGCACGGCTCCGGTCCGCGACCTGACGCGTCGTTCGCCGACGGCCCCGGCGCAACCCAGACCGGAACGCCGACCCGATGGCCGGGATGCGCCGCCTCAGCAACGGGCTGAATGCCGTCGTCATCTACGTCTGCATCGCCCTCGTCGGCGTCATGCTGGCGATCTCGTTCGCCGGCTCCTTCTACATGGTGATCACGGGCGATTCGCTGAGCTGGACCTACTCGCTCGCCCGCCTCTTCGTGCCCTGGATCGGCCTGCTCAGCTCGACAGTCGCGCTGCGCTACGGAGAACACGTCGCCATGACGCTGGTCTCCAGAAAGCTCCCCCGGCCCTGGGCGGCCGCCACGCAGTGGCTGGTGCTCGGCGCGGTAGCGCTCCTCGGCCTGCTGCTCGTTGAGACCGGCTGGGACTTTTTCCTCAATTCCACCCAGTACTACATGGTGTCCGACCAGTTCCAGGTGCACCACCGCTGGATCGCGGCAGCGGTACCCATCACCGGCCTGATCATGCTGGTGCACCTCGCCCACGGGAAAGCGCTCCTCGACGGATCGCGGGACAGCGTCATCGGGGAACGTGACGCGTGACCGCTGCTGCGGTCTTCCTCCTGCTGCTCGTGGTCGGGGCGCCGGTCGCACTGGTCATGGCGTTCTCGGGCCTCGCTGGCGCCGTCTCGCTCGGCGGACTGGATCTCCGCGGCATGCTTGCCGATCGCATGTTCTCCGGCGTCTCGGGATTCGTGCTGATCGCGGTCCCGTATTTCATCTTCACCGCCGAACTGATGAATCAGGCCGGACTTACCCAGAAGCTGGTCGCCTTTAACAACGCACTGCTCGGCAGGGTTCGCGGCGCCCTGAGCCATGTGAACATCTCGACCAGCGTGTTCTTTGCCGGCCTCACCGGCGCCGCCATCACCGACACGGTGGCAATCGGCCGACTGCTGATCCCCGCCATGAAGCGCGAGGGGTACGACGCTGCCTACGCTGCGGCCGTGACCGCCTGCTCGTCGATCATCGGTCCCATCATCCCGCCCAGCGTCGTCATGGTGGTGTACGCATCCATCTTGCGCGACATCTCCGTCCTCGACCTGTTCGCAGGCGGACTGATCCCCGGTCTGCTCATGGCCGGGCTGCTGCTCGCCACGAGCGTTGCGCTCGCCTACGTCGGCGGTCATCCCAAGCACCCGGGGGCCCCGTTTCGGGTTGCCGTCCTCGCCTTCTTCGCGTCGGTGCCGGCACTGCTGGTGCCGCTCATCATCCTAGGCGGCATTCTCGGAGGCTTCACCACGATCACGGAGGCCTCGGCGTTCGCCGCCGTGTACGCGCTGTTGATCGGCCTGCTCGGCTATCGGACGCTCGATCTCCAGAAGATCCGAAGGGCCCTGCATGTAACCGTGCGCTACAGCGGCGTGGTGTTCTTCCTGCTCGCGACGTCAACGGTGCTCGGATGGTTCGTCACACGCTCCGGGGTGGCCCGGGAAGCGGCGAGCTTCATCGCGAGCATCAGCACCGAGCCGACCGTGCAGATTCTGCTGGTGGACCTGTTCCTCATCGCCGTCGGCACCGTCCTCGACGTGCTGCCCGCGCTCATCGTCGTGGCCCCGGTCCTGGTACCGGCAATGCTCAGCCTCGGCTTCGACCCGCTGCACTTCGCGATCGTCATGATCGTGACCCTGAATGTCGCCAATATCACGCCCCCCGTGGGCATGACCCTGATGACGGCCTCGCACCTCGCGGGCGTCACGTACGAGCGTGCGATCCGCGCTTCACTGCCGTTTTACGCCAGTCATCTCGGCGTTATCGTGATCGTCTCGGTGTGGCCCGGCATCGTGCTCTGGCTGCCTAATCTTATCGGCCACTGATCAAGTGCGGTCCCGGGCGATGCGGGGCTCCGCCCGGCCGGCCCTGATGGCGTGGGATCGTGCCCCAAGTTGCGTGCCGCACGATTGATGATAAGAGTAAATGTAGTGTAGCCCCGTACTATACTTATATAACGTCGGTAGTTTGTGGAGCACAGAACCATAACGCATAGGTTGGAAAAGGACAGGTGAGGAAAAGTAATAACAGGATATGATGTAATTGCATAGATCAAGCATTGTAACTTGCGAACAGCCCAGTCCCGACCTATGTTCAAGACATGCAGAAACCATCTCATCGAATTTATCTTATTAGGGTCAGCAACAAAACTTCGCGATTCCGAGCACGGGCCCTCGGACGATCAGCTCCACGGCCGGTCATTTCCGTTCAGCATCAACCATCGCCGGCACCACTTATTGCGTGCCGGCGGCAGCCCGTCGGGGAACCTGGCGGCACACGGCCGCGGACCGGCGCACAGGCCGAGGCTGCGGGTATGCGGAGGCCGGCCCGCAAGCCGGAGCGACACGAAAGGGAGCAGGCAGCATGGCCGATCGCCAAACCTTGAGCGAGACCAGCGGGCGTCACCTGGGCGGTCTCTTGACGCACGGGGTAGCCGGGAGACTTGGCGCCCTCGCCGACACACTCGGGACGCGTGGAATCGCTCTGGCGTTCGCCTTGCTGGTGGCCTTGGGAACCGTCCTTCAGCTCGAACCTGCATCCCCTGGCCAGCTTCCCGGGAACCAGCCAACGCTGGAGGCACAGGCGGCGAGCATCAGCCGGGCTATCGCCGGGACGGAGCGAGAACTTGGCCGGTTCCTGAGCGAGCCGCGGCGGATCGTGGCGCACCCCGGCATCTTTCGTCAGCTACAGGCTGACCTCAAGTCGCTCCACGACCGAGAGATCCTCCTGGAAGCGACGATCTCGGAACTGCAGCGCGCATCCGCCGGCATTCCGGACCCGCTGCAGGGAGCGATCGTCGCCAGACCCGCGGCATGGGTCGAAGCGTCGTTCAGGCCGGCATACCGGGCTGCGGCGTCTACCTTGCAATGCGGTCTCGAAGATCTCCCTGGTGCCGGCATCAAGACAGCGGCGGCCGGGGCACAGGCGACGAGCGTCGGCTCACTGCAACCCCCTCGCTGCACTGCCGGGACAGGTCTGTCCGCGGTGCATGGCGGCTGGGAGATTCTGACGAGGTCAGAGCCCGGGGACCACGCGTCGGCGTCGGGGCGCGGAACCCCGGCGGAATCGGCGCCGGATGGCAACCTCGATCGCGGCGCCCCGCAGCAACCGGCGGCGGTCCGATGCGCACGTCAGCGCGAGCCGCAGCTCACGCCCGACATCTGTTCCTTGTAGGGCCGTCACCGCCGGCGGGCACCCCGCCCCTGGGCATCACCCGATCGTCCGCGTCCGGCCCCGAGCGGCAATGCTCCGCCATGTGGTGGATGCGCACGCGAGGTCGGGCGCGTCAGCCACCCGCGATCTTCGGCATCAGGCACACCTCGCTGTCCGGCCGGACGGGCGAGAACAGCGCGTCCTGGTGGATCTCGCCATCGATGGCGAGCGCAATCCCCTCGTCGAGGTGCGGGGCGAGCGCCGGGTAGCGCTCGCCCAGCCGGCGAAGCAGGTCGCGCACGTTCGAGGCGGCAATCTCCGCCTCCGTGTCTCCCCCCGCAAGGCGCCGGAAGTTGCCGATGAAGACCACGCGCGCCATCGCGATGGCGGTCAGGCCGCCTCAGGAACGCGTGCGTCCCCCAGCGCCTTCAGCACCCGCGGCGGCGACATCGGAAGATCCGTGAACCGCAGCCCCAGCGCACTATCCACCGCGTTGGCGATGGCCGCCATCGGCGGCACAATCGGCGTCTCGCCCACGCCGCGTACCCCGTAGGGATGCGTCGGGTTCGGCACTTCTACGATGACCGTGTCGATCATCGGGACATCCGAGCACACAGGGATCCGGTAGTCGAGGAACCCCGGGTTCTGGAGCCGCCCCTTGTCGTCGTAAATGTACTCCTCGTTCAGGGCCCAGCCGATGCCCTGGACCGCTCCGCCCTGCAGCTGCCCTTCCACGTAACTCGGATGCACGGCCTTGCCGGCGTCCTGAATGACGGTGTAGCGCTCGATGGTCACCCGCCCGGTCTCGCGGTCGACGTCGACGTCTACGATGTGCGTGCCGAAGCTCGGCCCGGCGCCCTGAGCGTTGATCTGCGCGCGCCCGACGAACGGCCCGCCGCTCTTGCCGGCGAGCCGGGCGAGGTCGGCGAGCGACAGCGGTTCGAACTCGCCGGCATTGGAACCCGCGGGACGCGCCTCGCCATCGATCCATTCCACCGCTTCGGCGGGGATGTCCCAGATCTTGGCGGCGCGCTCGCACAATTGCCGGATCATGTCCCTCGCCGCCTCGACGACGGCCATGCCGCTGGCGAACGCCGTGCGGCTCCCGCCCGTAAGGAAGGTGTAGCCGAGCGTGCTGGTATCGCCGATCAGGGGGCGGATGCGCTCGACGTCCACGCCCAGCGTCTCGGCCGCCTGCAGGCACAGCGACGCCCGCGAGCCGCCGATGTCCGGCGTCCCGGCTACGAGCGCGATGGTGCCGTCCTCGCCGAGATTGAGCGTCGCACAGGTCTCGCCGCCGATGTTGAACCAGAAACCGGACGCAACGCCCCGGCCCTGACCCGGCTTCAGCGGCGCGCGGTAGTGGTCGTGCGCCTTGGCCTCTTCCAGGGTCTCCACGAGCCCCACCGGTCCGAACGTTGGGCCGTAGGCAGCCTTGGTGCCTTCCTTGGCCGCGTTCTTCAACCTGAGCTCAACGGGATCCATGCCGATCCGCTTGGCGAGTTCGTCGATGATGGACTCGACGGCGAACTCCGACTGGGGGGCGCCGGGGGCGCGATACGCGGCCACCTTGGGCCGGTTCACCACCACGTCGTAGCCCACCACCTTCACATGCGCGAGATCGTAGGGTGCGAATGCGCACATGCAGCCCGGCTGCACCGGTGACCCCTGGAAAGCGCCGGCCTGATATTTCAGCACGGCCTCCCCAGCGGTGATCCGCCCTTCGTTCGTCATGCCGACCTTGGCCCACACGCGCGTGCCCGCCGCAGGACCGGAGGCCTGGAACACTTCCTCGCGCGTCATTGTCATCTTCACGGGCTGGCCGGATTTGCGCGAGAGCATCAACGCGACCGGTTCCAGGTACACGACGGTCTTGCCGCCGAAGCCGCCGCCGATCTCGGATGCGGTGACGCGAAGTTTGGAGACGTCCATGCCGAGGAGCTTCGCGCAGTGGCCGCGCACGACGAAGTGCCCCTGGGTCGTGCACCAGAGCTCAGCCTGCCCGTCTTCCGAGTAGTTCGCGATGCACGAGTGCGGCTCGATGTAGCCCTGGTGGACGGGCTGGGTGCTGAACTCGCGCTCGATCACGATGTCCGCCTCGGCGAAGCCCGCCTCGACGTCGCCAATCTTGAATTCGACGACCTTGGCGACATTGGACGGCGTCGTGGGCGCCGGATCGACGCCGGCGGTGATCATGTCCTCATGCAGCAGCGGCGCATCCGGTGCCATCGCTTCGACCACATCGAGGACATGCGGAAGCACCTCGTAGTCGACCTTGATGAGCGCCAGCGCCTCGCGCGCCACCTTCTCGCTGACGGCCGCCACCGCAGCGACCGGATGCCCCTCGAAGAGCGCCTTCTCGCGCGCCATCACGTTGCGAACCACGTCGCGGTAGTTGACCAGCATCTCCCCCGCCGGCACGAATTCGGAGGGGAGGTCGTTGAAGTCGTCGCGGGTCACCACGGTCTTCACGCCCGGCAGAGCCAGCGCCGCCGACGTGTCGATCGAGCGAATCCGCGCATGCGCATGGGGGCTGCGGAGCACCTTGCCCACCAGCATGTTCGGGAGATGCACGTCGGCCCCGAACCGGGCCCGGCCGGTCACCTTGTCGACGCCATCGGGGCGCACCGGGCGGGTTCCGACCCACCGCGTGCTGCCGTTTGTCTTGCCGTGAGAATTCGCCGCCATGGGTCAGCCTCCTCGCATCTCTTCCGCCGTATCTAACACGGCGCGGACGATCTTGTCATAACCGGTGCAGCGGCACAGGTTGCCCGCCAGCCAGTATCGGACCTCGATCTCCGTCGGGTCGGGGTTACGTTCGAGCAGGGACTTGGCAGCCACCAGAAAGCCGGGAGTACACACCCCGCATTGCAGCGCCGCGTGCTCGAGGAACTTGGTTTGCAGCGGGTGCAGCTGATCTCCGTCGGCCATGCCCTCGATCGTCTCGATGGCCAGGCCCTCGGCCTCCACGCCCAGCATCAGGCAGGCGCAGACGAGCCGTCCGTCGACGATGACGCTGCATGCACCGCAGTCGCCGGATGCGCAGCCTTCCTTGCTCCCGGTGAGGTAAAGCTCGTCCCGGAGAACGTCGAGCAGGGTCTGTTCGGCATCGCAGAGAAACTCGACCGTGTCGCCGTTGACGGTGGTCGTGACGTGTGCCTTGGCCATTATTGGCTCCCCTTCGCCCGCTGGGCCGCAATCCCTGCCGCCCGCGTTGCCAGCACGCCGGCAACCTCGGTTCGGTACTCGACGGTGCCGCGCTTGTCGTCGATGGGGCGGCACGCCGCGCTCGCCGCAGCCGCCATCTCCTGGAGCGCGGCGGCATCGCAGGTGGTGCCGACCAGCGCCTCTCCCGCCTCCTCGACGAGGATGACCGTGGGGGCCACCGCACCGAGGGCCACCCGGGCGGCGACGCAGCGTCCACCGTCGTCGAACGTGAGATTCACCCCGGCACCGACCACCGCGATGTCCATCTCGGTGCGGGGAATGAAGCGCAGGTAGGCATCTGCCGACCGCAGCGGCCGCTTGGGGAATTCGAAGGCTACGACGAATTCGCCGTCACCGAGCGAAAGCTGGCCCGGCCCCGTGCACACGTCTTCGACGGGGATGCGGCGCACGCCGTCCGGCCCCGCGATCTTGCACGTGGCGGCGGCCGCCACCAGGGCCGGAACCGTGTCCGCCGCCGGCGATGCGTTGCAGAGGTTGCCGGCCAGACTGGCCCGGCCCTGGATCTGGGTCGAGCCGATCAACTCGGCCGATTCGACCACGCCCGGCCACAGCGCCTTGGCGACGGGGTGTTCGCCGAGCTCGGCCCCGCTCACCGCGGCCCCGATGACGAGCATGCCGTCCGCTTCGCGAATCTCCCGGGTTTCGGCGATTCGCTTGATGTCGACCACGAGCTCCGGCGCCACCACGCCGGCGCGGAGTTGCACGAGCAGATCCGTCCCGCCGGCCAGCACGCGCCCCCTTGGGCCTCCGCCCCCAAGGAGCGCTACCGCTCCTTCGACGGATTCGGGTGCCTCATACCGCACTCACTACCTCCTCCAAGTGTTCTGCTGGCACAAGGCGCGGTCTCGCCCGATGCCTCCGATGCTCCGGAAGTCCAATGCGGCAACCGCCCTCGGCGTCGTGTCCGGAGATGGCTGCAGGTGTACGAGAAAGCGTTCCAGCACCGGCACCATACCACGCCGAACGGCGGCCGGTTGCGAGGACCGCCGGGCGGTAGCAATCCGTCTCGGTCCGCGGTTAGCACGATGCCCGCAATGAATCGCGGGGACGCCGCACCGTCGGGCGCGCACGCCCGCGGGCCGCCTGTTGACGGACGGAGACCGCCGGCATGCCGGCCCCCGAGGCGGATCAGCCGCGATTTTCCGGCGCAAGGCGTGCCGGCGTCCGACGCAGGTCCTCGGGCACCCGCCAATCAGCGCCGACCCTCGCACGTACTCCCGATTAAGCCGGATCGACGGGACTGAAACGGCGCCGGCCGACATTATCCATGTTGACGCCTTCCACCCGCAGCAGCCGGGTCTCGCCCTCGCGCCGCGGCGAATGGATATCCCCCTGATGGTAAACCACGGCCTGACCCGGACGCAGACAATACTGGCGCAACTTCTGCACGCGTCCCGGCGACACCTCCTTCCATTCGATCATCTCGGTCTCGCCGGCAACCTGTCCGTACACGGCCCAGCTCGGACCATGGTCGTGGGGTTGGCTGTTCGCGACGCCCAAGTGCACATGCGCCAGGATGCAGAATCCAAGCTCCGGATCCTCGTAGAGGATCTTGCGCGCATCTTTGTTCGCTGGCCCAAGGTGGGCTTGCACGAACTCTCGATCGGCGCAGGCCCGCTCAATGTGCTTGCGGACCTCCTCCAGTCCGAACTGGCCCGGGTCCCGCCTAAGAGGCTGACCTAAAAAGTGAGTGGTCTCCCCAGATGTGGTATCTCCCGGTCAGTTACCACACCATCCATGGAGATTCACATGGCCTGGAACGAGACCACTCGGGAACAGTATAGGCGTCGTCTGGAGCGGTTTGAAACG
>JAJDZX010000087.1 GCA_022824395.1 Alphaproteobacteria bacterium
CCGGTATCCGTGCCGTTATCGCTACTGCTGCTGCACGCCGCAAGCGCGAAGGCGGCCACGAGCGCAACCACCAGGTTTCTCCAAAGTGTCATGAGGGCTTTCTCCCCGTGTTCGCCTGTGCGGCGGTGTGACCCGACGCCGGCGAGGGGAGTGGCCACCGGCCTGACCACCGGCGCCTCCATGACGGCCCGGGAGCCGCTCCGTTGCAGGGGCTTGCAGCCCGTGCGCCGACGGCGCGCGGCCGTGCCGCTTCTTCCGGTCCCCGAGACTCGATCCGTTACCCGGCGTGTCCTGGGCGTTCCCCGGCACGCGAAACGCCCGGGCCGTGCCGCAGGCAGTACGGACACGTCGGATGCGCGCCCTGCCGCACGACCGATGTAAATCCGTTCCAAGCAGGTTCGTCCCGGTGCTGTCCATTACGACTGAAAACTGGATGCTCTCGGGTGGTCAGAAGGTCGGTCACGGCAGTGGCGCGCCGGCTGGCGGTGCGCCCAAGGCGGACACGGTGGCCTGGTGGGGGCCCCGGTGGCCCTGCCTCAATCACCAGCCCGGCCGAGGGACCGCTACGCACCACGTTCCGGGCGTCGTGGCTGGCCCACCGCCCGCCTCTCAGGCACGCTGCAAAAGCCGCCATCATGTCGGGCTGCCACAGCCTCGCCTGGGCCCGGAACCACCGTCGCACCGTGCCCTGTAGCGCCATGCGTCATCCGCGCGGGGGCAGAGACACGACCGCAAAGCCGACACGGGTGCCATTGTGTGCCGATATGTGCCGACGCCCACCCGGAATGTCGGGCAGCGGACCTCGACGGCCTCCCGGCGAGTGGAGCTGCTGACCGTGCGGGCCGAAGCCGCTGGTCATGTCGCTATCGGCGGATGTGGCACGCCACGGTGTATCGGAGGGCGGCATCCACGCCGAGGAGTTCGAGTGCCCTGAGGGTGTTCGGTGGCGCCCGCCCCGGGGCCGGAACCCGAGAGGAGCTGCTGATCCTCCGGCCCGCAGGCGAGGCTGGCGAAAGTCATCGTGGCCCCGGCGTGGCGTAGCAGCGGCGAGGCTGCTGGCCGCTTCGGCGAGGCCGGGACGGTCCCGCGGTGGATCTTGCGCACCCGACCGGGACGGGCCCGAATCGATCTCGTCCTCACCCGGTTCCGGCGCGGCCGCGAGCCCTGCAGCGCGGAAAGCGTTCTTCGCCGACCGCCCCGAGCACGGCCTGGGTGCACGGGTCCGGCGCACAGTCGCCGACCTCCCCGGCGGATCCCCGCTCGCGAGCCGCAATTCAGTTTTGACGACGGTCTGTGACGCAACGAGAACGGCAGCAACGCCTGTGAGGTCGGGACGGTCGACGTCCCGGATTTCAGCACCACCCTGCCCGCCGACAAACCGTGCCCGAAGCCGGCCAGGGGCGCCCGAATGGCGCCAGCCGGCCCTGGTGCGATCCGGTCATGCTGAAAATGCTCGCGGAGGCGAGGATGACAGCCCCACCCGACCCGGCGGATCGCCGCCCGAGGTGAGCGACCGGAAGACCGCCCGCGATGAAGGCGCTACGGCGACGAGCGGCCGGCCAGTCGTTCCCTGCCGGCATCTGGCGCCGGAAGGTCCCGGCCCCGCCGTCGGCCGTCAGGCGCCCCAGAGGTGGCCGAGCGGGGGAACCGGCGCTGGTCTGCCGCGGGGAGAGCGTCTCCCGTGGCGCCACGTTGCCGCGCGGTCTCGGCTCCCGGCCCGGGCGCGCCCCGGCGGCTGCCGTCGCGAGGGCGCGGAGGCCCGGCCCCAGACGCGGCGCCGGGCCGGCATTCGTGGCCACGACCTGCAAGTTTCGCGCCACGCGCGCCATTTCGAAGGATGCCAGGCTGTGCGGGGCCCCGGCTACCCGAAAACCGGCTCCGGCGTTACGCTCCGTGAACGCAGCGCGCGAACGGTCCGGCCCGGGATGTGGCAGCCGTTCCAGAGAGGAGAATCGCCCATGACGTTACGTATTCTGGCGGCGGTCACCGTCCTTTTCGGCCTCGCCGCCTGCAGCGGAGGCGGCGGCAGTGGCGTCGCCACGGTGACGGTCAATACCGCCGATGACCAGCAGCAGGCGATCTCCAAGGCGATCAATACCGCGAGGACCGCGATCGCGGAGCTCGGTGACACTGCCACGGATGCGGACATCGCCGCCGCCGCCGCCCTGATCGACGCGGCCCGGAAGGCGGTGTCGGATGCGGACGCCCTGACCGAGAACGAACGGGAGGCGAATCTCGGCACCGTCTCACTCCTTGAGGAGAACCTCGAGGCCGCCAGGGTTCGCATCGAGACGGCCCGCAATACCCGGCAGCTGCGGGCGGCGGCGGAGGCGAGGAAGCTGACCGCGGCCATCGACGGTACCGGGATCTCGGGCATTTCGGTGGAGGTGGCGCACGGCGCGCCGCCCGTAATGTCCGGCACCGTTCCGGGGCCGCCGGCGGCGCCCGTAGCCGACCTCGAAACCGCCGCCGGCGGCGCAGCGGAGCCTGTGGATCGTTGGAGCCGGCGCATATATCGGGCGGCCGACGCGGACGCCGGGACGTCGGATACGATCCTGCTCTACACCAACATCGAGGCGCCCGCCGCCCGCCCCTTCTCAGGCGAGGGCGGGAAGTACAGCACGGACAACGGGCTCGACGAAGACGGCAACCTACCCATCGTGAATACCACCGACGCGACCCTGATCCTGTCGGCCGGCTTCCCCGACGAGCCGGGGATCATGACGCACGAAGCGGATGCGAGCGGGGATGTCCTGGAGACCGGCTCCTTCGACGGCGCGTCGGGCGCCTATGTCTGCACCCCGACGGCCGACAGCGCCTGCCGGTCCTCGATCAAGCATGGCGGCGGGATCGAGCTGACCGGCGGCGGCGCGGGCGGGTGGAAGTTCGTCCCGGCCGAGGGGGCTACGGTCCGGACCCCGGACGCGGAGCATCAGTATTTCGGATGGTGGATGAGGGAGACGGGCGAGCGCTACGCGATCGGCCTCTTCCACGGCGGCGCGGGCGGTGCGACGGACGAGTTCGCCGATCTGGCGGCGTTGCAGGGCCCGGCGACCTACACCGGCCCGGCCGCCGGCAAGTTTGCCATCCTGCCGCAGCCGGGCGGGGCCCGGGCCGGCGACTTCACCGCCACGGTGACGCTGGTGGCTGCGTTCGGCGACAGCACCGGCCTCGGCACGGTCACGGGAAGCGTCGACGCCTTCACCGTGGACGGCGAAACGGAGCCCTGGTCGGTCGAGCTGCAGGCGGCCCGGATCGGCGCCGATGGCTCGATCGCCCCCGGCGGCACCGATACGGCGCTGACCTACTGGACCATCGGCGACACGAAGGCGGTTGCGACGGCGACCTGGAGCGGCCAGTTCCACGACGCGAATCCGAACGGATTGCCCGTCGTTGCCACCGGGCGGTTCGAGGCGGTCCACGGCGAGGCCGCCCACATGGTCGGCGCATTCGGCGCGGAGCGGTAGTAGCGATGCGCGGCACACCTCGCCCCGGCCTGTTGTCCTGCCGGGCCCGGAAGTCACGGAGCGGAGCGACGCTGGCGTTTCCCCGGGGAGTGATCGACTGATGGCCTGACGCTTGACAGCGAACGTACGCCGGAGATGGCCAAGGCATACCAGCGTGACATCGACGGCTACTGCCGGCGCGGTTTCGACCCCGGCTTCCGGGCCGAACCGGCGAACGCGTTCATCATCGGCGTGTTCCTGGCGGCGCTGTGGGCTCAATCCGAGGCTCGCAACCGGGACCGGCTGGACTGCGTGTGTCCGTGATGGGGGTGGGGTCGGTCCAGTTTCACTGTCTCGCAACGTTCCGGGCTGGCGGACGTGTTTCCAATCATGGCCTTCATCCTGCCCCAGTTCGCGGCGTTTCCCTGCCGCGCGCAGGTTGCGCCGGAGTCGGGAGGCGCTCATCAGGCCCGTGTTCATCCTGGTGTCGTTGGCGTCATCTGCCTTCTGACGGAAACGTCGGACGGGAGCGCCAACGCCGGGCACTTTGCCGCATGGCCGCTGATCGTCGGCAATGCCGCCGCGCTCCGTTGGCGCGGGCATGAACTGGCCCGTTGGCCATGTGCCGGGCCGGGACATTCACGCTCGCGACCGCGATGTGCATGGCCGAAACCGCAGCGTGCGACCGCTCCCGCCCGGCATTCACTTCCCGAGGCACCTCCTCGACGGGGCGCTTGTCGCTGTCCTTCTGACAGGCTGTGTGCGCCACCGTCCACGAGAGGACACGAGGAAGACGGACCGGCGAGGCTTCTGTGCGCCAAGGTGCGGCGCATCGTTGACGAGGGAGCTCTGCTGCGTGGACAGCCGCCGGGTCCGGGGGCAATTGAGATGGTATGCTGGGGGTTCAGGCACCCGCGCGTTGCTCAACCGTGACACTGTCGGAACGCCAGCGGAGCAGATGGCGAGCGTGCCGCAAGCTGGTGCCCCCGGGATCGGGGACGGCTTGTGCCACCCGTGTCGCGCATAGCTTGATGGCAACGGCATGAGGGCCGCCTTAACTGCAACTGGTGCCTTTCCCGGCGTTCCGGCACCCCGCGCCCGGCGCAGCAGCCAAGAGGGCGTCAGCGGTTCTGGACGAGCGATGCTCATCTCTTCCCCCTTCTGAACGGGACTTCACGATGGATCCGAAACCATGGTCATGAACGCCATGCGACGCGCGATGTTTGCCGCTGTCGCCCTGACGCTGGCGGCCCCGCTCGGCGCGATCGCGGAGGAGGGGGGCGACGCCGCCGTCGCGGCACCCGCGCAGGGGGGTTCGGATTCCGCCGCCGGCACCGAGGAGGCCCAGGCCCTGCTGCGCGAAGGCCGGCTGATCGAAGCGCTCGATCTGCTGCGGTCCCTTGCGCAGGGCCCGGAGGTGGACGCGGACGTCGTCTTTCTCCTTGGCCTTGCGGCGATTGAGCTGTCGCGGCAGCCAGGGGTGGCGGATGCCGCCCGCGAGGCCCTGCTGGAAGAAGCGATCGCGGCGTTCCGCTTCATGCTGATCAACCGCCCGGAACTGGTGCGCGTGCGCCTGGAGCTCGCGCGGGCGTTCTTTCTGAAGGGGGAGGACGACCTGTCGCGCGAGCAGTTCGAACGCGTGCTTGCCGGCAATCCGCCGGCTCCGGTCGTGGCCAACGTCCGGAGCTTCCTCGCGGAGATCCGGGCCCGGCGGCGCTGGACCCTGCGCGGGGGCTTCGCCCTGGCGCCCGACACCAACATCGGCGCCACGTCGGAAGAGCGCATCATCTACATCTCCGGCCTGCCGTTCGTGCGGGACGCGGAGGAGCTGTCGACCTCGGGCATCGGCCTTTCCGCGTGGCTGAGCGGCGAGTACCAGTACCCGTGGGGGGAGCGCCGCCGCCTGCGGGCCGGCGCCGACGTCTCCCGGCGCGATTACGCGGGGAGCACCTTCGACCAGACGTTCGTATCGGTGCATGGCGGGCCGCGCTGGCTCATTGGCGCAAATGCCGAGGCGAGCTTGCTGGCCAGCGTGCAGCGACGCTGGACCGCGGGCGATCAGCTGTACGATGCGCTCGGCGCCCGGCTCGAGGCCGGACGCCGGTTCACCCGCCGGGTCACGGCGAACGCATGGGCGTCGTACCACGATCGGGGCTACCGTACGGAGACCCACCTCGACGGCCCGGTCGCGGACCTCACGTTGGGGGGCGCCTGGGTCGTGAGTTCGACGGTCCGGGCAGATGCCGCCGTCGGCTGGGGGCAGGAGCGCCCGGACCTGGAGCGGTGGCGCCACGAGCGGAAATGGCTTCGGCTGGGATTGTCGGTGGCGCTTCCACGGGGGTTCACCGTGGGCGGAAGCGGTGAGATGCGCTGGACGGACTACGAGGGCAACTGGTCCCCGTTCACCCTGGGCGGGGAGGCGCGAGAGGACCGGACCCGTTCGTTCCGCCTCTCTGTCCACAACCGGGCCTTCGCCTGGCAGGGCTTCAGTCCGCGCCTGTCGGTAGTACACGAGGTACGCGACACCAACGCACAGCTCCACGACTACGAGCGCACGGGCGGCGAACTCAGCTTCGTGCGGGTATTCTGACCCGTTCGTGACGGCGTCGGCGACTCGCCAGCGGGCCGATCCATGGAATGACGGGGGGCCGCGCGCAGCGTGTGGACGTCACTAGGCGAAGGCGGGAGGACAGTGCCGGCTTCGTTCTGGGTCCGGCGACGCAAGCCGCCGGCCCGACCGAGGCCGATCCGGCCGCGCGCAAACTCGGCGGGCATGTCGCGGTCTGCCGCAGGCCGAAGACGCAGCGTATCGCCCAGCGCCGTCAGCCGCCGCATCGTGCCGGCGCTCGAACGGCAGGTTGGAAGCCCGCATCGTCGACGGGAAAACCGGTGGCCGCCCGGTTCGCATGTCCCCGGCGATCGCCGGGGCTGCCGTGGGGTTCGCCGAGGCTCTCCGGCCCCGCTTGCTGAACGGCCGGGCGCATGACTTCGGGCCCGCCGCGCACGTGCGCCACGGACGGCTGCGATGCCCTGGTGTTCGGTGATGAGGTCCAGTGCCAAGCCTGCATCAACGAGCGTCGCATACGGGTCGCAGCCAAACGAGACCGGCGACGTCTCAAGAACAAAGTTCGCCACATCGGCCGGAAGAAGCGTCGGCGGGACCGGTTCAGTTGATTACCGTTGGTCTGTCACGCTTAACATCGCTCCATGAAACAGGCATGTATGCGGTGACTGCGATGTCTCCTCTGGGGACCATCCACATGACCGGGCCAATCGGCCCGGTTCCCCGGCAGGTCCTGTAAGCACGCAGGCTCCCCGCACAGGCGCCGAATTCCGACGAGGGCGATGCGCGCCCTGCCGAATGATCCTGTCTTTGTGTGGCGCCCCAATCTTGGCGGTCTGGTACGACTTGTCCGATGTCCGGCTGGCGGAAGCAGTGGAAGACCGGGCATCGTTCCGTCGGTTCTGCGGGTTCGCGCGCACCGAGGCGACGCCGGAGTTGACGACGTTCGTGCGGTTTCGCCGGGAGATTCTGCAGCACGGTCTGGATCAGATTGTGGTTAACCTGGTCACCGCCCAGCGGTGGTGCTGCGTGGTGCGGTGAAGACGGGCACGCTGGTGGATGCGAGCGCGGTGGGCGCGGCCCGTGAGGACGAGGCCGGCTGTCGGGCGGTCGCGCCTGAGTCCGCTGGCCTTCGTCATCCTCGCGGCGCCGGGCCAGCACCGCGCGGTCGTCCTGCTCAACAGCAACCGTGAAGGGCTGGAGGAGGCGGAGCGCATGCGGGACGTGTTCGGTGACGACGTGCCGCTCCTCGCCGTCGGCGACCTCCTCGAGCGGCATCGACGTGCTGGCCGAGCTCAGGAAAGAGGCGCGCCACACACTGTTCGACATGGACCGGATGGGGGAGGAACTCAGGGACATCTTCGGGCGGGACGTCGATCTCGACGGTTGGCGCGGTGTCGAAAGGAGCCCCAACTACCTGCGCCGGGAAGCGATCCTGCAATCGGCGGAACTCGTCTATGGATGGTGATGTCGTATGTCTTCTCGACAGACTCGGATCGGCCCGCGCAATACGATCCTATATTGGGTGTTTCGCGTCATGCGTTCCTTGCAGACCCGCAGTTGCAGGATTCCGTAATTGGCCGCATCGAGATCATGGGCGAGGCCACCGGGCGGTTGTCTTTGGCGTTCGGCGACAAGCATCCGGAGATTCCATAATGAACGGCGAACACGCCGGTTGCGCCGGCGTCCGAAATGATGCCGGGCGGCTTGCGGCCTCCCCTGCCCGTCCTATCCTCCGCGAACCTCGCGGGCACCGGCCGCTGTCAAGACACCCCTCCGGCGGGGGCTCCTCCGGGGTTCTCACACTCGTCTCGGGAGGGGCCGCTACCTGCCGTGACGGCACGACGTCGGGCGGGACTTGCAGTTGAACTCCCCCGCCCGGCCAGCCCCCTCCCTGCGCTGAACTGGAGGCGGGGAGGGGGCGACCGCACGCCCCGTAAATCACCTGCTGGCTCCCGCTATGTCGTGCTGCCCGCTTGATGCAACAAGCCACCATCTCCGGCGACGAGGCGGTTCGTCGGAGTCTGCGGCGCACAGGCGGGACTCTGACTTTCCGGTTGATGGTTTGCGCTGGCACGGCGTCTCCGGGCAGTCGGATGCTTACCGGATCATGGAAATCCGCGTCGCCAACTTGAGCGTGACGGGAATCTGCGGATTCCTGTCGTACCAAATGGACAAACGGCATCTGCCGCCGCTCTTGGCTTGCTGTTGGGACCAATCGGTTTCCTGATCGCCTGCTTCATCGGCAAGCCGAGACCGACAAACCATGAGCGGGACAGCCCTGGTTGCGGTCGCGGCGCTAATCGTTAGCGCCGCCCGCACGCCCGCCGGTGGGGTGTTCGCCGGTCAAGCCGAAGAGGATGCCGCGCAGGCCGAGCATCTGCGTGAGCGGAGTCGAAAGGCACGTGAAACTGCTGCGCGTGGCACGGGTCGCGCCAGACTCGCGATCGGAAAACCCCGACAGTTTCGGCTGGTGATTCCGGGTTCCCGGCCGACCTGACAGCGTTGTGATTCAAAGTAGAATTGCTGAGGGCGGCACCACAAGACAGCCTGCGGCAGGGTGCAGCCTTCTCCAGACGATGGTGCGAGTAATGAGCCCGGCCCCTTCCGTCAAGGGGGCGGGTGTGGCGCACTGCTCCGAACCGTGTCCGCGGTTGTCCCCAGTGGTTGCCCGGGTGGGCGGCGGGGTCCTGCCAGCAGCGAATGGGGCAGGGGAGCCGCCGTTTGGATGTTCAAACCCAACCAGGGCAGCATCGTTCGCCGTATCGACAGGGCTACCACCCTGATCGGGCGGATCCTTGTGTCGGTGCTTCTCCTGCTCGTGCTCTGGTGGCTTGTGAGTCAGGGGCTTCGCGCGATCTGACCTCGTGGTGCCGGCCTGTCCTGACTGCACGGAGTTCGGAACGACCACCCGCCTTCCAGGCTAAACGGGGCACTGCGGAACCGCGGCTCTCACACGGACAAGCCATCGTCCCCGGCCCGCTCACTCGCCGCCGGGCATTGGCTTGCCCGGCGGCAGCACCGCGGCCGACGCCGTCAGTTTCTTGCGAAGAGCCGACCGAGCAATCTCCGGACGGACGGCGTCTTGCGCGGGGCCGCACCGGAGGCCACCTTCAGCCGCGTGGCCAGGTCAGGGGTCGTCCTATAGTTGGAGAGGGGATAGGCGGTCGTCTTCACCGCCCTGTCGAACAAGTCTGCAAACAGTGCCCGGAACTGTCCCGGCGCCACCTCGATCCGGTGATCCGGATCCCACTCCGTGAAGTACTTGAGGCACTGCCGCTCCGTTCCGAACATTTGCCCATAAGGACCGCAGACGAGCGCGTGCGTGATGCGCCTCCGGCTTCCGTTCGCCTCCTTGGCCCGTGCAATCTGTTCCGGAGTCAAGATCACCAGGGTCAGGTTGTGTTTCATCCTCTCCTTCCCTGCATACGTGCCAAGATCCCGCCCCTTCCTGACATCCCCGTCACGACAATGCCGGGTCCGGGCCTTGGGTACTGACGGCGATCAGGCAGTTTGTGCAGAGTTTCTGGCACCGTTCCGAGCAGCTTGGCGTAAGGTCTTCCGCGTTGAGCGATTTTACCACTGTCCAGGACCGTTCACGAAGCGCACTTAGCCGAGACCTCAATCGGGGTCATGCCACTCCGACCGGTGCCCGGCGCGCTTTCCCGGCCGGTTTCCAAAGTCAATCATTTCAATCCGAAATCCGCACTATTCACAGCGGCTGTCATGATCACTGTTTTTCCGGCAGGAATCAGTGTTACTTACAGTATTTTGATCGTCGTCAACCAATTCTGCGGGTTGTGTCCCTCGGCGTGGTGTAGCAGCGGCAAGCCCGCCGCTGCGCCCCCAAGGCGCCAGCGGGCTCAATGACATGATGGCCAGGGTGATCATGCCGGCCATGCATGTGATCGTACTGCCGTCGCCGAAATGGCCGCGCCCAGTGCCGGTCCATGGTGTTCGGATCCGACACCAAGCCGCCAGCGCATCCGGCGCCGACCTCCCTCGATGCGGTTCGCCCGCTCGATCTTCGGGCCGCCGTTCGCTACACCAACGAGGGGCGGCTCTGGAACGAGTTCGTCGCCCGCTACAATTATCTCGATTACAAGGGCTTGGTCGGTGCCCCGATGTGCTACGCCGTCCATGACCGCGCCGATCGGCGTGTCACCCTGCCCGGCTTCAGCACCACCGCACCAAAGCCCGTACCCGCGACCGCTTCATCGGATGGACGCCGGAACTGCGGGAAAGGAACCTGCCCCTCGTGGTCGACAACCCGAGGTTCCTGATCCTGCCATGGATCGTCATCCCGAACCTGGGATCGCACATCCTCTCGCTGGTCCGCCGACAACTGCCCGGGGACTGGACCGAGCGCTACAACGTCATGCCCGTGCTCATCGAGACCTTCGTCGAGACCCCACGCTTCACCGGCGCGCTCTACAAGGCGTTAGGCTGGACCCGCGTCGGAACCACCCAGGGACGCGGCCGATACGACCGCCACACCAAACGCGATCGACCGAAGAAGGACATCTGGATCCGACTCCTCCGAAAAGACCGGCGGCGAACTGTGAACCGGTGACATCATCCCCCGCCGTTACCGCGGGACCTAACAACAACCACGAAGCCGGTCCGAAAAATCCGCGCAACAGCATTACCGAAATCTACAGCGCAGGAGTTTCAAGCGATCCGTCGGTGTTGCTAGGGTGGTGACATTTGAAACTTGGCTCGGGCATCCAAGACGTGCCATGTCAATAACATGTTATATTACAGCTAATTATGTAGAGCCATCGCGCTAGGCTTTGTCCTGCGGATCAAATGCTGAAGAAGCAGGCCGTCAGGGCCGGAAGACAGCACGGGAGATTCGGCCGGTTCACCCAGCGAAGACCGCCCGGAAAAACGTCGATGCCCCGTGGCCGACCCAGCCCAGCCGCGAGCCGCCCGACTCGGTGCGCTCGGGGCAGGCACCGATCCCGACCTCCTTCGGAATCTCGTACCTCACGGGCGCCCGGGCGGCGTCTGCCCGGGTACCTACCGACAGCGCGACCTTGCTCAGCACGAAGTTCACCGCTTGATCGACCTGGTGGAAGTCGGTTCCCTTGTAGACCTGATAGGAAGGGATCGCTCGGAAACCTCGGTGCCGTGGAAGTGAGCGCATTTGACCTAGTGTCTTGTCACAGAGGTTTTGACGGTTTGAGGCGCGTTCATTTCAGTTCCGGGAGCTGTTCGGGATCGACGAGAACACGGATGCTCCGTGCCTTGCCGGGGACGCGTTCGATCAGCCGTGCCTGGTGGAGATTGAG
>JAJDZX010000050.1 GCA_022824395.1 Alphaproteobacteria bacterium
TCGACGCGATGCCAATACCCCGTATGCGTTCCCAAGTCGACATCGAGGGAAATTTCGTTTTTCCCCAAAGACCACTCGGCCCGAACACCTCCAAATTCAGTTGGGTAGAGATAAGGCAATGGACTTCCTTCGCGAAAATGACGGTTGAAGGTTTTGGACAACCACTCAAGGCCGTCATGACACGGCGCCTTGCCCTCGCCGTCGAGCCAACCGTCGGCCAGCAATCGCAGATCATCAAGTTGATTGTCGATATCGAGAGGATCGAGCATATTTAGTTGTTCAATCGAAGAGAAACCTAGGAATTGGTCAGTACGGTTGAATCGACCTATTCCGCGAAACGATGCTCTCAACCCGTCCCTATATTTATTGAAAACCTCCACAATGGCATCAAGATGTTCCGGCATTACAGGGGATTGGACTTTGCGCCCATCGATCAACTGGATCTCGAAAGTCATGTCGTCTTGATCGACTTCCGGGACTGTCCCGCGAACGGAAGTCATGGCCGTCACTTCCCTGATTCGCGGTGACGCCATGACTAGCCGCTGACGGATATCTTTGGTAAGGTTAGCCTTCGTCGTGCACCCACGGCCACCGATTTCCACATATTCATCCTCTTCGAGTCCACGCCCGATCCTGTCGAAATAGCTCAACGCTTGCTCAGGAAGGAAATCGGTCGCGTTTCTGCCCTGCCCTGCCGCATCGATAGCTGCCACAATCGCATCGCGCGCCTGTCCGAAATAACCTTGGTCGTCAATCGGAAGTAAATCCGGTCGTTGTTGAACGAGCTCAATGTCTACAATAGCGCTACCTTTGCCCACAGCAGACAATACAAGGCTGACGCCATCTGTAAAGCCGCGGGGAGAGCGCCGACGATCCGGATGTCGCTCGAGGAATTTGAGCCTCGCGACTTCCATGACCATCTGCTCGAGAGCCGCGAAGTCCCGAAGCAGGTCCAACGGAACCGAATGGCTCCCGAAGCGGTTCCCGACCAGCCGCAGGCGCATGAAAGGAATGTCGGTCACGGACGGAATCCCGCATGCAACCGTTTTCCGTTCACATTTACCCCTTTCTCCGATAGTTTTTGTCTGCCCGAGACAACGACGATATCAGATTTCTGGGTTCGCCGCTCCGGCTTCTGTAGCCCCGTCGCCGTCCTCCCCCTCTTCATCCACAGCCGGCGCCTTGGCGACCCCGACCATCGCCGGCCTCAGCAGGCGGTCGTGGAGGAGGTAGCCGTCCTGGACGACCTGGACGACCGTGCCCGGTTCCGCGTCCGCCGTCTCCATCTCGAACATCGCCTGGTGGCGGTTGTGGTCGAAGCGCTCGCCCTCGGCCTCGATGCGCGCGATATGGTGGCGGGCGAAGGCGGCGCCGAGTTCGCGCTCCACCATTTCGACCCCCTCCAGCAGCCCGTCGCTCCCTCCGCTGGCAAGCGCGCGGCGCAGATTGTCGGCCACCCCGAGGAGATCGCGCGCCAACGCGGTTGCGCCGTAGCGCGACGCCTCCCGGCGCTCGCGTTCGCTGCGCCGGCGCATGTTCTCGACTTCGGCCAGCGCGCGCAGCCGCTCGTCCCTGAGCGTCTGCGCCTCCGCCTCCAGTTCGGCGATGCGCGCCGCCTGCTCGGCGAGCGGGTCGAACGCTTCCTCGCCCGCCTCCTCCCCGTCCACCGCCTCGGGTCCGGGCGCGGCCTCGTCGGCAGGCGCTTCCCCTTCCGCCGCAGGCTCCGCCTCCGGCAGCTCTTCCGTTTCCGGCTTGCGCTCTCCGTCCACCATTCGTCTCACCCTCTTTCGGGAGTCAGCATGCGTTCGATCACCCGCGCGGTATAGTCCACCATCGGCACGATGCGGGCATAGTTGAGCCGGGTCGGGCCCAGCACGCCGATGGCGCCCACGACGCGCTCCTGCCCGTCGCGGTAGGGGCTGACCACCATGGAGATGCCCGTCTGGCTGAACACCGTGTTCTCCGCCCCGATGAAAATCTGCACTCCCTCGCCGGTCTGGGCCGCCTCCACCAGGCGCAGTATGTTCTCGCGCGTCTCCAGCGCGTCGAACAGGCCGCGCAGTCGCTCCAGATCCTCGACCGCGTGCACATCGTCCAGAAGCCGCGCGCGCCCGGTAACGATCAGCCGCCCGCCATCGTGGCTGCGTTCCCCGGCCCAGACGGCAAGCCCGGCCTCGACAACGCTCTGCGCCAGCTCGTCGATCTGCGCACGGTGCGTTTCCAGGTCCGCACGGATTTCCAGCAGCGCCTCGTCAAGCGTGCGCCCGGAAAGGCGGGACTGGAGGTAGTTGGAGGCCCGTTGCAAGGCATCCCCCGGCAGGCCGGGCGGCAGGGCCAGCATCCGGTTCTCGACCTGGCCCGTCTCGTCCACCAGCACGGCGAGCGCGCGCCCCTCGCCCAGATTGACGAACTCGATATGGTTCAGCCGCTGCGCCCGCTTCGGCGCGACCACCAGCCCGGCATGGCGCGTGAGGCCGGCCAGCAGGCGGCTGGCGCGCTCCAGGCTCTGCTCCAGCGTTATGCCGGCCCCCGCGCAGAGCGCCTCGATGTCTGCGCATTCGCTGTCCGTCAGGCCCCCGGTCTGCATGATGCCGTCCACGAAGAGGCGCAGGCCCCCGTCCGTCGGCAGCCGCCCGGCCGAGGTGTGCGGCGAGAACAGGAGGCCCAGCTCCTGAAGGTCCGCCATCACATTGCGGATCGTCGCGGGCGAGAGCGGCCTGCCGAGCTTGCG
>JAJDZX010000095.1 GCA_022824395.1 Alphaproteobacteria bacterium
TACCCACCGACCTGCAGCGCCGCGCCTTCGAACTGCTCGACGTCCGGATCACCGTGTAGTCAGAAACCGCACACTGACCCTTCCGTAATCCCTCGCGGATACAACAACTTGCTGAACTTCAAACCCCAGAACTTCGGGCTAGGAGGTCGTTCAACTCGGCGCCCAAGGCAGCTGGCTCCCCGCGGGCGCGCGTGCGGTGGTTTGACCGGCCCGAGTGAGGATTGGCGCGTGGATGAGGTCCTCGACGCACTGGCAGCTTCGATCTTGGTGTTGCCGTTCGTCGTGATCTGCATCGCGGCGACGTAAGCCTGGTGGCGGTCCTGGGACCGCTGGTAGCCGGAGGAACGGGCTCTATTCGCCAGCATCCCGATGCCTTCGGCACGACGCGATCGCCCGAAGCGGCAGGGAGGACATCACCGGGATCTGCCGGCGGAGGTGGGTCAACGGAAGGCGGCGTGCGCAGGGCAGGCAGCTGCGCGTCTGGCGCCTGGGTTGCTCGGGCGACCACCGCACGGGAGTCGATCCGTTGCGGCGAGTACGGGCCTGGGATCGGGGTCTCGGTCGGTTCGCGGGCCAGTGCCGCAACTCCCTACATGCAGGCCTCGAACAACGCCCGCGTGTTCGTCTCGGTCATGGCCACCGGATTGCTGCCAGCCGACGGATCCTCGAGCGCCATGGCCGTAAGCTCGCCCAGACGGTCGCGTTCGACACCCAACTCGCCCAACGTCTGCGGAATGCCCAGCGTCTCCCGGAGCTCCATCACCCGCTCGTAGAGGGCGCCGTAGCCGCCTTGCAGGCCCAGATAGGCGGCCGCCGTGGTCAGACGGTCTTCGACCGCCGGCCGGTTGAAGTCGAGAACGTAGGGCATCACGCAGGCATTCGTGGTGCCATGGTGGGTGTCGTAGACGGCGCCCACCGGGTGACTCAGGGCGTGGATGGCGCCGAGACCCTTCTGGAAGGCGACCGCCCCCATCATGGCGGCCGCCATCATGTTGGCGCGGGCCTCGAGATCCCTGCCATCGGCGTACGCCCGCTGCAGATGCTCGTGGACCAGCCGCATGCCTTCGAGCGCGATCCCCTGCCCCATGGGGTGATAGTGGGGTGAGCAGTACGCCTCGAGGCTGTGTGCGAAGGCATCCATCCCGGTCCCGGCGGTGATCGGCTTCGGCAGTTCGACGGTGAGCTCCGGATCAATGATCACGATGTCCGGAAGCACCCTGGGATGGAAGATGATCTTCTTCACCCGGGTTTCCGAGTTGAGGATGACGCTGGTGCGGCCCACTTCCGACCCCGTCCCGGCCGTCGTGGGAACGGCCACCACGGGGGCGATTCCATCGGCGTTGGCACGGCGCCACCAGTCTCCGACATCCTCGAAGTCCCACACCGGGCGCGACTGGCCGGCCATGAAGGCGACCGCCTTCCCCAAGTCCAGACCGGAGCCGCCGCCGAACGCCACCACGCCATCGTGCCCGCCGTCACGAAACCGGGTGAGCCCGGCCGCCAGGTTCTTCTCGCTGGGATTGGCATCGACGTCAGCAAAGATTGCGCGGCCAAGCCCGGCAGCTTCGAGGACTTCGCGCGCGGCCCGCGTCACCGGCAACGCCGCCAGCCCTCGGTCCGTGACCAGCAGGGGTTTCCGGATGCGCGCTTCGGCGCAGGCGTCGGGGAGCTCGCCGATACGCCCGACGCCGAATCGGATCGACGTCGGGTAGGACCAGTCGGCGCGCAGCGTCATCCGGCGGCCTTCTTGAGATGGAAGGACTTCGGGCGGGTGAGGTTGTGATAGCCGATCTCGGAGAGTCCCCCACCCTTGCCCGTGAGCTTGCAGCCCGTCCAGCAAAGCGCCGGATCGAGGTAGTCGGCGCGATTCATGAACACGGTTCCGGTTTCGACGCGGCGCCCCAGCGCCTCGGCGCGCTCGGCGTCAGCGGTCCAGAGCGAGGCCGTGAGGCCGAAATCGCTGTCGTTCATCAGGGCAAGCGCTTCGTCGTCGCCGGCGACCTTCATGATGCCGACCACCGGAGCGAAGGTCTCGTCGCGCATGATGCGCATGGAGTGGTCCACGTCCGTCAGGACCTGCGGCGAGAGATAGGTGCCGCCGTCGTCCTCCGGAAAGACGCGGACGTGCGCCGTCGCCCCGGCCTGCACCGCTTCGTCGACCTGCGCGCGCGCCTCGGCGGCGAACCGCCGGTGGGCCATGGGCCCGAGGGTGGTATCCGGTTCGAGCGGGTTGCCGAGCTTGTAGGCCTCGGCAAACGCCACGGCGCCGTCCACGAATGCCCCGTAGTGGGAGGCATGGACATAGATTCGCTCGATCCCGCAGCAGCACTGGCCGGCGTTGTACATGGCCCCGTCCATGAGCGTCGCCACGGAAGCCTCGAGATCGGCGTCCTCCATCACGTAGCCCGGGTCCTTGCCGCCGAGCTCCAGGCCCAGGCTGGTGAAGGTGCCCGCAGCCGCCTCCTCGATGGCCCGCCCGCCGCGCACCGACCCCGTGAAGTTCACGAAATCGAACGCCCGTTCGCGAATCAGGGCGAGCGTGGTGTCGTGCTCCAGGAACAGGTTCTGGAACACGTCCTCCGGCACCCCCGCCGCGTGGAAGGCCTTCGCCAGGCGCTCCCCGACGAGGAGGGTCTGCGTCGCATGCTTGAGGATCACGGCGTTGCCCGCGATCAACGCCGGGGCGACGGTGTTGATCGCGGTCATGTAGGGATAGTTCCATGGGGCCACCACGAAAACGAGGCCGCGGGGGTCGCGACGGATCACGCGACGGAACCGGGAGCTGTCTTCGACCTCGATGTCCCCGAGGGCGGCCGCCGCGATCCCGGCCATGTGCTTCGCACGCTCGTCGAAGCCGCCCCATTCGCCGCCGTAGCGGACCGGCCGGCCCATCTGCCAGGCCAGCTCCGGCACGATGTCGTCGTTTTCAGCGCCGATCCGGGCAACCCCCGCCAGGACGAGTTCGGTGCGCTCCTCCAGCGGTCGGGCGGACCAGGCCGGCTGCGCCCGCCGGGCGCCGGCCACCGCCGCCCGTGCGGCATCGGCGGTCAGCGCCGGGCGTTCGGCGTACACCGTGCCGTCGACGGGTGATATGCACTGCAGGTTCGTGGTCATGGGAGGTCCTCAGGCACGTTCGAAGCGACACCCCGTGCCCGGCGGTCGCGGCCATGGCATGAGCCCCCCGCGCCCGACCAGGCGGTTCCGTGGCCCGACCGTGTCGCGGCGACGGGCGGCGCGGCGGCGATTGCCTGGTACGGGGCGGATCGCGGATGACGGATCAGGAGGCGGCCCCGGTCGCTCTGCGAGGCCGCCCCGTGAACGGGCTAGGTGTACCGGTACGGCCGGCCGGCCTTCTCCATGTCAGCGTTGTACTGCTTGAAGATCTGGACCACCTTGGCCTTGGTCTCCGACTCGGCCGCAACCTCGTCCCAGAAGACCCGCGCGGCCGCCTCGACCTGGGCCCATTCCTCGTCCGGGATCGACGTGAGCTGCATCTTCGTGCCATGCACGCGCAGGCTTGCTTCGCCACCCCAGTACCACCATTGGCGGTAGTAGTGGGACTGGTCGCAGATGACGCGCAGGAGCAGCTGGAGATCCTCGGGGATCTCGTTCCAGCGGTCCATGTTGGCGTAGAACGACCCGATCCAGGCACCCGAGATGTTGTTCGTCAGGAAGTAGTTCGTGACATCGGCCCAGCCCACCGTGTAGTCCTCGGTGATCCCGGACCAGGCGATCCCGTCGAGCTCGCCGGTCTGGACGGCGACCTCGATGTCCTCCCAGGGCAGGGTGACCGGGACGACCCCGAACTGGGTCAGGAACCGGCCAGCCGTCGGGAAGGTGAAGACACGCTTGCCCTGCAGGTCCGCCAGAGAATGGATGGGGTCCTTGGTCGCGAAGTGACAGGGATCCCAGGCACCCGCGGAAATGTGCTTCACGCCGACGTTGGCATACTCGGCGTCCCAGATCTCGTTGAGGCCGTACTGGTTGAAGAGGACGGGGACGTCGAGCGAGTAGCGCGACGCAAACGGGAAGTACCCGCCGAACACGGTGACCTCGGTCGGCGACGCCATGGAATCGTCGTCCGACTGGACCGCGTCGATCGTCCCGCGCTGCATCGCACGGAACAGCTCGCCCGTAGGCACCAGCTGGTCAGCGAAGAACAGTTCGATCTGCATCCGCTCGCCCGCGATCTTGTTGAACATGTCGATCGCCGGTTTGACGACATGCTCGGCCAGGGCGGGACCGGCGTAGGTCTGCATCCGCCAGGTGATCTGCGCCTGGGCGAATACGGGCGTCGCAATGGCCGCGGCCGGTGCGACGGCAGCGGCTTTCAGAAGCTTGCGCCGTGTGGTCATGGGTTCACTCCTTGCAGGCCGGCGCGCCGCGAATCCGGCGCATCGGCTAGTTCGCGTACACGTGGCCGGGCAGCCACAACGCGATTTCCGGGAAGCTGATGACGAGGGACAGCGCCACGATCATCACGCCGACAAAGGGGATGATCGACCGGTAGATGTCACCCAGCGTGACTTCCGGCGGGGCCATGGCGCGCATCAGGAAGAGATTGTATCCAAACGGCGGCGTCATGTAGGCGATCTGCGTGGTGATCGTGTACAGCACGCCGTACCAGATGAGGTTGAAGCCCAGGGCGTCGACGAGGGGGACGTAGAGCGGAGCGACGATCACGAGCATCGCCGTATCGTCGAGGAACGTGCCCATCAGGATGAACGAGAGCTGCATGAGGATCAGGATGGTCCACGGCGAGAGACCCATGCGCTCCGTGAAGAGGTTCTCGATCGCGCGCACGGCGCCGAGGCCGTCGAAGACCGCGCCGAACGCGAGGGCGGCGAGGATGATCCACATGAACATGCAGCTGATGCGGAGCGTGTTGCGGAGCGAATTCTCGAACACCGGCCGCGTCATCCGGCGCCGCACGACGGCCGCGAGGAACGCGGCCAGCGCCCCGATCGCGGACGACTCCACCAGCGACGTCCAGCCGTTGACGAACGGGAAGATCATCACCGCAAAGATGAACAGCGGCAGCAGGCCGGCCCGCAGGAGCCGGTATTTCTCGGCCCGCGCCACGTCGCGCTCGGCCTTCGGGAGGACGGGACCGAGCTTGGGCGTGATCCGGCAGCGCAGCCAGATGTAGAAGACGAAGAGCCCGGCCATCATGAGCCCCGGAAACACGCCCGCAAGCCAGAGCTGCCCCACCGGCTGGCGCGCGATCATCGCGTAGAGGACCAGGACCACCGAGGGCGGCACAAGGATGCCGAGCGAACTCCCCGCCTGGATCACGCCCGTCACCATGCGCTTGTCGTAGTTGCGCTTGAGCAGTTCGGGCAGCGCGATGGTGGCGCCGATGGCCATGCCGGCCACGCTCAGGCCGTTCATCGCCGAGACCAGCACCATGAGGCCGATCGTCCCCATGGCGAGCCCGCCGGCCATCCCGCCGGTCCAGACGTGGAACATGCGGTAGAGATCGTCGGCAATCTTCGACTCAGAGAGGACATAGCCCATGAAAATGAACATCGGCAGCGTCAGCAGCGGGTACCACTTCATGAGCTTCATGGCGGCGGCGAAGCCCAGGTCGTAGCCGCCGCGGTCGCCCCACAGGAGAAGGGCGGCGACGACCGCGACAAAGCCGATGGCGCCGAAGACCCGCTGGCCGGTGGCCAGCATGATCATCATCGTCGAGAACATGAGGATCGCGATGAGCTCGTACGACATCAGAGCGCCTCGCCGCGAAGCCGAAGGACGTCCTTGCAGAACTCGGCCACCGCCTGCAGCAGCATCAGCACGATGCCCACCACCATGATCACCTTGATCGGCCAGAGATACGGGCGCCAGGCGGAAGGGCTGCGTTCGCCGCCGTACTGAAAGCTGTAGGCCGTCGAATCGATCCCGCCCCAGAGCAGCACCACGAGGTAGAAGATCAGGAAGAACACGGTGAAGGAGTCGATCCACGCCTTCGTGCGGGGCGACCAGGACCCGTAGAAAAGGTCCATCCGCACGTTCGCGCCGGTCTGGATCGCGTAGGGGCCCCCCAGGACGTAGTACGTCACCATCGCGAACTGCGCCATCTCGAGCGTCCAGAGCGAGGGGTCGAAGAACGTCTTGGACATCGACGACCAGAGGAGGATGCCCATGATCGCGAAGATGCCGTACATCACGATGCGCCCGAGCCGGCGGTTGAGCGTGTCGATCGCGGCCACGTAGCGGCGCATGGCGGCGCTCATGCCGCGCGATCCCGCATCGGCACCCCACACGCTTCCAGCGACGGAACGAGCACGCGCGCCAGTGCGCCGGCAACCCCGTGGACGGCGGCGGCGCTGTTCAGGAGGTCGCTCCGGACCTCGATCATCAGCGGCAGCAGGCCGCGCGGCTGGGCAAAGGTCCTGAGCGTGTGCGTGACTCCGTCGGCGGGCCCGTAGGGCCGGTTCCGCTCCCAGCCCTGATCGCCGGTGCGGGCGAGGACCGCCGATGCCAGCCGCGCATCGCGGTCGTGGATGATCCCGACCTTGGTGGTGCGCGGGCGACCCGCGAAGACGGGCGTGAAGCTGTGAAGGCTGATCAGCGCCGCGGGGCGAACCGCGTCGATGGCGCTCGCCAGTGCGGTCACCCAGGGCGCGTGGATGGCGTCGACCCGCGCCTGCCGTTCCGACGCAGAGAGACCGGTGTTCCCGGGGACGTCCGTCGCGTCGCTGCGCTCGGCGATCGCATCCGGCGCGCCGGGCGGCCGGTTCAGGTCGAAGAGGAGGCGCGATACCCGGGAAAAGATCACGGGGGCGCAGAGCTCTCCCGCGAGTGCGCGGGCAAGGTCGAGGGCGCCGAGGTCCCAGGCGATGTGGCTCTCCCGGTCCCGCTCGGTGAGCCCCAGCGATCCGAACCGCGCGGGAAACGCGTTGGATGCGTGCTCGCACACAAGCAGCACCGGCGCCGGGCCAGCGCCCTCGAACCCGGCAACGCGAATCGGATCGTCAGCTGTGCCCGCGCCGCCCGCCGGTGCCGGATCCGCCACCCGGTAAGGTGCCTCGGGGATCGGACGGAGCGGCTGCATCGGCGAGCGCGGCGGCGGTCAGCCAGCCTGCGGGGGCCGCTCCCCGCGGCGCCTGCCGGCGGGCTTCCGGCTCCGAGCGGGTCCCTCCGGACCGACCATCGTCCGCCCCTCCCGCTGCCGCGGCCGCGCGGAGCACGAGTGTAGTTCCCGGCACGCCCCAATGCACTGGAGCAGGGCCGCCGTCCGGCTGGAGGCGCTGAGCCCGGAGGGCGGGAAATTCACGGGTTCCGGGCAAACCGGTCGAGGTGATGCGCGGCGTCCCCGAAGAACGTGTCGATCATGGTCAGCCGCTTGAAGTAGTGACCGAGCGCGAGTTCATCGGTCACGCCCATGCCGCCATGCAGTTGCACGGCCTCCTGCCCCAACTTCCGGCCCGCGTTCCCGACGTGCGCCTTGACCGCCGACACCGCGCGCCGCCGTTCGGCGGCGCTTCCGCCAAGGTTGAGCGTCGCCATCAACGCCAGCGAGCGAGCCTCCTCGCAGGCAATCAGCATGTCCACCGCGCGGTGCTGCAGGACCTGAAACGATCCGAGCGGTCGTCCGAACTGCTGGCGATTCTTGAGATAGTCCAGCGTCATCTCCCGCATGCGATCCATGATGCCGACTGCTTCTGAGCACACGGCGGCGACGGCGGCGTCCGTCACTGCCTCGATGACGGGAAAGGCCTCGCCGGTTTCCCCGAGCAGCGCCTCCTCGCCCAACTCCACGCCGTCCAGCGCCACTTCCCCGGCGCGCAGGCCGTCGACCGTCCCGTAGGAACGGATGCTCAGCCCGGTCGCACTGCGCGGCACCACGAAGAGCGAGATGCCCTCGCACGCCCCCGGCTCGCCGCTGCTGCGGGCCGAGACGACGAGGAAGTCGGCCGCGGCGGCGTTGTGCACCACCGCCTTCTGCCCAGACAGCGTGAAACCGCCGGAGCACGCTTCTGCACGCGTTGCCACATGGGCCAGCGCGTAGCGTCCGCCCGGCTCCCCGTGCGCGAAGGCGAGCTGGACCCGGCCCGCGATCAGGTCGCCGAGGTAGTGGTCGCGCTGGACCGCATTCCCGGCCGCCGCGATGAGCCGGCCGCCGAGGAGGACGCAAGGCACGTACGGCTCCACAACCAGCCCGCGGCCAAACTGCTCCATCAGGATCATCACCGCCACTGGGTCGGCGCCAAGTCCACCCTCCGCCTCGCTGAACGGAATGCCCAGCCAGCCGAGGTCCGAGAACTGCGCCCACGTCGCCGGATCGAGACCATGCTCGCTGGCGGCGATGCGACGGCGGGTCTCGAAGTCATAGTCGTCCTGGATGAACCGGGCGATGCTCTCGGACAGCAGCGTCTGGTCTTCGCTGTAGGTCAGGTCCATGGCCGCGCCTCACAGTTCCAGCACGAGCTTGGCGACGATGCCCTTCTGGATCTCGTTCGATCCCCCGTAGATCGAGGCCTTGCGCCAGTTGAAGTACCTCGGCGCCGCGACCGCCGCATACTCCGGGCCGATGGGTTCCTCGTTCCAGCCGTCCCGCAGGGCCTCCGGAACATACGGATTGGCGTACGTGCCCACCGCCTCGAGCGTGAGCTCGGTGATCCGCTGCTGGATCTCGGTGCCGCGGATCTTGAGGATGTTGGCCTCGGTGCCCGGCTCCTCGCCGGCCGAGTGCCGGCTGAGCGCCCGCAGTTCCGTGAACTCGAGCGCGAGCAGGTCGATTTCCAGCGCGGCGATCTTCTCCTGGAATCGATCGTCTTCGGACAGCGGGCGCCCGTTGGATTGCTCGGCGGCCGCGATCCGCTTGAGATTCGCGACCTGTTTCTTCGAGCGACCCACGTCCGCGATCCCGGCGCGTTCAAAGCTCAGCAGGAATTTCGCGTAGGTCCACCCGCGGTTCTCCTCGCCGACGAGATTCTCGACCGGAACGCGGACGTCCTCGAAGAAGACGTCGTTCACCTCGTGGCTCCCGTCGATCGTGATGATCGGCTGCACCGAGATTCCGGGCGAGCGCATGTCGATCAGGAGAAAGGAAATACCCTGCTGCGGCCGGGCGGCGGACGGGTCCGTGCGGACCAGGCAGAAGATGTGGTCTGCCCATTGGGCCGACGTCGTCCAGGTCTTTTGCCCGTTGACGACGTAGACGTCGCCGTCACGCACCGCCCTGGTGCGGAGGTTGGCCAGGTCGGACCCCGCGCCGGGCTCGGAGTAACCCTGACACCACCAGTCCTCGCCCGAGAGGATCCGCGGAAGATAGTGGGCCTTCTGGGCCGCGTCCCCGAACGTGAAGATCACTGGGCCCACCATGTTCACGCCGAACGGCATGATCCGCGGCGCGCTGGCGGCGGCGGCCTCCTCGTCGAACAGGTAACGCTGCATCGGCGTCCAGCCGGTGCCGCCGTGGGCCACCGGCCAGCTGGGCGCCACCCAGCCCTTGTCGTAGAGAATCCGGTGCCACGACGCGTAATCGTCGCGCCGCAGCTCGAGGCCGTGCTCGACACGCCGCTGGATGTCGGGCGGCAGGCTGCCGGCAAGGAACGCGCGGACTTCGTCGCGAAAGGCCCTGTCCGCGCTGTTCAATTCGATGTTCATGGCCGATCTTCCCCCCGTGCACCGCGCCGCCTCCGGGCCTGACGCCGCCGCTACTGTAGAAGCAAACCGGGCGAACCAGTAGCGTTCGCCCACCGCGGCCCCGGGACCTCCGACACCCCCTGGCGAGTGCCGATACCATCCGCGGCGTGCCCCAGCCGGACCGGCCGTCGTCCCCGTGGTCCGGCATACGCCGAAGTCGGCACCGATACGATCGCCGCAGCTGCCGGAGCCCATGCATGGATCACCCTTCCGCCACTCCTGTGCCGCCATCGGGCCCCCTGTCGGGCGCGACGATCCTCGATCTCACCCGCGTGCTTGCGGGGCCCTTCGCCACCATGGTGCTCGGTGACCTGGGCGCCCGCGTGATCAAGGTCGAACCGCCCGACGGAGACGACGCGCGCACCTTCGGCCCGTGGATCGGCGACACCTCGGCGTACTTCGGGTCCCTCAATCGCGGGAAGGAGAGCATCGCGCTTGACCTCAAGGCCGACGCCGACCGGTCCCTGTTCGAACAGCTTCTCGGGCAGGTCGACGTGCTGGTCGAGAACTTTCGGCCGGGCACCCTCGAGCGCCTGGGTTTCGGATGGTCCGAGCTGCACGCGGCCCATCCACGTCTGATTCTCGCGTCCACCTCAGGGTTCGGCCAGACCGGGCCGTGGGCCAGCCGGCCCGCCTACGACATGATCGTGCAGGGAATGGGCGGGCTGATGTCGCTGACAGGACACGCGGACGGCCCGCCGACGCGCGTCGGCACCTCGATCGGCGACATCGCGGCCGGGCTGTTCACCGCCATCGGCATCGTCGCCGCCCTGCACGAGCGGAACCGCACGGGCCTCGGGCAGCAGATCGACGTGGCCATGCTGGACTGCCAGATCGCGATCCTCGAGAACGCCGTGGCCCGCTACTTCGCCACCGGCGCGGCCCCGCCGCCCTCGGGCGCCCGGCACCCGGCGATCGCCCCGTTCGGATGCTACCGGGCGGCCGACTCGCATCTGGTGCTGGCCGCCGGCAACGACCGCATGTTCCGCGTTCTCGCAGGCGTCCTGGGGCGCCCGGCGCTTGCCGACGACCCCCGCTTCGCAGCCAACCGGGACCGCATCGACAACGTCGAGGACCTGGAGGCGGAAATCAACGCGTGCCTCGCCGCCGCACCTCGCGCCGTATGGCTGGACCGGCTCGAAACAGCCGGGGTTCCGGCCGGCCCGCTCAACGATGTCGCCGACGCGGTCGCGTCCCCCCAGGTGCGGGCCCGGAACATGCTGGTCGAAATCGCGGGCGAGGGTGCCGATGGCCTCAAGATCGCGGGCAACCCGATCAAGCTGTCGGGGCACCCGGACCCCGCCGCGCGAGGACCGGTGCCGGAGCTCGACGCCGACCGCGCGCGCGTTCTGGAACTGGTGCGTGAACGGTAGCACCCGGGCTCCGTCCGCGCTGCGGCCCGTCCCGAGCTTCGGCCTGGCCACCCTGCTGGGCGTGGCGGCGGTGGCGCTGGCCCTGCCGCTGCTCGCGCTGCAGGCCGCCATGCCCCGGCTGGACGGCAAGTTCGAGGTCCGCGGAATCGAGCGTTCGCTGGAAATCGTCCGCGATGCGCATGGCATCCCCCATATCGCTGCCGGCAACGAGCGCGACGCCTGGTTCGGCCTCGGGTTCGTGCACGCCCAGGACCGTTTCACCGCCATGGAGTTCGCGCGGCGGGCCGGCCGCGGCCGCCTCGCGGAACTCATGGGCGCGGGCGCGCTGCCGCTCGACCGCCGGTTCCGGACGATCGGTTATGCGCGCGCTGCCGACGCCGTGGCGGCGGCACTGGACCCGGGGACCCGTGATCTGCTGCAGGGCTACGCCGACGGCGTGAACGCGGCGCTCGACAGCGGCCACCGGCCATTTGAACTGCGGGTGCTGGGCGTGTCTCCCGAACCCTGGACGCCCGCCGACAGCATCCTTGCCATCAAGATGATGGGGACGCTCCTTTCCGGCAACGCGACCACGGAAGCCGAACGCGCCCGCCTGCTCCCGCAGCTCGGGGAGGACCGGCTCCGCGAACTCTGGCGCTCGGTTGACGCGCCGCTGGCCGGCTCCAATGCCTGGGCGGTTGCCGGGCGGCATTCGGCCAGTGGCAAGCCGCTCCTCGCGAACGATCCGCACCTGCGCTTCGCGGCGCCGTCGGTCTGGTACCTCGCCCACCTCGAGGCCCCCGGCTTGCGGGTGTGGGGCGGCACACTGCCGGGGATTGCCGCGGTTCCGATCGGGCGCAACGCCCAGGTGGCCTGGGGCATGACCTCGGTCTACGCCGACGTCCAGGACCTCTACGTCGAAACCATGGACCCAAGCGATCCCGGGTCGTACCTGACCCCGGCGGGCCCGGAACCCTTCCGCATCCATGCGGAGACGGTCGCGGTACGGGGCGACCAGCCGGTCCGCCTGACGGTCCGTGCTACCCGGCACGGACCCGTCGTGTCCGACCTGCCCGAATTCGCATTTGCCGGTCCCGGGCAGGTCGTCGCGTTCCGGTCGGACGAGCTCGGCAGCACGGACCGCTCGCAGCGCGCGGCGTTCCGGAGCGTGCGCGCCGCCAGCGCCGCCGCCTTCGGCGAGGCCATGGGCGAACTCGAGGCGGTCGTCCAGACGGCCGTGCACGCCGACAGCACGGGCAACATCGGTTACGTGATGACGGGCCGCATTCCCGTCCGGGCGACGGGCGACGGCTTCCTGCCGGTGGACGGCACCGACCCCGGCAGCGCGTGGATCGGGCGGCTGCAGGGCACCGCCCTCCCCAGTGAAACGAATCCGCCGGACGGCCGCGTGGCGAGTGCCAACGAGTACCTGGCACCCGCCGGCTATCCCCACTTCATCATGCGGGATCGACCCTCCAGCTACCGGGCGGAGCGCCTGCACGAACTCCTTGCCGCCGTTCCCGAAGGCGGCTTCACGCCCGCGCAATTCGCAGCCATGCAGACGGACATCGTGTCGCCCGCCGCACGCACCATCGTGCCGCTGCTCCTGGCCGCCGGCCCCTTTTCCGGAACCGCCGCCGAAGCGGCAGAACTGCTCGAGGGATGGGACTTCCGCATGGCCGCGGGCCGGCCCGAACCGCTCGTGTACTCGGCCTGGCACCGGGCCCTGATCCGGCGCCTGCTCCCGGCGGTGTTCGGCGACGAAACGCCGCCGGTGACGCCGCGGCCCCAGCTGCTCGTCGACCTGCTCACCGGCCGCGTGCCCGGCTGCGGCGATTCGGCGCAAACGTGCGGCGACATCACCCGCGACGCATTGCACGACGCGCTGACATGGCTGCGGGACCAACATGGTCCTGACCTGGGTGCCCTGCGCTGGGATTCCGCGGCAACCGGAGTCCACCGGCACCGCCCCCTGGGCGGGATTCCGTTCCTCGGGCGCCTGTTCAACATCGTCCGCGCGCATGAAGGCGGACCGTTCACGCTCATGCGCATGTTTGCCGACTGGAGCGACAGTGAGCAGCCATTCGCCGGGATCCACGGTGCGGGCGTCCGTCTGGTCCACGATCTCGACGATCCCACACGGTCATGGGCAGTGGTGTCCACGGGACAGTCCGGCCACCCGCTCTCGCCCTGGTACCGAAATCACGCCGACCCGTGGTTTGCCGGGCGCCTCCTTCCGTTCGAAACGGACTGGACCAAGATCAGGATCGAGCGGCGGCTGGTCCTCGTCCCGCAAGCCCGTTTGTGAGCGCGGCAGTTGCACCGGACGGGTGGCGTTCGCATAGTCGCGCGCATGCCGACGCCAGCCCAACCATCACCCAAGCCGGAGATACCGGTCCTTGACGACTACGCACGCCACGTTGACCGGCATATTCAGTTCTTTGACCTGGATGGCGTTGGACACGTCAACCACGCGGCGATCGCACGCTATTTCGAGGAAGGCCGGATCACGTATCTCGAGGGCATCAACGACCCGATCACGGCGGATCCGGTCTTCATGCTGGCGCACATTGCGATCGATTACCTGGCCCAACTCCACTGGCCGGGCACCGTCACGGTCGGCACCCGCATCGCGCGCTTCGGTCGCTCGTCGGTGCACTGGGACCAAGCCGTGTTCCACCGCGGCGTCTGCACCGCACGCGCACGCTCGGTCATGGTGCTGGCGGACCGAACCCGGGAGGCGAGCGTGCCGATTCCCGATGCTCTCCTCGCCCAGTTGACCGAGCGGGGGGCCGGGCCCCGCCAGCCGTCCTGACGGGCGGCCCGGCGGGAACGGTCCGCCTCCCATGACACTTCCCATCGCGCTGACACTGCTGATCGCAGTCGTCGCCATCACCGCCTTCGTTTCGGGGCGCTTTCGGCTCGAGACCGTCGCCGTCGGGCTCCTGCTCGCGCTCCTGTTCCTGTTCGTGACCGTCGAGATGCCGGACGGGCGGGCCCAGCCGGGGATGGTGTTTGCCGGCTTCGCCAACACGGGTCTGATCACCCTGATGGCGCTCCTGATCGTCGCCAGGGGATTGACCGAGACCGGGGCGCTCAGCCGGATCGCCGACCTGATCAACCGGATGGCCCGCCATCGCCGGGGCCTGGTGTTCGTCTTCCTCCTGCTGATCGCGGCGCTGACGTCGAGCTTCATCAACAACACGCCCATTGTCCTGATCTTCATTCCCATCCTGATCCTCGTCGCGTCCGACCGCCTGCCCCCGTCGCGCAGCCTCATCCCGCTGAGCTACGCCAGCATTCTGGGCGGTATGACGACCCTGGTCGGATCCAGCACAAACCTCATCGCAGCCGGCGTCGCCGTCGAGCTCGGACTTCCGCCGTTCGATTTCTTCGCGTTCACCATCCCCGGTCTGGTCGTGGCCGGGGCCGGTCTCGTGTACGTCACCGCGATTCTCCCCTGGCTGTTGCCGAAGCTGGAATCCGAAGCCGCGACACCCGTCGAAGCCCGCCAGTTCGTGACCGAGCTCGAAGTGCGGTCCGATTCCCCCTCGGTCGGGGAAGCGTCGGTCGGCGGCATGTTTCCCGGCCTCCAGGAGATGACCGTCTTTTCGGTGCGGCGCGGTCTGGATACCTACCTGTTCCCGTTCGACGACGTGGTGCTCCAGGCCGGGGACGTGCTCGTCGTGGCGCTCTCCCGTACCCGGTTTCCCGCGGTCCTGGGATCGCTGGGCGGCCTGTTCCGGACCGCGCGGATGCGCGCCGAGAACGAGGCGAATTTCTTCGCGGAAGCCGTCGTCACGGTGGATTCGCCGTTCACGCATACCCCGCCGATGACGCCTGAAACCTTCCGGCGCCGCACCGGGTGCACGATCCTCGGGCTGCGGCGCACCCGCCTCACCAATCGGCGCGCCCGGCCGCTGGAGGTCCCGCTGCAGAGCGGCGACATGCTGCTGGTGGAAGGCACCCAGAGCGCGGTCAGCGACCTGCGTCAGACCGGGATCGTGGTCCCGACGGAATGGCGGCAGAGCCAGCTGCCGCCCGTCAAGTTCCGCTGGCGGGCCGCGGGGATCTTCCTGGGCACCGTCCTGGCCGCCTCCAGCGGCGTCGTGCCGGTGGTGGTCGCCGCGGTCGCCGGCGCGTTCTCGATGATCGCTTCGGGTACGCTTTCGGTTGGCCGCGCGCTCGGTGCGATCGACGGGCGGGTCGCCCTGCCGGTGGCAGCGATGCTGGGCCTGAGCGGCGCCATGCAGATGAGCGGGGCGGCCCAATGGATCGCCGATGGCGCGGTGCAGGCGATGGAAACGTTCGGGTTCGGCCCGGCGGCGATGATGTCGGCATTGTTCCTGGTCACGGCCATCACCACCGACATCCTGACCAACAACGCGGCTGCCCTGCTCTACATGCCGATCGCCATCGGCATCGCCCAGATTCTCGGGGTGGATCCGTTTCCGTTCGCGGTCACGGTGATCTTCGGCGCCAACATGTCGTTTTCGACCCCTATCGGCTACCAGACCAATCTGCTCGTGATGGGCCCCGGCGGCTACCGGGGCCGCCATTACCTGCGGAGCGGGCCGCCGCTTACCCTGATCTGCTGGGGTACCTTTACCTTGTTCGTCCCATGGTATTACGGGGTCTCATAGGGCGGGCGCGGCGAACGAGACGGGCGACGGGGAACCCGGTATCAACCGGTGACTCCGAGACTTGAATCTCTATCGTTCGGGACCGCCGCCCATCTCTTCACAGATCCTGTTCAACGCCGACGACCGCTGGCGCAGCCACTCTCCGTCGCAGGCCCACTTCTGTTCACGTTCAGCAATGTTCGCCAGCGAATTCTTGCCGGTAAGAGGCTTCGATGCGCGTGACCTCGGCGTCCGTCAGTGCCGCGAACTCCCTCTTCCGTCTGCGGCGAGGCAGCGTACCACCATTTTGGTGGAGGAACCGGAAGAGTAGATCCGACAGGCGGTCTGGCATATCGACGATCAGTTTCAGGTCGTTCCGAATCGTGTCGTACCGCCTGAGAAATTCTGCCTCTTGTGGCAAGTCCAATTCAATAGTCCGCTGCACGCTGCCGTACAGAAACTCGGTTTGCGGCGTGGCGTCGAAATATCGGTAGAAATCGCCTGTGTCGTTCAACACCCGGACATTTCCGTGTTCCGTCGGTTCCCATTGGACCGATGGCAGCAGACGCTGCGAGTAGTCTTCGAGCGCTGTGCGGTAGTCCTCGATTCGGTCCAGAATCGCCGCCGACACCGGAAATGCGATCCCTGGCGGGTTGAAACCGCGCTGGGCCAGAACATGATGAATCAGGTAGCGGTGCAACCGACCATTTCCATCGTCGAAAGGATGGACGTAGACAAAGCCAAAGGCGAGAACCGATGCGGCGACGATCGGATCGAGCTTCAGTGCGGCATCCCGGTCGAAAGCGGCCATGCCTTCTGTCAGCGAGCCGAGATCATCCGGCCGCGCGCTGATGTGGTCGGGGATCGGCATACGCGACGCGCGGTCGTGTTGACCGACAAAGCCCCCCCCGGTGCGCAGCCCCAGATGGACGAAGCGGGCATCCCCGATCACGATGCGTTGCAGACGAAGCAGTTCGTCATGGTCGATCGGCTGTTGGCCGGCTTGACCGATGGCGCGCGCCCATCGCTGGATGCGGTCCTGCGGAGAATGTTCGTCCTCTATGGCGAAGCTCGACCTTGAATCCTTGAGAAGCAGGAAAGCCGCGATGCGGGCGAGCAAATCGCTGGGCACCGCGGCAATGGCTTCCTGCGCACGTGCTTGCAGGTCCTTGGTGATGAAGTGCTCCAGCGCTTCCGTGCGGAAGACCATCGGACAAAAGGCCGGTGGCCCGGGGAGATTGTTCTTGACCCGGTGCCGTGGGGACGTTGTCGCAGGGACGGCATATTGCTGCTTTGGATCGACGATTGGTGCGTAGGCCCCGCGATCGGCGTTGGGCAGGTCAAGTCGCGTACCGGTCAGCCATTCATAGAGAAACCAGACACGCCGGGCGTAGGAACCGGTTGGCTTGCCCCTGACCAGGTCGGCCAGAGGTGCGGGGCCGGTAGCGGCAAACAGTCGCTTGAGGATCGCCAATTCCAGCCCTTCATGCTTCAGGGCGAAGGTGAGATGCCCCTCCAGGCTTGCGGCTGGCTTGTAGCGCGGCGAATAGATGCGCCAGCCGTCTTGCTCCACGAACCTGTGCCGCCCGCCAATGGCGCTGAGGTTCCGGGGAAGCGGCACCCGCAAATCGTATGCCGCGATCAGTGCGGCGTAGCCCGCCGGCGTTGCGGTCACGGGAAGGCGCCGATCCTGAAAAACGATAAGAGGGCCTGAGAAACGATTCTGATCAGGGGTGTCCATGGCTAAATCATTACTTTCCCGCGGCCAGGCGAACTCGTTTCCGGTTCCGTGAAAAACGACAATTGTGTGGCAAAACGATAACGTACCCAAAGACTGATGAAAAATCATTACTGAAGGCTATCAATTTGGCAGATTAGTGCTGATGCGCGGATCGATGCCCCGGATCTGAAAGTCTGCGCTACCCGTGGTGCAGAAATCTCGAGGATACGAGCGCCATGACTAGCAGCGCGACGGCAACGAGCCGCCATGACGCTGACCCCCTGCAGCCCCGACGCTTCCGGAAAGCACTCTGAGCGAGCCCCGACCCGCCCTGTCCCAAGAACCAATTCCTGTTCCGCAACAGTCTTTTCCGGCACCAACCGGTCGCCGAGACACCGTCCGTGAACCGCATTCTCTTCACGGAACTGTCGCCCTTGTTCACTCGGAACGGACGGTACTCAAGGATGCTTACGGGAGAACGACCGGGCGCATCCGTACCACCATCAGCGAGTGCTCCTTGCGCCACACCTTGCGTGGGATCGATGCCCGAAGGGCAAGGACGGTCTTGTGGTCTTGGACAAGGGCCTGCTCGGCTTCGACTTCTCTCCCGTAGCGGCCTGCGGTTGCCCAGCGTCATGGACTCACCCACGGGTCGATCACTTCCACGCCTTGTTCGGAGAAGTCCCGCACGTTCCGTGTCGCCAAGGCCATGTCCCGTGAGCGCGATGGCTGCGATCCGACAATCCGACTGTGAGACCGGACGCCTGGCTGCGCGACTGGCGGCGACGATATCGGCGTAGACGCGTGCGGCACCGCTGTCGAACGGCAGAACCCGGCCGGCGAATAGACCCCCGAACGCCCGCTCGGCGGCATCCGCCAGACCCCGACGGCGCGCGCTGTCAGGCAGAATGGCGACGCCGGTGCGCACCTCTGCCTCCGTGACCGCCGTCACGAACAGCTCGCGCCGCGGCAACTCGTCCCTCCAGGCGAGAACCGCCGCGCTCGGCGTGACCCGCATCAGCTCGGACACCACATTCGTGTCATGTACGACCATGGTCGTTTCAATCGAAGCTGGGCGGCTCGCGCATTGGACCGCGCGGAGGCAATTCCAACTCGACTCCGCCTAAAGGCTTGAACACTTCGTGAATTGCCGTCCCGAGCCCCATCTCCGGCACGGCATCCCGCCCGACCGCCTCGCGCAGAATCACCCGCACTTCTTCTTCCATGGAACGGGCGTGGTCTGCCGCGCGCTTGCGAAGTCCGGCCTTCACGTCGTCGTCGAGATTGCGAATCGTGATGCTCGCCACTGCCGCTTCCTCCGTTCGTTCTTGACCGCACCCTATGCGGTGATTGCGATGCTATCACGCAGTCCGCGCTTCGCTTTCGCCGTGTCCGGTGCGCCCGGCCCGCGAAGGATGCCCCGTACCGGCGCCCGAACGACGCAAAACACCTATGCGAAACGGTAACGAGATCTGTGTTCCCGGTTGCGCAGACAGCAACGGGCTAGCAGACGGACATCGTCTTGATAGCCGAGACGTGCACGATCCGCCCGTACGTTGCGGGTACGTGTGCGATAGCTCCCATTGTGCGGCGGTAACGGGTGAATCCACGAGGGGCGGGCCGATGCCTGTGCGCGGAGCGCGAGGGATACCGCCGCATGCTCGCACCGCGCATCACCCGCTTCGGCGTAGCCGGCGGCTTGGCGGAACCTCTCTCGACGACTCACCCTGCTATCACGCCGCGTCTGGTTCACGAGCGCCTGTCGAAGCAACGCTACCCGCCGCCACCGGACCTGCACATTGCGTGCCATGAGCATGCCGCACCACCGAAGGGCCGCCGGACATGACCGCCCCTGACCACAAAATGCGTTAGCATGGCCGCGCATCACGCGCTTCCCGGCAGGGCACGGCCATGACGCTCCCACTCGGTGACACCATTCCGATCTTTGTCGGGACTTCGGCTCTCCCCTGCCCGTACCTGCCCGGGCAGATCGAGCGCAAGGTGATCACCCAGATCCCGACGCAGCAGGCCGATCGATTTCACGCCGACCTCATCCGGGCCGGATTCCGGCGCAGCCACGGCATGGCCTACCGGCCGGCGTGTCCCACGTGCAGGGCGTGCCGGCCGGTACGGATCGACGCCGGCGCCTTTCAGCCTGGCCGGCGGTTCCGGCGCGCGCGGCGTTCGTGCCGGTCCCTCGTGTGGAGCGAATGCGACCCCGTTGCCACCCGCGAGCAGTACGGTCTCTTTCGGCGCTACCAGACCGACCGCCATATCGGCGGCGACATGGAAGGGATGGGCTACGCGTCGTACCAGGCGATGATCGAAGAAACGCCGGTGGATACCCGCGTGGTGGAAGCCCGCGACAAGGATCACAAGCTGGTCGCCGTATCGCTGACCGACCGGCTGAGCGACGGGCTGTCCGGCATCTACAAGTTCTGGGACCCCGAACGGCGCCAGGACAGCCTCGGCACTGCCACCATCCTCTGGCACATCCAGCGCGCGCAGTCGCTGGGCCTTCGCTACTTCTACCTGGGTTACTGGATTCAGCGATCTTCCAAGATGGCCTACAAGCGGCGCTTCCAGCCGCTCGAGGAGCTGACCGACCAGGGATGGGCCCGCCTGGCGGGCGATCCCGCCTGACGGCACCCTCACCGGCCAGGGGCCATTTGCGACTATGCTGTTGCGGTGGGGCCGCGACCCCCGCCCCGGCAGGACCTGCCGCCTTTCCTGAGGAGCTCCCGAGTTGGATCGTCGCACCTTTCTTTCCGGCGCCGCAGTAGTCAGCGCCTCAGTCGCCCTCGCCGCCTGTGGCGAGGACGAAAACAAAGAGAACCAGCAGACGGCGGAGACCGGCACCCCGGAGAGTCCGGCCGAGGCTCCGAGCGTGAACCGCGGGTTGCGGGAATGGAAGCTGGTCACGACGTGGCCCAAGAACTTCCCCGGGCTCGGGACCGGCGCCCAGCGGATGGCCGATCACATCACGACGGCGTCGGAGGGGCGCCTGACGGTGAAGCTGTACGCGGCCGGCGAACTCGTACCTCCCTTCGAGAACTTTGACGCCGTGCGCGAAAACAATGCGCAGATGAGCCACGCCGCCGCCTATTACTGGATCAACAAGCACCGCTCGACCCCGTTCTATGCGGCCGTGCCCGGCGGGCTCGTGGCCCAGGAACACAACGCCTGGGTGTACCACGGCGGCGGTCAGGAACTCTGGGACGAACTCTACGCGGAGTTCGGTCTGAAGGCGTTCCTTGCCGGCAACTCCGGCACCCAGATGGGCGGCTGGTTCCAGAAGGAGATCAACTCGATCACGGACTTCCAGGGTCTCAAGATGCGGATTCCCGGCCTCGGCGCCGAAGTCATCAACCGGCTGGGCGCGACGGCCGTCAACCTCCCGGGCGGCGAGATCATGCCCGCCCTGCAGTCGGGCGTGATCGATGCCACGGAGTGGGTCGGCCCCTGGAACGACCTCGCATTCGGCTTCTACAAGATCACGAAGAACTACTACGGGCCAGGCTTCCACGAACCGGGCACCGCCTCGGAATTGCTGATGAACAAGGCCGAATGGGACAGCCTCGAGCCGGATCTCCAGGCGATCGTGGAAGACGCCGCCGCCGCGACCAACGTGCGCATGCTCGCCGAATTCACGGCCGCCAACAACGAATCGCAGCGGGTGCTGGTGGAAGAGCACGGCGTCGAGTTGCGGCCCTTTCCGACAGACGTGTTCAACGAGATGCTCGTCCACAGCGACGACGTGGTCCGGGCCACCGCGCAGGAAGGCGACCTGGCCCGCCGCATTTTCGAGAGCTGGGAGCGGTTCCGGAACGAGGCGCGCGCGCGCAATCCGTACGCGGAACAGGGATACCTGCAACTACGCGGCTGACCCGCCGACCGGCCGACCGCGAAACCCGGTCTTCATGGGTTTCTTGGGAGTTGGTGCAATATATTGAAAGTAACGTTTGATCACACATGACGGCCTGCTTCTTTCGAAGCAGGCGATCCGGGATTCATGTGGAAGCGCCACACGGCTCCCGCCGCCGCAGCGATTTCCTTGCGGCGTCGCTTTACGACGGTGCAAGCCCGTCAGACCCCCGTCCACGATCATTGTCGGCGAGGGCGGCTGCCTATGTCGTGCCCTATTGCGGGTACACCACCGTCGGCAGCCAGGTGGCAAGCTCGGGCACCAGTGCCAGCACGCCCAGCATGAGAAGCTGGATCGCGACGAACGGAACGGCGCCCCGATAGATCGCCGCAGTCGGCACCGACTTCGGCGCCACGCCCCGCAGGTAGAAGAGCGAAAACCCGAACGGCGGGGTCAGGAACGACGTCTGCAGGTTGATCGCCACCAGGATCGCGAACCAGACCGGGTCGATGCCCAGCATGAGGATGGGCGGCCCGATGATCGGGATCACGACGTAGGTGATCTCGATGAAGTCGAGAAAGAAGCCCAGCAGGAACATCAGCGCCATGGTGAGGATCAGGACCGTCACCACGCCGCCGTGCAGGCCACCGAGGAACTCGGCCACCATTTCGTCGCCGCCAAACCCCCGGAAGACCAGCGAGAACAGGGCCGCCCCGACCAGGATCGTGAACACCATCGCGGTCATGCGGACAGTCGCCCGCATGACGTCATTCAGGATCTCGAGATTGAACTGCCGTCGCTGGGCAGCGAGCAGCATCGCACCGATGGCGCCGACGCCCGCCGATTCGGACGGCGTGGCGAGGCCGGCCAGGATCGATCCGAGCACCGCGACGATCAGCAGCAGCGGCGGCACCAGCGCCCGCAGGATCCGGCCGCGGAGTTCCGCCGCCGAGACCAGTGCGCGCTCGCTCTTCGGGATCGAGGGCATCGCGTCCGGCTTGATGGTTCCGTAGAAGAACTGCCACAGGATGTACGCCGCCACGAGCGCAAGCCCGGGCAGCAGCGCGCCCACGAAGAGATCGGTGACCGTCACCGCCTCGGGCGAAAAGTTGCCCTGGGCCAGCTGCGCCTGCTGGTAAGCCGCTGAAATCTGGTCGCCGAGCAGGATCAGCACGATGGACGGGGGAATGATCTGTCCCAGCGTGCCCGCGGCGCAGATCGAGCCGCAGGCGATGGAGGGTTCGTAGCCGCGCTTGAGCATGGTTGGCAGCGACAGGAGCCCCATGGTGACCACCGTCGCGCCGACGATCCCGGTCGACGCCGCCAGCAGCGCCCCGACGCAGGTCACGGCGATGCCGAGACCCGCGCGCATGCTGCCGAGCAGCAGCCCCATCGTGGTCAGCAGTTCCTCGGCGATGCGCGAGCGTTCGAGCATCACGCCCATGAAGACGAACAGGGGAACCGCGATCAGGAGATCGTTGGTCATGATCCCGTAGATGCGGTTCGGGAACGCAGCCACGAAACTGAAATCGAACAGGCCGGCGACGGCGCCGAAGGCGGCGGCGAGCAGCGCGACGCCCGAGAGGGTGAAGGCCACGGGGAACCCCGCCAGCAGCGCCGCCATGAGGGCGAGCAGCATGCCGCCGACCATGAACTCCGGGGTCACGTGGCGGGGTTCTCAGAGGATCGGAGCAGTCGCGTCGCGCGAACGACCGTGGCGGTCCCCTGCAGAATCAGCAGTCCGGCGAACAGCCAGATGCAGGTCTTGAGGAGATACACCGCGTGCAGCCCGCGCTCCTCGATGGAGCCCTCGAAGTCGGCCCACGAGTTCAGCACGTAGTCCCACGAGAAGTAGATGACGGAAAAGCAGACGGGAAACAGGAAGAGCACCGTGCCGAGGAGGTCGACCCAGGCCTTCCGGCGCGGCCCCATGCGCTCGTAGAGCATGTCCACGCGGACATGCGCGTCATGCTTGAGCGTGTAGCCGGCGCCCAGCAGGAACACGGCCGCGTACATGAAGCGCACCGATTCCTGCATCCAGATGAAACCGATGCTGAAGCCGTACCGCAGGACCACGACGACCACGGTGACCAGCACCATGGACAACGTGAGCCAGGCGATCCAACGGCCGATCAACTCGTTCAGCTGATCGATCGCAGCGACGACCGCGTTGCTCCGGCTCATGACGGCACGGTGGCGAAGAGTCGTGGCATGCGGCTAGTCGTCCCATCCCGTTGCAACAGCACGACCACGGGGACCCCGCCGGAAACGGTTCCGTCCCGCCGCACCTGGGTCCTTCACCGAGGGGCGCCCGGGGCCGAACCTGCAGGCAGGATACCCTGCTTCGGTGGAGAGTCCCGAAATTGCCGCTTCGGGCTCAGTCGAAACGCAGCGACGAGGGAAATCCCTTCGGGACATTGCGCCCGCTCTGGCCGCGCTTCCCGGTCCAGGGGGCCAGGGTGTCGGTCGCAAACGTGCGCGTCCTGGTGCCGGTCCGGCAGACGAGACCCTCTTCCTTCACGAACATCACCGCGTCCGACAGACGGCCCTTCCGGTAGCGTTGCAGGTACACGCCCTGCCCCCGGCTTCGCTGCGGGATTTCCGAGGCAGGGAAGATCAGCAGCTTCCGGTTCGTGCCGACCACGGCCACGTGCTCGCCCACCGCCGGGCGGCAGACCACCAGCGGGGCCGCCGACGTGACCACCTGCCGGCCGGACCGGCTGCCGATCAGGTCGCCGGCCTGCGCCAGGAAACCCCTGCCATCCTCGGTGGCCAGCAGGACCGGCCGGTGGTCCGCCGGCCAGCAGGCGACCAGTTCCTCGTCATTGCCGATCTGCGCGTGCAGCCGGATCGGTTCTCCGAAGCCGCGCCCGCCGGGCAGCCGGGACAGGGACAGCGTGTACAGCCGTCCCTTGTCGGTGGCCACGAGGACGTCCGCCGTGCTCTCGCTGCGCACGACAAACCGGCCTTCGTCGTCGTCGCGGTAACGCAGTTCGCCTTCGTTCTCCACGTGACCCCGAACCACGCGCACCCATCCCCGGCGCGAACAGATGAGCGTCACCGGCTCCGCAGCTTCAACGTGTTCCGCGCGGGGTTCCCGGACCGGCGCGTCCGGGTCGATCCGGGTGCGACGGGCGCCGCCCTCGGCTCCGGCGCCGAAACGGGCGCGCACGTCGCGGATCTCCGCATCAATCCGCTCGGACTGCAACGCCTCGGATTCCACCAGGTCGGTCAGGTTCTTCCGCTCCTCGGCGAGCCGGGCGTGCTCGACGCGAAGCTTCTCCTCTTCCAGTCGCCGCAGCGTCCGCAGGCGCATGTTGAGCACCGCCTCCGCCTGCGTCTCGGTCAGGCGAAACACCTCCATCAGCTCGGACCGGGGCTCGTCGTTCTCCCGGATGATCTGGATGACCGTATCCAGATCGGCGAAGACGAGGAGGTAGCCCTCCAGCACATGCAGGCGCTTTTCCAGCGCCTGCAGGCGATGCCGGCTTCGTCGCAGCAACACCTCGCGCCGGTGGTCCAGCCAGGCCTGCAGCACCTCGGCCAGACCCATGACCCGCGGGACGCGCCCGCCGTCCAGCACGTTGAGATTGAGGGACACCCGGGTCTCCAGGTCCGTCAGCCGAAACAGCACCTCCATGAGTTCGGCCGGCTCGCCGCCGCGCCCGCGAAGCTCGAGCACGATCCTGACGTCGTCGGCCGACTCGTCGCGGATTTCCGCCAGCCACGGAAGCTTCCGGGCCTGCACCAGTTCATCGAGCTGGGTGACGATGCGGGCCTTCGGGACGCCCCACGGAATCTCCCCGACCACGACGCGGAGCCGGCCGCGGGACATGGGCTCAGCCTCCCAGGCGGCCCGCAGGCGGAAGCGCCCGCGCCCGGACCGATACGCCTCCTGGAGCGCAGCCTCGCTTTCCAGCAGGACGCCCCCGGTCGGAAAGTCGGGACCCGGCAGGTGGCGCATCAGGGTCGCCAGCCGGGCACCCGGGTTGCGCAGCAGATGGAGGAGCGCCCGGCAGATCTCGTCGACGTTGTGTGGCGGAATCGATGTCGCCATGCCGACCGCGATGCCCTGCGCACCGTTCGCGAGCAGGTTCGGGAACGCGGCGGGCAGCACCGCCGGCTCGCTGTCCTCGCCGTCGTAGGTCTCGACAAAATCGACCGCATCCTCGTCCAGTCCCTCGAGGAGCGCATCGGCGACCGCCGTGAGCCTCGCTTCCGTGTACCGCATGGCGGCGGCCCCATCGCCGTCGACATTGCCGAAATTGCCCTGGCCGTCGACGAGCGGGTACCGGATGGCGAACTCCTGCGCGAGCCGGACCATGGCGTCGTACACGGCCTGGTCCCCGTGCGGGTGGTACTTGCCGATCACGTCGCCCACCACACGTGCGCACTTCTTGAAACCGGAGGCCGGGTCCAGCCGCAGCGCCCGCATCGCATACAGCAGGCGCCGGTGCACCGGTTTCAGGCCGTCGCGCACATCCGGGAGCGACCGCGACATGATGGTGGACAGCGCGTAGCTGACGTAGCGCTCGCCGAGCACGTCGACGAACGGCGTCTCGCGGACTTGCCGGGCCTCGCTCACGGGAGGTCCGCCCGCCCCGCGGCCTCGGGCCGCGGGCGCGTGACCAGCCCGTCCAGCAGCCGCATGCGCGCCGGCGGCAGGGCGCGGCGGCCGTGCGCGACGGCATTCCGGTGCAGGAAGTGCCCGGTGAGCTCGAGGGCCCTCAGGAGATCCTCGCGACCGGGTGCCGTGCCGGCATGCAGGAAACGCGGCAGGGCCAGCAGCCTCGGAGCCCACGAACCTGCACCGGAGCGGGAAACCGCCCGGCCGGTCTTCGGCGACACGTAGGTGAGATCATCAGTGCTGCCGGTGACCGCACAGTGGGTCAGGTCCAGCCCCGCTCCGGTCTCGCGCAGCAGCGTCAGCTCCCAGAACACGTAGTCGGCCCGCCAGTCCCCCGTGCCGGCGAGCCGGTCGAGGATGGCCTCGCTCGCCGCATGCACCCCGGGCACCGGTTCGCGCTCCGCCAGGAACCACTCGGCCAGCGCACAGACCGACGAGACGGCGGCCAGCCGCAGCGGATGATGGAGGACCCGGGCCGCGCGGGCATCGACCAGCTCGCAGGTGAAATGCCCGAGATGCTCGGGCAGCCGGCCGCTCCACTGGGCGATCACGCGGTTGCCGGGCGTGTAGATAGGCGCCCGGCCGGCTGCGCTCCCCCCGCGCACCAGCCCTGCATGGCGACCGTGCCCGGGCGTCAGCAGCTGCACGACGCGCGACGTCTCGCCCCAGGGCCGGGCCGAGAGAACGACACCCTCATCCTCCCACCTCATGGCCGGCCGCGGGTCACGTGATGAACTCCAGTCCGAGTGCGTCGTAGTGCTCCTGCCGATCCTGCCAGGACGGATCCACCTTCACGTGGACGAACAGGTGGATAACGCACCCCGCCGCCGCCGCGAGCGCGTGTCGGGCCGCGGCGCTGATCGACCGAACGCGCCGGCCCCCCTCGCCGACCACGATCGGCTTCTGGCTCGTGCGGCGCACCAGCAGGCAGACGTCCACCCTGGCCGAGCCGTCCGGCAGATCCTTCCAGCTCACGGTCTCGGTGGCGAGATCGTAGGGAAGTTCCTGGTGCAGCTGCACGTAGGCCTGCTCCCGCACGCACTCCGCGGCCAGCAGGCGCAGGGGGATGTCCGCGGCCTGCTCGGGCGGATAGTGCCATACGCCCTCCGGACACCGGTCGGCCAGGGCCTCCCTGAGCTCCCCCAGCCCGTCGCCGCGCAGCGCCGAGATCAGGAAGAAGTCCGTGAGGAAGGCGTTCGCACGCAGCGCATCGATCAGCTGCAGCAGCGTGTCGCGGCGCACGCGGTCGATCTTGTTGATCAGGCAGAGCGCTTCGGTCCGCCGCTTGCGGAGCCCCGCCAGCACCACCCCGCTTTCCTCGTCCATCCCGCGGCTGGCATCGATCAGGACGCACCGTGCGTCGGCGCGGCGGCTTTCCTGCCAGGCGGCACGGGTCATGGCCCGGTCCAGGCGCCGACGGGGGCGGAACACGCCGGGCGTGTCGACCAGCACCATCTGCGCGCCGGCGTGATGGGCGATGCCGCGAAGCCGCGCCCGCGTGGTCTGCACCTTGCTCGTGACGATGGCCACCTTCTGTCCCACGAGCGCATTCACCAGCGTGGACTTCCCGACATTCGGCGCCCCGAGCAGGGCGATGATCCCGAACCGCTGCTGCGTCATCGGCGCTCCGACAGCCGCTCCAGGAGCCGCGCAGCGGCATCCTTCTCCGCCGCGCGCTTGGTGCGCCCGCATGCCTGCGCAGCCACGCTCTCCCCGGACCCAGGCTCGACCCGGGCCTCGATCTCGAAGACCGGCCCATGGTCCTCCCCGACCCGGCGCAGCAGCGTGTACCGGGGAAATTCGAGCCCGCGGGCCTGGGTCCATTCCTGCAGGGCCGTCTTGGCGTCCTGGGGGGGCTCCGTCAACGCCGCGATCCGGGCCGCCAGGTGGCGCCGCACGAAACGCCGCGCGACCTCGGTCCCGCCGTCGCTCCAGAGGGCGCCCAACGACGCCTCCACGCAATCTCCCAGCGCCCGCCGGTGCGCGGGAAACGGCTCCGGCTCCATGTCCTGCGCGACCGCGTCGGCGAGGCCGGACTCGCGGGCGACGAGCGCCAGGACCTCGCCGCTCGCGAGGTAGGACAGCCGGATCGAGAGCGCGCCCTCCGGCGCGTCCGGGAACTCGGTGAACAGCCGCTCCGTCAGCAGGAGACCGAGCACCCGGTCCCCGAGGAACTCCAGCCGCTGGAACGCGGTCGTGTCCGGGCGGCCCGGCGACGGGGGCAGGAGGGCCGAGCGCAGGGCGCGGTTGCGGAAACGGTGGCCGAGAACCCGTTCCACCGCCGAAGGGTCGGCTTCGTTCACAGGAGCGTGCCGATCCGCGCGAAACGGATCGCCTGCGGCCAGCGCCAGAATTCCCAGAACCTGGCCGTGCCATTGAACGAGACGAACACCATTTCCGCCCGCCCCACGAGATTCTCTGCCGGGATGAAGCCGACCCGGTCGAGCAGACGGCTGTCCGAGGACTGGTCCCGATTGTCGCCCAGCCCGAAATAGTGGCCCTCGGGAACCCGGTACACGTCGGTGTTGTCCAGCGCCCCGAGCGGCGTCGCGTCGTACACGAGCCATTCCCGACCGCTCGGGAGCGACTCCCGGAACACCTGATAGGTCTGCGTGCCGCCGTACCGGTCGGTCGCGCGTTCTTCACCCAGCGCGGTGCGGTGCACGGCCTCGTCGTTCAGGTAGAGGATGCCGTCACGAATCTGGATCGTGTCGCCCGGGAGGCCGATGATGCGCTTGATGTAGTCAGCCTTCGGGTTGGGCGGGAACTTGAAGACCGCGATGTCGCCGCGTTCGGGCTCCTGGCCCAGCACCCGCTCGGAGATCGGAATCAGCTGCCACGGAAAGGAGTACCGGCTGAACCCGTACGCGTACTTGGATACGAAGAGGTAATCGCCGACCAGCAGCGACGGCTTCATCGACCCCGAGGGAATGCTGAACGGCTCGAATGCCAGCGAGCGGATCACCAGGGCCGCCAGCAGCGCGAGCACGAGGGTGCCCAGATTGGAAGAGGCCATCCGGCCCAGGTATCGCAACACGTCGACGGACTCTCAGGCGGAATGCGCGGAAATGATGACGATCGCGTACGCGAGATCGCGATCGTCCGAGAGGGTCAGTTGGATGTCCGGTTCCATGCCCGGCGGGACCAGTCCACGAAGCCGGGCGGCCGCTGGGCCGGTAAGCCGCAGCGTGGGCTGACCGCTGGGCAGGTTCCTGACCTCCAGGTCACGCCAGCGTACGCCTTGGCGGATCCCGGTGCCGAGCGCCTTCGCGCACGCCTCCTTGGCGGCAAATCGGCGCGCATACCCCTCTGCGCGCGCCCGTCGCCGATCGCAGCGGCCGCGCTCGACCTCGGTGAACACCCGCTGGGTGAACCGCTCCCCGAACCGCGCCAGCGTGCCCCGAATGCGGCTCACGTCGCAGACATCGTGTCCGAGCCCGACGATCATGGCGCGGTGCCGGCGACGTCATCAAGGACGCGGCGCATCCCCCGGACCACGGCCTCGAGTCCCGTGAACACCGCTTCGCCGACCAGGAAGTGCCCGATGTTCAGCTCGCAGACATGATCGACCGCGGCCACGAGCCCGGCCGTGTTGTAGTCCAGGCCGTGCCCCGCGTGGACCTCGAGGCCGAGGCCGGCCGCGGCAACGGCGGCTTCGCTGAGCTCCGCCAGCGCTTCACTCTGGCCGGACGGCGCAGCGTTCGCCAGCCGCCCGGTGTGCAGTTCGACCGCGTGCGCGCCCAGGTCGGGAGCCCGTGCGACCATCTCGAGATCCGGATCGATGAACAGCGTCATCGGGATCGCGACCGCCGTCAGCGCTTCGTGCGTGCGGACCACGCTTGCCCTGGCAGCGACCAGATCCAGGCCGCCCTCCGTCGTCAGTTCGGCGCGTCGCTCCGGCACCAGGCAGACCCGCGCCGGCCGGGCGATCAATGCCGCCCCCACCATCTCCTCGGTGGCCGCCATCTCGAGATTGAGCGGCAGCGGGATCGCCCGGCGGAGGGCGTTGACGTCCGCGTCCGAGATGTGCCGGCGGTCCTCACGGAGGTGGACGGTGATGCCGTCCGCCCCGGCCGCGGCCGCGATGCGAGCGGCCCGCACGGGGTCCGGGTGTCGGCCGCCGCGCGCGTTGCGGATCGTTGCCACGTGGTCGATGTTCACGCCCAGACGGACGCGGGCCGTGCTCAAGGGTTCACGTCTCCGCCGCGTAGCCGCGTCAAGCGGTTCTGCCGGACCGTCCTGATGCGCATACGCCGGATTTTCTGATATTGCGAAACCGATGAGCGGACCGCGTAGTAGGAGGCGATCCATACCACGACCACGTACGGGATCGAGCCCACGGTCATCGTCGGCAGCAGGCGGAGCCTGGAGAGGTCATCGATCGCCAGGTCGATGTCCCAGACCAGGGCGAGGTTGGCCGCCGCGGAGGCGAGCGCCACCAGTTCGCTCGTGACCGCCGCCATGGACAGGTCCGCGGCGGCAACCCCGGGTACCAGGATCGCTCCAGTCTGGTAGATGACGATCCAGATCAGCGGAAACGTCCACGGATTGCCGATGGCGGTGCCGATGAGGGCGGTCACCCAGCTGCCGCCCAGGGCCCAGGCGAGCACGACTGCCCCGACGCCGTGCAGGCCGATGAACGGGGTCATAGAGAGGGCCGCGCCACAGGCAAACCCGATGGCCAGTCGGTGCGGAGTCCCTGGGATTCGCTGCATGCGGCGCAGCAGGTAGCGGCCGGCCCGGACCATGCCTCCGCGCGGCCAGACCCAGGACAGCAGCCGGCTGGGCCAGCGCACTCGATGGCGCGAACGAAACATCAGGAGGCAGACAGATGGCGGCTCCCCGGCTTCTCGGCCGGCAGGGCTGCAAGTTCGGGCGGCAGATCGTCGGGCGGGTAGGCCGGGACTTCGTAACTCAGCAGCGCGACCAGGGGCACGCCGGGGTCCGACTTGCCGCTGCTCCGGTCCACGAGGCAGGCCTCCGCGACGACCTCGCCCCCCGCCGCCTGGACGCAGGCGATGCATTCGCGCGACGACAGCGCGGTGCTGATGACGTCCTCGACAACCAGCACCCGGCTCCCCGGCCGGATGGCAAATCCGCGCCGCAAGGCGAAGGTTCCCTCGACCCGCTCGGCAAAGATGGCCGGCAGCCGGAGATGACGCGCGGTCTCGTAGCCGACGAGTATCCCGCCCACGGCCGGTGCGACCACCAGCTCGAACCCGGCGCCCGGGAACTCGGCCCGGACCTTGGCCGCGAGCGCCGCGCACAGGCGTTCGCCGCGCGCCGGATCCTGCATGACCAGCGAGCACTGGAGGTAGGTCGGGCTGTGCAGCCCCGATGTCAGGATGAAGTGACCGGTGCGGATGGCGCCGGCCGACCGGAATTCCGCAAGGACTGCGGCCTCGTCCGGAATCCGGTTCATCGCTTCGTCACCCGCTCCGCCTTGTAGATCTCCGACGATGCCTCCAGCGCGACCAGGATCTCGTTGAGGTGCCGGATGTTCTCGACCTCCACGTCGACGTCCAGGTCGAAGAAGTCGACCGACCGGCGCTGGACCCGCAGATTGGCGATGTTGGCGCCGGTCCGGGCGATGCCCGCGGCGAGTGCGTTGAGACTGCCCGGCCGGTTGGTCAGCTTGACCCGCAGGCGGCCGGTCTGACCGGGGACGTCGTCGCCCTCGGCCCAGCTCAGGTCGTACCAGCGCTCGGGGTCGCCGGAAAACCGTTCGAGCGTCTCGCAGTCGATCGTGTGCACCCGCGCGCCCAACCCCTCGGTCATGATCCCGACGATCCGCTCACCCGGCAGCGGCGAACAGCACGTCGCGAGGTGCACGGCGATCCCGGGCTTGAGCCCCTTGATGCCCACCGCGGCTCCCCTGACGGGGCGCCCCTTGCGGGTCTTCGCGGCAAACTTCCGATGGGCCTTCGGATGAATCGCGCGCAGGACGTTGGCCCCCTCCAGCTGCCCGGCGCCAACCGCCGTGAACAGTTCCCGCTGGGACGTGTAGCCGAACACCTTGAGCACCGGCGACAGCATCTTGGGGACGAATTCCTCGCCGGCCATTTCGAACTCGTGCTCGATGATCGCCTTCCCCAGCTTCTGGTGCTCCCGCTGCCGGCTTTGCCGCAGCGACTTCCGGATCTGGCTGCGGGCGCGGCCGGTCCGCACGAACGTTTCCCAGACCGCACTCGGCTGCTGGCTGCGCGACCGCAGGATCTCGACCTGATCGCCGCTCTGCAGCGGCGTGTCCAGCGGCGCCGGCCGGTCGTTGATCTTGCAGCCTACGCAGGTGGCGCCGACCCGGGAATGCACCGCGTATGCAAAGTCCACGGGCGTGGCCTGCTCGGGCAGCGAGATCACATCGCCCTTCGGCGTAAAGCAGAACACGAGATCGTTGTAGATCTCGAGCTTGGTGTCCTCGATGCCCTCCGAATGATGCGTCGCGCTTTCGAAGATCTCGCGCAGGCCGCGCAGCCACTGCAGCGTGGCCGCGCTGAGCTGTTCGGGACCGCTCCCCAGTGACTTGTACTGCCAGTGCGCCGCGAGCCCGTACTCGGCGACCTGATGCATGTCCTCGGTGCGAATCTGGATCTCGATCGCCCGCTTGTGCGGCCCGATCACCGTGGTGTGCAGCGACCGGTAGCCGTTGGGCTTGGGCAGGCTGATGTAGTCGCGGAAGCTGCCGGGCACGAAGCGCCACTGCCGGTGCACCACGCTCAGGGTGCGGTAGCACTCCTCCTCCGACGGCGTCACCGCACGGAAAGCAAAGAGGTCGGTGACCTTCTCGGTGGTCACGCGCTTGCGCTGCATCTTCTGCCAGATCGAGTAGGGGCGCTTCTCGCGCCCCGTGACCTCGCCCTCGATGCCTGCCGCCCTCAGGACCCGACGCAGTTCGTTGAGGGTCCGGCCAACCTGGGAGGGGTAGCGCTTCTTGAGAAAATCGAGCCGTCGACAGATGGCATCATGCTCGGCGGGCTGCAACTCGGCGAACGCCAGGTCCTCCAGTTCCTCGCAGATCGCCATGATGCCGACCCTGCGGGCGAGCGGAGCGTAGAGGTCCAGCGTCTCGCGGGCGATCCGCTGCCGCCGTTCGGGCTTCTGGATGTGCTGGAGGGTCCGCATGTTGTGCAGCCGGTCGGCCAGCTTGACCAGAAGGACCCGGACATCCTTCGACATGGCGAGCACGAACTTGCCGAGATCGCCACGCCCGGCCGACGAACGCGGCTCGATCTTGGACAGCTTGGTCACGCCGTCCACCAGTTCGGACACCTCGGTGCCGAACTCGCGGCGAATTTCCTCTTCCGTCGCGACGCCGTCCTCGATGGTGTCGTGCAGCAGGCCGGTGGCAATGGTGGCCGAATCCAACCGGTACCTGGCCAGGATGCCCGCTACTTCCAACGGGTGCGAGAAGTACGCCTCACCTGATTCGCGCTTTTGCGCGTGGTGACGCTCCATGGAGAATGTGAACGCGCGGTTGAGCTTCGCCTCGTTGACCGAAGGGTCGTATTCGCGAACCCGTTCAATCAGTTCCTGCTGGCGAATGGTGGATCCTCCGTCATGCTAGGTCGCCTGGCCCGCGGCCGGATCTCAATCCTCGCCGGCGTCGTCAAACTCGGCCGTGTCGGGTTCCGACTCGAGGCCGATGGCCATCTCCGTCGCGTCCTCTTCGAGGCCGGTTTCGGTGCCCTCTTCCTCTCCCGCACCCAGATCGGCAGCCGAATCGGCGACGCGCATGCCGGCCTGTTCCGCGTCCGGCACGCTCGCGGCCTCGACCTCGCTTGCCGACAGTATGTCCGCATCGGGCATCACCGGCACCGTATCCAGCCCGAGTGAGCGGGCGTATGCCTCGATGGGGTCCTCATCGGTCTCATCGCGCTCGAAGTGCTTCTGCAGGGAGCGGACGATCCCCTCCTGCAGGGCCTCCAGATCGAGATTGCCATCGGCAATTTCCCGCAGCGCCACCACCGAATCCTTGTCGTCATCCTTCTGGACCGTGATCTCCGAACCCCGGGCGATCGCGCGCGAGCGTTCCGCCGCGTAGAGCACCAGTTCGAAGCGATTGTTGACGACGGGGATGCAGTCTTCGACCGTTACGCGTGCCACGGCATCTCTCCTGGGTAGCGGCGACATCGCCCCCCACCAGGGGGCATCTCGCCAAGGTCCGCCCGTTTAGCCTGAAACTAGCGCGTTTTCAACCGTGATGCCCCTTTTTGGCGCCGGTTCGTCCGTTCCCACGGCCACGTGTCCCGCGTTCGCGGCGCATGCGCGAGCAGCGTCCGCGCCGGAACGGCTCGAAGCGGATGCCGCCAGGTCGGGAGGACATCAAGCAACGGCCGCAATACGAAGGCCCGCTGCCGGAGCCCCGGATGCGGGAGGACAGGCTCGCACCCGCTCGCCGTCACCGCGTCGCCGACCGCGAGCAGGTCGAGGTCAAGTCTCCGCGGGGCATTTCGGCGACGGCGGGGACGGCCGAACGCTCGCTCGATCGCCAACAGGCGCCCCAGGATGACCGGCGGCGCCAGCCGCGATCGAACCAGCGCGACCGCGTTGACGAACCGCGGCCCCAGGCCGCCGGGCCAGGGCCGCGCGCCATAAAGCGGTGACAGTCGCCGAGGACGCAACCCGGCCCGCGCCAGGTGCCGCGACGCCAGCGCGGGACGGGCCGTGAGCGGACCGAGCCCGGGGCACCGCAGGTTGGCGCCGATGCCGATCAGCACCACGTCCGCGTGCGGGACGGCCTCGCTCCGCGCTCGACGCCGGGCGCCGGGTACGGGCGACAGGCGACGTCCTGCACGCGTGACCCGTCGCGCCGGCACCCTCAACTTCGCTCGCGCATCACGCGCGCCTGCTCGCGCTGCCACTCCCGCTTGCGAATGTCATGCCGGCGATCCCGGGTCTTGCGGCCCCGCGCGAGCGCGAGCTCGGCCTTGGCGGTCCCCGTCTCGTTGAAGTAGATGGAAAGCAGTGCGACGGTCATGCCCTGCTCGTTGATCGCCGCCGTGATCCGGTCGATCTGTCGCCGCTGCAGCAGCAGCTTGCGGGGCCGCTTCGGTTCGTGCTGGTGCCCTTTCGCGGCCGAACGCCACGGCGCGATATGGGCGTTGACGAGCCAGAGCTCCCCGTCCTTCGGTTCGGCGTACGCCTCGCGGAGGCTCGCACCGCTGGCGCGCAGCGACTTGACCTCGCTGCCCCGGAGTACCAGGCCCGCCTCGTACCTCTCCCCGAGCTCGTAGTCGTGGCGGGCGCGGCGATTGACCGCGACCGGGTGCCTCACCGCGTCAACCAGAGCCGGTCACGTCGAGTTTCAGGCCGAGCATGGCGGCCCGGACCGTCGCCTGCGTCGACGGCTGCGGCGCCACCAGCGGCAGCCGGATGTCCGGGCTGCACAGGCCAAGCTGGGACGCCGCGAACTTCACCGGGCCCGGGCTGGTTTCCACGAACAGGGCGTCGTGCAGCGGCATCAGGCGCTCGTGCAGTTCCAGCGCCTTCGCGGCATCGCCGGCGGCCCAGGCCTGATGCATGGCGGCGCATTCCCGCGGGGCAACGTTGGCGGTCACCGAGATCGTCCCGTGCCCGCCGCAGGCCAGAAAAGCAAGCTGAGAGGCGTCCTCGCCGGAAAGCTGGTTGAAGGCGCGTCCCTCCAGCGCCAGGCGCAACTGGTGCGGACGGGCGGGATCGTTACTCGCATCCTTGACGCCCGCGATCCGCGGGAGCTCGGCCAGCCGGGCCATGGTCTCGACGGTCATGTCCACCACGCACCGCCCGGGGATGTTGTAGATGTAGAGGGGAAGGTCCGTGGCGTCGTGCACGGCCCGGAAGTGTGCGTACATCCCCTCCTGGGTCGGCTTGTTGTAGTACGGCATCACGAGGAGGGCGGCATCGGCCCCGGCCGCCCGCGCGTGCTGCGTGAGGCGGACGGCCTCCCGGGTGGAGTTCGAGCCGGTCCCGGCCATCACCGGAATCCTCCCGGCCGCACACCCGATGGTCAGGCTGACCACCCGGTCGTGCTCCTCGTGCGAGAGTGCCGGCGATTCGCCGGTCGTCCCGCACGGCACGAGCCCGCTGGTGCCCTCCGCGACATGCCAGTCCACGATCCGCCGGATCGCGGCCTCGTCCACCTCGCCATCGCGGAACGGGGTGATGAGCGCGCAAAGGGAGCCCTGGAACATGGCTGGTGTGTATCCGCTCGCCTGAAGGGGGGTGCTCTTTACTATAGTATGTCCCCCGGCGGCGGCGCTCCAGCGCCCGCCGCTGCCGGCGCTGGCACCGGCTTCCGTTCCGCCAAGAGATCGCGTGCGACCGGTCCCCGCGTGCGCGGCTGAAGGAGGCTTTCCCGCATGCTCACGCCTGCCCAGATCGATACCTACCGGGAAAAGGGCTACCTCGTCATCGAGGATGTCGTTCCCTCCTCCACGATCGCCCGCCTCAAGGCGCTGACCCAGGAGTTCGTCGACAATGCCGCCGGCGTGCCGGGCCACACCGACGTGTACGACGTGGCCGACGGCCATACGCCGGCAGCACCCCTGGTGCGGCGGATCAAGCTTCCCCACAAGGCCCACGCGGAATTCCGCGCGTTCGCCTCCGACCCTGTGCTCACCGACATCATGGCCGATCTTCTGGGCCATGACGTCCGCCTGCATGGCGGCAAGATCAACCTGAAGCCGGGCGCGGCCGCGGATGCTGTGGAATGGCACCAGGACTGGGCCTTCTACCCGCACACGAACGACGACCTGCTGGCGGTCGGTGTCATGCTGGACGACATGGATCTCGAGAACGGCCCGATCCTGATGCTTCCCGGCACCCACAGAGGGCCGGTGTATGACCATCACGCCGAAGGCAAGTTCTCCGGGGCCATCGACCTCGACAGCTGCGACCTGGACTTCAGCAAGGCGGAGACCGTGACCGGCCAAGCCGGTTCAATCAGCGTGCACCATGTCCGCCTGGTGCACGGGTCAAGCGCCAACCGCTCCGGCAAACCGCGGCGTCTTCTTCTCTGGGAGTACGCGGCGGCCGACGCCTGGCCGCTCATGGGCGCGGGTGACCTCGAGGAATTCGACGAACGGATGGTGCGGGGGGACCCCACCCTTGCGCCCCGCCTGGCCGACGTCCCGGTGCGCATACCGCTGCCGGCCGCCCTGCATCAGGGATCCATCTTCGAGAACCAGCGCGCCGCCGCTGCCCGGTTCTTCGAGCCGGCGGACACCCGGTCGGCCGCCTACTCGTAGGTTCCGACAAACGCGCGGGCGCGCTGTTCGGCCTCGGTCACCTCGGCCGGGGTCATCTCCTCGGCAAGCACATCCATGTAGTAGTCGGCGTTGGGCTCGTCCGACAGCCGAAACCACTTGTACGCCTCCACCATGTCCACGTCGGTGCCCTGGCCGTTGGCGTAGAACTTGCCCAGGTGAATCTGCGAGAGGGCATGGCCGCGCCGGGCTCCCAGCAGGAACATCTCAAACGCATCACCGAGCTGGAAGACGGACGCATACCGAAGCCCCTGCATGTAGCGGACGTTGGTATCGCGGAGCAGATAGTCGGTGCTCTGGTAGGGACGCTTCGGGTCGTGCGGGTATTCGATGACCACGCCCGCCTCGGCCGCCCGGGCCCGCATCTCATCGGTGATCTCGGCAGCCTGGCCGCTGAGCGTCCAGCCCATCGCGACCGCCGCCATGAGGCCCGCGAGGCGGGCGCCTGGAAGGGGGAACATGTGATGCACCTTGAGTTTGCCGCCGCGCGGCGCCTGGTTTCGGCTGAGGTCGGAGTTCGGGCTAATTAGCTTACCGCCATCCATCAGGCAACCGCAGCACGCCCGTCCCGCCGGTCGGCCCGGGGCGGGAACCTGCGCAAACCGGATTGCATCTCGATCCCGTGGCCCCTATCCGGGCTCGGGCGGGCCCGCAGACGGCGAGCGCTTGCGAGGGGCCTCCGCGTCGTCGCGCCGGCGATCCGGGATCTCGATCCAGCCTTCCAGGTAGAAGGCACAACGTCCCAGCAGCTCGACGCGGTCGGCGCCCAGCCGACAGCGGAGTTCGCCCCCGCGGCTGGAGAGCTGCCGGGCCGTCAGGTCCCGCTTCCCCAGACGCGCGCCCCAGTAGGGCGCCAGGATGCAGTGGGCGCTACCCGTGACCGGATCTTCGGCAATGCCGGATCCGGGAGCGAAGAAGCGAGAGACGAAGTCGGCCTGCTCGCCGGGAGCCGTCACGATCAGGTGGCCGCCCGCCAGCCGCTCGATGCCGTCAAGGTCCGGGCTGAGGGCGCGTACTTCCGCTTCGGAGCCCAGTACCGCCATCGAGTGACGTCCCCGCAGCACCGCCTCCGGCGCGGCCCCCAGCACCCCCTCCAGACCCGCCGGCACCGCCGTCGGGGTGGGCGGGTCCGCCGGGAAATCCATGACAAGGCCATCTCCATGACGTGCGACGTGCAGGCGTCCGGAGCGCGTGGCGAACGCAACGCCAGTCCGCTCCGGCGCCAGCCGGTTGAGGATCAGCCAGGCGGAGGCCAGCGTCGCATGGCCGCAGAGATCGATCTCCAGCGTGGGCGTGAACCAGCGCAGGTCGAAGTCACCGTTCCCGTCCGGCACCAGGAACGCGGTCTCGGACAGGTTGTTCTCAAGCGCGATGGCCTGCAACGTGGCGTCGTCGAGCCAGCCATCCAGGAGGCATACGGCTGCGGGATTACCGCCAAACATCCGGTCGGTGAACGCGTCAAGCTGATAGATTGGAAGGCGCATCGGGTCTCCGTCCGCGGTTCGGGCCAGCGTATCCGAGAACATCCCGGTGCGCGAGTTCGAAGCACGCGTGCGTCGAGCGGAGCAAGACCCTCCCCCAGCCGTTCGGAAGTCAACCAGCCTCCCCGGTACCGGAGGATGCAACCCTCGGAAGAAAGACCCATTAACAGCCGCTGAATCCGGAAGCCGGCGTCCTGCCGACGCATACGTTCGGAGTCCGCGAGTTGCGGAGTTGCACGTCCTGGCCTCTTTCGGATACGGTTCTACCGTATTGCTAATACAGGAGATCTGTATGAAGACAACCGTAGAGATTCCCGACGAGCTGATCAGGCAAGTCCGCCGTGTCGCACAAAGGGAAGGCGCCTCGCTTCGGGCAATGGTTGAAGAAGGGCTTCAGCGCAGCCTCGAAGCCCGCCGGCAAGCGGTGCGCCAACAGCTCGACTTTCCGGTTTACGGTGGGAGTGGAGCGACGCACGAGTTCCAAGGCGCGTCGTGGAGTCGAATCCGGGACGAGATCTATCGGGAACCCGGTGCGTGATCGCCATCGATACGAACTTGCTCGTCTATGCACATCGCCCCGAGATGCCCTTTCACGAACGTGCTCGAGAGGTGCTGACCGCAGCCGTGGGTGGGACGGAGCCGGTGTCCGTTCCCTGGCCCTGCGTCCACGAGTTTCTTGCAATTGTCTCCAATCCTCGAATCTTCAGGGATCCGACACCGATTGGCGAGGCCCTGGGTGCTGCGCGACGGCTCCTCGCAAGTCTCTCGGGCGGTTTTCTGGCTGAAGGCGAAGGCTATCTCGATGCCCTGGAGCACATTGCCCGACCGGCCCTCCTGCAGGGTGGGATTGTGCACGATGCCAGGGTTGCCGCTCTTTGCCGCTATCACGGGGTGCGTGTGCTCTGGTCCGCCGACCGTGATTTTTCGCGCTTCCCTGGTTTGTCGGTCATCAACCCGCTGCAACCCGGTTGACGCGCAGCCACCATCGAGCGCATCAAGGCGAACCGCGAGTGCCGCGTTCCGCTGTCGAAGCACGCACTGGAGGTGCTCGCAGACGCGGCGGGGTTGAGCGACGGATCTGGACCGATGTTCCCTGGATGGCGCCGGGCCGCCCACTGAACGGGAACAAGCGCGCGTAGCTACCTAAGGAACGGGGGGTTGACGGCCGGTCACGCCCACTACGCCCATGCCGGTGAATGTGCTCTCGATGCGGCCATAGCTCGCCGCCGCACGGTATGTGCCCTTGCTCCCGCTCTGTGAGAGCAAGATTCTCGCAAAGGCGCGTGCTCGCGCCACGTCGGCCCCGAGGAAGCCGGTGGTGACGCCGTCCTCGCCATCAAAGCTGTTTCGCGCAACCGGCCCCACGCCGCGAATACCAGTTCGCCGGCCGCTTGGCACGATACCTAGACCCGGTGACGTGTTCGTCCAACAGCATCGCACTCCCCGGACTATCACCCCATCGGGATTTCAAGTTGATCGAGCCCCCCGTCTGGTGCAGGCTTCAGGCAAGGCTCGCCGTCGGCAGCACCCGCTTCGACGATGCATGTTTGAGCCGCAAAGGAGGACATCGTGATGAGGTGGAAGATCATCGGAGGACTTGGGCTCGCTTCGATCGTATGGGCCATGAGCCCCCTGCTGGCCCTGGCGGAATCCGATGGGGATTGCGGCACCGTCACGGTGGCGGACATGAACTGGAACTCCGCCACGTTCATCGCCAACCTTGACCGTTTCATCCTGGAACACGCGTACGGCTGCGACGCCCAGCTCGTGCAAGGCGACACGATGCCGACCGGCACGTCCATGGTGGAGAAGGGCGAGCCGAATGTCGCACCGGAACTCTGGAGCAACTCGTTTCGTGCCGCCATCGACATCGGCGTGACGGAAGGAAGGCTGCTCGAGGCCGGCCGGGTCTTCTCGGACGGCGGAGAGGAAGGGTTCTGGGTGCCGAGCTACATGGTCGCCGAGCGGCCGGAGCTCGCCACCATCCAGGGCGTGATCCAGCACGCCGGACTGTTCAAGAACCCCGAAGACCCCAGCGAATCGCTGTTCATGGGCTGCCCGTCGGGCTGGAACTGCCAGATCTCGGCCGAGAATCTCTACCGGGCGCTGGGCCTCGCAGAGGCCGGGTTCGTCCTGGGCGATCCCGGTTCGGCGGCCGGTCTGGACGGTTCCCTCGCCAAGGCCTATGAGCGCGGAGAGCCGTGGTTCGGATACTACTGGGCGCCAACCGCGCTGCTCGGCAAATACACCATGGTCAAGGTCGATTTCGGATCCGGTGCGGATGTCGAGGAATTTCGCACCTGCACCACCCAGGCGGACTGCCCCGACCCGAAGCCGACGATGTACCCGCCTTCTCCGGTCGATACCCTCATCACGGCAGATCTTGCCGAGCGCGCACCGCAGGCCGTCGGCTATCTCTCTGCCCGTGCGTTCGGCAACGATTTCCTGAACGCACTGCTCGCCTGGATGAACGAGAACCAGGCGGACGGCGAGACCGCCATGGTGCACTTCCTGACCAACTACGAGGACATGTGGCTCCCGTGGGTTGCTGACGACGCGGCCATGCGGATCAAGAGCGCACTGGCCGAACTCTGACGGTGCGCGGCGGCCCACCGGCCGCCGCGCCTGCCGCCGGACGGATCCCACCCGCCCCGCCCGTCGGGCTGGGCGGGTGGCACTGTCCCCCAGCACGCGGCGCGGACACAAGAGAACCGGACCCCGAGGGGTTCAGCGTCCCTCGCATTACGGATGCAAGTCTGCGACCCTGCGTTGACCAAGCCGACGCGGGCATGCGCTTCACGTGCCCAATCCGCCATCCGGAGGGCGACAGGAACATCCACACGTACATGAAGCGGCGCTAACAACCCAGGAGATCTGCCCCGATGGCCAAAAACGCTTGGTGGATCGAGTTTCCGCAAATGGAGCGCGAAACACTGGTGGCAATCCGCAAGGCGCTCGACGGCGCCTACCGGGACTTCTCGCGGTCGTACGGTGACGTGATCGAGGCCGTGTTCGAGCCCCTGCTGTACTTCCTGGTCTGGTTCGAGAAACTCCTGCTCAACGCGCCGTGGTGGTCCGTCCTGTTCGCGGTCTGCGCCCTCGCGTACCTGGCGAGCCGGTCGTGGAAGATCGTCGCCGGGGCCATCGTCGCCTTCCTGTTCATCGGTTTCTTCGGCATGTGGGAAGACACGATGAGCACCATGAGCATGATCGCGGTGAGTACCCTGCTGGCCATCGCGCTCGGGGTGCCGGTCGGCATCCTGATGGCCCGGTCAGACCGCACGCAGGCGGTGGTGACGCCGCTGCTTGACGTCATGCAGACGATGCCTGCATTCGTCTACCTCATTCCGGTCGTCATGCTGCTCGGGATCGGCAAGGTGCCGGGACTGCTCGCGGTCGTGATCTACGCCATCCCACCGGTGATCCGACTCACCAATCTCGGCATCCGTCTGGTCGACCGCGAGGTGCTGGAGGCGTCCGATGCATTCGGTGCCAGCGGCTGGCAGCGGCTTGTCGGGGTGCAGATCCCGCTCGCGTTCCCGACCATCATGGCCGGGGTCAACCAGACGATCATGATGGCCCTGGCGATGGTCGTCATCGCCTCCATGATCGGTGTCCAGGGCCTGGGCCAGCCGGTCCTTCGATCCATCACCAATCAGTACTTCACGCTGGGCCTGCTCAACGGGCTGGCCATCGTTGCGCTCGCAATCATCTTCGACCGCGTGTCCCAGGCTTACGGCAAGCGCCTTCAGCTGCAGTACAAGCAGGCGCAACATGGCTGAGCCCATGATCCGGATCCAGGGCCTCTACAAGATCTTCGGGGTCGCCGGGGAAGCTGTCCTGCCGATGGTGCGCGACGGCATGGGGAAGCAGGAGCTGCTGGATACCCATGGCTGCGTGCTCGGACTGCGGGACATCAACCTGTCGGTGCCACCGCGCTGCATCCAGGTGGTCATGGGACTGTCGGGATCGGGAAAGTCGACCCTGATCCGGCACATCAACCGGCTGATCGCGCCAACCGCCGGCGAGGTCATCGTGGACGGCACCGATGTGGCGGGCATGGACGGTGCGGCGTTGCGGGACTTTCGCCGGCACCGGGCATCGATGGTATTCCAGCGCTTTGCGCTCATGCCCCACCGCAGCGTCCGTGACAACGTGGCCTACGGGCTCACGGTCCAGGGACTGCAGAGTGCCGAGGTCGAGAAGCGGGCCTCCCGCTGGATCGAGCGGGTCGGTCTCCATGACTTCGCCGACCGGTATCCCGGGGAACTGTCGGGCGGCATGCAGCAGCGCGTCGGCCTGGGCCGGGCGCTGGCGACCGATCCCGACATCCTGCTGATGGACGAGGCGTTCAGTGCGCTCGACCCGCTGATCCGCTACGACATGCAGAACATGCTGCTCGATCTTCAGACAGAACTGAAGAAGACCATCGTCTTCATCACCCATGATCTTGATGAGGCGCTCCGCATCGGCGACAACGTCGCCATCCTGCGGGACGGCGGCATGGTGCAACAGGGGCGGCCCCAGGACATCGTGCTGACACCCGCCGACGACTACGTCGCGGATTTCGTCAAGGACGTCAACCGGGGGAAGCTGGTCCGGGTCGAGAGCATCATGAAGCCCGGAACCACGTGCGCGAGTGCCCCCGCCATTCCAATCGGGACGCGGCTCGAGCGAGCCGCGCTTGCTCTCTCGGAGGCGGCCGCGAAACTCGGCAAGGTCACGGATCGCGACGGCACGGCTCTGGGGACCGTATCGCAGCTCGATCTGCTGGACGCGATGGTCCGGCGCCGGCGGCCTTCCCCGTAGCGATCCCGCGCACGCGGGGAGTTCAAGGCGCCGCGCTGCTCCTTGGCGGCGATGCGCGCCCTGCATGCCGGACAGGACGGGCCCGCACGCAGTCAGGACTGGCCGCTCCCCCCCACCTGTCGCATGAGGGCGGCAAGGGCTCGGTGTTCCATGCCCGGTGCATCCGCCGCTTCCAGCGCCGCCGCCGCGCTGGCGCGTTCAGCGGCCGTGCGGTTCTGGTTCAGCTTGAAGGTGCCGTCGACCCGCTCGACCGTCAGTTCGACCGGCATGATCCCACGCATCAGATCCGCCAGCACCGGGGGGTCGATCCTGTCCGTATTCCACGCGGCCTTGGGGGCGAGGCGGCCCTCGAACGCCTGTACCAGGCGATCAAGGTGCGCAGGGAGGGCTTGATCTTCCAGCCGCCGCAAGGTTCCCCGAATGTGAACCGCGACATAGTTCCACGTGGGCAGCTTGCCGGGCGCCCCATACCAGTCGGGCGAGATGTAGCCATCGGGGCCCGAGACGATCAGCTGCGCGGCGACCGGCCCTTCGAGCAGGTGCTGCGCCAGCGGATTGGCCCGCACCAGGTGTGCGGCAACCCCCTCCCGCTCCATCACGAAGGGCACGTGGGCGGCGAGCACCCCCCGGGGACCGGCCGCGGTGAATACCCCGAAGCCGCGTTCGCGGGCGAACTCGAGCAGGCGGGCGCTCGGTTCCTGCCGAAAAACGGGATTCGGATGCATGGGGCGGCTCCGTGCGGACAGGCAGGTCGGGGCGCTGGTCAGCGAAGGCGGGTGCGCTGCATGGCCCGCCATAGGCGGCCGCGGCCGCGACAACCGGAGACCAGGACCGTGTCCGAGTGCGGCCGCCCCTGCGGCCTCTGAGGTACTACAGCGAACGCAGGAACGCCAGCAGGTGCTCCCGTTCGGCCCGGGACAGCTGCATCACCCGATCGCGTGCCGCCTCGGCCTCCCCGCCGTGCCAGAGGATCGCCTCCAGCAATCCGTCCGCCCTGCCATCGTGCAGGAGCCGGAAGGTGCCGCTGACCGTTTCGGTCAGGCCAATGCCCCAGAGAGGCGGCGTCCGCCATTCGCGCCGCAGGGGATCGGTGCCGCCGTCGGCGAGCTCGTCACCCATGTCATGCAGCAGCAGGTCCGTATAGGGCCAGACCAGCTGGAAGCTGTGCTCGGGCCGCCCGGCGATCTCGGGGGTCACGAACTTCGGGACATGGCAGTCCGCGCAACCCGCTGCATGGAAGATGCGCTTGCCGTCCAGGACCTCGGGCGCGTCGGCATTCCGTCTTGCCGGCACCGCCAGATTGCGGGCATAGAACACGACCTGGTCGAACAACCGGGCCGAGATCTCGATCCCGTCACCGTCCCCATCCCCGCCCGGTGCCTCCTGACATGCGACCTGCGCCGGCGTGCAGGCTCCCGCTGCGCCCGGAAGCGCGGGATTGCCGATCCCGATGTCCTCGAAGAACGCCTTCGCTGCCTGCCCGCGGATGGTGGGGGCCTCGGCCTTCCAGCCGAACCGGCCAAGCAGGCGACGGCCCGGCGCCCCCGCCGGCACCCAGGACGCGCGACCGGATATCCCGTCGCCATCGACATCGTCCGGGTCGGCGTGCGCCAAAATGTCGGCCTCCGCGATGGCCTCGAGGAGCCCGAGCCCGATCATGGGCGGGGCGACGCGCGGGGACAATCCGGTTTGCGGGTCCAAGGGTCCCCAGCTGAGATCCCGGACCTCGTACAGCGGATGGCGCAGCGTGGTGTCCGGCAGCCCCGGCAGCGAGACCGGCCGGTGCGCGATCTCTATCCTGCCCTCGGACGGGACCCCGGGGACGGCATGGGGCTGGAGCTGTCCCCCGTAGACCGGGTCCGCGCCGTTCGGGTGCGTCAATGCCAGCAACAGCGTGCCGCCCCGGTCGGACTCGTTGAGCGGGGGACGGCCGCGGCCATCCTTGCGGTGGCACCGCTGACACGAGCGGGCGTTGAAGAGCGGGCCGAGTCCGTCGGAGGCGGCCGTCGAGGCCGGCGCGGTGACCCAAAGCTTGCGAAAGACCGCGTCTCCCACCCGGAATCGTGTCCGCTGGGCAGGTGCCAGATTCTGGGCCGGATGCGAAAACGCGTTCCGGGTGGGCGCGTGAAAGCTCGTTCCGGCTCCGCCGGAGTGATTCTCGTGCGGCTCGAGTCCGGAGTGGTCGCGCGGCAGCGCGGTCGATGCGGTGCGCGGTCTGGCGTGCGCACCGGTCTGCGCGCCCTCTTGGTCGACGATGCGATCATCGCCGGCCGCGCCCTGCGCTACGGCCAGACCGAGCAGCAGGCACCAGGCGGCGACAGCCGGACGAGCGACGGCGTCCACGGTGAAGAGCCCCTGCCGGCGCGCCCCTGAAGGAACGCCGCTACCCCTCGATCTCGAACTGGAACTGGCCGACCCCGAGCATCGGCCCGACGTCCGTCAGGCGCTCGCTGAACGCGACGAGCGCCCGAATCGCATCCCCGATGAGGCGCCCGCCGTCAGGGTCGCCGGGCGCCAGCAGCTGATCGTAGGCCTTTCCGTCAGCCACAGCGCTTCGAATCGCGTCCACGCGTTCGATTGCCGCGTCGATGTCCTCGCGAAGCTGCTGGTCGAGCCCCGGATCGGCTGCGCGCACCAGCTCCGACAGCGAGGGACCCGCCACCCGGGATCCGTCGATCCTCTGGTACCGAGCCAGGTACACGTTCCGCAATCCCACCGCGTCCCAGTAATGGGATTCGTGCGTGTTGTCGGAAAAGCAATCGTGCTCCTCCTCCGGATCGTGCAGTTCAAGGCCCACCTGCATGCGCGCACCCGCCAGCTCCCCGGCGGCAAGATTGCCGAGACCGGTGACGATCGCCCGCACGATTCCCTCGGCAGCCTGACTCATCAGCGTAGTTCGGGCCGCCCCGCCCTCATTCCAGGCACCGGCCATCCAGGCCAGATCGCGCACCAGAAGGTCAGCAGCCGTCCGGAGGTAAGCTGCCCGCCGGTCGCAGTTTCCGCCCGTGCACCTGGCCGGGTCGAAGTCGGTGGCCGGACGCTCACCGGCGCCCGGCCCGGTTCCGTTCAGGTCCTGGCCCCAGAGCAGGAATTCGATGGCGTGGTAGCCCGTGGCGACGTTGGTCTCGATGCCTTCGGCCTCGTGCAGCACGTCTTCGAGCAGCCGGGCATCAATCGGGTCCGCCGTCACGGTCATGCCGTTGATCAGCAGTGTCCGATTGGCGATGACGTTGACGGCATCCGGATGCCCGGCGACATAGTCAATCAATCCCTCGTCCAGGGGCCACGCGTTCACCCGCCCCTCCCAGTCGTCGACCACGGTGTTGCCGAACCGGAACACTTCCGTCTGCATGTAGGGGATCCGGCTTTCCTTCCAGGCCGTCCTGGCGGCGGCCAGGGTCGCGGGGGAAGGGGCTGCAATCAGGTCGCCCACCGCCTGCTGCAGCTCGCGGGCGCGCAGGAGCGAGTCTTCGTAGCCAGCCAGCGCGATATCCGCATAGACGCGCGCCGCTGCCGCCGGCGACGCCTCGGTCTCGGCGGCGGTGGCGGACACGGGGCCGGCGGTCGTACTGACCCCTGCGAGAAGGGCGGCAAGCGCCAGCCGCCCGAATGGAGCTTGATTCCTGGACACGGTACGAGGAGGCCTTTCCGGGCGGCCGCCGCGCGGGCGCCCTCACGATGATCACCGGGCTCGGCTCCTCCTCGATGCCCGGCACGACTGGCCCGGCCGCCTCCTCCGCGACCGGACGGAACCCGGTTGATAGTCGGAAAGCACAGCCCTGTCCAGATGTCTGCCACGCCCCACCAATGAATTCGGCCCCGCGTGGAACGCCCCTTGGGCCGGACCCTTCGCCGTTAGCGCTCCGCGATCCGGTACACCACGGGGAGCAGGATCGACTTGACCCCCGCCCCTTCCGGCAGCGGCTCGAACGGCGCAGCACGCAGCACTGCCCGCTGCGCCGCCCGCTGCAGCCGCGGCGACGCATCGGTGCGCGCTTCCTGGATCTCGATATCGATGACGCTCCCATCCTCACGGACGCGAATCAGCATCATGACCGTGCCTTCCTCGCCAAGATCGAGTGAACGACGCGGGTAGCTGCGGGCAGCCATGGTGCTGATCTGGCCGCGAAGGCGCACGTAATAAGCCTCGGGAACCCCCGCCTCGCGAGCGGCCCGCGCCGCCGCGGTCTCCGGCCGCCGTGGCGCGGCCGGGGGGGCCGCCAGCGCGGGCGGTGCCGACGCCACCACCGCCTCGGATGTCGGCAACGGCTCTACGGACGGCGGCGGCGCTTCCGCGGGTTGCGGTGCGACCACCGGCGGGCTGGCCGCCGTTGGAGGCGGGGCCTCCGCCGATGGCTCGGGCGGCGGAGTTACTGCGGACGGCGTCGGCCGGGGTGCAGGGGCCGGCATCGGCGGGGGCGGCGGTGCCAGCTCGGGATCGGCCACGGTCTGCTGTGCGGATGCGATGGGCGGCGGCGGGGGCGGCGGTTCGAGGCCAGGCACGAATACCTGTTCCAGGGACGGCGGCTCAACGGGCCGCAACTCCGCCGGGGCTGGCGGGGACGTGATCTCCGGACGCAACTCCGGGGTATCGGGGATCTCCGGGGGCGCGGGCGGCGGCTCCGGCTCGGGTTCGATCAACGCCTCGGGTTCAGGCTCGGGCAGTGGCTCGGTGACCGGCGGAGGTTCGGGAACCGGCTCGACGACGACCTCGACCCGCTCCGGTTCGGGCGGCGTTGCCTGCGGCGTCACCGGCGGGGGCGGGGGCGGGGCGAGCTCGGGTCGCGGCGGCGGGAGATCCGGAATCGGCTCGACGACCGGCGGCGGTTCCGTCGCCGGTGGCGGGGTAACCGGCGGCGGCGCCTCGAGGGCGGGCGGCTGGTGCGCCGGCGGCAGATCCTCCTGCTGCGGCAGCGCCGAGGCAAACGGGTCGGGCGGCAGGTCCCCGAGCGGCACGTCGTGCCCCAGCTCCAGTGAGATGAGCGGCTCCAGATCGAGCTCGGGTTCGCTCAGCGCCCAGATCCCGACGATCACCGGCACCAGCACGTGCAGCGTGGCGGCGAGAGCCGTGGCACCGGCCACCTCGAGGAAACCGATGTCATTGGAGTCGCGCTGGACGGCCTGGGGTATCACGGCGTGTCGGGCTCGGTACGGCGCGTGGCGAGCAGAACCTGCTCGAAACCGGCCGCCTTGGCCTCGTCCATGACCTCTTGCAGCATCGAGACGGTGGCAAGCTGCGCCACCTTGATCAGGAGCGTCGTCTTCTCCGCGGTCACTGCTGCGCGAAACGTGGCCGACAGGCCGTCCCGGGCAACCGGTGCGCCGTCGATCGTGAGTTCCCCGTCGGCGGCCAGCGTCAGCACTGCCTGGACCGAGACGCCGGGCTCGCTGCTCTCGGCCTCCGGAAGCTGATGGTCGATCGGATCGACCGTCCGGAACGTGCTGGTCAGGATAAAGAAGATCAGCAGCAGGAAGACGATATTGATCAGCGGGATCATGTTGATCGCGTGCTGTCGATGGCGCGGGGCTCCCTCGAACTTCACGGTTCGTCCCGCACCGCGATTGCAATGGCCTCAACCCCGGCGAGGCGGATGTCGTCCACCACCGTAATCAGGCGTTGCACCGCCTCCTGGGAGGGCGCCACGACCACCACGTTCAAGTCGGCGTCCTCGGCGCGCGCCTGCTCCACGCGCTCGCGGACCTCATCCGGTTCCACCACGACGTTTCCGAACGTCACCGCTCCATCGTCGTGCAGGCGGATGACCAGGGAGTCCGATTCGCCGCCACCTGCCGATGACGTCGCGGTGCCCGGGGCGGCGAGGTCCAGCGCCTCGAGGTTCAGGAACGAACCGGCCAGCATGAAAAACACCAGCAAGAGGAACACGATGTCGATCAGCGAAGCGATCGAGAGTTCCGGGCGGCGGCGTTCCTGTTCGCCGAAGTTCATCGTGGACCCCTGGAGACTCGCCCGTGCCAGTCGGGACTCCTCAGACCGATTGCGAGGCAATCACCCGGGCGGCAGCGTCGCGCATCAGTGCCCGGACGCCCTCGATCTTGCGCTCGAGGTAATGCACCGCACCCAGCGCCGGGATCGCGACGATCAGGCCGAAAGCGGTCGTCAGGAGCGCCTCCCAGATCCCGCCGGCGAGCTGGCTGGGGTCCACGCGTGCACCTGCCTCCTCCAGGCGTCCGAACGCCTTGATCATGCCGATCACGGTGCCGAGAAGCCCGATCAGCGGGCTCAGGTTCGCGACGACCTCAAGCGAGCGAATGTATGTCTCGAGGGCACGGACCTCGACCGATCCGATCCGCTCGACCTCGGCTTCCTGGAGCTCACGCGGCAGATGACCGGTATCGAGCGCCGTTTCCACCACGCGCGCGGCCGGATGGCGCGACAGCGCCATCCGGCGGCGGATTTCGTGGGTGGACCCGGTCGCGATCAGTTCCATCATCCCGGACCGGCTCGCGCCGATCCTCCAGAACTGCAGAAGTTTCAATAGAATGATGGCGAGCGAAGAGACCGACATGAGGAGCAGGACGTACATGACGACGCCCCCCTTTTGGAGCAGGTCTGCCGCAGCATCCCAGTGCTCCAGGCTCAACTCCGGCATATCGCACTCCGTCCATCAAACGTCCGACGAGGGGGCCAACTGTATACGCAGCAGTCATCTCGGGAAATCCAAGACTACCGGAATCACAGTCGGCCCCGCCGTCAGAGAGCATCCTCGCTAGAACTGATAACGCATTCCGACGTAGAGGGATTGCGGGGCACCTGGCGACAGGAAGCGATGGCCTTCATGCCGTCCTTCGTCGAGTTCCAGAATGGGAACCTCGCCCTCACATTCATCACCCTCGTCCTCGCACTCGCCAAGAATGCCGAACGAGTTGTAGTCCGTCCCCAGCAGGTTCTCGACCCTGCCGAAGATCGTGAGTGCTCCGAATTTCCAATCCAGCGTGAGGTTGACCAGACTGTAACCATCCGTCTTCGGGAGCTGGTTAGACTCGTCCCCCCGCAGGTACACGCCGGAACGCGCCACCAAGGTAGTCCCGACCCGAAGGCCATTCGCGAGCGTATAGCCGACCCCCACCTTCACCGTGTGGTCGGGGACGCCCGGTATCCGGTTGCCCGCGGCTACATTGATGACCTTTTCACCTTCGCCTAAAGGTTCTCCATATGGGTGGTTGGCTCCGGGGAGCACGTCAGCCTCGGCAAAGGTTGCCCGCACGTAGCTGTAGTTCGCGTTCCAGTCCCAACTGTCGAACCGGCCACCAACCTGACCGTCAAATCCGAGACGGCGGGTCTCACCGAAGTTCCGGAAATATCCCAAACCAGGCTGGCGTCCTTCTTCGGGGACAGCCACGAACAGGATATCGTCTTCGTTGACGCTCGCGTAGGTTCCCATCTCCCACGCCACTGGGCCTGCAGCAGTCATGGTGCGCCCACGAAGTCCTGCCTCGACCGAGCGGGTGATCACTTGGTCCAAGAACGGATCAGCGACAAAGGCATTGGGAAGGCGACAAGCGTGCTCTTCATCGGCGCACCCGAGCTCGGCCGCCGTCGGTGCACGGTTCGCCTCCCGGTAGCCCCCATACACGGACATATTGTCCGTTAGCCGATGGGTCAGGCCGATCGCCGGGTTGAAGCGAGTGTACGTCCACGATTCGTCAGGCCGTCCGGCAATGTCGACATCGACAACGACCCGGTTGTAGCGCCCACTCGCGGTCAAGTCCGTGCGAGCAGAGAGCGCGAACGTGTCGGACACATAGAAGCCCAGTGCGCTCGTCTCTGACCTGACGCTTACCGGATCGTTGTCTTCAAACCTATCGTCCTCACTGGGAACGAACTTATCGACCTCCTCTTTGCACTCCTCGATCTCGTCCACCTCACATTCATAGTGGTGGCTCAGCACGTACGCCTCCCCGTCGATCATCATCGGCGGAACGTTGCGGTCGCGATGCAGCTGACCGGCCAGCGTCGAACTCTCAAATGCCGTCTCAGATTGGTCATAGGCCACCCCGAGCGCCACTTCGTGTGCGCCTTGCGTCATTCCCAGCTGTACAGCGACACCTTGCGTGCTGGTGTCGGTCGACGTGAGATTGTGCGCGCCCGGCACGATTACTTTTTCCTCGTCCTCATCGTCGTCATCATCGTCGTCCATTACATCGCCGTTTACTTCGCCCATTTCATCGTCTTCTTCTTCCTCGACCTCGTGCTCGTAGTACGCCCTTCCGGGTTCTAACGCCGCCAACTGACTCGCTGAGCCTTCCTCGATGACGATTGGCCTGGGGGTCCTGTCCGAACTGCCGTGCGGATATCCGAACAGGAAGCTAACTGTCTCTTCTTCCTCTTCTTCGCCCTCCTCTTCCTCTTCTTCTTCTTCGATCTCGCCAGCTAGCAGGTAACCATGGTCTTCGTCAGACATGCCGCCGTCAAATTCATCACCATTGATCGTGTCCCGTTGCAGATCGCGATGATAGGCGACGCCCGAAATCCGCATGGTGTCAGAGATCTCGAAATCCCCGCGGATCGTCACCATGCTGAGGTCGTTTTCGGTGATATCGGGATACGTGAACACTGATTCGCGGCGTACTTCGAGCAAGTCCTCCGGCGTTGCACCGTTCCCGGTGAGCTCCGTCCGGGCAAACAATGCGCTGAAACCGAGGGAGCCGCGCTCAAACACATGCGTCGCATCGCCGTATACCCGGAGAATGCTGCTGTCGCTGTTGTCACGCCAGCCGTCCTCTTCGCCGCGCTCAGCGGCGACGTAAATCCCGGTGGCATCGAGCTTGCCCCCGGCCTGGACCGCGGTGTCGAGTCGGCCGTGGGAGCCGCCCTTGATCTCGAGCTCCGACCCACTGAACGACAGCCCCGTGTGCGTCTGGAGCGACAACGCGCCGCCCAGCGCGTTCAGTCCGTACGCAGGGTTACCGCCCACGAGATCGAGGCGCCGAATGGCAGCTTCCGGCACCAGATCCCACTGCATGGTGTCGCCGAAGCTTTCGTTGATGCGGACACCGTTCATGTACACGGCAAGCCCCTGCGCCTCTCCGAGCAACGGTGAGAGCGTGAAGCCGCGGTACGTAAGATTCTGCTGGTACGGGCTGTTCTGGACATCCGTCACGCTGACGCCTCGGAGCGACTGTTCCGCAAGGTCGGTCAGGTTGCGCGGCTGAAGCGCATCGATGTCGTCACCGGTGATAGTTTGCACGGTCAGGGGTACCCGGTCCCTAGCCACGCCTGTGCCCGGCATGGGGGTCACGCCGATGACCTCCACTTCCGGCAGGGTTTCTTGCGCGAGTGCGGGTGTGGTGCCGGACACAACCATGACAAGCACGATCGCCCCCAACGCCGGTCCACCTACCAGATGAACCGAACGCAAAAGTGAACTCATGGTCGGAAATACCCCAAGTTTAGTTTCGTAGAGCCCGTCACCGTGCAGAGTGTCCATGTTGATCGAACCCGTCAAGTCACATAAGCGAAGTCAATTTTTCACAAAGCCGTAACCGACGGGAGATAACGCAGGGCTGCCACTCCGATCCGCCGCATGGTCAGTCAAGTCCCGGCCGTCTGGAGAGCAGAAGGAAGACGTTTCAGCAAATCGTCGGCGATGAGGCCGGCACCGTACCCTCTCGCCGCTTCACCGTGCAGCCAGACGCCCGCGGCCGCCGCGGCCATCGGCTCCATGCCCGATGTCAGCAAACCCCCGATGATTCCGGCCAGCACATCGCCGGAACCCGCCGTTGCCAGCTCCGCAGGAGCGTTCGCGTTTACAATGGCTTGTCCGTCCGTCCCGGCCACCACCGTATCCGGCCCCTTGCTGACCACGACGGCCCCGGTTCGAACGGCTGCCGCACGGGCTCGGGCCAGGCGATCTCCTTCAAGATCGGAAAACAGCCTCCGGAATTCTCCGTCGTGCGGCGTCAACACAGCCGCCTCCGCAGTCCGGCAGAGCGCTGCCAGGGCAGTTACATCACCGGCAAAGCTGCTGAGCGCGTCCGCATCCAGAACGAGCCGCAGACCCGCCTCCGCGGCAACGGCCACGCGCGTTCGGGTCACAGGCCCCACACCATTGCCAGGTCCCAACACGGCCGCCCGGACCTTTGAATCCGCAATCAGCCCCCGCAAACCTTCGGGCTCGGCGGCAGGCGCCACCATCACGGCCTTCGGGTCTCCGATGTAGGCGGCGAGCGCATCGCTTGGTGCCGCCAACGTCACCAGTCCTGCCCCCGCGCGCAATGCCGCATGTGCCGCAAGCCGGGCGGCGCCGGCGCGCTCCGGCGGGCCGGCGACCACCACCGCGTGACCGCGCTGATACTTGTGGCTGCGCCAATCGGGCTGCCGCAACTGCCCTCGCCAGAGTCCTGGGCCGTTGAGCAGAGCCGTTCCCGTGGCGGTGTCCCCGGGGATGCCGATATCGGCGAGCACGATCTCGCCGGCAAGGGCGCGACCCGGAAAGAGGACGTGCGCCGGTTTCAGCCGGTGAAACGTGACGGTGGCCTGGGCCGGGAGTACGCCCCTGAATGCCTCGCCGGTGTCGCCCGCGACCCCGCTCGGCAGATCCACGGCGATGCAAGGCAGGTACCGCGCCGCGTCGAACATGGATACGACGCTGGCCGGCAGCGGCCGCGACAACCCGGCACCGAATACCGCATCCACGACGATCGCCGCCCCGTCGATGAACTCCGGTTCCCAGGCATGGATCCCGCCCGTCCAGCGGGCTGCAGCCATGGCTGCGTCACCGGTAACGGCTTCGCTGGCCCCGAGGAGCGCAAGGCGGACGTCCCGTCCGTGGCGTGCGAGATGCCGGGCTGCCACGAATCCGTCGCCGCCGTTGTTGCCCGGCCCGGCCAGGACCGCGACCGGACCGCTGGGACAGCGCTGGTGCACGGCCTCCGCGACCGCCCGCCCGGCATTTTCCATCAGCACGATGCCGGGCGTGCCCGATCGAATGGCGGAGCGATCGGCGGCCGCCATCTGGTCCACCGTCAGGATTTCCGGGGGTAACGCCGGCCCAGATGACATCAGCCGCATGTGGTGGCCCTCGGGCTCGTCGTTGCCTCGCTAGCCTGCCACCGAGCGACCTAAGAAGCCAGAAATGTGCGGAATTCGGACGGGCTGCCCGGCCGCGGAACAAAGCGCTGCCCCGGCGCCCCTACCTTCGACCGTGGCGGAAATGCCACAGCCAGTTCCAAATGCGTCACCATTGAAGGGCTCCTTTGTTTCGGACACCGTTTCAACAACTTGGAACGAAGCGTTCGAGCTCCAACCCGCAATCGTCACGCTGCTGTAAAGGAACCGCAACAAACCACCGGCAGGTTTCCGCGCGGGCACCGGCGCACCGTGACCGCCGCCTTCACCGCGTTACGGGGCGATAGCCCACTACCACCCTGAATTACTGGGAGGGTTCTTCGATGAACCGCACGCTACGTGCAACTGCGGCCGCCGCCGCGCTGATGGTCGGCCTCGTGGCCGCCAGCCCCGCCTTGGCACAAGCCACCGAGGCGGAGCAAAACGCCGAGATCCAAACACTCAAGGAAGCCATACAGAACCTGCAGATCCAGCTGAAGGGCCTCGAGGCCCAGCAGGCGGCTCAGGCAGCAGCACAGGCCGACAAGAGTGACGAACCGAAGATCAAGGTCGGCCCCGGGCTCTCGATTTCGAAGGGCGGCAAGTCGGTTGCGCTCACCGGACGCCTGCACTGGGATGTGGGTATCTACCCGTCCGACCAGTTCGAGGGCGAGAACTTCGACACTGGGACCAACCTGCGTCGTGGCCGACTTGGCGTGAAAGGCAAGTCCGGCGGGTTTTCCTACAACTTGACCATCGATGTCGGCGGCTCAGCCGATGACAACAACGAAGCCGAAATCGACGAAGCCGCGATCTATTACTCGCCGTCGAAAATGATCAAGATCGGCTTCGGGAAGATGAAGATTCCAGTCACGTTTGAAGAGAGCACCTCCTCGAACGACATCAGCTTCATTGAGCGCTCGCTGCCGGTCGACATGTTCACCGACAAAACTCTTGGTCCGAAGGCCGTCAACGCGCAAATCTGGGTGTATGGCGCGCAGAGCCTCATCGAGGCTGCCGTGCACGCACGTGGTGACACCAAGACGTACGGCATTGACGGCGGTGCTGAGGACATGGGCTTCACTGTTCGCGCGGTCTACGCGCCGATCAAGACCAAGACGTCCGCGCTGCACCTCGGCGGCTGGATGGATCGGTCCGGCGGGCCGGTCGGTGATGCCCGATGGGGTTACCGGACTGAACTCAACGTTGCAGATTACAAGCTCTTGTACGGTGACAAGGAGAACAGTGATCTCGATGCCATGGTCCACTACGGCCTTGAGTTGGCCTACTTGAACGGTCCGTTCTGGGCCCAGGCCGAGTACATCAGCGGTACGTTCGAGAAGTCATCGGGTCCGGATGTGGAAGCCGACGGGTACTACGTGCAGGCCGGTTACGTGATCGGTGGTGCCAAGCGCTACAACATGAAGAAGGGCGCCTGGTCCGGGCCAAAGGTCAAGAACCCGTTCCCCGGAAAGGGGCCTGGCGTGATTGAACTTGCTGCTCGTTACAGCGTCATGGACCTCGGTACCGACACGTCGACTCCGTCACACTACGGGAAGCAGTCGAACGTCACCCTCGGTGTGAACTGGTATCTCAACGGCAACACGCGCATCATGTTCAACACGATTCGCGTGGGCCTGGACGAGGCCACCAGCGGCACCTACGGCGAAGATGACTCCGTGACCGACGACTTTTGGGTGCACGGTGTTCGCTGGCAGTACAAGTGGTAAGCACGTAAACCTCGATCTGTCGTCAGCAGTGATGGCCCCCGCCGTGCTTCGGGCGGCGGGGGCTCCTTTTGTTGTCAGCGGATCCCTGTTTGTTTTCTGAGCGCAAATGATCATGAGCGCTGTGTGCGCGTATCAGATCAGCGTTTGTTCGTAGTCGCGCTCCATCTCCTCGCACCAGCTCCCCACGTTCCATCGTCCATAGGCGCCCATGCCGCCAGCGGCATCCGGCCCGTAGTAGACCGGAACGTGCACCAGGCTCAGCCCCTCATGTGCGTGGGCCGCGCGCAGCGCCGCCTTCAGAGCTTCGCCGTCATCACCGCCATACAGGGCCATCACCCCATCGATCGACGCAGCCATCTGCACATAGTCAACGGCAACGGCGTCGGATGTGCGAAACGCTTCGCCGTACTGCGCGACCTGCAGTTCGCTGATCGCTGACATCCGGCGATTGTCGAGCAGAAGGATGGTGCCGTGCACGCGGTGCTCGACGCCATCGACGAGGATCTGCGGGTTCATCATGAACGATCCATCCCCGGTGAACGCCATCGCGTAGCGACCCCGATCCGCGATGGCGCCTGCCAGCAAGGCCGATACTGCGAACCCCATGTACGACGCTCCCGCTTCCGTGAAGGTCTCGAACGGCTTGTCGTCCTCGACGATCTGGAAGCCGTTCGCCTGCACGTCCCCGGCGTCGAACAGCTTGAGCGCGTCGCGTTCCTTGCAGAAATCGGAAGCGATCTTGATCGCCTGCGGCTGGGACAGCACGCGCCGTCCCCACACCGGATCCGGCGGCAGCTCGGCACTGAATCGCGCGGTCTTGAACGTCCGCCACGCCGCCTTCTTCTCGGCGCACGCCTTCAGCCAGCCCGCCTTCCCTTCCGCGCATCCCGGATAGTCACGGACGATGCGCGCGTGCAGGCGCCGGAGTACCTGCCCGGCATCTCCGCAGAGCGCCGTCGTCCGGTTGTAGTGCTGGACGTCCGTTGGATCGGCGTTGATGTTGATGACGTCTCGCACGTTCGGCCAGCCGATGCCCGAGCAATCGCTCTGGCACACCGCGCGGCTCCCGATCACCACCAGGAGTGCAGCCTCGTCCATGGCGTAGTTGCCGCTGATCGATCCCTTGGAACCGCCCACGTGCATGTTCTGCGGATGGGCATCCGGCAGCACGCCCGTCGAACCGGGCCCCAGTACCACGACAGCGCCGGCGCGCTCGGCGAATTCCCGGACGGCCGCTGCACACGAACACGCGCCGCCCCCGGCCTTGATGGCCACGCGCCTGGATTCCGCGATCAGGCGGGCTGCCTCTGCCAGACCGTCGTCGGTGCCCGGGACGGCGGCCGTGAACTGTGGCGGTTCTGGCAGCGCGTCGAGCCGGAGCCGGGTTTCCCGCGGCTGCGTGTTGAGCGGAAGGTTGATGTAGAACGGGCCCGGGCGCCACGGATGAAAGACGGTCATGGCGCCGCGCCGGAGCGCTGCCCGCAACGCCCCGGGACTGTGCAACGTATAGGACTGGCCCATCAGGGACGTGATCTGGCCGAACAGGCCCTGCACGGGCTTGGGGACCTGCTGCATGTTGTAGCCTTCACCGTGGGTGGTTTCGTCCCCGTACAGGTGGTAGACCCCGACGCCGTTGGAAGCGCTCGCGAGGGACCCCGCCATCGCCTGCAAGGCGCCCGGCCCGATCGACGTGACCACCGCCGACGCCTCCCCATAGATCCAGCGGAGGGCCGTGGCCGCGTGGGCCATCTCGACCTCGTTGCGGAACTGCCAGCACCGCACCAGTCCATGCTTTGAATAGACGCGCAGAATCTCGCCGATGGTCGTGGAACCGTGTCCGAAAACGGCGAGATACTTGGTGACCCCCTGTCGCATGAGGCCGAGCACCAGGGCTTCGGCCAGCGGCAACGAAACCGGCGCCGAGAGGAGGCCGTCGCGAATGGCCGTTTCGAGCCCGCCGGCATCGGCCAACCACGCCGCACGCTCCTCCTCGCCGGAAGGAATCGTCGTCGACAGTGTCTCCATGGGTGTCGCGCTCCGGACCTAGGCGGCCAGGACTCGCACCGTGCGGCCGGTTCGCGCCGACTCCTCGGCGGCCAGCGCAAACCGCAGCACCTGCCGGCCCTCCTCGGCCGTCAGGACCGGCGCACCACCGTTCCTGAGCGCGTCCAGATAGTGGCGGGTTGACAGCACGAAGCTCTCCTCCCACCCAGTCTTCATGTCGTGGTACGTCGTCACCGTCCCGTCGCGATAGAGCGCCACCGGAGCCGGATCGCCCAGGCGGCCGTGGCCGACGTTGATCCAGAGCACGCCTTCGGTGCCCGTGATCTCCACTTTATCGTCCTGCGCGTAGTGCCTTGTCGTGACTTCCAGCTCGGGGGAATCAACCAGTTCCAGGCTTCCGACCCGGTTCCCCGGGAACCGAAACGAAACGATCGACGGTGCGTCCACGTACGATCCGTCGGGATAGGTCGTCTTGCCGATGAACGCGTGCACTTCCTCTGCGTTGCCCATGAAGTGCCAGGCCAGAGCGAACTTGTGGTGTCCGTCGTCGAACACCAATGGGCCGCCGCCCGCGCTGCTTCGATCCTGACGCCACGCGCGCGTCGGCTTCGGCACCTCCCAGGCGGTGCGGTTCGACCCCTTGTTGCTCTTCAGGCGGATCGCCAGCGGCCGCCCCACCGCCCCTTCGTCAATCAGCTGCTTCGCCCGGATCACGGGCGGGAAAAAGACGAAGTTCTCGAACACCTTGAATGGTTGGTTGGAAAGCTCGGCCGCGGCCACCAGCCGGTCGGCCTCCTCCATGGACACGCACATCGGCTTCTGAAGCGAGACGATTTTCCCGGCCTGGATCGCCTTCTCGGCCGCGGAGAGATGCAGGTGATGGGGCAGCAATATCTCGACGAGATCCACCGCCGGGTCGGCAAGCAATTCGTCGATGTCGTCGGTAATGCGCGCATCGTCCACTCTCCATTTGGACTTACGCCGGCGGGCAAGTCCGACATCCCGATCACAGAGCGCCACGATCCTTGCGTGGGGATTCTGCAAATATTCAATGGCGTGCAGATCGGAGATCCGCCCCATTCCCACAAAGCCGACGCCGTACGGTTTCGTATTCATCGCTTGGCATCCTCGCTCCGGGTTCCGGCTGGACCCACGCGGAATTTGAGTCGGATTGTAGGGGCAGCCACGCTACCCGCCAGAATCTCCATCATTCCCAAGGTGCGGCCAACAGCCGCGAACACCGCGCGGGGCAAAGGAAAGGAACTGACAAGGTGAAATCCGGCAGAGTCACCGTTTGTCCTTGGTAGATGTGAGGGGAGCAGGTCAGGGATGCGTTTGCCCCTATCCAATGGCCGACACCGAAGGTCCGCTGCACGCCGTTATTTCGTTTGCTGAAGCCCGCAACCTTGTCGCGTTCGGCCGAAGCACCGGCGCCAGGACGACGACGGGTATCGGAAGTTCTGTCACCACAGCCAATCGAAAGTGTCACGTTGGCGCGGCGTACACCCCGCTCCGGTTCCCCAGCAGCACCATTTTCAGCCCACGGTAGCCGTGAATCCGTGTGCTGTTGCCGATGTACTGGCGGCGCACCGCCGCACGCTGTCCCCATTGTGTTGTCAGACGGTTTCAAGCCCACTTTCAGGCCTCCCAGAGCATCCTGACCGGCATTGCAAACAGTCCCGGAGCCGTTTGCAGAATGCGCTCGCCATCGTGAAGGGCAATGCCGCAGGCGAATCTGTCGCCCGCGGCCTCCTTGAGGCGTCGCAGTCCTCTGAAGTCTCGGGGGTGCGTTGTCGCCGCGGCTTTGACTTCGATCCCGACAATCGCTCCCGGTGAACGCTCCAGGACCATGTCCACCTCGACGCCGTCCTTGTCGCGGTAGTGGCTGACGCTCGTCATGTCGTCCGAAAGAGCGATGGCCTTGGCGATCTCTCCGTATACGAAACTCTCTAGAAGCGATCCCAGCTTCTGACGGTCCCGCGCAATGTCAGCGGCGTCCGTTCGCTGCAGCGCGGCAAGCAGACCAGAATCCAGGAACTGCAGCTTCGGCGTCCTGACCAGCCGCTTCAATCGGCTACTGTGCCAGGCACCGACGCGACGGAGCAAGAACATGTGCTCCAGCAGGACGAGCCAGCGATCCACGGTCTTGCCGTCGACGCCGAGGCGTGCGCCAAGGCCGGACCTGTTGAGCAGCTGGCCTGCCGACACGGCTGCGAGGTCGATGAGGCGAACCATTTCGCCGCGCTTGTCGACAGGAGCGATATCGGAGACATCGCGTTCGGCAAGCGCACGTGCATAGGCGCGCAACCAGGAACGGCGCCGCGCCGGGGCGGGGCGGGCAAGCGCCGCCGGATAACCGCCCGAAACGACCCGTTCGATCAGGTTGGTCGTCGGTCCCGTCTCCCGAATGGCCGGAAAGTCGCCGGCGAAAGCCCGGTCGAGGAACCGAGGCGACGCGGCACCGGTGATTTCGGCTTGAGAGAACGGCAGTAGCTCAACGGTCTCGACGCGGCCGGCCAGCGAATCCGGCGAGATCAATCCCTTGAACAGATCGACCGAGCCTGTGATCAGGTAGCGTCCGGGATCAGGACGCTCGTCGACTTCTCTCTTGAGCGTCAGAATCAGGTCGGGAGCGCGCTGAATTTCATCGATCACCGCACTTTGCAGGCTCCGTACGAGGCCCGCCGGATCCTCCCTGGCAAAGCGTCTGAACTGGTCGTCGTCCAGCGAGACAAACGCACGACCATCGTCATCGGCGATGCGGCGGGCGAGCGTCGTCTTGCCAGACTGGCGCGGTCCCACAATGGCGACGACACGGGTATCCGAGAGCGCTAGCCTCGAATCCCAACGGCCGGCATTGATGTGAATCGAGCGTTGACCGCTCACAGGAAGCTGATCCGGAGCCGTCGGTTTCCGAGCCATGGCACGGCGATGTCGGTTTGGTCGTATGAGGCGTTGAGGAGGAACGGG